>NZ_CAMVTE010000013.1 GCF_947170395.1 uncultured Methanobrevibacter sp. | reverse complement strand
TAAAATCATCGATGTGCAATTTCAACTGAAAAAATCATAGGATTTCAACGTGGCCTAATATCGCCAAGTTTAAAAATTATGAGCCAGATAGTAATTATTGTTATGATGGATTTTGAAACTGGAAAGATTTCTCTAAAATACGGCGACAATGCCCCTGAGGGCTATGGCCTGTCGATGATGCAGGCAACATTTGATTTCATTTATCTAGTTTACAAGCGCGATGCAAGTATTGATGGCGCCGTTAGAGGAGTTTGTAATGAATACGGTTTATCTGAAGACTTTCTGATGGATTATCTTGTTGAAAACAAATACCTTTTAAATAAAGTGGGCAAAAAAGAGTTTGCTAGTCAGCTTAAAAAGTACAACACAAAGGCATTGAAAAAGATTTTAAAAAAACATGGCCTTAAAACATCCGGAAAAAGGGACAGGATAGAAAAGAGAATCCTTGAAAACAAACTTTTGGGCAATGACTATTATTTATCCTCAAAGTCCAGGGTTTTCTACAAAAATAAGAAAAGACGAATCAGGATTTTTGACAAATATCTTTCAAATCATTACTATTTTAGTGAATTCAATGAATATTATATGGATAATTTCAGAAAAAAAGAGGAAAAGATTCCTATTGAATACATCAAACAACATTTAAAAAGAGCATCTGAAGATGAAAACCACAGGATGTATACATGGAATAACCATATAATGGCTGAACTTTATCATGACAAGAAGAATTGCAAGGGAATGCTTGAATATGTATTGAAAAATTTCTGCATCAATCTAAACCCAGTCTGGAAAATCGATGATTTGAAAAACCATGGCGGTCTTTCTTTGGAAACTTACAATAGCCTATTGTTTTTAAATAATAAAATAGGCAGGAACAGAATCATTTCAGCCTATTTCTATATATGGGATTCATTTAATTTTGAAAAGATAATCGTTTCCAAATACATCGGATACAGATATCTCAAGGACATTCTCAACTGTAAGGATTATAATGGGATTGTTGAAGATTTGAAGAGCAATTTCTATTGCAGTGATGATTTGAAAATTAAAAAGATTACTCAAAAGACATTGTTTGATTTCTGAATTACTTACTTTAAGAAAATATATAATCTAATATATATGAATAAATTTGAACATATCAAAAATATCATGTTTATTAATTTGATTCAATTAATGATTTATTATATTAATATTATTTGATAAGCATGCCGAATTATTGTGCAAGTATTTCATATTATAATAGTGATTGCACAGCCTGAAAATCTTATTTAACAAAAGACAAAATATATGATTGATATGGCAAAAGAAGAAAAATATCTAAATGACAAGTTATTGCTTAATGCAAGAAAACCTGAAGGAAAACTTGGCGGCGAACTCATTGACCACATGAATGAAAATCACGAAGGGCTTGCAAAGTGGAGCGTGAGCCATCTCGATATATCTCAAAGCGACATTATTCTGGATATAGGATGTGGCGGCGGAGTTAATGTCAGGAGGTTTCTTGAAATGACTGATGAAAAGGTATATGGCATTGATTACTCAAGCCTTGCTGTTGAAAGATCAAAAGACCTGAATCGTGAGTCTGTCGAAAATGGGAGATGTGAAATAATTGAGGGTTCCGTTTGCGATTTGCCATTTGAAGATGGTAGTTTCGATATTGTAACAGCATTTGAAACAGTATACTTTTGGCCGGATTTTGTCAATGACTTGCGTGAAGTCCGACGGGTTTTAAAGGATGGGGGAATATTTTTCATAGCCAATGAAGCCCTTCCAATCGAAAGGGATACACGCCAGCAAGAACTTATTGAATTGCTAGACATGAATATATATTCAAAAGAGCAATTGGAAGATTATTTGCAAGAAGCCGACTTTAGACAAGTAACATGTCATATTAAACAGTCAAAGGATTCATTTACAGGCGATGATGCAAGCTGGATATGTGTAAAGGCTTTGAAATGATTAACTGAAAACTATTTATAACACGTGCTATATATTTAAATCTGAAGGGATTAATCAAAAAATTAAAAAATATTTAAAATAATATATTAAAATAAAAATTTACAGGTTGAAAAAATGAGTGAAACTACAAAAATATTGACTATTCAGGATATATCCTGTTTTGGACAGTGCTCAATTACAGTAGCACTACCTATAGTATCTGCTTTCGGAATTGAAACAGCTATCCTTCCATCTGCTGTTTTATCCACACATACTTCAGGTTTCACAGACTTTACCGTTAGAGACTTAACAGAAGATTTGCCAGAAATCAGAAAGCACTGGGAAAAAGAGGAAATTACATTCGATGCAATATACACAGGTTTTATCGCATCAATAGAACAACTTGACTACATCAAGGACATTATCGCATCAAGGTTAAAAGATGACGGGCTTGTATTTGTTGATCCGGCCATGGCTGACCATGGTGAATTCTACAATGGATTTGACCAGGAATTTGCAGATGCAATGGGTGAACTGTGCAAATTGGGAGATTTCATTCTTCCAAACACTACAGAAGCATGCTATATATTGCATAAGCCATGGAAAGAGGAATTCAGCAGAGAAGAAATGCTGGAAATGGCAAATGAACTGGCCGAATATACAAAAAGATACGTAATCCTTAAAGGAGATACAAACGAAAAAGGCAAATTGGGAATGATTGTTCTCGACAAACTGAAATCCACATGCGAAATTGTCTACAATGACAGAATAGACTATGTGTCCCACGGAACCGGTGATGTATTTGCATCATCATTTGTCGGGTCAACCATGATTGGAAAGACACCTGCTCAAGCTGCTAAAATAGCAGGTGAATTTACTAAAATGGCCATTGAAAAGACAATCGGAGATGAAAGCCATACTTATGGAGTCAAATTCGAACAGGTCATACTCCAATTGTCCGACATATTGGATTCAGTTGATTAATTTTTAAACCAAAATTAATCATTATTTCTTTTTTTAAAACTAGAACCGTTTAAAAATTCTCAAATTGAAATATTATTTTTACATTCTCTTCGATGAATATTTAAAATATGACTAATATACTATTAATAAAAACTTTTCTGGGTTTTGTAGTTATGAATATTTTAATTTCCAATGATGACGGTGTTTTCGCACCCGGACTTTTAGCAGCAAAACAGGCTGTTGAGGATATAGCAAACGTTACCGTTGTGGCTCCCCGTGAGAACAACAGTAGCGTAGGCCGCAGACTGACACTATTTAAACATTTAAAAATTAGTCCATATGAACTTGAAGATGAAAGCATGGCTTATTCCGTTTCAGGAAGCCCTGCAGATTGTGTCGTTGTGGGCACAAATTATGTAATGGATGAAAAGCCTGATCTTGTCATTTGCGGCATAAACCAGGGCGTTAACATAAGCTGTGACATCACTTCATCAGGAACAGTATGTGCTGCCCTTGAAGCGGTAAGCCTAGACATTCCTGCAATTGCTGTTTCTCTGTTTGTAGACCCTAAAACCGCATTTAAACAGGATGAAAATGGCGAATGGTATGTTGATTATGATTTCACTTTAGCAAAAAAGGTTTTGCATGATTTGGTATTGAAAATAAAAAGTGAAGGATTTCCTGAGGGAGTAAATCTTTTTAATCTTAATGTGCCTTCAAATTATGACTGCGAAGACGTTAAAATAACCCATTTGGCACATAAGATGCTTGATAAAAAAGTAATCGACAATACCGACAAGGAAAAAGAGGAAATATTCAACTATCCATTGGATGAAAATCAAAATAGTGATGATTTGATTATGATTGTCTCTGATTTAGTTAAGCAATATCCAGAAGGTAGTGACGGATATGCGCTGATTGTAGAAAAAAGACCGTCCCTAACACCACTCAATGCAAACATGACCTATCATGAGCTGAATGATTGGTAAAAAACCACCCATTCAATAAACAGTCAAACTGTCGATTGCCCTTACCAGATCTATTGCTGTTTGTGTTTTGTTTGCCTGATTGTCGGCCTGGGCAGTTTCAAATAAAATCACATTATGGTTCTTTTTGGCGATAGGAATAGTTACCCATTTCGGTGAAGTGCCCGCATTAACGGTATATACTGGAAAACCTGTATATTCACTTATTTTATCGGCATACTCCATAGTAGTGGTTGACTTATTGTCAACAACACCAACATATCTCTGCTTGTCCCAATAGTTTTCCATTTCATGAACGTCAACGACAACATAAGGATCATATTTCTCGATATCCGGAACAACATATTCATTGGCCAAAAGTTCTCCCATATGTCTGTTGGTATCATAATCGCTTGTGTTCATTCCGCTGTCCTTGAAATTGAGCTTAATGAAGTAAACTATGTATTTTCTGTTAAGGGTGTCGTTTTTTGTGAACTTCATTATTGTTTCATTGGTTGCATTGTGAATTCCGCTTTCAAGACTGTGGACTCCCAGTATTACAATTGCGGTATCGGTGGATGAGTTGTTTCCGCAGGTTATTTTATAGACTGTACCGTTGGAATTGTTTCCGATAATTGTTGTATATTCATCTAAAGTTTGAACATTATCTTGTGTAAAAGTTGTTATTGCTGCAAAAACAATGAGTATAATAACCGCAGCAATTAGAATCTTGTTGATTTTCTTCATCGTGATTAATATTTATCATCGAGACTATATAAAATTTTTAAATTTATAATAACTTTAATTTCACAATATTATCATCAGATTTCTACAACTTGAATATGTATTATCTTCATTATTAAGATTATAAGGCCTATTTTTAAATTATTGAGGCAATGCGAGAAAAAACGATTTGTTCTTTAGTAAACCTACATTAAAAACTTTATTTATTTAACAATTAACTCTAAATTCTATGTTTTAATTAAATCAATTTAACAAGGTCATAACAATTTTTTAAAGTAATTACAATTGGAATTAACTTAAATAAGATAAGTACAATATTAATTAAATAGGTTTAATAATAACAATTTATTAGCAAAAGAAATGATTTTGAGAATAAATCTTGTTTAGATTAATAACTAGTATGATTAAAAATACTAGTATATATAAATAACTAATATGATTGAAAATACTAGTATATATAAATGACTATTAATATATATAATAGTCAGGAGGAAAGTACAATGAATGATTTACAAAAGACATATATTAAAAATCAAATCTTAACAATGCCAATTAAAGTAAATCAGGAGCTAACCCATAAAAACAGAAAATTTAATAAACGTTCTGATTATGAGACTATTATTAAATACATTAATAATTTCCTAGCAGGGGAAAATTTAAATAGATTTCTTGTTTTACCTGGTTTGCGTGATGTTGGAAAAACAACATTATTATATCAGATATATGAGCATCTTATTTTAGAAAAAAATATAAAAGCTCAAAATATTTTATATTTTTCATGTGACCGATTAAAAAGAACAGGAAATGCAGATATTTTTGATGTAGTCAACTACTATTGCGAGACATTTCACAATTCAATCCTTGAAACCATATCTCAACCATTATTCATTTTAATTGATGAAGCCCAATACGATAAACAATGGGCATTAAATGGAAAATTAATATATGACGGAACTAAAAATATTTTCATGATTTTCAGCGGGTCATCTGCATTAAAACTTTCATCTAATCCTGATGCTGCAAGAAGATTATTGAATATTCCTGTTTATCCTTTATCCTATAGCGAACATTTAAAATTAAAATATGGCAATTTTAAAAATATTATTTCTAATTCCATTACTAATTTAATTTTTGATGGAAAAATACAAAATAATGCAGATGCGGATAAGGAAATGATTAATATTTATTTAAATTTCACAAACTATGATGTTTCCGAATGGAATAATTTCTTACTATATGGGGGTTTTCCATCATCATTTTATCAAAATAACAGTGAAATAACAAAAAAAATTGTCAATATGGTTGAAAAAGTTGTGACAACTGATATGAACAATATTGGAGGCATCAACAATGGTACACAGGATCTTGCCTTTCAGATTCTGAATTACTTTGCTTTCCAGAATCCTGGTGAAGTTTCTAAAGGTTCTCTTTCAAATATTTTTGATGCAAAAAAGCTGTTAGTCAGTAAAGTTTTGGATATCCTTGAAAAAACACAATTAATTTTCCATATTGAACCATTTACTTCATCAGTTAAAAGAACAACCAAGCCAAATGAATATTTTTTTGCGACATCCAGTTTAAAACATAATCTCTCTTTAGACATGGGAGCTGCAATACTTGAAGATGAAACAGCATATATGGGAAAGCTCTTTGAAACTTATGTGGCATCAAGCTTTCATAATTTGGATAACAGAAACATCACTTCCTATAAAATATATTATGATGATGCCAATAGGAATAGTGAAAAAAATGTTGATTTCATTGTTCAAAGAGGAATGGAAAAACCTATTCCGATTGAGGTAAGTTGGGGCGATAAAGATAAAAGCCAAATTAAAAGGGCAATCAGCAAATATCAATCCCCACATGGAGTAATTATCTCAAATACATATCCGAATATTGTTAAAAAAGATAACCTCATTTACATCCCTTGTGAATTGTTCGGTTTTATGTAATTGAAGCGGCAACATTTTGTAGCCATTAACTTATTTAGTTATATTTTTGAGATTTTTCACTCCATTCTTTTTTTCATTATCGTTCAAATCCCCTGCATATAATGAACTCTGGATTTTTGAACTCCATAATACTGTAGGATTCTTTCAATATTTTTCCTGTTTGTTTTGAAATTGCTATCCAGACTTACTAAGAAAATGATTAAATGAAAAAGCACAAATATATACTGTAAAAAACCACAAAAATATAGTATGAAAAACCACAAATATATAGTGTAGAAAACCACAAAAAATATGTACTTCATCATGCAGTTCACCTCCTTTTCAGAAGAAAAATTTTTTGACAAAATTTTAGTTCCTATATGTTGATAAATATTTCAAAATTATTTTATTACTTTTGTAAAAATTTTTATTATAAATCCAAAATTTAACGAAATCACCATATTTCAACCACTTGATGTAGGTGTCCTACTGCACTTTCAACAATTCTCAAAAAAACTCCAAATTATCCAAATTTAATATATAAAGAGAACGTATATTTTATGTAATAATATACACTAAAAAAGAAAAGATACGAAGTCTTTATATACTAATAAAATCAATAGTATAACAAGGGTTAGGTATAAAATTTTAGGAGATGGAAAAGCTTATGATAGAAGTTGATGAGCTAACAGACTACCTAGATGAATACTTAGAAGAAAAGCAAGAGGTAAAAAACTTAACTGAAGAAACCATCAAAAAACAAACATTCAATATATCCAAATTCATTGAATATCTGGAATCTGAAGGAATAGATGAATTGAACAGTACAAATGTCAAAAAACAATTAAGACATTACCGTAGACACTGTTTAAAACAACGTGGAAACAAAAGAACCACAGTCAAAACATACATGATGAACATATTGGAATTCATCAACTCAGAAGATGTTCAGGAAGAAATCCAGCACGATCCAATTAAAATGAAGGATATTATTGAAGTTAAGGCAGAAGATCCTGAAACTGCCAAAAAAAGAATTGAAAAGATTAGTCTGACTTGGCAGCAAAGCGATTTCTTTTTAGATACAATCCAGGAAAGCGGAAACAGAAGAGATTATGCGATTTGCAGGACATTCATTGATTCTGGCATGAGGCTTAAGGAACTTGTCCTGTTAAATAAGACTGACATTCAGGTCCCTTTGGATGAGAGAGGATTTTATGAACTTCCTGAAGACCACAATGAATTCATTGATGTCAATTTACGTGCAGAGACTACAAAAGGTGAGCTTAAGGACAGAACTACTTTTATAACCTTTGATACTCTTGTAAGTTTAAATGAGATGATGGAAGACCGCATCACAAAACTTAGAAAAAACACCAACAACGTTTACAGACCAGTAATTCAGAGAAATAAAGCTGCTGAAGAGGTAACTCGTGAAGAGCTATTTACCAACATCAAAGGAAATAGAATAGGAAAGCGTGGAGTTCAGGATATTGTAAAGAAATATGCTCATGAATGTGACAGGAGAATAGAAAGTGAAGGCATTGACTGTCCTGTAAATTACGGCAAAAATGTCAGTGTTCACATTCTAAGACACACCGCACTGTCCCATTATGCTGAAATCCTCACTGTTGCTGAGGTCCAGTCAATTGCAGGTCATTCCAACTCACAGACAACAGACAAATATATCCACATTGACCGTGAGCAAATGAAACAGAAATTAAGGGCCAACAACATGAGATTTAATCGCTGAATTTCTCATTTGATATAAAAATAATTCAATTTAAATATCATATTATCCAATATAATAATATTACAAGTTTATTATTGATTTATATGAATTTTAAGAGGAATATTTTTATATTGTTTATTTTTTTAATTGTCATTTCATTATTTGGCGCATATTATGCAATTAATTATCAAAACACTGACAATGCTTTTGTAATGGCACAAAACAATAATGAAACTGACTCTTTTGGCTGCTGTTCAATAATTCTTCAACTTGTTGGAAACGACACTTTAATGTCCTACAGGCGTGATTCTGACTATGATGCTGACGTTCATATTGAAAAAGTAGATTGGTACGGAAAACAGGCAATCAAGCAATATAAGACTGATGGAGAGTATTTCTGCCATGTTATTGTTACCAGTGACGGATGGGTCATCGGATTGGGTGGAACAGATGATGGCGTAGACAACCAAAAGGCTGAAGAAATAGTTGCCACAATGATTAATGACAATTACACCATCTCAGAAAGTGCATTGGCCGAAATACAGGAAATCAAAAAGCCTTATGGTAAAGGACATGTAGTAATCAAGGCTCCTAACGGCAATTATGGATTTGCTACAGTAGATAAGATTAAAACTGGCCAATTGTATCCTGGAAGATACATATCAATACCTAATGATTATGCATATTCCAGAGCAAACGATATTTCTCTTGACAATAACGATAACATCTCAGTAATGATGGAATTATCCCAATCCGACAAGTATGGACTTGACAGAAGAGAAATTATTGCATATGACATTAACATTAACGAAAACAATAATACTACAGACATTTATGTTGCAAATGAAGACGGATCACTTGTAGGTGTTGACAATTCCATTTATATTGATAACGTGTACTTCAATGACACTTTAACAAAAGGAGAAGACATTCCAATCGCTCCTGACTACAAAAAGCTTGGTTCAATATCATTCATTGACGATACCAACCCATTCGGCAAATTAATCTACTGGATTATCATAATTTCATTTGTTGTGTTTGTGGGAATTTTATCTTTCATTTCTTATCAAATTGTAAGATTTATAAAATTTAAAATTAAAGATAAAAATTAATAAATTTCATGAAAATTTATAAAAAAATCGTAATTATTGAAGAAAATAGCAAAAATCACTAGCTTGATATATATGTAGCAGTTGATTTATAGCATTTTCTTAATATTACTTGAGTATAAATAGTAAAATATGTATTAATATATGTTTCTGTATTTACAGAAATAAGTTAAATATAAATTATCTGTATAACTGTAAATATGGATTTATCTAATAATACAATTAGTGGTAATATTACTATAATACTCAAATATATAATTATAATATTAATAGTTATAATAGATAAAATACTACTATAACTATTATATACATTAATACATATTTATGGATAATATACGGAAATACTTTTCCGACTATAGTAATATCACACTAACAAGAATTTTACTAAAAAAAATCAATTTACATCATTTAATAATGATATAACCATTAATTTAACAGTTAAATATAATATAACAAATTATAAGAATAAATAAAATAAATTTAGAGGATATTATACTTTTTTATTATTAAATAACCCTTAAAAATAGGTATTTTTTATAAAATTTATTAATTTTTATAAAATTTAAAAAAAAATAAAATAAAAATTTAAACCGGAAAAACAAATTCCGGATTAAACAGATTTTGTTTTGATTTTATAGAACGTGGAACTGTGAATATTGAATAGTCTGTCAAATTCCACATCAGTATTGTTTAATTTCCGACTTCCATCTACCAAAAGATAAATATCTTTACCGCCGCTTGAATTTATATCATCAGGAATATTAAACTTCTTATCTTTAATTTTAAGCAGTTTGATGTAAGGCGATTTATGTGTTTCATTATTCATCTGATATGCATAAAATTTGGTGGCATTGTTAATTTCATTGTCAAATCTCATATATTTCTGCATACCATCAATAATAACTATTGAATTGTTGTTATCAATACTGTCCAAAAATTCATAAGTCTCTAGTGTTTTATTGTAATTTTCATCTATTACAGAAATCTCATCCATAATATTATAAGCACCAAATAGCAGTACAACAATTATAATAGGCAATGCTAACTTCTTGAAATCAATTTCAGACATCAATATTGAAATGCTTAGCCAAACAAGTGCTATTGAAGGAACAAAATACCTCTCCAAAATTATAGGTTTAAATACCAATGATATCACAATAGCCAATGCTAATGTAGTAATAAACACGGACATACCCATAAGCAGATAAAAATTCTTTTTAGAAGGTGATTTTAGATATTTACTTAAAACTAACACTGTTACAGCCAATATGACTATAGCACATACTACATTTAACAAAAATAGCTCCAGATTATTGGTAAATACTGATGACAGTGAAGTAATTACCAGATTGATGTCAACACTTGGAAGCCAATGACTTTTGTGAACACTTTTTAATTGTCCAAAAAGACTAACTAGCCAAGGTACATACATTATGATTCCTAAAACAACGCAAACAAACCATTTTTTCAAATCCTCTTTCTTGTCAAATCCCAGATTTTTGTTAAAGAGAATATTTACAAACAATATCAGATATATTAAAACTATAGATATTGCAGTAAAATAATGAGTATACGCTCCTAAAACAGAAAATACTGTAAGTAAAATCCATGACTTGTAATCAGATTCTTTTAAAATGTTACATACGCATAAAAAACATAAGACCAAAAACAGTATTGCCCAGCTGTACATCCTTGCTATTAGAAATACCCTAAAAAAACTTGCCATAGACACCAGTGTAAAAGTAAAAAATCCGGCTGTCAGCCATCCGTAATCCCTGCGGATCTTTGTTGCTCCAATTACAAATAAAATAAACAAGGGTAAAACAGACATGAATTTCATTAGGGTTACAAGATCATAACTGATATTCAGCATAGCCAAAATTTTCATAGGTATCTTTAAGATTATGTAAAATAACGGCGGATGGACATCAATTGCGGTAATGCTAACCATTTGCTTGAATGACAATTGTATAATTCCTTTTGTAAACCATTCATCATGTTCCAAAAATGGCATTTTGAAAATTATACATATCATTACTGCCGAAATTATAATGCTTAGTAAAAATAAGATTTTTCCGATTAATTCATTTCGTTTATTATCATATATATTCATATTATATAATCTATTTTTGTGCTTATTTAATATTTTTATAGCATCATAGGCTCCAGATATTTTTAACATCAAACGAAAAATAAAAAGTTCCTAAATTTACTATGCACCATATATATGGTTAAATTCAAATACGTTATTTTTATGCATCAAACTGGTAATTTATGAATTCGCCCAGATTATTTCTATCAACTATCATGCCATTGTCAAAAATCAATACCTGATTTTGGTCCATAACCAAGAATGTTATTTCAGCAATTTTATCAAAATCAATCATGTCATCACCTGTACATCAAAAGCCTAAACCTTTCATCATACATATCAATGTCTTTTACAGATTCACTTTTAACTTTATTCATGCTATTAAGTGAATTCAGGATAAAATTATTCAATTTAAAAATTGTCTGTTCACTGAATTTAGAGCCATATTGAATATATTCTATCAGATTAAATATTGCTTCGTTAATGTCTGAACTGACCTCACAATGGGGATTATCCAACAAATCCTGAATGCTGAGTGGAGGATCTATTCTGCTATTCAGCAGATTCCATGACAGTATAGAACGTATTACATATAGATACTTTTTGATTTTAACATTACCAAATTCAAGACCTGAATATCTCTTCCAATGCTTTAGTGCCACATTTAAATAATGATTTTTCAGGATATTTGTATCAAATCCTCCCAAATCATCAAAAATCCCTTCAACTCCATTGTCAATGTAGACTTCAGGTGAAATCAGCCACTCCCTTAACTGGGGATTGCTTTTGAAATGCATCTTCAATGCCTTTTTAATGTCCCATCCGACTATATCAATCCCGTCACCTGCAAGTTCAATGACTCCTCGGTCATCTTTCAGTGAGAGATAATCCCTTGCATTGGCTTTTTTGTATATGAATCTGACGTCATAATCCGATTCTTCGCCTGCAAATCCCCATATCCTGCTTCCGGCTTCGCAGGCATAGAGTATTTCAATTTCCTCTTCCATCTCAAGATCATTCAATATATCTATAATTTGTGATTTTTCCAACATTTCAATCATCTTTTTTACACGCTTAGAACAATATTTACCTCAAAATGATTTGAAATTACTTAATTTCCTAAATAAAGTGTTAGTTTGTCTTATTATTTAAATTAAGCACTTTTATGTGGGAACAATTTTACATACTCAAAGCAATTTTACAGACCTGCACAACAGATGGTATTAACCGCAATATTTAAACACTTGCAAAAACAGCAATTTCAGGACAAAAATTTTAAACAAACCCATAATTTTAGCATGTCTATTTTACGGAAATCTGAAAAATACAATACTTTATATAGTAAATTAAAGCAATATATTAGTATAACGTTAGTTATCTTTTTTATTAAAATTTGGTTATTTAAGAGGATTTTATGAATTTTAAAAAGAGTATATTAATATTAGGCATAATAGTATTGTTTTCTTCCCTAATAGCTGTAAGCGCAACATCCTCACAACAGAATATCCATGACATACAAAGCATAATAGAAAATAACAATGAATCAGACATGACAGGATGTTGTTCTGTTGTATTGCAGTTGGAGGGAAACAACAGTATAATGTCATTTAGAAGAGATGCAGAAAACTATGCTGACATCTATATAGAAAAAATCGATTGGCACGGAAAGGAAGCCATCAAACAGTATAAGACATCCGGAGGTTATTTCTGCCAGGTAATCATTACCAGTGATGGCTGGGTAATCGGTTACGGCGGAATCGATGACGGTGTTGACAATGAAAAGATTGAAAACATCACAGCAGGAATGATTACAGACGACAACAGCATTCCGGAAGACGGCCTGGAACAGATTCAGGAAATCAAGGCAGCATACAAACTGGGCCACGTTGTCATCAAGGCGCCTAACGGAAACTACGGTATTGCAACAGCAACCACCCACTTTACAGGAAAACTGGAGCCGAATGACTACATTTCAATTCCGAACAGATACACTTACTTCAGATCCGGTGATGTTCTTGCCAATGCAACCGATAAAATCGCAACCATGAACAGACTGGCAATTTCCGATGGGTTCGGTCTTACAAGAAGGGACGTTACAACTTTTGAGTTTACCTGCGAAGGCGATAAGAACGTAACAAATGTCTATCTTTCAAACGATGACGGCTCCTACTGGGGAATGACTACAGGAGACCTTGCAGACAACGTCAATTTCACAGGAAATGTAATCCAAGCTGGGGACATTCCGATTGCTCCCAACTACACAAGTTTGGGAAACATCACATTTGACAGCCAAAAGACCCTGGGTTCATTCAATTTCCTTACTATGGTCAGCTTTGTTATAGTGGCAATTGTTGTTGCAGCTGTGGCATATGCGTCATATTATATTGTAAGAAAAATCAGAAAAAAATAAAAAACTTTAATTCATTCACTGGCGCAAGCCGGTGAACAACAACTTTTTTTATAATCCTAAAAGAATTTTAATTCCGATTAGTATCAGAATGACTCCACCCAATATCTGGAATCTGTTTCCGACGTAATCGCCTATTTTTTTGCCGATGAATATTCCTGCAATGCTGAATGCAAACGCCACAATGCCTATAATTAGAGCAGATATCCAAATCGGATCTTTTATTAAAGCTATTGTAATTCCAACCGCAAATGCGTCAATGCTTGTTGCAACAGCCAAAAGTGTGACTTCCTTAAAGGAAAAATTATCAGTGATTTCATCATCATCGCCCAGACTTTCACGAATCATGTTAAGTCCGATGGCCAAAAGAAGAACAAATCCAACAACTGAAGCAAGTGATGCGATGAATGCTGATATGAAATTGCCAAAGAAGTATCCTAAAATGGGCATGAAAGCCTGAAACCCACCGAAAAATAAACCGTAAAATAAGATTTGTGAAGCGGTGAGATTTTTCTGCGTAAAACCCTTCGTCATAGATACACTGAATGCATCCATTGCCAGCGCTATTGCAATTAGAAATGTTGATATTAAATTGAATGCCATTGTTTATTATTTTGTTAAACAATCTTAAATAATTATTGAAAAATTCTATTCAAATTAATAATATTCAACTTACATGATTATACTAATATGTTGCATCAACAATATCAGTTATTTTCGAATGAAATTATGTTAAAAATGATATATATTGAATTTCATATCGAATACTTTATATTTACATAACGATGAAAGTAATACTATAGGAAAATGAGATGTTATATGTTAAATAAATTGTTTAAGTTAGATGAAAATAAAACTGACTTTAAAACTGAAATTATAGCAGGTATCACAACATTTCTACCTATGTCCTATATTTTAGGTGTAAACCCAGGAATGTTGTCTGAAACCGGAATGTCACTTTCAGGCGTATTTATTGCAACTGCTCTTGCATCAGGTATAGCCTGTATAATAATGGGGCTATTATCCAATTATCCAGTTGGACTTGCTCCGGGAATGGGACTGAACGCACTTTTCACCTATACTATTGTTTTAGGTATGGGTCTTTCATGGCAAGCAGCACTCGCTGCAGTATTCTTATCAAGCGTACTCTTTTTAATCATTACTCTTGTCGGATTAAGGGAAGCTATTCTAAACACTATTCCTAAAGACTTGAAACTCGCTATCGGTGCAGGTATCGGTTTCTTCTTGGCATTTTTAGGTCTTGCAAATGCCGGAATCATAGCCGCCAGCCCATCAACTCTTGTTACTTTAGGTCCTTTAACCTCCGCACCAATATTGCTTGCATTAGTGGGTATTGCAATCACATTAATCTTATATGTACGTGAAGTTCCTGCATCCGTATTTGTCGGTCTGCTTATTACTGCCATTATAGGTGTTATCCTATCACTTGCAGGATTAGGCACTGCTGATGGAGTACTGCCATCATTACCGGCTCAATGGATATCATTTGACCTTGATTTCAGCGTATTTGCAGGATTCGCATCAGGATTCGGAGAACTTTTCCAAAACATTCCAAGTTTAATAATGATTTTATTCTCCCTTCTTTTCGTTACATTCTTTGATACTACAGGAACACTTATTCCTCTTGCAAAAGAATGTGGATATGAAAAAGAAGATGGAACAACCGAAGGAATCAACAGAGCTTTCATCAGCGACGCATTAGGCGGAATCGTTGGTGCAATATTCGGATCAAGTACCATTACCGCATATGTTGAAAGTGCAACAGGTATCTGTCTTGGAGGAAGAACCGGTCTTACAGCTATCGTTACTGGAATCTTGTTCATCCTTTCAGTATTCTTTGCTCCTACCGTTCTTGCATTATTTACATCTTCTGTTACCACAGCAGCTTTGGTAACCGTAGGTATATTGATGTTTGTTCAAATTAAAGACATCGAATGGGACAACCTTGCAATCGTTGCTGCAGTATTCATGACAATCATCATGATGGTTCTATCATATTCAATATCCCTTGGTATTGCATTTGGTTTCATCACATACACAATCGTTGCTGCTGCAACCGGTAAAGCTAAAGAAATGAGCCCATTGGTATGGGTACTCTTTATAGTATTCTTAATATATCTGTTCTTCGGATTATAGAGGTTTTTCCTCTATTTTTTCTATTTTTTTATCTCTTTTTTTTAACTTTTCAAATCACCCATAAAGAAAACACTTTCACTGATTTATTATATGTCATGTCAAACTATTACTTGTAAAAATTTTTAAGATAATGAGGTAAAAAATGAAACCAGAAAAAATTTTTGCAATATTACTGCTTTCAATAGTCCTATTTACATGCATCGGCGCAATATCCGCATCAGACGTTGATGATTTAAATAGTGAGAGTTATGAAATTTACATTTCAGATGACAATGCAGATTTGGAATCTGATGATGACATTGACGAATGGGATGATGAGCTTGACTGGGAAGATGACTCAGACGATATCGACTGGGACACTTTCTTTGATGACTGGAAAGATGACTCAGACGATATTGATTGGCAAGACGATGAAGATCTTGACGATATCGACTGGGACACTTTCTTTGATGACTGGGAAGATGATGAAGACGATATCAACTGGGACACATTCTTTGATGACTGGGAAGATGATGAAGACGATATCAACTGGGACACATTCTTTGATGACTGGGAAGATGATGAAGACGATATCGACTGGGACACTTTCTTTGATGACTGGGAAGATGACTCAGACGATATCGATTGGGATACCTTCTTTGATGATTGGGAAGATGATGAAGACCTTGACGATTGGGATGGCGAAGATCTTGATGATACTGACTGGGATACCTTCTTTGATGACTGGGAAGATGAATCCGAATGGGATGAAGACTGGGATGATGTCTGCAAATGCTTTTCATTAGCATTCAACTGCCCTAGCTGTGCATTAGACGGTATGACAGGTGATAACAATCTCGCTGAAATGCCTCAAGATATCTTCAAAAACAATAGGGACATTAACAATCCACAAAACAGTACTGCAAATATAACTGAATCAGGAGACGATTTGATATCAGTATTGTTTGCTGTATTGATTAGCTTATTATACATTTTATAGACATTTTCCCATCTTTTTTTATTTTTCTTAAATCAAATGAAAACAGATTTATATTATTTTTAAATTAATATATATCATGAAAGATTTGTTTGATTATGTGAAATTTGGAGAATTTGAACTCAACAGCCGTGTCATCAGAACAGGTTTGTGGGAATCACAAAGAGAACAGCCTGGAAATATGACTCCTGAGATATATAACAGATATGAAAACATAGCCGCAAGTGGCGTAGGTTTGATAATTACTGAATTGTACTCACTTTATCCTCAGGATGTATTCAGCAAATATTCAAATACACTAAACTACAAGTATTTTGTACGGGAGGCAAAAGATCTGACCGATCTCGTTCATGTATATGACGTTCCGATTTTTGCACAGCTCGGATTTGTACAGTACCACAAGCATGCAGAGCAGAATGTGAAAATTGAGGATTTGACAATTGAAGATATAAGAAAAATCCAGACAGATTTCATCATTGCGGCGCAAAAGATGGACTATGCAGGTTTTGACGGCATCCAGATAGCTTTGGGAAACTACTATTTTTTGACAAGATTCATAAGCCCATATTTCAACAAACGTGAAGACAAGTATGGCGGAAACACATTGAACCGCCTTCGAATCGTTCTTGAAATCATAAAGGTAATCAAACAAAATACCAATCTCCACATAAACTGCAGACTGAACGCATTTGACATTCAAAAGGGCGGACTTACTATTAATGAAACCATTAAGATAGCCAAACTTCTGGAAAAGCATGGTGTTGATTCACTTCAGATTACACGCCCAAGGTCTCCACAGTACTTTTCACGTGAAAACTATCAAAAAAAGATACTTGCCGGTGACTGCAATTCCATAATTGAAAACGTTAATATTCCCGTTATAATGGGCGGCGGTGTCAAAAGCCTAAGACAGGCAAACAATATCATCAACAAGACAAACGTTGAATTCATTTCCATGCAAAGGCCTTTTGTTGCAGATCCAAGCTTTCTTGTGGACTGGCAAATCGAAGGTGAAGGGGAAGTTAAATGCAGAACATGCAACAACTGCTACTGGAAAAAGACTTCAACCTGTTTCATATATCCCGAAGCCCAATTGAACGTTGACTATTCCTCAGAATAGCTTCTGAACCTGTCCAAAAAGTAGTTCATTTCCTCTTCAATTTGTGCTAATGTAACGATTGGCTTATACTCAACAAGGCTGTTGAGAGCTATTAGAAATGGAATTGCCTCACCTACATGAACATTAACGAATTCCAAGTTCTGATATGTTATTTTAAAGTTACCGTTTACATGCTCATCAATATATGTGCCTGCAGGTATGAAATTGATTTTTTCTTGTTCAATCAGATCTTCTAAAACCTTTGTTCCTTCAAGAATGTCGCTGAATTCTATTTTTTTCTTACTTAAAAGAGGAGTTATGAAATCAAATTTGATATCATAGTCATATTTTGAATGACCGTCCCTGAAATAGCTGTCAACCATCAGGTAGTTAATATACAATTCATGATTGATAATAGAATACTTTTTGCTGTTGAGGATGAATTCCATGATTAAATATTGTAGAAATGTGTTAATAAGTTTTCACAAACAATTGAATATTAAAAAAAGAAAATGTAAGAGAATATTAAAATTCTCTTTTAAAGTTTTATTTTTTGCGATATGTGATAACCATCACCAGCAATGCCAATAACATCATAGCTATCGGATTACCTGTTTGTCGGGTGTCAGCAGCCTTGGATGATACGTGTTTTGCGGTTTTGTTTTCATCACTATTGTTGCTGTCATGTTTGACTTTAACGGAAAATGTTGCAGAGCTTGCGTTGTAGTAGTCATTTGACTGATAATAAACATCCGCCACAGTGTCTTTTTCAGGCAGCACAACATCCTTGAATGTTGCAGCGCCGTTTATGACATCTGCAGTATATGTCTTACCATCAATGGTCAATGTAGCAGTACCGTTTTTGACAGGATTGCCTTTCTCATCAACAAATTTGACTGTAATGTCAGTTTTCTCACCGGCTTTACCGGTGACGTCACCAGCCATAGGAGCTTTGGTGTTCATCTTTTCGACGTTTACACCAATTGAAGAGGTAGTGGAGTTATAATATTCATTGCCGTTATATGTAACGGTTGCATTATATTCTCCAGGATTTGGCAATTCAATACTTAATACTGCCTTACCGTTTTCAACAGTAGCGTTGTATGTTTTTCCGTTTAATGTCAGTGTGACAGTTCCGTTTTCAACTGATTTGTTGTTGTGATCTGAAACTGTAACAGTAACGTCCTTTTTATCGGTTGGTTTTCCGGATATGTCAGAGCATGAAACAGTAGTGTTCACTTTTAGAATGGTAAGTGTTGATTCCGCTTGAACAGGATCAACATCTTCACCTGAATAGGCCACAACATATGGGTAGATGCCCGAATTGCCAATTTTAACATTGAATGTTGCCTTACCGTCTGAAACAGGAACGGATTCATCTGCACTTAAGATGGAGTATATGGAAGCGGCAAGCACTTCTCTTTCATCATATTTGATGGTTAAATAAGCAGTGCCTTCATTTACCAATTCCCCATTCTCGTATTTGATCTCTGCAGTGAAGCTGACAACTTCACCAGCATATCCGGTTACAGGTTCAACAGTAACTGTAACAACATGTCTGATGTGCAGTTTGGAACTGTTTGATATAGCTGTATGGTTAGCGTCGGTGACTGTATTTAGGCTTACAGTGTAATCTCCTGCAGCCAAATCAGAAAGGCTGATTGCTTCACCAGGTTTTACACTGCCGTTTACAACAGATTTCTTATTACTGTCAAGGATTGAGTAAGATATTTCTGTTGCATTGACTGATGAAACCACAATTGATATGGCCTCGCCAAAGTTAACGGCTACATCAGAAGCACTTACACAGGATCCCGCAGGGTTAACTGTGATTTTGGAAGCGTTTCTCACAGAAGTGTGGTTTAAATCAACACCTGTAATGTAAGTTACATTATAACGGCCTGCAGACAATCCGTTAACTGTAATGTTTAAGCCGGATTCTATGATATCAAAAACAACAACAGTATTGTTTTCATCAATGACCTCATAATAAATCGCAACGGCATTGACAGTTGAAACAGGAATGACTATTGCTTCGCCGTATGTAACTTCCACATCTTCGGCACTGACATATGAACTTGCCGGATTAACTGTAATCTTGGATTTATAGCTAGAAGCAGTGTAGTTGGCATTAACCAGAGTTGTCAGGTTGACTGTGTATTCACCAGCAGCCAAATCAATGTCAGTTATGTTTTCACCAACATTAACAAGTCCTTCTTTAACAACAGCACCGGAACCGATAATCTGATATGAAACTCCAGTTGTATTCTTTGAGTCTACAACAACCACAACGGAATCGCCGTATGTAACATTAACATCAGCTGCACTGACAGATGATGTTGCTTTTAAGACAGTGATTCCTGTAAAGTTGCCTGCACCATTGCAATCAGAGTTTACAGTGTTGTTATAGTAAACTGTGTAATTGCCTGCACCTAAACCGCTGATTGTTATGCTGAATCCGTCAACAACGACATTAGCATCTGCAAGTGTGCCGTCAGGGTTGCGGATTACAACGCTGGACTTGTTTATTCCAGTAGAGTTTTCACCGCTAGTCACCAAAACAATATCACTTGGGTAAGTGACTGTTTTATTGCCCGCACTGATTGTAGAGTTGGCTTTAGTGAAAGTAACAGTTCCGTTGTTGACACTTACATTATCCAATCCGGAATATGAAGCATTTATTTCATATACTCCGTAATCGTCAAATGTATATTTTGTCCACCAGATTCCATTACCTGCATAACTTGCATTCACTTCATCACCGTTTGGAAGGATAAACAGTAATTTACCTGGCATGACCTCACTGTAAATATTGGATTTTGCAGTGATGTTGACAGTCTTGTTAGTGGTTGTCTTGGAGGTGACATTCACATTGAATGTCATGTTTGTGATTGTTTTTTCAGCTTCAGTGTAGTATGAATCTGTGTCGTGGCGAACACCAATGAAATAATTATCTCCAGCTTTTATGTCCAAAACAATTGTACCATTCTCATTTGTGAGATAAACCTCACTTAAAACAATTTTATCATTTACTAATATGCTGACAGTGATGTTTTGACCTGCTTCCTTATTGGATCTTGAAGGTTTGATAGCGGAACTGCCAGTTTTTGCGATTCCGTTTGCACTCCAATAAGTAACATTGGAAAAAGTAACCTCCGCATCATTTCTGGAATAGATTGCGTTTAAAAGGTTATCATTACCTGTAAAAGTAATTGTAATATTGTTATCATTTTTGGTTACTTCTAAAGTTTCTGCGTTTGCTCTATTGTTTAAGAAACAAGAATTGGAAACAGTTTTAGTGGCTGAAGTACTCCAGAAGTAAATAGCAGAACCCGTAGTCGCATTATTGCCAGTAAAATTACAATTTGTTACAGTACCTTCCTCATCGAAGTAAACTGCACCACCATAGTCTTCTGCATTGTTGTTAGTAAAATTACAATTTGTTACAGTACCCTCCCAATTGAAGTAAACTGCACCACCATCAACAGAAGCTTGGTTAGCAGTAAAATTACAATTTGACACAGTACCTAACTCCATGGAGATAGCACCACCATAGTCAGCAGAGTTATTAACAAAATTACAATTTGTTACAGTACCATCCCAATTGAAGTAAACTGCACCACCAACAGCATTGGTTGCAGTGTTGTTAGTAAAATTACAATTTGTTACAGTACCTGAACCCATATTAATAGCACCCCCATCACCATTGGTTGCAGTGTTATTAATAAAATTACAATTTATCACTCTACCAAAACTAGGGAAGGAAACAGCACCACCATTACTCCTAGAAGAATTGGCGTTTGCAAATGTAATGTTATTTAACACAACATTGTCTGTACTGACCATGAAAATTTTTGCCCTATTAAGTGCATTGATTGTGTAGCCGTTACCGTTTATAGTAATCCCCCTGTGAATGACAATGCCTTCGGCGAGATTTTCATCCAGACCTACAGTGAATGTGTAGCTGCGGTTTAAGGTGAGCACGGAATTTACAGCAGCCTCATTGATATATCTCTGCAATAGGTTGAAATCACCCTGGCCATTTGTAAATGTGCCGTTGCTTTCAGCGTATGTGTAATAGCTGTCTTCAAAATGATAGGCATTATATCTGTATTTCCCTTTGCTTAGTTTAGCTAAGTCATATATGGCCTGACCGTTAATGTCAGTTACTAAAGTAACGTTTTCAACAAGCTTATCATCAGAATCAAAAATTTCTAAAGTGATGTTTTGACCGGCTTGCCTGTTGGATCTTGGTGGTTTGATAGGGAAATTGCCTGTGCTGTTGATTCCGTTTGCACTCCAATAGGTCACATTGGTAAAGGTAACTTCGCCATCATTTCTGGAATAGATTGCGTTTAGAAGGTTATTGTTACCTGTGAAAGTAATTGTAATGTTATTTTCATTTTTGGTTACTTCTAATGTTTCTGCATTCGCTCTATTGTTTAAGAAAATAGAATTGGAAACAGTTTTAGTGGCTGATGTATCCCAGAAATAAATAGCAGAACCAGTAGTCGCATTATTGCCAGTGAAATTACAATTTTCAATGCTACCCCAGTCCGTATGGATTGCACCACCATACTCAGCAGAGTTATTAGTAAAATTACAATTTTCAACACTACCAGATATCATATCGATAGCACCACCATAGACTCCACCGGAGTTATTAGTAAAATTACAATTTTTAACACTACCAGATAGCATATAGATAGCACCACTACTAATTCCAGCAGTGTTATCAGCAAAATTACAATTTGTTACTTCACAATTATCAACTCTGAAGTAAACTGCACCACCACCATTTCCAGCAGTGTTATCAGTAAAATTACAATTTACCACTCTACCAAATGACCCAATATTGAAAATGATAGCACCGCCCGTATATGCAGAGTTATTATTAAAACTGCAATTTGTTACATTACCTTCAACATATTCGGAGAAGTGAACTGCACCACCCTCACCTGAAGCATTGGCGTTTGTAAATGTAATGTTATTTAACACCACATTATCTGCGGTAACCATGAAGATTCTGGCCTTATTAAGTGCATTGATTGTGTAGCCATTACCGTTGATTGTAATCGGCTTGTCAATGACAATGCCGTCGGCGAGATTTTCATCCAGACCTACAGTGAATGTGTAGCTGCGGTTTAAGGTGAGCACTGAATCTATAGCAGCATTGATTTCCTTTTGCAATAGGTTGAAATCACCCAGGCCATTTGTAAATGTGCCGTTGCTTTCAGCATAGGTGTAATAGCTGTCTTCAAAGTGATAGACATTATATCTGAATTTTCCTCTGCTTAGTTTAGCTAAGTCATATATGGCCTGGCCGTTAATGTCAGTTACCAAAGTAACGTTTTCAACTAGCTTATCATCGCAATCAAAAATTTCTAAAGTAATGTTTTGACCCGCTTCCCTATTAGATCTTGGTGGTTTGATAGCGGAATTGCCTGTGCTGTTGATTCCGTTTGCACTCCAGTAAGTCACATTGGTAAATGAAACTTCAGCATCATTTCTCGATTGGATTGCGTTTAGAAGGTTATTGTTACCAGTGAAAATAATTGTAATGTTATTTTCGTTTTTGGTTACTTCTAATGTTTCTGCATTCGCTTTATTGTTTAGTAAACAAGAATTGGAAACTGTTTTAGTGGCTGGAATACTAAAGAAGTAAATAGCAGAACCATTAGTCGCATTATTACCAGTGAAATTACAATTTTCAACAGTAGCATTACGTCCAATGTAAACTGCACCACCATTGCCTGAAGCAATGTTGTTGGTGAAACTACAATTTGTCACATCAGCATTACTATTGAAGTAAATTGCACCACCATTATAAGTTGCAATATTGTTAGTAAAACAACAATTTATCACACTAGCAGAATCCATGTAGACAGCACCAGCCTGACCATGTGTTGCTGTGTTGTTAGTGAAATTACAATTTTCAACACTGCCTAGTACCATCCTAATAGCACCACCATAATAAGCAGAGTTATTAATAAAATTACAATTTGTCACTTCACCGACATTATAGAAGTAAATTGCACCACCAGCAACAACAATTGCAATGTTGTTAGTGAAATTACAATTTTCAACTGTACCAAAATCGTGGAAGTAAATAGCGCCTCCATATTCTGTTGCAGTGTTATTAATGAAATTACAATTTGTCACATTACCTTTTTCTTTAAAGTAAACTGCACCACCATTACTCCTAGAAGAATTGGCGTTTGCAAATGTAATGTTATTTAACACAACATTGTCTGCAGTAACCTTGAAGATTCTGGCTTTATTAAGTGCATTGATTGTGTAGCCGTTACCGTTGATTGTAATCGGCTTGCCAATGACAATTCCGTCGGTGAGATTTTCATCCAGACCTACAGTGAATGTGTAGTTGCGGTATAATGTGAGCTCTGAATTTATAGCAGCCACATTGATATACTTTTGCAAGAGGTTGAAATCACCTTGGCCATTGGTAAATGTGCCGTTGCTTTCAGCATAGGTGTAATAGCTGTCTTCAAAATGATAGACATTATATCTGAATTTTCCGATGCTTAGTTTAGCTAAGTCATATATGGCCTGACCGTTAATGTCAGTTACTAAAGTAACGTTTTCAACAAGCTTATCATCAGAATCAAAAATTTCTAAAGTGATGTTTTGACCGGCTTGCCTGTTGGATCTTGGTGGTTTGATAGGGAAATTGCCTGTGCTGTTGATTCCGTTTGCACTCCAATAGGTCACATTGGTAAAGGTAACTTCGCCATCATTTCTGGAATAGATTGCGTTTAGAAGGTTATTGTTACCTGTGAAAGTAATTGTAATGTTATTTTCATTTTTGGTTACTTCCAAAGTTTCCGCATTTGCCCTATTGTTTAAGAAAATAGAATTGGAAACAGTTTTAGTTTCTAAATTATTCCCGAAGTAAATAGCAGAACCTGTAGTCGCATTATTTCCAGTGAAATTACAATTTGTCACAGTAGAACTTAGACGAAAATGACTCTCAAAGTAAACTGCACCACCATCTTGAGTTGCGGTATTGTTAGTAAAATTACTATTTGCAACACTACCAGAAAGCATCCGGATAGCACCACCATTGGATTTTGCATTGTTAGAAATAAAACTACAATTTGTCACAGTAGAACCTCGATGATAAAAACCATTGAAGTAAACTGCACCACCATCTTGAGTTGCAGTGTTGTTAGTAAAATTACAATTTGTCACAGTACCATAATCACGGAAGTAAACTGCACCGCCATAACGAGCAGAGTTATTAACAAAATTACAATTTGTCACATTACCAGAAAAAATCCAGATAGCACCAAAATCACCAAAAGCAGAGTTATTAACAAAATTACAATTTGTCACAGTACCGAAACCTATATTAATAGCACTACTATCAACTGAAGCGGAGTTATTAACAAAATTACAATTTGTTACAATAACATTTCCTATTAAATAAAATGCTCCGCCACGCTGAGCAGAGTTATCAATGAAATTACAATTAGTTACAATACCATTACCATAAAAGTAAACTGCACCACCATCACCTGAAGCATTGGCGTTTGTAAATGTAATGTTATTTAACACCACAATGCCTGCAGTTACCTTGAAGATTCTGGCCTTATTAAGTGCATTGATAGTGTAGCCGTTACCGTTGATTGTAATTCGCTTGTCAATGACAATGCCGTCGGCGAGATTTTCATCCATGCCTACAGTGAATGTGTAGCTGCGGTTTAAAGTGAGCACTGAATTTTCAGCAGCTCCATTGATATCCCTTTGCAATAGATTGAAATCACCCAGACTATTGGTAAATGTGCCGTTGCTTTCAGCATAGGTGTAATAGCTGTCTTCAAAGTGATAGACATTATATCTGTATTTTTCGTTGCCTAGTTTAGCTAAGTCATATATGGCCTGACCGTTAATGTCAGTTACTAAAGTAACGTTTTCAACAAGCTTATCATCAGAATCAAAAATTTCTAAAGTGATGTTTTGACCGGCTTGCCTGTTGGATCTTGGTGGTTTGATAGGGAAATTGCCTGTGCTGTTGATTCCGTTTGCACTCCAATAGGTCACATTGGTAAAGGTAACTTCGCCATCATTTCTGGAATAGATTGCGTTTAGAAGGTTATTGTTACCTGTGAAAGTAATTGTAATGTTATTTTCATTTTTGGTTACTTCTAATGTTTCTGCATTCGCTCTATTGTTTAAGAAAATAGAATTGGAAACAGTTTTAGTGGCTGATGTATCCCAAAAGAAAATAGCCGAACCAGCAGACGCATTATTGCCAGTGAAATTACAATTTTCAAAGCTACCCCACTCCATATTGATTGCACCACCATACACAGCAGAGTTATTAGTAAAATTACAATTTTCAACACTACTAAACCTCATATAGATAGCACCACCATAGAATTCACCGGAGTTATTAGTAAAACTACAATTTTCAACACTACCCAACACCATATAGATAGCACCACCACTAATTTCAGCAGTGTTATCAGCAAAATTACAATTTGTTACTTCACAATTGTTATCCTGGAAGAAAACTGCACCACCAGCATATCCAGCAGTGTTATCTGTAAAATTACAATTTGCCACATTACCACGTTTATTGAAGAAAACTGCACCACCGTTTTCAGTTGCAGTGTTGTTAACAAAATTACAATTTTCAACAGTACCGGAACTATAGAAGTAAATAGCTCCTCCATTACCATTAAAGTTAGCATTTTTGATTGTTAGGTTTTTAATTGTTACACCAGAATCTTCTACATAAAATGCTTGAATAGTTGTTCCTGCCATATCAATTACCGCACCTCTGCCATCAATAATTCTATTATCACCTATGATAGTAATAGTGGACTCAGAATCAGAACATATGTAATAATCATGCTGCAATTCAACATTTCCGCCACGAGAAATCTCATCCGCTAATACGGTGAATGAAATCTCATCAGCACCCAATTCATCCAAATTATCTGATGCGCTTAAAACATCATCAGGACTGATATAGTCTTCGTTATCACATATAGATAAATCAATACTTTCGCTTGTTAGGTTTCCATCATTATCACTTACCGCTGCTACTGACTGAACAGAAAACAGCAACAACAACAATAATGAAATCAACAAGATTTTAGTTTTCAACTTATCCATTTAAAATTCAACTCGCATTTTTTGAACAAAAATATATTTTGTCAAAATTTTTTTACATAACATGTCATGTAATAAGAATTATTTGCGCATTTCGTGTTTTAAATCCTTACTACATTATTAAATATGAAAAATAATGTTAATATATTTAATTGAAAAATTGACATCTCAAGATTTTAAATATTATAATAAATAAATATAATCTTGTCAATTATTTTTAAATGGGATATTATGGATAAATATGAAAATAAAAAGGAACTTACGGGAAAGATACTGTTTCTAATTTCATTTGCAGGACTTGGACTGATGATTTATTTGCTTTTTGCAAAGCCGTTTCTCTCAATCGATGAATGGTTTACAAATGGTCTGGTAAAGCTGGGGTTCATGAATATCATTTCACTTACCTCTGCCGACGTGCACCCTCCATTGTACTATTTTATCGTTAAAGCGGTTTTAAAAGTCTTCATGCTATTGAACATACCTTTCAATGAAGTCATACTTGTAAAATTCATTTCACTAATTCCTTACATTGTGCTTCTCGGATTTTCACTTACCAAAATCAGAAAGGAATACGGCTGGTATGCAGGCGGACTGTTTGCATTTACCGTTCTTGCAATGGCAAACTTCCTTACCTTCTATCTCACAGCAAGAATGTACAGCTGGGGATTGCTGTTTATAGTGATAAGTTTCATCTATGCTCTCGACATTTTAAACAAACCAAGTCTTAAATATTGGGTTTTACTGTCCGTATTTTCAGTTCTGGGAGCCTATTGCTTTTATGCAACAGCGATTACCTCAATATGCATTTACCTCTTCCTTTTACTGCACATCATATTTGAAGACAGATCAGAGCTTAAAAATTTCATCATTTCATGTGCCCTGAACGTCATCCTGTATCTACCATGGCTTTTCACATTGATAAATCAGGTATCAGGCGTTCACAAGTCATACTGGATTAAAACCCCTACAGTTGAAAGCTCAATCACATCATTTGCATCAGCGTTTCCATCATTCGGATTTGCAATTGCATGCATCTTTTCAGTCATTATTCTGGTTGTCGGGGCATTTGCAGCTAAAAGATACTATGAAAATCATGAAAGTGATGATTATTATATATTAAGCGGAGTTTTCGTATTCATCGCAACCGTGGTTTTAAGCATTATCGTATCCCTTTTGTTTAAACCTATCTTGCTTCCAAGAATTCTGGTTCCTGCTGCAGGCATATTCTGGCTTGCTTTTTCAATACTCATGTCAAAGTTCACATTCAACAAGTCAATGATACTGGTAACACTGCTTATTCTTGTAATCGGATGTGCGGGCATTGCCAATCAGTACAGTGAGATTTCAGATACCTATGACAAGACAGTTGAAATCCAGAACCTTCTCGATGACATGAACAACAATAACACAATAGTCATTTTTGATATGATGACCAAATACGTCCGTTTCTTTGATGAGCTCAACGAAACACAGCAGTTCTACAAGTTCACCATAGACAACAAAACCTACAGGCCCGACTACATTACCACATTGAATCTTCCTAACTATAATTTCAAATTCAATGAGGACGTTGCAGAAAACAGCGACAAGGACATATACTTCATTGTCGATAAAAACTCAAAAATAGAACTTCCTGACGATTTGAACACCACACAAGTCGGAGAACTCAAAAACTGCATATTCATTAAGGTCAATTCGGCCAGTTAAAAAAAAAAGTTTTAAAATAGTCCGTTTTCGGACTATTTATTCATTCATTTTGCGGTACGTATTTTCTGATGGAAATCTTTTTGAATTCACGGATAAAGAATTTCGCCCAGATGTAACCGAGGGTTCCTCCGACAAAACAACCGAATACCACACCGGCATATATACCAACCACTCCCCATCCGAATATGAATCCAAAAAGATATGCGAATACGCTTTCAAGTATCAGTGACCTTAAAAGAGTAATTATTAGAGAATATACTCCTTTTCCGACACCCTGAAACATCATGGATGACATTATACCATGAGGAATTGCAAGCACAAAGAGGGTAAGAACGGATATTGCAGTTGCAATTTGAGGCGCCATTGCAGCACTTGCTGCAGTGTATGAAAATATTGTTGCAATCTGGGATGAAAATACATACATCACGATTCCTATTGAAATTGAGAAGAGAAAACCCAGTTTGATTGAATAGGAATGGGCAGTCTTGAGGTTTACGTGATTGTGCGCACCATATGCAACGCCTGAAACTGTCAGTACTGCAGTTCCAATACCCAAAAGCGGAATCATTGCCATTTGAACAATCCTCATTGATGCGGTATATACCGCAACCGCAGTTGTATCGGCAGCCATTACAAGAAGTGAGTTGATGATAATGGCCAATGCTGAGAAAATAACGTTTTCCAGTGTTGAAGGAATTGCAACCTGCAGTGTGTCAATCATGATTCTTGAGGAATATTTGAAGTTTTTAGGTGACAAATCAAGGTATAAATCCTTTTTGCCCCATATCCAGTAGCTCATTACAATACATGACATGCTTGCTGATATTACTGTTGCCCATGCTGCTCCAGCAATTCCGAGATTTAATATATAGATAAATAAGGGATCCAGAATAATATTTAAAATTGCGGTAACTGCTATTGCTATTGTTGCACGTCTCATGTCACCTTCGGACCTGAATATTGCTGATGCAACACCTGAGAAAACGAATACGAACAGAAATCCGAATATGATGTAACTGTAGTCCATTGCATATCCTATTGTTTTACCTGCTCCCATAAACTGAAGGATAGGCACCATAAAGACCTCAATTAAAACTGTGAATATGATTGAAACGATAATTGACAGCACCACCGCATGAAGACCTGAATTGTTTGCTTCATCATACCTTTTTGCACCTATGTTTCTTGCAATAAGTGAGTTTGCACCTGCACCTATACCGTTTCCAAGTCCTATAAGCACCATAAAAAGCGGTGTGATAAATCCTATTGCAGCCAGAGCGTCAGCTCCAAGTCCCGCTACCCATATGCTGTCTGCAAGATTATATAACATTATCAGAAGCATGGAAACCATCATAGGCCATGCCAGTTTCCTGATTGCCCTTTTCGGATCTCCTGTTATCATTTCAATGTTTTTGCTTTTACTCATTTCTCTTCCCCTGATTTAATTCTATTGTTTTGACAGCTATTTCCTTTAAAATTTGCTGCAGAAGTTCCTTTTTAATATACCCTTCTTCAAGAATCACTTCATTTTCCCATTTTTCAATGATTTTCTTTGCTTTATCAAGGGTTTCCTTTCCTTTTGGAGTAAGTGAAACCTTATTCTGGCGGCGGTTGTTTTCATCCACCTGCCTTATGACAAATCCCTTATCTTCCAGCTTTTTAATTGACCTGGCAACGGCTCCCTTGTTGATGTTGCATCTTCTGGATATCTGTTCCTGGTTGATATTGTCCTTGTATGATATTTCGTAAAGCAGATGCAGCTGTGTTGAGTTTATATCATATTCTGCAATGTGGTGATTGATGTAGATTGCATGACCTCTTGCAATCATCGAAATCAGTTTTCCCACAGAAAGATTAGAAGCTTCGGTATTTTTAAACTCTTCCAATGACATTCTTATCCGCTATTCCAAAAATGATTCAAGTTGGGAGTTGAATAAATCCTTTTTGACTTCTTTTGTTGTTAATGCAAGAGTTTTTTGCGGTTTGACTCCTACCTTTTCTTCGAGCTGTTCTAAAGTTGAATCGAATCCGCTTCCACCTGCGGTGATGAAGAATTTGACGTTTGTGAATTTTCCTTCATTCTGTTTTATGTAGGTTATTAATGGATTTGCCGCTTTGGATGCCCAGACAGGTGCTCCAAGATATACCAGATCATAATCACCCGGATCATACTGCAAAGTCTCCAGGTCGATTATTTTTTCCTGGATTGCGTGTTTTCCACCTCGAGCGTATCCTAATTTACCGTGATAATTTACTTTAGGTTTAATTTCTTCTATATCTGAATCTGTTTTTCGGGCTATTTCTTCTGCAAGTTTTTTTGTTATATTTGATCTTGAATAATATACTACTAATGATTTCATTATTATAGATATATCTTCATCATATATAAATGTTGCATTGACAACTATTGACACTGCAACAATTTAAATCATTTCCTGAATTTAAGCCCTATCTTAAAACCATCGCCAACATGGCTGCCAATTGAAAAGTAAGTGTGTGAAACGTCATCATAACATATCGGGTCTAGTTTTTGATAGGATATTTTGCCTTTCTCATCCAGTATATCCTCTTCTGCCCGGACATTGACGATTTCACCTGTAAGTTGAGTATGGCTTCCGACATCTGCCGTATGAATTAACCTGCATTCAAGTGATGCTGCAAATTCATTTATGATTGGTGCATTTACCACTTTCCCATCGGAAAACGTGAATCCCACATCCCTGATTTTGTCTGTATCATATCCTGAAGCTATTCCCATATAATCTGTTTCGGCCACATGTTCAACGCTTGGAAAACCTATGCAGAACTCCCCTGTGTGGAGAATGCTTTTCAGGGTTTTTCTTTTAAGTGTGGTGTTGATTGCTATCATTACTGCCGGCGGGTGATGGGAACACATTGTTGCAAATGCCAGTGTACAGCAGTCCGCTTTTCCATCTTCGTCATATGCACTTGCAACCACTGCAGGTGCGGGAAACATCATTGCTCTTGGTTTTTGATTGATTTTCATAATACTTATTAATTAAAATATCAAATAAATAGTTTTATGAATAAATTAAAAATTGCAAAAAGGATTTCCGATTTGACACAGCCACCGATAATTACCATACCGTTATTTTTAATAATCTGTGTGATACTGTCCTTTGAAAACGGCATTTTTAATTTAGGAAAGTTCATTGTCATGGAGGCAATATCACTTGTTTTCACTTCAATATTGCCTATCCTAATTATTGTGTTTTGGGCAAAAAGGCTCAATACCGACTTTGACATTTCAAACCGCCAGGACAGATTTGCCCCACTCGTTGTCGGCATCATATCATATTTCATCGGATTTCTGGTGTGTCTTTTTGCTGATGCGGATAACTTTCTGGCGCTCCTTCTTTTATGCTACTGCGTAAATACGGGAGTTGTCCTGATTATCACATCAAAATGGAAAATTAGTGTTCACACCACAGGCATAAGCGGACCGATCGGCGCATTGATATTACTTTTAGGCCCTTTGGGTGCTCTTTTTGGCATCATCTATCCTTTTGTAATTTGGTCAAGGGTTCTTTTAAAAAAGCATACTCTTTCACAGGCAATCTGCGGAGGGGTTCAGGGATTTTTCCTCACAGTCATTGAAATGTATCTCTATATGTATCTTTTAAACAAACCGCTTTACGGCATAATAAGCCTTGAGATGTCCTGTCTTTACATTTTGGCAATCATATTCACACCTGTCGTGCTTGGCGTATTGAGCTATATAGATATAAAAAACAAAAGAACAATATTTGCAGTAGCTGAAATAATAGGGGCGATAGTATTCATCATGTTTGCACCCCTTCAAGTATTTTATATATTTGTTGTTTTAACTGTCACATCAGTTCTTATCAGCTATTTTGCAGGCTGCGATTTTATTTGGAATCAGATTCTTTTTCAGACCTCATAGAATTTGACGTTAACGATTTTGCCCGCATCTGTTTTGTTGAGATTGTCGAATTTCTCATCTCCCCATGCATCGACGAGATAGATTTTCTTGTCGGGGTTTTCCAAAACAAGATTCTCGATACCTGTAGCGTTAAGTTCCTTAAAGTCATATCTTTGATGCATTGCATCATCTGAAAGACCCAAAGGCTCGTCAAGCTCTATTGTATATATGTCTGTGGCATTTACATAGTCTGCAAATTCAAGAAGCCCGACACCTGAGTTGAATATTACAATATCTCCTTCATTTATTTTATCCAGAAGTTTTGCATGGTCTGTACCGTCATGAAGAAGTGTGTCGTTGTAGCTTACGGTATCTGCAACTGCACAGACACTTAAAAGCATGATTAAAACTATTGAAATGGTCAGTATTCTGCTGTTTTCTATCTTTCCAACAAGTATTGAAACTGCAAACCAGAGTATGGCTGAGGCCGGAATGAGATATCTTGCAACAAGAATAGGCTTGAAGACAACTGAAACAACGCTTCCGATAACAAGTGTCAAAACAAACGCTGCAATACCGCTCAGGATGAAGTAATTTTCACTGTCCAGAATGCCGTCTGTGTTTTTAAAGAGCGCGTAAATGAAAAATACCAGTGCCGCAATTGCGAGAATCTGTATGATTACGGCATCGCTGTTTGTTGAAAAATATCCGAGACACTTTATGAAATAGCCGAATGTGAGATTCTTAATCCAGTATGATTTGTGTACCTTTGCAAGCTGGTTTATGAGTGAATAAATCCACGGAAGATACATTACAATTCCGCATGCAACTGATATCAGCCATTTTTTAAGTGACTGCTTGTTTAAAAGAGTATATATGAGAACCATCAGATACAGGGCAATTGCAGATATCGCTACAAAGTAATGAGTATAAGCGCCCAGTACTGAAAACACTGTAAAGAATATCCATGATTTGGTATCGCAGTCCTTCAGTATGTTTTTCATGAAGTAAAATGAAATCAGAAGGAAAACAATTCCAAGGCTGTACATCCTTCCAAGTATGAAATGCATGAAAAACTGTGACATGCATCCGAGGGCGAATGTGAATATTCCAACGCTCAGCCATCCGTATTCCTTTCTCAGCTGCAGTGCTGAGAAAACCAATATCAAACCGTACGGGATGATTGACATTATCTTGATTAAAAACAGACTGCTGTATGAAACGTTCATTGCACCAAGCAGCTTTTCGACTGCCTTTACGATAATGTAGTACAGCGGCGGGTGAACGTCATGAACGTTAATGTTTATGATGTCAAAAAGTGAAAACTTAACGACAAAAAGAGTAAAATATTCATCTGCGTGAATGAAAACGTTATTCAACGGCGTAAAAATCATTGCGCCAAAAATCAGCACACTTAAACCAAACAATATCTTTCCGATATGACCCTTATATTCATTTATGTTCATAGTCAATACCTCTTGGATATATATTGTCCTTGAAAATATTTAAAGTGATTTAAAATCTTCAAAGTCCTTTGACATAAGGATGTCATGAAAGAACTTTCTTTTGACGGGTCCGAGATTATTGAGATAGTCCTCATAATACGGACCTGATTTAATTGATTCGTAGTCCGTTTTAATTAAATCATAAAGGTCCTTCTGGTATTTTTCTTCAATGCCCATTAAAGCATATCGAGGACCATTGATTTTAAAGGCAATCAAATCAAATTTGTATGTATCATACCATCCGTTTTCAGTAAAGATGTCCATCATGATTTGGCCTGCCTCGACGGTGTCAAGAAACTTTTCATCAACTGACTCGGTAATGGATCCGGAATGTTTTCTTCGGGCATAAAGATGCCTTTTAATGATTGAAATTCTTTTTGAGCTTAAAAAAGTATAGAAGAAAAAGGGCATGTCCTCAAAGTATATTCCTTCAGGAAATTCGGCGCCGATGTCTTCAAGAAACTGCCTTTTGAAAATCTTTTGACAGGCACTTACTGAAATGTCAAAAAGAAAGTTACAGCACTCTTCAGGTGCAAATACCCTGTTTTCAAAATCATCTGTGAAGTTATCGAGATTGAACCAGTCGTTCTGGCTGAATGTGCCCTCATGATATTTTATAATCTGAAAAATGGAAATGTCTGTGTCATTTGATTTTGCCTCACTGTAGGCAGTCCTGAAAGCATCATCCAAAAAAAAGTCATCGCTGTCAAGAAACATTACATATTCACCTTTGGCCATTTTCAATGCCACGTTTCTGGCAGCTCCGGGACCACATCTTTTTTGAGTGATTGTGTTAATTCTTGAATCATCAAATGAATTTATTATATTTAATGTATCGTCGGTTGAACCGTCATCGACAACGATAAGCTCATAATCATCAAAATCCTGGTCAAGAACGCTTTCAATGGCTTCTCTGATATACATTTCAGCATTGAAAGCGGGCATTATCACTGAAAGCTTCATAATGCCACCTAATGGTATCCTGAAAACCTTTTGATAAACGGAATCCTGTTGAAGATAATTACTACAATGTATGCTATGAGATTGGCCGCAACCATTAAAATCAATATGAAAATGCATGTTCTGGTTCCGCTCAGCGCCATGGTGGCAACCATCAGCTCAACGGGAATGAGAACTGTCCTGTTTACAAGATACATTCCATAGCTTGCCCTGCTTATGGAAGTGTATGCATTAACAATGGAGCTATTTTCAAAGACGTTTCTGATTTTTTTGCCTATTCCTGATTTTGACTCAAACAGATATCTTACCATTAAAAACAGGGATGAAACCCTTATGAGTTCAAATATTCCCAAATCAACTTTTGTTGCAACCCTTGGAGAGGTTGTGATGTCATAGCCAGTCACATATTCGAACGGAAGATAGCCGTCAACGGACAGCACCTTGATAGCGGTTATGGCAATGAAAAGCAATATGGATATTGCAATTATTTTATTTGGGCTCATGTCAAAGTCCCTGACTGAAAGATAATATCCCAAAACAAGATATGCCACAGGACACAGCACCAGATTCAGGTTGACGTAGTGTGTGATGTTGAGGATAAACATTATCTGATAAAAGATTGACCCCAAAAAGAGAACGGCAATGAAATACTCGATTTCCTTTAATGAGGAATGCTGGACAAACTTGTTTATGACCGGAACGGTAATGTATATGCCCAAAATAAGCCAGAAATACCAGTTGTATTCAAATGGAACCAGCGCAAGATAACATGATATCAGCTTAAAGTCAAAAAAGAGTGTCAGTACAAAACACAGCACAATGACATGGACAATCATGTAAAAAACAAACGGAGTGATGATTCTTGAAAGTCTCTTTTTAAAGAATTCCTTTATTTCAATGTCTCTGTTCAACAACAGAGCACCGCTTATCATCAAAAACAGTGGCACGGCATACATGAATACCTGCCTGAACGAAACTATCTTGAAATGCATTACTTCAGCATTCGGAAATATCAAAAACACGTGGGATATGATTACCCCGAAAATCGCCAATGTCCTTAACAGGTCATAATATTTTATTCTTTCTTTTTTATAAATTCCAATCACTCCACTAATTCTTAAATTATATGTTATTTGAAATATCTAATATATTTTTTCCAAACAATAATATATAAATCAGATTTAACAAATTTTAAATCAGGTAATAACATGAACGGGAATAAAAACAAAACTGACCTAATCGACGGATGGGATGAATCCAACATTAGCGTGTGGATTGACGGTTTGATATCAAGCAGCACCACAAGAAGCGAAAAGATCGACGTGATGAAATATATTGCTCCTGAAGTTAAAAATCTCGATTATGAAAGTTTGTGCGTCAAACATAAAACATTGCTTGATTTAATCGCCTCAGGCGAGTACAACAGTGCATTGAAATTGTGTGAACTGCTATCCTTTGAGTTACCGTCCAAAAAGGATGAAATAAAAAACATCATTAAAGACAAAAACATCTATTTTTTATCTCCCAAACTTGAAATCGAAATGGGCGGACTTGGACGTACCGTTTTATACAGAGCCAATTTCCTTGCTGAGGAAGGCTATAAAATCACACTATTAAACATTGGTCCTGTAAAAAACTATGACTTCATCAAACAGTTCTTTAAGGCTCAGAACCTGTTTTCAGATAACCTTGAGTTTATCAATATCTATGAATACTATTCCCGCAAAAACACTCTTGGTGAAAATAAGCCGACATTAACATCAGACATTTCCGATGACATTGTGCATAAGGAAAACAATGATAAATCAACTACATTAAGCTATTTTGACGAATCTGGCCAAATCAGAACCGAAACATATATTGACGGATGTCTGGTATACCAGCAGTGCGAGGAATTTGAAAAATACTTCACAAAAGACGGCTTCAACTATCTTACACACGACAAATCAGATGACAGTTTCACCCTTAAAGAAAGATCTTCCAACATCACATGTGAATTTGCTGACCAGAACAAATTTTTATATCATTTCCTTGATGAGATATGTCTCAATGAGGACAAGCCATTTATAATATGCGATTCCACTTCACACTGGTATGACGCCAACGGAATTTCAACAAAAGATGCATATAAAATAGGTTCCATGCATGGAAGTCCGTTTATAAACTTCAATCCGAAAAACAAAATCAGCCCTAAAATCAATCACCTTCAAAACTTTAACAGCATACACAGGCTAGTCATACTTACAAACGACCTTAAAAATGACCTGAAGGATTTATATAATCCCGACAAGCTTGTCGTCATTCCGAATTTTGTGTTTGAAGACAATCTTGAATACGGCGATGTTGAAAAGGATTTAAACAAGATTTCAATGTTTTCAAGGATATCACCTGAAAAGCAAATTTCAGAGGCAATAGAAGCATTTGAAATTGTGTGCAGACAAAACGATGATGCAGTCCTTGAAATATACGGCGGAGCTTCAAACGCATATGAACAGAAGGAAGATGACAGACTCAAAAAACTGGTCATCGATTTGAAGCTGGAAGAGAGAGTTAAATTTATGGGATTCTCATCAGATATAAGAGGTCCGATGCAGGAATCACTTGTAATGCTTTTGACATCAAAGCATGAGGGACTGCCGCTGTCAATTCTTGAGGCAATGACAAATTCAACTGCCGTAATCAGCTATGACTGCTATTACGGTCCAAGTGAACTTATCAGCGATGGCGTTGACGGAATTCTTATCAAACAAAACGACAAGCAGAAACTGGCCGAGTCAATACTGAAATTGCTTGACAATCCGGAACTTGCCATCGAGATGGGAAAAAAGGGAAAAGAGAAAATAATCAATCACTATACACTATCACAAATCGCTCCGATGTGGGAGGAACTGTTTATTGACATATATGTCGAATGTGAAATAAACGATTTCATTGAAGAAGTAGAATTCAAAAAACAATTCGATGATGCTCTTTTGGAAAACAGAAAGTTAAAGCAGTTCAAAAGTGAAATTTTATCATCAACAAGCTGGAAAATTACAAAGCCCCTCAGAAGGATAATGCAAATCTTTAGGGGAAAATAATTATTTTTTCCTTATTTTTCTTAAAGGTCCTGTCAGCTTCCAGCTGTTGGAGTTCTGCATTTCTGTGATTATTTTTTCCTGTTTTTTAATGATTTCAGCCTGGCGTGAAATTTCCTTTTCATACTCTTCTGATTTATTCAGCACATCAACAATATAATCCCTTGTATCCTGTGCCTGCTTTGAAAACAATAATGCGTTTTTTTCAAGAAGTTCACTGTAGGTTCTGGTCTTGTAGCATGAATCATTGATGTGACCTGTAAACTTGCGGCATTTGTTGATTAAATCTTTTCTCAGAGGGATATATTCATCTGAGTTTTCAGGGGGATTATTAACATCAAAGATTGAGAAATCATCGAGATATTCCTTTAAATTGGAAACCAGAAGCAATCTGTATAAACCGTTGAAGCGGTCCTGTTTTGCCCTTGAGTTGAAAAGCATTACAGGAGTCTCAAGCGCCAGTGCAGGAAGAGCGCAGTGAAGCCTGTCTGTTATTATGCAGCTTGCATTTTCATATAATCTAATCATATTTTCTGCCAGAAAGAGCTTTTCCTGACTGTCCCAATATGAAGTGTGGTTGTACAATGTCTTTGGAATCATTCCCGGCCATGCCTTTTTAAATGAAGGTGCATAATCCTGGTTAATTGCATAAATCTTTTTATCGGTTTTGTCCTTGAGATATGAAATAAGCTTTTTGGAACTGTCGCAGTTTAAAAGAATGTATTCGCTGTCCTCATCTGCCGGGTTGTATTTGCCTGCAGTGTCAAGTGTCAGTGTAAGGCATCCTGTAAAATACGCATCAATTCCGTTTTTATTTAGAAAATCCATTGTGTATTCGTCACGACACCCAACAGGACCGTGATTTTCAAAATACTGTTTGCTTTCATCAGATACGACAGCCTTTTGTGTAAAGTCATTTGATGCAAAATGCATTGAAACCAGAAGAGGATCAATGTTTTCAGACGGCGGCCATGCTTCAGGGCAGTTTAGATACCATGCATTCATGATTGTCTTTACGTCTGTGTCCTTATCGAATTCATGAATCTTGTGATGTTCTATATTGTAGTCTATTTTCGGCAGAAACCTTCTTGCAGCTATGCTTTGGATTTCATTGCCCAGATTAATAGTATAATTGTATGTCAGTAAGCCGAATTTCATATGCATCATTTATCCTTTTTTAAAAATCCCAAAATGCCGTTGCCGTTTTTTGATTCAAGTTCCTTGATTCTCTTTTCAAGTGAAGCTATTTTTTCCTGCTGTGATTTGATTTTTCCGGCATTCTGTCTGTTAATGTGGTTGACCTCACTCATGTAGCTTTTGGTTTCATGGTATGTTCTTGAAATCAGAAGCTTGTTTTTCAAATCCTTCTCGCTTTGGGAGTGTGAAGTGTAGTCATCATTTATATGGCCTGTGAACTTTTCGGCCTTTTTTATAAGATCATTTCTAATTTTAATATAGTCATCGGGGTTTTTCGGAGGGTTTTCAACATCAAAAACGGAATAGTCATCCATGTATTCCTCCAATGTTGTCTCCCTTACAAGCTCGGATATTCCTTCAAGCCTTTCAAGGCCCCAGCTTGCATCATTGATGAAAAGCACCGGAGTTTCAAGTCCAAGTGAAGGTAGTGCGGCATGCATCCTGTCTGTAATGACGCATGTTGCATTGTCGTAGATGTCCAAAAGATTTTCAGCCATCAGAAACTTTTCATCAACGCTGTAAAATGACGTCAGCTTCTGGTCAAGCTTCGGGTTTTTGAGATATTTCCCGTCATATGAAAGTGTGGTCACCTGATTTATGTCATAAACCGGCAGATCTGTTTTTGTCTTAATGTAATCAATAATGTTTTGTGAGTTGTTGGAGTTTACCACAACGTATCTGTGGTCTTTTTTAGGCTTTGAGCCCTGAAATGTCAGTGTAAGACATCCTGAGTAATATGCATCGATGCCGTTATCGCTTAAAAGCTCAAGTGTCGGATAGTCCCTGCATCCCACAGGACCGTATGATGAAAAATAGTCCCTGCTTTCATCGGAAAGTATCACGTCCTTGGTTTCATTTATTGAGCTGTTGAAATGCATGGATATTAAAAGGGGCTCGATGTCACGGGATGGCGGCCATGCCTCAAGACAGTCGAGATACCATCCGTTCATAATCATCTTTACCTTTTCGGGGTTTTTAAACAGATGAAGCCTTTCATGGTCAATATAAAAGTCCGCTTTTGGAAGGAATCTTCTTGCGGCAATGCTTTGAATCTCATTTCCGAGATTTATAGTATATTTATAGCTCATCAGTCCGTACAACATCAAATCACCATGACTATTTCAATGACTTTTTAAATGACCTTAAAGGTTTTGTTATCTTCCAGCTGTTTGAAGAAAGTATTTCACTGTTAAGGCTGTCCAGCTCATCATTGGCCTTTTTAAGCTTATTGTTTTTGCTTTTCAAATCATCATTTTCCTTTTTGAGCTTGTTGTTTTTGTTTTTTAAATCCCTGTTGGTTTTTCTAAGCTTTGCCAAATCCTTGTCCTTATTGTTGTATAATCTTATCAGGTATTCTGCAAAATTGCCGCTGTCAAGAAGTATGTTGAACCTTTCAAGCTCGGCTGGTTTGAAAAGATCATTCGGCTTAATATGGCTGTAGCACTCCTTGGTCATTCGGAAAAATTCCTCTGAATTTGACTTCATCAGGTGAAAGTCAAGCCTTTTCATCTTGAAGTATTCAAAATCCTCTGCAAACTCCTCCATCAGACCGTTTTTAATGAGAAACTCCTCGACCATATCAATGTTTAAAAATATGTCGAATGTATATTCAGGAGTGTTTACGATTGAACTTTCATTGTATCTGTAATAATAGAGCCTGTCTGGAATGAATGACAGTTTGGATGCCCTCACCATCATCTTTACGTGAAAGAGAATGTCTTCAAAAGCTATTCCTTCAGGAAAATAGAAATCGGGATATGAATCAAGAAACTCCTTTCTGTAAAGTTTCAAAACGGCATTGTAGCCGTTGTTTAAAACATAGCCCTTGGCGTCCCTGTATGTGAATGTGAAATCGTGATAGTCACAGCCTCCAAAAACCTTGTTGAAGTTAAGCATCGCGTAATCGGTTCTGTTGCCGTCTGTGTATTTGTATCCTCGGTAGAATGCCACGTCAGATTCGTTTTTTGTGATGTTTTCATATAGCAGTTCTATTGCGTTAAGTTCCAAAAAGTCATCGGAATCCATAAAGAAAATGTATTTGCCTGATGCCTGCTTCATTCCGACGTTTCTGCTTGCGCCAAGACCACTGTTTTTTTGGGAAATGATTTTTATGCGCTCGTCTTTTCTTGAATAGTCTTCCAGAATCTCAAGGCAGTTGTCGGTTGACCCGTCATTGACGCATATAATTTCAATATTTTCAAAGGTCTGATTGATTAGGCTGTCAAGACATTCGGGCAGATATTCGGATACGTTATAAACAGGAACAATTAAAGAAACATCTATCATAAAAACACCGTTATGGGTTAAATTATATTACTGTTACTATAAATAATCATTGCTTGAAATGGCATTAAAAAAATAAAAAAAGAATTTATATGATTTTAGAAGTATTGTGTTCCACTGGTTGGTGTGAGTGAAACGCTTTGAGTATCCATAAGGTTACTGTTTGAATCATATAAATTAATTGTAGCGTAATCCGGATAATAGTGGTATGCGTCTGCACTTGTTATGTAGAGATATCCATCGGAGTGAACGGATGCCGGTACCATATTACCATTATTCAGTGCATTTCCATCCCTTGAATAGAATATTTGAACAATAACGCTTTTACCTGCGTTTTGTGTTCCTACATAAATTTGAGCATATGTCTTGTCTGATTCCGCACTACCAGTTGAAAAACTTCCTCCCAGAATTGACATTGATGTAGAGGCCGGTTTTGAGGCCTGTGTCGGTTGGGAAGCCTGTGTCGGAGTTGATTCCACCTGTGATGAACTGTCATCTGCACTTGCGCTGTTTGAATCTGAACTAGAATTTCCAGATGCGTAAAGGTATATGAATGCGCCTGCGAGAACCACTGCAACAATGGCCAATGCGATAATGATAATCTTAGTGGTGTCATTGCTGCTTTTTGGTTTATTGCCGCTCATGGAATTGATCATGCTTTCATGGCTGATAGTGTTTTTTTCAAGTGCTGCCCCACATTTTTTGCAAAACTTAGCAGTTTCTGAATTTTCACTTTGACAATTCGGACATTTCATTTAATACACCTAAAAATTATATTTAGATAATACTATTTTATTCACAATCTTTAATATATTTATTGAAAAATCAGAAAATCGCATTAATCTGCGGCGAGATATAGGTTGGACGGAAACTAATTTTTAAATTTATGATGATGTTTTATTAAATTTAAATAATGAATGTTAATATTGACGGTTATTAAAAAAAGTTCAATTAAATCAATCGTAAAATCAATTAAAATAAAAAGAATTTGGTTGGAAAAATTCAGTCGTAGAATTTTCCAAGGAAATCTTTCATTCTCTGGTTGTCTGATGAAAATACCTCATCAGGAGTACCCTGCTCTACAATCACACCTTCGTCCATGAATAAGATTTTATCTGAAACATTACGTGCAAATGCCATTTCGTGAGTAACGATGACCATGGTCATGCGCTGTTCTGCCAAATCCTTGATAACTTCGAGAATTTCACCTGTGAGCTCAGGATCAAGAGCTGATGTCGGTTCGTCAAAAAACAGAATATCCGGATTCATTGCCAATGCCCTTGCAATTGAAACCCTTTGCTGCTGACCTCCAGAAAGTTCACAAGGATAAGCGTCTTCCTTATCCTCAAGACCCATCTGTTTGAGCAGGTGTCTTGCATGATCAATAACTTCTTCCTTTTTTCTTTTCTGAACACGAATCGGAGCGTTTGTAATGTTTTTCATTACTGAATGGTGCGGGAACAGATTGAAGTTCTGAAATACAAGTCCGAATGTTCCGTCGAAATTGATTTCACCGCTGTCTTCGGTCTCCAAATCGGTTATGCATCGAAGCAATGTAGACTTTCCGGAACCTGACGGTCCGATTATTGCCAATACCTCACCCCTTTCGACATTGAGAGAGATATCCTTTAAAACCTCATTGTCTCCAAAGCTCTTTTTTAGATTTTTTATTTCAAGCAAACTCATAAAATACTCCCCCTATTCATAATAATCCAATCTTTTCTCCATGTATTCCATTACAAATGCAACGACAATGTTGAATACATAATAGAAAATACCTGCAACAAGCAACGCTGATATGGATGCATCTGCAGCTGCAATCTGTTTTGCTACTGTAAACATTTCCGGAATTGCAATTACAAATGACAGAGAAGTATCCTTTACAAGAGTAATTACTTCATTGGTAACTGAAGGAAGAATTACCTTAAATACCTGCGGCATGATAATGATGAAGAATGTTTCAAGTTTACTGTAACCCAATACCTGTGCGGCCTCATACTGTCCGCTGTTGATTGATTCAATTCCTCCCCTATATATTTCAGCAAAGTATGCAGCATAATTAATTGTGAATGCTATGATAACTGCTATGAATCTGTAATCAGGTGACAGGGTCATACCGAATACATAGTACGGTCCGAAAAATACGACAATCAACTGCAGCATCAATGGAGTACCTCTCATGATTGAGATGTAAATCTTCATCAACCATCTTAAGGGTGCAAACCTACTCATCCTTCCTCCAGCAATGACTAAACCGAGAGGAAGGGAGAATAAAAGAGTAAGCAAGAATATCTCAATTGAGGTAACCATACCGTTAAGCAATTGTTCAATTACTGTACTCAATATCATATAACTAATTCTCCCCTCTTAAACCAGTCTATTTATGGATGGATTAAAGCATCTTCGGAAATACCGTATTTTGCAGCGATTTTAGCAACAGTACCATCTTCAAACATTTCGTTTAAGGTTTCCTGTACTTGGTTTTTCAATGCATCGTTGCCTTTTTTAAATCCGATACCGTATTTTTCGGTAGTGATGTAGTCATCCAATATTTTGAAATCAGCTGAATTGTTTTTGTTTTGGATGTCGTATTCTGCAACACCGATATCCATAGCAACAGCATCACATACACCTGATTCCAGGTCCATGAATGCAGTGTTATAGTCAGCTACTTCATTTAAAGTTTTGAAAGTGTCTGCGATAGTTTTATTGTCTCCTTGAAGAGCAGCTAAAGCAGAAGAATCTTTTTGTGTTTCAACGGTTTTATCTTTCAAATCAGCAATGGAGTTGATTCCTGAGTCTGATTTTACAATAAATACCTGTTTGTTGTCAAAGTATGGGTCAGACCATAAGTAGTCATTTTCCCTTCCGTCGATTGTGAATCCGTTCCAGATACAGTCAATGGAACCTGAGTCAAGTTCTGCATCTTTGGTATCCCAATCAATCGGCTGGGCCTTGAATGTCCAGTTGTTTCTTTTACAAACTTCCTGTGCCAGTTCTAAGTCGAAACCAGTGTAGTTTCCACTGTCATCCTTGAATCCGTATGGTGGGAATTCAGCATCGAAACCTACGATAAAGGTATCGTTATCGTTTGCGGTTTGGTTAGTATTGTCACTTCCCCCCAAAAAGTCAAATAAACCTGCGCTAACAGTACCTACCATCATTAAAGATACGAGGACTATAGCTAAAATAAAACCTATCTTTTTATTCATTTTTAAACACCAAATAGTTATAACTATATTAAAATAGTGTAGAATTTATCTACAATTATATTTTATACCATTGCACTATTTATTTGTTTATATTATATTCCGGGCGAGGTGGCATACCTTAAACAAATTATTAAAAATAAGAAAAATATTATTAAAAAATTCAGCTCTGTCTTCTTGCGAAATCCCCAACCTTACGAAGGGGCTTTGTAATCTTCCAGCTGGTGGAATTCATCAAATCGTCATTGACCTTTTTAAGCGCATCGTTTCTTTCATTAAGTTTATCGATTTTTCCGTTGAGCCTTTTGATTTGTTTGTTCTTTTTGGCGATGTCACCCTTAAGGGATTTGATCTGGTTTCTTTTATTTGAAATGTCATCGTTGAGCCTGTCAATTCTTCCACGGTAATGAGTGATGCGCTCTTCATATCTATCCTGCTGTTTTACGATTTTATCTTCCAAATCAAACACGTTGATTGAAAGCTCATATTCCCTGTAGGTCTGTGATTCGATGCCCTCATAGAATATCTTTTTGATTCTCTCAGGGGAACTGCGGAAATCCTCATCGTTTGCGTATTCATCCCTTTTGGATTTGAAATCCTTTTGGATTTTATCAAAGAATTCAACCTTCACGTCATCATCGACCTGAGTAAACCTGAAGAATATGTTGTTGAGGGTCTTGAAGTAGAGTTCCTTTCTGTATATATCATAAAGGCCATACTGCTTAGCCACTTCAATAAGCTTGTCTGAAATGGCAATGTAGTCCATAAATGATGCATCGGGAGAATGGGTGATTGAACCCTTTCTGACTCTCTTGTTGCTTAGATATTCATCATAAAAATAAACCCTTTCGGCCTTGAAAAATGACTCTATGAAAAACACGTTGTCTTCAAAAATCAGATTTTCAGGAAATCTGAGATCCTTTATTAAATCGCTTCTGTAGAATTTGCTTGCAGGCGTAACGGCAATCCTGAATACGTCATGAGGATCGATGTCAGCATGTGAGAAAATGTCCTCACCGACAGACTCCTTTAAATAAGGCATGTCATAATACTTGTTCGGCTGCTTTTCGCCTGTTTCATCGTCAAAATTGATAATCTTAAAAATTACAAAATCAAGAGCCTTGTCTTCGGCTATTTTATATAATGTCTCGAATGCATCAGGCTCAATGACATCATCGGAGTCCATGAAATATGTATATTCTCCAGTGATATGGCCCATTGCAGCATTACGTGCCTTTGAAACGCCCAGATTGTCCTGTGATATAACTGTAATCCTGTCGTCTTTAGATTTGTACTCCTCAAGAATTTCAAGTGATGAGTCTGTTGAGCCGTCATTGACGCATACTATATTAAAATCGTCAAATGTCTGATTGAGAAGGCTGTCAAGACATTCTCTCAAGTATTTTTCAACATTGTAAACAGGAACAATTACAGTTAACTTAGGCAAATCTAACACCCTATCTGGTACAGTTCAAATCCTTTTTTGGCTATTTTCTTATCGTAAATATTTCTTCCGTCAAATATTACCTTTTCTGTCAGTTTTTCAGCAAGCAAATCAAAGTCAGGGTTTCTGAATTCCTTCCATTCGGTAATGAGTATCAGCGCATCGCTTCCATCCAGCGCATCATATCTCCTGTCGCAAAACTCAATGGAATCAAGGTATTTGTCATCGATTGCACGCTTAAACTCTTCTGTTGCCTGTGAGTCATATGCCCTGATTTTGGCACCCATCCTGATTAGGTGGGATGCCACAACAAGTGATGTCGCCTCCCTTACATCATCGGTACCCGGCTTGAAAGCAAGACCCCAAATGGCAAATGTGCGGCCGGTTAAATCCTCACCGAACCTGTCCATAACCTTTTTAACCAGAACGGTTTTCTGCTTTTTGTTAACGCTTTCAACGTTTGACAATATTTTAGGTTCGTAACCATGTGTTTCGGCAGTGTTGATTAATGCCTGAACGTCTTTTGGAAAACAGCTTCCCCCATATCCGCATCCTGCATATATGAAATCATAACCGATTCTTTTGTCTGAACCTATTCCAAGCCTTACGTTCTGGACATTGGCACCTGTAACCTCACAGATGTTTGCAATCTCGTTCATGAATGATATCTTGGTTGCAAGCATTGCGTTTGCAACGTACTTGGTCATTTCAGATGACTTGATGTCCATCAAAACGAACCTGTCATGGTTTAAAACGAATGTTGAGTACAAATCCTTTAGGGTTTCAAATACCTCTTCATCCTCGGCTCCGATTACGACACGGTCAGGGTGAAGACAGTCCTCGATTGCGTGGCCTTCCTTTAGAAATTCCGGATTGGATGCCATGCTGATTTTAACTGAGGAATCTCTTTCTTTCAATATTTCATTAATGTGATCTCTTACCTTAAATCCTGTTCCGACAGGTACTGTGGATTTGATTACCACAAGCGAATCCTTTGTAATGTTGTTTGCAATGTCTGAAGCGGCTGAGAAAATGTAGTCAAGGTTTGCGCTTCCGTCCTCGGCCATAGGAGTTCCAACGGCAATGAAAATTATGTTTGTATCGTCAAGAGCTTCCTTAATGTCTGTTGTAAATATCAAATCTCCCTTTTCCTGACTGGTTCTCACCAGAGTTTCAAGATGAGGTTCGAATATAGGCAGAATGTTGTTTTTAAGCCCTTCGATTTTTTCCTCTACAATATCTACACAGTATACCTTATTTCCCATTTTAGAAAAGCAAGCTCCAGTAACGAGCCCTACATAACCAGTTCCAATAACAGTAATATTCATAATATCCCAAAAATTTAAAATTTAATAATAAAATTATGTTTTTTTTATTTATAATAGTTTATCTAAAAAAACTTTTTCAGTTTTCCTTTAAATGATGATTGCTCTTTCTGTTTATCTTCCTTCCTATTTTCGCATTGGCTTAAGGATTCATAGAGAAAGTCATTTTCACGAAGAAGATATTCATACTCCTCATCGCTGAATTGCCTTTTAAGCCTTAAGGGTGATAAGTACTTATAGTATTCTGTCTTATCCCTTTTTGATTTGATATGTGCTTCATCAAGCCTTTTCATCATCTCAAAAAGAAGCGGCCTAACTTCAGGAAGGTTTTCGGTGAAATACTCACGCCTTTCGATGTTTCTCAGATAGGCAAAGGCCCTCATATATACCATGGAAAGAATTGCGTCGGACTTTTTGTTGTATTTGTCTACGACATCGAGATTGTCGAGCATTCTTTTTATCGGTATTGTATAATCTGAAAGGTTGTTTGTCGATGAGGTCGGATTGAACTCACGGTAATAGTAATATGCCTCATCGGTGTATTTTATTGATTTAGCGGCAAATGAGGTTTCATAAAAAAAGGGATTGTCGACCCATGCACCGCCCGGCTCCTCGATAAAAGTTATGTTGTTGTCTAAAAGAAACTCTCTTCTGTATATTCCAGCCCATATTGAGGGATGCGCCTTTATTATTGCAGGATAATCCTCAATTGTAAATTTCACATTTTCCTTTACAAGACCCTTTTTTCCAGTGTCCTTTCTGGTTTCTCTTTCGGATACGTGATAGAAATTGCCCTTTATGACATCAACTGAACCGTTTTCGGATAAATCGAAAAGTGACTCAAACATATTGGAAGCTATGTAGTCATCGGTTTCGACTATTGCAATGTAATCCCCTTTTGCTTCGGCGATTGCAGCGTTCATCTGATGGCCGTAGCTTTTAACGTCACTGTGAAGAAGACGAATCCTTTCATCTTTATCAGCATACATTTCAAGGATTTCAAGTGTTCCGTCATCTGATCCGGCATCGATGCAGATTATCTCAATGTCTCCTAGAGTCTGCATGACAACGCTTTTAATGCACTCTTCGATATAGTCTGCCACATTGAGTGACGGCATTATTACCGATACTTTAGGATTCATGGTATTCATAACCTGTAATTTCACTGTATAATCTGTAAACGTTATCTGCGTTGATATCTGATGTCATGTTGTCTGCCATGTAATAGCATCCGGCACGTGCAATCTTTTTGGACTGGCTTATGTGGTTTACGGCCCATGACATCTTGCTTGCAAGGTCAACCACATCCCCCTGACGGTAGAGTATTCCTGTTTTTGTGTCATCAATAAGTTCACGGGTTCCTGCTGAATCCGCTCCGATTACAAGATTTCCGGAAAGCATTGCCTCAACGGTTGTCCTTCCGAACGCCTCTGATTTGGCGCATGTAAATGAAATGTCAGATTGTGCGTAGAAGTTTTCAACGTCCTGTCTGTATCCGAGATATTCCACATTGTCCATTTTTGCCTTTTTGAAAATGTCTTTTACAAGTTTTCTTATGGCCTTTTTGCCCTTTCCGACAAATGCAATGTCAAAGTCCCTGAATCCGTTTTCATAGAGTTTGACGCATGCCTTTGCAAATTCAATCTGGCCCTTATATTCCTCAAATCCTCCAACCATTATGAACTTGACACGGTCATGGCGGAAAAGAGATCTGTTTGGCTTGTAGAATTTCCTTGAATCGATACCGTTGTATATTCTTACAAGCTTGTTGTTGTCTATGACGTTTCTGTACTTGTCATAGAGACTGTCTGATATTGTTATTACACGGTCTGCCTCATTGATTAGGGCGTTTCCATCCTCACGGTCCCATAGGGTATTTCCCTGATCCTCTTCAAGAAACTCCCTCAAATGCCATACGAACGGAACATCGCATTCAAGAGCCGCTTCTGCACCTACATATGAATATGTGGTGTTGATATGTACAATGTCAAAGTCATTGATTTTGATGAACTTGGATATTGTCTCGATTGCCTTTTCGTTGACCTTTTTCTTTCTTTCAACTTCCTTTTCATAGGTCTCGTCCTTAACCTGGTCCATCGGTATGACCCAGTCTTCAGACGGTATAAGCATGTGTTTTATGTATAACGAGTCTAGAATCTCCTCACCGTTTCCTTTGTTTGGAAGTATGACAAACGGCTCCATGCCGTATTTGTTTTTAAGCTTTGCTGCAAGATAGCTCATTGAAAGGAATGCTCCTGATGAGCGGTTGTTGTCTGAAGGTATAAACAGCACTCTGAACTTTTCTTTAGGACGCATTTCAAGTTTGTCCCTTGAAAGCCTTTCGACCCTGCGCTTTACCTGGCCGGCTGCCCTTAAAGGCATTGTAACCTTCCAGCTGTTTGATGACATCAAATCAGTAGTAATTTCTTCAAGAATGGCGTTTCGCCTTTCCAGATCCTCATTGTCCAGTTCCAAAAGACCGTTTTCAAGGGTAACGTCAAAGGTTTCAAAATCATCAATATTGACAACGCAATTGAAAAACACCTTGTTTTTCTTCCAAAGACAACCTATAAAGTCATCATATCTCTCATCATCAAGCATCTTGAAGAAATCCTCCCTTAAAAGATGGTAGAATTCCTCCTTGTACTCCTCCTGAATTGTAGTATATCTTAAGATGAGAAGATTGAGCTTTCTGTTGTACAGTCTGTGGCGGTGCTTTTCGAACTGTCCGTGGTTTATGAAAATCTGTGTAATCATGTTGTTGATGATTATTGAGTTGAAAAAGCGCCTGTCTCCTGCACCTGTTGATGATGCGGAGTGTCTGCGTCTTGTATATAAAAATTTCTCATAAAAGTAAATCCTTTTTGCATAAAGAAGTGTGTCCCAGAAGAATATGTTGTCATGAAAAATAAGACCTTCGGCAAATCTAGCCCCTGTGCTTTCGACAAACTCACGATTGTAGAACTTGCTCCACGGTGTAACGGACATCTTGAATATCAAATCGCCGATATCCTCATGGCTGAATATCTTATCGCCCACTGCCTCTGCAAGCTCGGCCATCGTATAGTCCTGGGTTTCATAGTACTCGCCTGTATCTTCGGCGTAGTTCATTGCCTGGAAAATGAGAAAGTCGACTTTCTTGTCCTCTGCGATTTCATAAAACTCCTGCAGGGCGTTTGAGTCAAGAGAATCATCCGCATCCATAAAGTATATGTATTTTCCGGTTGCATGGGGAAGGGCTGTGTTACGGGCAGCTCCGCCGCCTCTGTTTTCCTGATGGAAAACCCTTACGCGCCTGTCTGATTTTGCAAACTCGTTCAGCATTTCAAGTGAGCTGTCGACCGAACCGTCATCGACACACAGAACTTCCAGATCTGTCAGTGTCTGGCTGAGGATTCCGTTTATGGACTCCTCGAGGTATTTTTCGGCATTGTAAACCGGAATGATAACAGAAACTTTAACCATAATAAACCACCGAATCTAGTTTCTCCTTAATTTTTGGGTAAGCTTCCAGCTGTTTGAATTTCTAAGCTGGCTGTTTAGCTTGTTCAATCTCAAATTCTCATTGGTGAGCCATTCATTGTCCTTTTTAAGCTCGTAATTTTTTATCCTGAGCTGGAACTCATCGAAATCCTTGGATTTGATGACTACCGTAAATACTCTCTTGTCGTTGTTGTTCAAGGCATCATAAAAGAACCTGCAGAACCTTTCGTCACTTGCAATCCTGTCATAGTCCCTTTTCATTGCAATGAAGTAATCTTTTTTGTATTCGTCTCTGATGCCCTTGTATCTTGCATATACCTTGTTCACCTTCTTGAATGCAAGCTCAACTATAAATCTGTCAAAGACATCATGCTTGAAGAACTTCTCCCATATCATGTCTGAGATTGTAACGAAATCTATAAAACGCCTGTCTCCTGCACCTGTTGATGATGCGGAATGTCTTCTTCTTGTATAGAGGCATTTTTTGTAAAAGTAAATCCTTTCGGCTTCAAATATCACATCAAAAAAGAATATGTTGTCGTGGAAAATCAGGCCTTCTGCAAACTGTGCTCCTGACCTTTTTACAAATTCGGTATTGTAGAACTTGCTCCACGGTGTAACTGACATCTTGAATAATAAATCTCCTATGTCCTGCCAGCTGAATATGGAATCTCCCACGAATTCCGCAAGCTCTGCCATAGTATAGTCCTCGGTTTCGTAGTACTCGCCGGTATCCTCATCGTAGTTTGTTGCCTGAAAGAGAAGAAAGTCAAGATTCTTTTCCTCGGCTATTTTATAGAACTGCTTTAAAGCGGTTTTGTCAAGTATATCATCGGCATCCATGAAATAGATGTATTTTCCCTTTGCATGGGGAATTGCCACGTTACGTGCGGCCCCTCCGCCACGGTTTTCCTGGTGGATGAACTTCACACGACTGTCACGCTTTGAAATTTCCTGTAAAATCTCAAGTGACCTGTCTGTTGAGCCGTCATCAACGCATAAAACCTCCAAATCATCCAATGTCTGATTCAGGACACCGTCGATTGACTCTTTTAAGTATTTCTCGGCATTGTATACCGGAACAATAACAGAAACCTTAACCATAATATCACGCACGGAAAAACTATTTTCTTATTGACCTTAAAGGCTTTGTAATCTTCCAGCTGTTTGAGGATTCATATTCCTCAATCTTCTTTTTAAGCCTTTCGTTTTCCCTTTTAAGTTCAAAATTCTCCATAAGCAGGCTGAATTCATCGTTGTTTTTGGATTTTATTGCATTTTTAAAGATAATTCTGTTTGAAGCTGTGCTTTTATCCAGAAAGTTCTGGCAAAATTCCTTATCTGCTGCAATCTTCATGTAGTCCTCCTTCATTTCCTCAAAGAAAATGTCTTTGAACTCATCGTTGATGTGTCTGTACCAGTAGTATACTGTACTTACCTTCTTGAAGTAGAGTTCCTTTTCAAATTCCCAGAAAACGCCGTACTTGATGAATACCTGCCATATCAAATCGCATATGTGAATGTAGTCCTTGAAGTGCCTTGCACCGGACCTTGTTGAGGATGATGAGTACCATCTTCTCTTGAATAGATGCTTTTTGAGAAATGTAATCCTTTCAGCCGCAAAGAGCACGTCATAGAAAAATACGTTGTCGTCAAATACAAGCCCTTCGGGAAAGGTAATGCTGTTTTTTTCGATAAATTCCCTGTTGTAGAGTTTGGACCATGGGGTTACGGTAAAGTCAAAGACATAGTCCTTCACGTCTTTGTAGCTGAAAACCGAATCCTTCACGTGGTCAGCTATCTCATTCATGCTGTAGTTTTCAGCCTCCACAAGCTCACCGGTATCCATGTAGTAGTTTATTGCCTGGAAAATCACAAAATCAACGTTCTTTTCTTCTGCCACATTGTATGACTCTTCAAGTGCCTTCAAATCCAGAATGTCGTCTGAGTCCATCAAAAACAGGTACTTTCCCTTTGCAAGTTTCATACCATTGTTTGTTGCAACAGCATGACCACCGTTTTCCTGATCGATTACGGTGATACGGTCATCCTTTGCGGCATATTCATTTAAAATTTCCAGGGATTTGTCCTTTGAGCCGTCATTGACGCATATTATTTCAATGTCATCCAATGTCTGATTTGTTATGCTGTCAAGACATTCGCCCAAAAATTCTTCTACATTATAAACGGGAATAACAACAGATACTTTAACCATATAAATCCTCATTTAATAATTATGTTTTAAAAAGTATTTAAAGTTAAATGTTATTTTAAAAGGCTTTTAAGCTTATTTTTGAGTTTTCTTGAGAAATTATTCCTATGGCTTTCGATGGTTTTGTCAAATTCGGCCGGTGTTTTTGAGTCGAGAACGCTTTTGAAAATGAAAAGGTTTTCACCGTCAAGATAGGCTGTGAAATCCTCTGGTGTTTTTGAGTAGTCTTTTTTAAGTTCATTAAAAAATAAATCCTTGAATTCATCCTTGATTTCAACGTAGCGTGTATATGTCCACAATACCTTCTTGTTGTAGAGGATATGTTTGAAATCATCAAGCTTTTCGTATTTTTCAAAAAGCAGTATGATGTTGTTGACCACATTTATGATGTTTACGTATCTCTCATCGCCGGCTCCGGTAGATGATGCTGAGTGCCTTCTTCTTGTGTAGTAGGCCTTGTCAATAAAATACATTCTTTTTGCATTGAAAAGCACTTCCCAGAAAAACTGGTTGTCGTGGAAAATGGATCCTTCAAGAAACCTTGCGCCGCTTCTTTTGACAAATTCAAGATTGTAGAACTTGCACCACGGAGTAACGCTGATGTTGAATATAAGCTCACCCAAATCATCCGGGCTGAAGACTTTATCTTGTGCGAATTCCGCAATTTTTGCCATGTTGTAGTAGTCGGTTTCAAAGTACTCGCCGGTATCATCGGCATAGTTTATTGCCTTGAAAATAATAAAATCAAGACTGTTTTTTTGAGATATTTCATAAAAATCAGAAAATGCATTTAAATCCAGCTCATCGTCGGCATCCATAAAATAGAGATACTCACCTGTGGTATGCTTCAGTGCGCTGTTTCTTGCAGCGCCGCCGCCACGGTTGGTCTGGTGGTAGACACTTACGCGAGAGTCTTTAGAAGCAATGTCGTTTAAAATGTCTAAGGAGTCATCTGTTGAGCCGTCATCAACGCAAATCAGTTCCAAATCCTCAAGTGTCTGGTTTAAAATGCAGTCAACGGATTTCACCAGATAGTCGGCTGCATTGTAAACAGGCATTATTACAGATACCTTAGTCATCCAAAACCTCAAAAAAAATAAAATCAGTGCAGGCCGTCATCAATTGCAAGGTTTGTGACGCTGCTTGATGGTTTGTTAAACAATGTACCGTTATAGTTGCAGTGAACTGTGTAGTTTCCGTTTTCAAATGTCTGAAGTTCCACAGTTGCCTTACCGTTATCGTCGGTTGTTGCCTGATATTTGTTTGCCCATCCTGAATCATCCAATATCTTTACGTCAATGACTTCATTCGGATAGACGTTTCTGTACTCATCGGTAAGCACAAGCTCCAGAATGTCACCGTTTTTAAGTGTGGAGTTGCTTGTCACTTCTATTTTGGTATTGTGGCTGTTTGCTGAAATGAAGATGAATGATGCAATCGCCAATACGGCTATTACGCCAACAGCTATAATAATTGTACGTCTTCTGTCCATAGATACACCTTAGATTTCGTTGTTGTGGATTAGCAAAACGTCAATGTCTGCGGTTTTCAAAACCTTTTCTGCAACGCTTCCAATAATCAGCCTGTGAAGACCGCTTTTACCTGAAGCTGAAATCACGATAAGCTCAACGCCTTCCTCGGCTACAACCTCATTGATTGTTTCTGCCGGAAAACCTGTCCTTACGATTGTCTTGACGTTAAGGGAATCGTCGAACTTGTCGGCCATGCTTTTGACAGCAGTTTTTGCTTCCTTCAAAAGTCTTTCATTGACCTTTCTTACCTTATTTCTACTTTGAAATGCACTGGAAGTCAGTTTTCCAGCTACAGAAAGCACTATTATCTCACCGTCATCTGCAATGAGCTTGGTGACCCTGTCAACTTCCTGTTCGGCATAACCTGATCCGTCGGTAGGTAATAAAATTTTCTGATACATTAATCATACACCTTGAATTTACTATAATATAATATTTAAATGTCATACTAAATAAATTTAAATATTTTCACTGCATAAAAGAATATCATAAAAAGGATTGTGGTTTTCAATGTCTTTAATGAACAAGGTAAGAAAAATTAAATCAAAGGTAGGCAGACTCATAAGGGGAAACAGAGAGCTTGAAATGAGAATCAGAAAGTTGGAGAGGGAAAACGCCGAAATTTTGGACTCCTACAACATTCTTTTCAATAACCTTTACGTTTTCCATGAACTTACCCCAAAAAGACTGGTTGTTCAGTCACGTGAACTGGTTTTGGAAATGCTTGACTTTATCGACAACGTGTGCAAAAAGCACGGCATCGAATGGTGGCTTTACGGAGGAAGCCTTCTTGGAGCATACAGGCACGGCGGATTCATCCCGTGGGATGATGACTGCGACATCAACATGATGAGATGCGACTATGAGAAATTCCTCGATGTCGTCAGAGCGGAGGTCAAATCATACGGTCTTGAGGACAATCTACTTGTGAAAAATACCGCAAAGGCCGGCGGAAAGATTACTCCATTCACCAAGCTCGACTACTGGGTCGAAGATGATTTGATAGGTTTTGTTGACGTTTTCCCGACAGATTACGTTGAAAAGATTACCGATGATTTAAAGGAAAAATACCTTGAAGAGCACAAACGCTTCAGAGTTGAGATAAACGCCGGAGCCGACAGACGTGAACTCCTAAAATCCACATTCCAAAAGCTTAACCTTACAACCGAAAAGTGCGACCATGTAATGACATCAATCGAGGACAGCGACTTTTCATTCGGAGTATATGAAACAGACGAGATGTTTCCGCTCTCCACAATCGGCTTCGAGTCAAGAGAATACCCATGTCCCAAAAACCCTGTTCATTATCTTGAATACAGATACGGGGACTATCTCAAGGTTCCAAAGAAAGTGGAGATACATGATTTCCACCACCGTCTTTTAAAGACCGAAAACATTCATGAAATCCTTGAGCGTGAAATCGACAGACTCCACAAAATCAATGAAAATTTTGAATAAACCCATCACCAAAAATCTATTGGAGAATGAATACAATCATACTTTTTTTCGAATTTAATAACAATATTTTTAACCATTGCCCAACAGACATTACATTATGACAAGACAGGAAAAAATCATTAAAACCAGTATAATCGGAATTGCTGTCAATCTGGTTCTGGTTGCATTTAAGGCAACTATCGGAATTCTGGTAAATTCAATTGCGATTACATTGGATGCAGTAAACAACCTGACCGATGCCTTGTCTTCCATAATAACAATCATAGGTACAAAGCTGGCAAACAAGGCCCCTGACAAGGACCATCCTTACGGATTCGGAAGAATAGAATACTTCTCTTCAGTCATTATCGTTGCAATCGTGCTTTGGGCTGGAGTTACAGCATTGCTTGAGTCCGCTCCAAAGATATGGAATCCTGACGTTACAAGCTATTCAGTGGTTTCACTTATAATCATTGCTGTTGCAGTTGGCGTGAAATTCGTTTTGGGAAGATATGTCAAGAGCGTTGGTGAGACCATAAACTCACAGGCACTTGTGGCATCCGGAAGCGATGCATACTTTGATGCTATACTTTCCTTTGCAACACTCGTCGGAGCAATAATATCATACATCTGGGGAATTTCCGTTGAGGGAATTTTAGGCGTAATAATTTCAGCCGTCATTATCAAGGCAGGTATTGACATGCTTCGCGAAACCGTCGACAGCCTCATAGGCAAAAGAATCGATACCGAATTAAGTAAAAAAATCAAAAAATCAATTATGGAGTTTCCGCAGGTTTATGGAGTATATGACTTGGTGCTTCACAACTACGGACCTGAAAGCATGAACGGATCTATCCACGTAAAGGTTGACGATTCACTTACGGCCGTTGAAATCCAGAAGCTTTCAAGACTTATTTCCGGTAAAATCTATGAGGAGTTTACAATCGCTGTAACCGTCGGAATCTATGCAAAGCAGGAAGGATATCGCGAAATTCAGGATGACTTGGCTGAAATATGTGCCAAATACGAAGGAATCATTGAAACCCACGGATTTATTGTCTATGAGGAGGACAAGCTCGTTACTGTTGACATGATTGTTGACTTTGACTATGACCGGGAAGATATCAAGGCAAAGGTAATCGGCGAAATCAAGCAAAAACATTCCGAATATGACTATCTAATCATAGATGACTACGACGTGAGTGATATTAATAAATAGGATAAGATACTAATATATTAACAGGTGATATTTTATGGCACTCGATAAGAAAAACATTATTTTGGTTGCCATTGCAATTTTGGTCATTGCACTGGTTGGCGTTGCAGCATACGTCTACACTTCAGACAATACCGCAATGGACATCACCAACAATACAACTCAAAAAACTGTAATCAACGCAGACAACATTACAAATACAAATGTTGTTGGAGACAATTCAACTAGAGTCAATGAAACAAACAATACCAATGCAACTTATAAAGTTTACAACCCTCAAACCGATTCATATGTTACCGTAATCGGCGAAAAGTTCGATGAAGAAGTACAAAGATGGTATACATATGATGATGAAGGTGTAAGATACTACAATACAAGAATTAACAAATAGGGTTAATTCTTTCTTTTTTTATTTTTTTAGAAAAACTTCGTTTATCAGATTATCGCGGTATGTGGTCTCGTCTTTAAGCGATTCGATTGCGTGAATGACATTAAGCTTTAAATCCTCTAATTTTATACGTGTTTCAATGTCATTGAAGTCCACTTCAAAGAAAAACAGATATTTGACTTCCATATCCCAGCTATAGACAACCCAGCTTGGTCCGTTTATGTCTAAAAGCCTTGAAGACCATGATGCCATTATGGAAATTAGTCTGGATGAGACATCCTCAACGTCAAAGTCTTCGGCTATGAAAATCTCTTTCATTGATAAAAAACCTCTGATTCCTGTTTAGGCTCGACAACCTCGATTTCCTCACGGTTGAATATTGCAAACATCACGATTTCGGATTTTCTGATTGACATTGCCTGGGCAACGCTTTCATCCTCAAATGATTCCATTGCGACGTTTACCCATTCGTCGTCTTCTGCCAGGTATCTGCACGGCTCGAAAAGCTGGTATCTTGTAATTATTGTCAAAAGAAAATCTTCAATGTTTTTGTTTTCGTTTTTGTACTGTGAGTTTAGTTCCAAAACCTTTTGTTTGATGTTCATTTTTTTACCTCATATAAGAATTCGTAATGGTCAATTCCGTCTTCCAGATAGACGTCAGAGACTTTCCTAAAACCTAAACTGCAGTAGAAATCCAAAAGATATGCCTGACCGGACAGTCTGATTTTATCCTTTCCCAAATAATCTGTAATGAAACAGATTGCCTTTTTCATCATTTGCTGTGAAATGCCCTGACCCCTATAGTCCTTTTTAACGATCAGCCTTCCGATTGCCATTTCATCATATGAAACGCCTTCGGGAAGTATTCTCAAAACAGAAACCACCTCGTCTCCGTCCATTAAAAACATATGCCATGCGCACAAATCCTTGCCGTCAAGGTCCTGATATGGGCAGTCCTGCTCCACAACAAAGACTTCACTTCTAAGGCGTAAAATCCCATAAAGCTCATATAATGACAGTTCATCAAATTTCTTAAGTATATGCCTAATGATATCACCATTGCATGTTGTATTTCTTTAATGTGTCAATGTTATCGCAGGCGATTTCAAATCCATCTGCCATGACAAGCCTCAGTGCCTGAATCAGTCCCCTGCCGTTTAAAAGCATACAGTTTTCATGTTCAAGATTGGAGTAATCAGGCCTTTCCATTATGTCTGATTTAAACTGCCTTTTTATCTCTTCAAGCATGTCACGGTCAACGTATGCCTCGATGATTTTTTTGATATGGTCTGCAAGAGTATTTCCGATTGCCTTGATCATCTCTATTTCCTCGTCCGGTGCGTCTATTGAATTTTGGATGTTTAGAAATGATGAATAGTCCTGATAGCCCATAAGTGTGAAGCGTCCCTCGACTGTGTGTGCTGCATACTCGTCAATCAACTGATTTATCTGTGAGTATGAAAGAATATATGTTGCAACCGATTCGATTTGGGCTGTTTTGGCGCAGTCCAAAAGCAGACAGAGAATGCGGCAAACTATCTCTTTTATTAGAAAATGTGTAAGTTCATGGAGAAGCGTTGTAATCTGAAGGGCGTCAAGCTGTCTGTCATCAACATAAATCCTGTTGAATTCGTAATATCCGAGTTCTGAGCCCTGTGATTTGTATTCGATATCAACAAATGACTTTGAAAAAAGCAAAATCTTCTCAAGAACAGACAACTCCTTTAAATTGATGTCGTTTTCCTTGATGGCTTTATCGACGTTTGCGATTGCGGCCATTCTGATTTCATCGATTATCTTTTTGAAATGGGCTACCCTCAGATTAAACTTTCTGACTGCTTTAATGTTGTTCTCAGAAAATATTTCCTCAAAGCTTTCATAGACATTTTCGCCGGCAACATCAAAGACATGTGATACTTCAAGCTCATATATATTGACATCTTCGATGTCTGTAAGCTTTACGCCGCATTTCATGCAGAACATTTCGCTTTCGGGATATTTTTCCCCGCAGCTTGGACACTGCATCAGCGGCTCTTCGAACTTTGGCTCGAAAGCCATATCAGAAAAACTGATTTCTTTAAGACAATAATTAAGGTGTGGAGGATTTAAAAGCGAATCTATCAGCCGTGTTTTTTCCACATCTTCTTTTGCATATTTTTCAAGAATTTCAAAAGTCATTTAAATCATATGTAAAAAATTATTCTAAGGAAGTTAAAAATTACCTTTAAAACTGATACCCCTATTACTGCCGAACCATAGGTTTTAGCCCTTGAGCTGTCCTTTCGGGTATAAATGTAAATTCCAATGATAATTCCGATTAAAGGAAAAATCAGAAATCCTATCGCCCCACCTATGAGTGATATTAATTTATAATCCTTTTCAACAACAGGAGGTGTGAACTTGTACTCGGACGGGTTTGTTTTTTGGCTTCCATCCAGTTTCATTCCGCAGCTTTTGCAGAATTTTGCATCGTCTATGAGATGCTCTCCACAGTTCGGACAGTATTTTGTCATTTTATCACCTTATGCGAAGAGTTTCATCAAGAGTTCCTCTTCTGTTCTGTAAAAGTCAAGTTTCAAAAGGGTCATCAGTGTCTCAGGAGCTCCTATGAGCTGTTTCATCTCATACCATGGGATGTATACCTTCTCTGCACCCTGTTCATGGCAGACCTGAAGTATCTGCGGCAGGTTCTGGGAGTTTTCAACGCCCAAAACGACGATGTTTTCACCTATGGCCTCATCCCTTTTTATTGTTTCACCTGCAACAAGCTCCTGGATTTCAAAATCACTTGGTTCGCCTTTACCTGAAAGATTTCTAACTACAGTCTCGCCGTTTTCGATTTTTAGGAAAAAAACCTCACCATTATCAACAAAGTATACCTCGCCGACATCAGGTGTTGTCTTCAAAAGATCAACGGCTTCGATTTCATCAAAAACGACCTCTTCCTTTTCCATCTTTACGTAGGTGAAACCATCCTCACCTGCAATCTTTTTTAAAAGTCGGATGATTTCCTCGTTTTGCTTTTCGATGTTTCTGTTTATTTCTATTAACTCGGATAATTCAGACATGGTTTATAGTTTATATTTTGTGAGTATTAAAAATTTTCATACACTGAAAAGATAGTACATTGATGTGGAAAGCCTTTCGTCGTTTGCAAATCTCTCAAAGCCAAGTGAATAGTTCAAAAGCTTGGTTCTTGAAATTAGAACGTCATCCGAGCCGGGATTGAGTATGATGCCGTCCATGTCCTCGGTTAAAACGAAATTGACAAGGGTTGCAAGGTTTACAATCTGGGCGTAGCGGAACTTTGAGGTATTTATTTTTGATATTTTTTCACGGGATGAGAAAATGGTTGCATATACTCCGCCGACATTGTCGGTAAACATGCTTGCAAGAGGTCCGGTTTTCTGCATGTCGATGATGCCGTCTTTCATATACGCCTCCAGGCTGCTTTCAGACTCCATGAGACAGAGAATGTCTGATGATGCAAGCCTTTCAAAGAGCCCCTCATAGTCACCGATGTTCTGGCGGTTTGCTGCAAACTCCTCCAAGTCGGAATTATCTATTGCATCATAGATTGCCTTAAGCTCACCGGGAGTGTAAGGATTCTGTGAGTAGAAAAATGTTTTTGGAAGGTTTTCAATCGATAAGATGAACTCCTTTTTGAAGAGATACTTTTCCGATGCTGGATTGAGGATATATCCTTCGATTTCGGAGTTTTTTAAAATGTTCTGGTAAAGCTCGAAGGTGTTGTTTAAAACCTCAACGTCATCGCCTTTAAAAAACTTGTGAAATTCGTCAAGATCTGTAAAAAGGGGAGTTATCATCAAATCATCATCCTCATAGATTATGAAGTTGAGCTTTCCGTCTTGCCTTTTGGCCGGAATGTATAGGTTGGAGTATCTGAATTCATTTATAAGCCTTAAAAGCAAATCCTCGGTTATTTCATTGCCGTTTAGATATATGTCTTCAATGACAGTTCTGAGGTGTTTGTGTGTTATCATCAAAAGTAGTTTTGTTTTGAAAGCTTAAAAGGGTTTTGAAAAAAAATAAAAAAAGAATTTGTCAAAGACAAATTATAATATGAATGCATAATCCAGGCAGTTTTTAAAGCTTGCGTCTTCAGCCACAAGGTCGATTCCGCTTGCCTGGGCGAGTATTGCGCTTCTTTCGATAAGATAATCATCGCTTTCAGGGTTGATGATTACCCCGTCCATGTCGTTTCTCAGGACAAACTCAAACAGTGAACTTAGCCTTGTAAGCTGAGCGTAGTAGAAAAGGCCGTCTTCATCAAGAGCTTTAGATATTGCATCTTTGTCGGTGAACACTATTCCATAGCCTGAATCGTCATCTTCCATCACGCAAAGGCTGAATCCGTCAACGTCATCGGCTTTGATGATGCCGTCATCGGCAAACTCATCAAGTGAAGTTTCGCTTACGACGAGATTTATAAGCCATGAGCCTGACAGTTCGGCCATAAGGCCTTCCAAATCATCATCATTTGACTCGTCACGTATGAACTGACAAAGGGATTCGTTTGAAACGCTGTCATATACCTGTCTTATTTCATTAACGGAACGGGCCTTGATGTCATCATAGGAAATGGAGAAGTCTTCGGCTGCAAACTCGATCATTTCAGGTGTGACGAAAAATGATTCCCCTTCAGGGTCTATAACAATTGCGTCAATGTCATCTGAGATTCCAGCATAGATTTCAAACTCGTTTGAAACAGGTTTGAATTCTGAGTTATCATCGTAGTGTTTGAAGAACTCTTCCTCGCTTGTGAAAAGCGGAAGCACGTTCAAATCATCCTCTTCGAAAATGAATGTTTCGTAAACAAGTTCTTCTCCCTCATCGATACCTGGAATAAACAGATTTGACACTTTAAGCTCTAAAATGAAGTCAGTCATTTTTTCAGCCGCATTGTCATCGTTTTCCAATGCCCTTTTAAGTTCAACAATCGCTTGTCCCAGATAATTATTTGAAACACCTGAAGTCATAATAATCACTTAATTATTAAATATCAAATTCATAGTATTAAACGATTTCTATTAAAGTATATCTATGATATAGTTAATGAGTGGTCAAAGCGATGAAAAAATGTAAAAAACTGTGAAAAACTTGATAACACAATATAAATAGTTAAAACTGGTATAAAAGTACTAAATAAGCGATATATAAATAACAATGTATGGCTAAACTCACACAAGAAGAACTATGG
>NZ_CAMVTE010000012.1 GCF_947170395.1 uncultured Methanobrevibacter sp. | reverse complement strand
AGCCTAAAGCTTTACTTCTTGATGAACCTGCTACCATGGCATGCCCTAAAACCAAGCAGGAAATATTGGATGCAGTTAAAAAGATTAATAAAGAGTTAAATATTACAGTTGTTCTTGTTTCCCATTTGCCTGACGTCCAGAAATACCTGGCTGACAGGGTAATTCTTCTTGAAGACGGTGAAATTGCCGATGAAGGAACCGCTGATGAAATCTGTGACAAGTTCATGGAGGATATGGAACCTATCGTGGATATCAAAAACGTTTCAACCGATGAGGATCTGATTGAAGCTAAAGACATCCAAAAAAGATTCTACTTGCTGACCGGTGGTGAAGTCCTTCAGATGGAAGACATCAACTTCAAAGTCCAAAATGAAAATATTTTAAGCATTATCGGACCGAGCGGTGCCGGTAAAACAGTACTTTTAAGAATGCTTGGCGGGCTTGACTATCCTGACGAAGGGGATGTTCTCTATTATGTTGACGGTGAATGGAGGGACATTGAAGTTCCGGGCATTGACCGTATGAAGATACGTTCCAAATTAGGTTTCATGCACCAGGAATTTGCTCTGACTCATTATGCAACAGTATTGAGCCAGTTGGCAACAAGGCTGGGTTATAAGAATCAGGATGTTGTAAAAGAAGCTCAGGAAAGAGCTAAAAGAATAGGAATTGGTGATGAACTGTTGGATTCATTTTATCAGTTGACTGATTTGCCTGAAACCGAAGCAAAACATCGTCTCGAACAAATAGGTTTGGATGCAGAAATATTAAATGATCTGTTCCCAAGATTTCCTGAAACAGCAACCAAGGAAGCTGTTGCAGATATCTTTGAAAGTCTTGATTTGGATTTGGATATTTTGCACAGGAGATCATATGAGCTTTCCGGTGGTCAAAAGGTACGTGTGATGCTTGCACTGATTCTGGTTTCAAGACCTAAATTCCTGCTTTTGGATGAACCGTTCGGTGATTTGGACCCTGTAACTTTAAGGGATGTTACCAATTCACTTAAAAAGATTTCAAAGGAATATGGAATTACTATTGTAATGATTTCTCACAACACTGACTTCATTAAGGAATTAAGTAACAGGGCTATCTTTATGGATGACGGTAAAATCATTGATGACAGCGAAAACATTGATGAAATCGTTGACAACTTCATTGAGTTCTGTCATGCTGACTATTTGAAAGGTGATTGTTAGTGTTTGAAGTTATTTGCGTTCCTGTTGACGGATCTGAGTATGGATACAAGGCAGCGGATGTTGCAATCGAAATAGCTCAGAAATTCAACTCCAAAATTGCAGCAGTCCATGTCCTTGAGGAGTTTTCATTCAACAGCTATGATTCCGAAGAGGATTCGGGGGATGCGATTTTGGCAAAAATCACTGCCCAGGCAGAAAAGGTCGGTGTTGAAGTTGTTGAACATCTGCTCACTGCTGACCCCTTAAGGGATATGAAGTTTATTATTGACCAGACTCGTGCTGATTTGGTTGTAATCCATGCTCATGGAGCAAATAATAACAGATTTGTATCTTTTGAGGAAAATAGCGTTTCTGACACTCAAATTGGTTCAGTTTCAGAAAGGCTTCTAAGAACTTCTGATGTTCCGGTATTATTGATAAAATAGTACCTTAAAACTTATTTTTTTCTTTTTAATTCATTAAAAATGCCTATTTTTTACTAAACTTTTATATATTATAAAAAACTTAGTATTCATAACATAAACTGTTAATATTTAAGGAGATATTTTATGATAGTTAAAGATTGGTGCTCATTCTGTGGAGAATGTGCTGGAGTTTGTCCGAGAAATTTGATTCAAGTCAGAGAGTATGCTTTAGTCTTTGACGATGATGACTGTAAAGATTGTGATACATGTATTAAAGCATGTCCTATTGATGCTTTAGAAAAAGAGGATTGATTATATGATAGAAACTGATGTTATAGTAGTAGGTTCAGGACCTGCAGGTTCATCTGCAGCAAAACACGCTGCATTAGGTGGAGCAAAAGTTATTTTAATGGATAAAAAATCTGAAATTGGAGCACCAAAAAGATGTGCTGAAGGAGTTTCAATTCAAGGACTTGAAAAATTGGGAATTGAACCTTCCCCTCGTTGGGTCACCCAAAAAATTGAGGGCGTAAGAATCCAGACACCTGACGGAACTGACGTATGGTTAACCGAAGATCAGGTAAAAATACCAGAAGCAGGTTATATTTTAGAAAGAAAAGTTTTTGATAAGCATATGGCAATGGATGCTGCAAGAGCCGGTGCGGAAATCAGAATCAAAACTTTAGTTACAGGTATTGAAAAAATCGATGACGGTTATATTGTCATGACAGAATCCATGGGTGAAAAAATAGATTACAAATGTAAAATCTTGATTGCCGCTGACGGTCCTGAAGGCCACGTTGCAAGATGGGCAGGTTTAAGACCGGCTGCAAAACCAAAAGAAATGGAATCTGGTGTACAATACGAAATGTGTAATGTTGAATTTGAAAAACCTGCTGTAATCGAATTTTACTTAGGTTCATGCGCACCTGGCGGTTATGTATGGATTTTCCCTAAAGGAGACGACATTGCAAATGTAGGTTTGGCAATTTTACCTCACAAAGCTGAAAAAACAGCAAAAGAATACTTGGATGATTTTGTTGCCAATTCTCCTTACTTGAAAAATGCTCAGGCTGTTGAGATGAATGTAGGTGGAGACCCTGTTGGTGGAATGACCAAAAAACTTTATGATGATAACATTATGGTAGTTGGAGATGCTGCAGGTCAAGTTAACCCGTTAACCGGTGGAGGAATCATCTCCGGTATGACTGGTGGAATGTGTGCAGGTAAAGTTGCTGCACAAGCTATCAAAGAAGACTGCTCCAAAAAATACCTGAAATTATATGATGAAATGGCACATGAAGAACTGGACCATGAAATCAAAAGATATAAAAAGGTACAGGAATACTTGCTGACATTATCCGATGAAGAATTGGACAGTATTGGTCATGCATTCCAGGGAGAAAGCTTTGATAAGATTTCAACAACTGAAATCGTTAAGAAATTAATAAAAATATCTCCAAAAGCTTTACTCAAATTAGGTAAATTCGTATAGGTGTTTAAATGATTTTAGTTACTGGTGGAGCAGGATATATAGGTGCTCATACTAACAAGGCATTGCATAATGCCGGTTATGATACTGTAGTTGTAGATAATCTTTGCAAAGGTTATGAAAATTTTGTAAAATGGGGAAATTTTGAAAACTATGACTTCGGTAGCGGCGATATAAGGGAAGTCTTTGAAAAATATGACATTGATGGCGTAATCCACTTTGCTGCTTTTTCATCAGTAGCGGAATCAGTTGAACTTCCTCAAAAATATTTCAAGAATAATTATAAAAACACCTTAAATCTCCTGAAGGTAATGAGGGAATTCGGTGTTGACAAATTTATTCTTTCATCAACCGCCGCTGTTTACGGAAATCCTGAACAGATTCCAATTACAGAAGATACTGCTTTAAAACCAATCAACCCTTACGGGCACTCCAAATTCATCACTGAAAAGGCTCTTCAAAGAGAAGCTGACAAAGGTGATTTCAATTATGTGTCTTTAAGATACTTTAATGCGGCTGGTTGTGATTTTGATGGTGAAATCGGGGAACTCCACGATCCTGAAACCCATCTGATTCCTTTAGTTTTGGATGCGGCTATTGGCAAAAGGGATAGCATATCCATTTTTGGTGATGACTACGATACTCCAGACGGAACATGCATCCGTGATTATATCCATGTCAATGACCTGGCCGATGCTCATATTAAGGCATATGAATATTTATGCAATGAAAATGAATCCAACATTTTCAATCTGGGAAACGGTGAAGGATATTCCGTTCGTGAAGTAATTGACATGTGCAAAAAGGTCACAGGCAAGGACTTTGAAGTAAAAGTTGACAAGCGCCGTGAAGGTGACCCTGCAATACTGATAGCTGATTCAACCAAAATTCATGAAAAACTGGGCTGGACTCCTCAATATGACCTGGAACAGATTGTAGAGTCAGCATGGAATTGGCATGAAAAAATGAATATAATCTAGGTAATTTTCATGGAAAATGAAAACCACGAATCTAAAATTGACGTTCGCATAATCGTTTCCGGACTGGATGTTGCACAACTTGTCTCAAAGGCTGTAAACAATATCCAGCTTGAAAATGACTACAACATTATTGTTTCATCCATAATTCCTACTGTGGAATTGAGTGTTGTCAAGAAAGTGGCCAGCGGTGCCGATATTCTGCTTGTTGGCGGATATGGTCATGATGAAACATATAATATTCTTTTTAATGAATTAAAAACTGATTTTAACCATATAGGATTGTTTGATTATAATAACATTATTGTTGAAGATGAATCAATCGATTTCCACCTGGCTGAAAAGGAAATTCTAAATTCAATAATCAAATCCACTTTGTCCTATTCCCTGAATCTGATCAATATCCATACATTGGAAAACAAACTGATGAAGGTAACCCACAACTATAACAATCTGTTGGATGACTATAATCAGTTGATAAAGGAAAACGAGGTATTGACTCAGGAAAATAAGGAGCTGATGGAAGATATTGATGATTTAAGATCTGATTTTTCTGCATTCAAATTGCGCTATGAGGATATCTATTCTAAGGATATTCTGGAAATATTCAATCTCGAAGAACTTTGGCAGGACACATTCAGACAGGATTTGGCAGACTCAGAGAGAATTGTAATAGCCACCAACAAGTTCAAACCGGAAAATATCATTGTTGGTCAAAATTATATCGCAGCCGAGTCCAAAACAAAAGCTATTGAATGGCTGAATATTGTCAGAACAGCTTTAATATTTGTCGATGAAAATTCTGAAGATTTAAAAAGGGAGTTAAATGATACTGTCCCTGATGAAAAGGTTCCTGAAGTCCGTGATGAATATGATATTCCGAATTCATTTGAAAATTTTTGGGATTAAATGAATTAAACATTATTATTTTATACTAGTTTTTAGATAATTATAATTATATTATTTTATAGGGAGTTTATAAATGCAAGGTGAGATGGAAGATAAGTGTGGTATTGTTGGAATTCATTGTAGTGATGAATCTAAAAACATGTCCCCTTTTGTTTATTATTGTTTGTATGCTTTACAGCACAGAGGTCAGGAATCTGCAGGTATAGCTGCTTTTGACATTGAAAAAGGCTTGACCCATTACTGCGGTATGGGTTTGATAACCGATGTATTTAGGGATTATGAAATCCAAAATTTATCAGGAAACAAAGCTATCGGACATGTCAGATATTCAACTACTGGCCAGTCAAAATTGGAAAATTCACAGCCTTTTGTAACTGATTTTGGAGATGGATTTATCGCAATGGCTCATAATGGAGACATTGTCAACTCCGAAGAGTTAAGAAATGAACTGATTGAAGAAGGATTCTATTTCAAATCAGACTGCGATTCTGAAGTAATCTGTTACATGCTTAAAAAAGCACATTACGATAATGATAAAGATGTTTTGGATGCTATTGAATCCGTTTGTAAAAAGCTTGTTGGTTCATATGCATTGACAATTTTGGTTGATGGTGAATTATATGGTGTAAGGGATCCGATGGGAATAAAACCTCTTGCAATTGCAAAAAGGGATGATGAATTCATTTTAGCATCAGAAACTGTTGCTTTTGATGTAATCAATGCGGAATTCATTAGAGACATTGTTCCTGGTGAAGTCGTTTACTTTAAAGACGGTGAAATCCAATCCCATATGCTGGAAAGTGCACGAAAATGCAAACTTTCCCACTGTATGTTTGAATATGTTTACTTTGCAAGACCTGACAGTACAATTGACGGAGTCAATGTTTATGAAACCAGAATGAATATCGGCCGTCAGTTGCATGAGTTATATCCTATTGATGCTGATCTGGTTATTCCCGTTCCCGATTCTTCAATTCCTGCAGCAATCGGATATTCCAGAGCTTCCGGAATTCCATATGGTGAAGGTTTAATAAAGAACAGATATGTAGGAAGAACATTCATCATGCCGACTCAGGAAGAAAGGGAACTTGCCGTTAGAGTCAAACTGAACCCTATAAAAGAAGCAATCAAAGGCAAAAAAATTATTCTAATCGATGACAGTATAGTAAGAGGAACCACTTCCAAGCAACTGCTTGACCTTGTTAAGGAAGCAGAACCGGCAGAAATTCACTTTTTGGTAGGTTGTCCTCCTGTAATTTCACCATGTTATTACGGTGTGGCCATGGCAACCAAAAAAGAGTTGATTGCTGCCAACAATTCAGTCGAAGAGATTCAAAAGCAACTGGACATTGATTCTTTAGGCTACATTACCCTGCCTGCATTGGTTGAAGCTATCGGAATGCCTAAAGAGAATCTCTGTTTAGGTTGTGTTAATGAGGAATATCCTACAGATCTTCCTGAAGGCATTGAAGCTGAAACTTACTATAAACCTTAGATTTATATGGTGGAATTATTAGCTCCGGCAGGAAATTTTATTTCATTGCGTGCTGTTTTGGAAAATGGGGCGGATGCAGTTTACTTTGGCCTTGATGATTATAACATGAGGGCCAATGCAAAAAACTTTTCTTTAAGTGATTTGCCTGAAGTATCCAAAATTGCCAAGGATTATGGGGCTAAAACCTATTTATGTACAAATATTATTTTAAATGAACGCCTTGCCCGTGAACTAAAGCGTAAAATGGAGACCATTTCATCATCGGAAATTGACGGACTGATTTTATCTGATATCGGACTGATAGAGGATACGGTTTCACACGGTCTTGAAGCACACATCAGCGTTCAGGAAAATGTAACTAATTCTTTTACTTTAAAAACTCTTAAGAAATTGGGTGCAAAAAGGGCAATACTGTCCCGTGAGCTGTCCTTGGATGAAATTACAGACATCACAAAAAAATCCCTGATTGAAACTGAAATATTTATTCACGGTGCAATATGCATGGCCATTTCCGGAAGATGTTTTTTAAGCTACGGATTATATGGCCGCAGCGCAAACTGTGGGGACTGTCTGCAGCCTTGCCGTAAGAACTGGACATTGACATATGAGCAGGGCGATGACGATGTTGTCAACTTTTCAGATGTTGATGATGAAAGGTTCATCATTACCGGAAGTGATGACGGAAGTTACAGGACAAATTTCTTTTCTCCAAAGGACATGTGCATGATAGAACACATTCCCGAACTGATAAAAAGCGGTGTCGCTTCATTTAAAATAGAGGGAAGGGCCAGAAGTCCGGATTATGGTGCAATGGTTACTGGTGTATACAGACAGGCAATTGACAGTTATTTGGAAAATCCATCAGAATATGAAGTTAAAAAGGAATGGATGGATGAGCTTTCAGGAGTATTCAATCGTGGATTCGATACCAATTTTTATTTCTCAACACCTTTCGAGACAAGTGAGGATAACCAGTCAAGATATATCAAAAAGGACATTGGCCAGGTTGTAAATTACTACAATAAGGTCAAGGCGGCTGAAATAAGGATATGGGATGATTTGGCATTAGGTGATAAAATCATGATTCAGGGCCAGACTACAGGCTCCATCACCCATACAATCGATTCAATGCAAATCAGCGGTGAAAATGTAAATGAAGTCAAAAGGGGCTGTAATGTAGCAATAGCTATTGATAAAAAGGTAAGGCACAATGATTTTGTATACAAATTAGTCGAGAGGAATGTTAATGATTAAAAAAATAGCTATTTATGGAAAAGGCGGAATTGGAAAGAGCACTACTGTGGCTAATTTGTCTGCCGTATGGGGCAGTCAGGATTTGAACTGTCTGGTAATCGGTTGTGATCCGAAAGCAGACACTACACGTACATTATATGGGAAAAGAATCCCTACAGTAGTCAATACTTTAAAGGATAACAGGAAACCTGTCCGTGACGATTTGGTTTTTAAAGGATTTAAGGATATTTTATGTGTTGAAAGTGGAGGTCCCGAACCTGGTGTCGGATGTGCCGGACGTGGTGTCATTGTGGCCATGAAAAGGCTTGAAAACCTGGGAATTTTTGATGATGATTTGGATGTTGTCGTATATGATGTGCTTGGTGATGTTGTATGCGGAGGATTTTCAGTGCCTTTGCGTGAAAAGTATGCCGATGAAGTGCTGATTGTAACTTCAGGTGAATATATGTCACTTTATGCGGCAAACAATATTGTTCGTGGTGTTAAAAAGCTTAAGGGCAATTTGAGCGGTATTGTATGCAACTGCAGAAATGTTGATAATGAGGAGCAGATTGTTAACGACTTTGCAAAAAAGATAGGAACACATGTTATTGGTACTATTCATAGAAGCAATTTAATTCAGGAAGCTGAATTAGATGCAAAAACCGTTGTAGAAAAATACCCTGAAAGTGATGAAGCACAAGAATACATGACTCTTGCTTCAAGCATTATGGACAATGAAAAGATATCAACTCCGGAACCTATGGGTGATGAGGACTTTGAGGAATTTTTCAAGTCTTACATGTAGATATGATGTACTATTCAAGTAACTATACCTCACCAATCGGAGAAATGCTGATTGTAAGTGACGGTGAGGCAATCTGCGGTGTTTGGTTTTGCGGCCAAAAGCATTTCCCATCATCAATTGACAAAGACATTTCCAAAAGAGATGATTTGGCTATTTTTGCGGATGTTAAAAAATGGTTTGATGACTATTTCAATGGTCTAAACCCTGAAATTGATTTCAAGCTTAAACCGGAAGGTTCCGATTTTAGAAAGAAAGTTTGGAAAATACTGTCTGAAATACCATATGGCGAAACCCTAACATATGGTGAAATTGCTTCCAAACTGTCTGATTCAATGTCCGCTCAGGCAGTAGGCGGTGCAGTGGGACACAATCCCATAGCCATACTGATTCCCTGCCACAGGGTTTTGGGAGCGGGTGGAAAGCTGACAGGATATGCCGGCGGTATCGACAGAAAAATTGCGCTCTTAAATATTGAAAACATTGACAACTATAAAGTTTAATGCTATTTTTTGATTAAAGAAAATCCTTTCAGTGATTTAAATATATTCACAATCAGATATTTCATATGGATTGGATGAACGTGGTCGCTGACAGTGATTACTGTTTATGAATCTAATATTAAAAATAGAAGTGAGCAAAAAACCAAGTGAGATGATTTGCAGGAAGTGTTCGGATTTCCTAGCGGTGAAAACAAAATCAAATCTCTCCTAATGTTTCGTTTAAGTTATTTTTTTTGCCTGAGTAGTGTAATGGGTATCAATCACGCACGTCCGGTAAACGTGATATGTTGGTTCAAATCCAGCCTCGGGCTCTCAAATCAATATTGTGCTCAGGTCGTATAACATGGCAAAAAGTGCCGTTTGTAAGACGGCATGAAATTATATTCAGTGTCCGTTAAACTGAAAGATGCTGGTTCAAATCCAGCCCTGGGCTTTTATAATAATATTTAAAATATTTAATCTACAAATATAAATTCAATGAACAGTCATGAGGATAAAATTTTTACCAGACCATTTTTTCTGGTATTCGGTGCGTTGCTATTTTCAGCTCTTGTAATGTATGTGTTAATGTCAACCGTAACAGAATATGCCACTTCCATGGGCACTTCAGCAACTGTTGCAGGTCTGGTTTCAGGAATATACATTTTTGGAGGGCTTTGCTCAAGAATATACTCTGGCAATGCTTTGGAAAGAATCGGCTGGAGAAAGACAGCATTAATTTTCATGAGCATCCATTTTCTCTCATGTCTTTTGTATTTCATTGTAGATGACGTAACTCTGCTTTTGATTGTCAGGTTTATTCACGGAATAGGTTTTGGTGCAACAGCCAATGCAATTGTAACAATAGCATCTGCAGTTCTTCCCAAAAAACGTTTTGGAGAAGCGTTCGGATACTTTATGCTTGGAACAACAATAGCTGTCGGGCTTGGCCCTTACATCGGAGGATTTTTATATGATTATGTGGGATCAACAGGATGTTTTATGGCAGCAAGCATATTTTCAGCTCTTGCGTTAATATTCATTAACTTTGTTGATGTCAGTGATTATGATCCTGCAAACAGGGAAGTTGAAACAGTTGAAAATGACGCCGCAGGCATTGAAAAGGTTCTTGAAATTGGTGCAATTCCTGTTTCACTTTTCACAGCCCTGACAAGTCTCGGTTATGTTTCAATTCTCTCATTTTACAGACTTTATGCAACTCAGGTCAACTTAACAGCTGCATTTTCATGGTTTTTCATAATCTATTCGGTAGTTCTGGTCTTATCCAGGCCTGTTGCAGGTAAAATTCAGGACAGGCATGGAGATATGATTGTATGTGTTACAGGAATTTTAGCACAGTCAATTGGCTTGTTTTTAATTGCATTCTATCCGTCTACAGTAACGGTATTCATTTGTGCTATTTGTGCCGCACTCGGTTTTGGAACACTCAATTCCGCCTGCACTGCAATCGTTACAAGAAATGCGGCTGAACATAGAAGGTCCTATGCCATTTCCACATTCTTCATATTCTGTGATGCCACAATGGGCTTTGGACCTGCACTGCTTGGAAGCTTTGTATCACAAACCAGCGGTTATGCTCCGGTATATTTCATTTCTTCAATAATAACATTGATGGCTCTTCCGATATGTCTGTACTCTTTAAGAAAAAATAAATAGAAACAGAACCAATTTTTAATTATGAAAAAACTTTTTATATTTGATTTCGACGGAACATTATTCGATTCTGTAGGTGATGTTGTAATATGTTTCAACAAGGCTTTGGAAATTTACAATCTTCCAACCATGACACGTGAGCAATATTTGGGCCGTCTTGGGGGAAACATTGAGGATATTGTTTCACTGGTTCTAGGTGAAAACAGGACGGATGAGAATTTTGAACCATTTAAAAACACTTATCTTGAAATTTATGACTCATCAAAAAAAGAAAATACCGTTCCTTTTGCCGAATCTCTAGGACTGTTGAAAAAATTACATGAAAAGGGCATATTGCTGGCTGTCAATTCCAACAGGCTGACCTATTCGCTAAATGAGTTTGTCGCCAGATTCTTCGCTGACATTGATTTTTTAATGATTGAAGGCCATGACGAAATTCACCCTTCAAAACCTGATCCTTATGGAGTTTTAAAGATAATTGAAAAGGCCAATGTAGATAAAAGCGAAGCTGTATACATCGGGGACTCCAAAACTGATATTCAAACAGCAAAAAATGCAGGAATTGACTGCATAATTGTAAAATGGGGTTACGGCAATCAGAGTGATTATGAGGATGACTATATCCTGAAGGCCGTTGATGAGTTTGACGATCTTCTGGAGTTTGCCTCACCGTGAATTATATTTAATGATTTTAACAGATAGATTAGTATGGATTTGGCATTAAACATTGTAATTGGTAATTTAATATCATTAATAGCAGGCATTTTCATCATTTTGAGCATGTGGGTGAACGATGAAAAGAAAGCCTACAAATACCAGTTTCTAAATGCCTTTATCTTAATGATTTCATCTGTTTTTTTCCTCTCATGGACAGGCGTTACAACCATGGCGATAGCAGCAACCCGTAATGCCCTTGTCTATAAGGACAGGCTAACCTTTAAACTGACTGTATTTTTCATAATAATTTCTGTAGTTCTGGGAGTTTTGGTCAATACCATGGGAATTGTCGGATGGTTGCCGATAATAGCCATTGTCCAGATTACATTGTGCAACTACTATCTCAAGTCAATCAAAACAATCAAAACAGGTTTTATAGTAAACAGCGCAATTTATGTAGTGTATTTTTTAGCAATCTTTGACTTTTCATCTGCAGTCATTGAAAGTGTAACAGCACTGATCGGTGTGGTTTCCCTTATCAGACTGATTCGTCAGAATAATTAACTATTTTTAGCCGAAAGGCCAATCTATCATTATGTTGTTTGTACAATACCCAAAATGTTCAACTTGCAGAAAAGCCAAAAACTGGCTAGATGAACATGAAATTGAATATGAATCAAGACACATTGTAGAAGATAATCCCGCAGCCGATGAAATTGAAGCATGGTATAACAAGTCAGGTCTTCCGCTTAAAAGATTTTTCAACACAAGCGGAAAAGTCTATAGGGAAAATAAGCTTAAGGACAGGCTTCCTGACATGTCCGAACAGGAACAGTTTGACATTCTTGCAACTGACGGAATGCTTGTAAAAAGGCCTATTGTCGTTGGCGATGACTTTGTTCTGGTTGGCTTTAAGGTTAAAGAGTGGGAAGAAAAACTTTTAAAATAAGTTTTTTTGTACAGAATAATATCTGTACAAATTTTTTTAATTTTAGAACTGTATTCTGTTACCTGTCCAGAGGTCGTTGTCATCAAATACGTCGGTTTCCTCTTCAGGTTCTATTTCATGATTTTTGGTAACTTTGATTTTACAGATGTTTTCGTAGTCCCAGTAGATTACGTCTCCGTTTTCACAGGTTTCCTTGATGTGGTCTTCCCTAAATTCAATTAGTTTGTCTTCATTTTTGTAGAAATTTCCGTAATTGTCGCTGCTGTAAACTATGTGAAAGTGATCAAAGTCCTTTTTTGAAATTTCGTGCAACAAACCTTTAATGATACTTGGATAATTATATGACCTTTGGTTGTATTTTATTTCCATACTACTCTCTCCAAAAATATTTTTAAGTAAATATTTGATTTACAGTAATATATTTGGAATTCATTAAGATAATATTTTCCATTAAAAAAGATTTGAGATAGAGAAATTTTTTGATTTCACCTCTTGGGGTGATGCGCAATGCATCTCAAAAAATTCCATTTGGAAATCCAATGATTATCTGATAGGGAATTTGTTTGGAGGTTAAATAACGTTGACGCTAAATCGCTTATTTAATAGATTCGAACTTGTATTTTGGGAAAATACGTCTCATTTTCATTCCTTAGCTATATCTGCTCTATCTCGGGTGGTGAAAGCTACGCCGGTGTAACTTTCAATTGGAACTTATGCTTTTTGAATATAAATGCTTTTTGTAACCATTCGGTCACCTAAAAAACAAAAGGTTTATATACTTTAAAAACAAGTCATAATAACCTATCAATTTTTAGGGGGTACAATCATGGAAACCATAAAGCACATTAAATCATGTCCTATAGAATTAGTTGTTAAATTGATAAGCAAAAAATGGGTAATTCAGATCATTCGTGATTTATTCTTAGGTAAAACCCGTTTTCATGAATTCAAGGAAGACAAACCTGAACTTTCAAACAAGGTTCTAAGTAACTGTCTGAAAGATATGGAGAAAAACGGTTTGATAGACCGTATAGCCGACAGATATGATAGGAAAAACGTGAAATACAGATTGACAGAAAAGGGCAAGTCATTAAACAAGATACTGTATGAAATAGCTATGGTGAGTGTAGACGGCGAAACCTATTCGGATGATATTAAAAATGATGTGAAGGCATCATTCAGACAGGCTTTGCTTTAGAAAAATTGGCAGGGATGCCATATCAAACCACTTTTTTTTATATTTGATTTCTTTTTTTGATGCTATTTTTTTTAAATTCATACATTAACTTTAAAATACAAAACAATCATAATTAATAGTGAATAAAATATTTTAGGGGACAAAAATTGTTAGATATAAAATTATTCAGAGAAAATCCGGAAATAATTATTGACTCTGAGAAAAAGAGATTCAGAGGCACTGAAAATGTTGAAAAGGTAATTGAATACGACACCTTATGGAGAGAAGGTGAAAGAAAACTCAATTCTTTAAGATCAGAAAAAAACAAACTATCCAAATCATTCAAAAAAGCAAAAGAGGAAGGTAATTTGGATGAAGTAATTGCAAGGTCAAAAGAGGTTGCTTCTGAAATTAAAGATCTGACTGCTAAAAATGCCGATTATTTAAAACTCAGGGAAGACTACAGATACAAAGTCGGAAACATCATTGATGAGGATGTTCCTGTCTCAGATACAGAAGACGATAATGTGGTTGTGAGAACCTATGGGGAAATCCCTGAATATGACTTTGAGCTGTTAAACCATGTTGATTTGATCAATAAAATTGACGGTGCAGACCTTGAAACTGCAGCAAGCATTGCAGGAGCTCGTTTTTACTACTTGAAAAGAGACATATTGCATTTAAATTTAGCATTGATTCAATTTGCACTTTCAGAACTTGAAGCTGAAGGATATATTCCAATGCAGACACCTTTCTTTGTAAAAGGAGAGGTTGCAGCAGAAACTTCTGAATTGGGTGAATTTGAAGAGACATTATACAAAGTGGAAAACGAGGACATGTATCTGATTGCAACCGCTGAACAAACTCTTGCGGCTCTTCACAGAAATGAAATCATCTCCCCTGACGATTTGCCTTTAAGATATTGTGCTCTTTCAACATGCTTTAGAAAAGAGGCAGGTTCACACGGTAAGGATACATTAGGTATATTCAGAGTCCACCAATTTGAAAAAATCGAACAATTCATTTATTCCGCCCCTGAAGACTCTAGAAATCAGCATGATCACCTGATGGAAGTAACCGAGAGAATCTATCAGAAATTAGGCCTTCCATATCAAATCATAGCTATCGTGTCCTCAGCATTAAATGATAATGCTGCCATAAAATACGACCTTGAAGCATGGTTCCCGGGTTCCAATGCATTTAGGGAACTGGTTTCATGTACCAACTGTAAGGATTATCAGGCACGTAAAACCAAAACACGTATAGGAAGAGCAGGTTCTGGAGATGCTCAAACTTTACACACTTTAAACAGTACAGCTATTGCAACTGAAAGGACTATGTGCTGTATTTTGGAAAACTATCAACAGCCTGACGGCAGTGTTAAAGTTCCTGAAGTGCTGGTTCCTTACATGAATGGAAAAACTATTATAGAAGCTAAAAAATAACTTATTTTTAAATTTTGGTGTGCTTTGCACACTTTAACTATTTTTTTTGAATTCTTTTGAGAAATTTTCCTATTATAAAATAAAAAAAGTAATGGGATGTTAAAATTGAGTTATGTCATCCCATGTTTTATCAGGTGCCTTTTTACCATTAAAGATGTCCAAATCAATCGATTTGTTTTTAAATGAAACTATAATGGTACAAATTGCATCTCCAGTTACATTAACCGCTGTTCTGACCATGTCTAAAATGTGGTCTATTCCCATGATTACTCCAATTGCATCTACCGGCAGTCCTACGGAGTTGAATACCATGGTTAATGTTATCAATCCCACTGATGGAACGCCTGCAGTTCCGATTGAGGCCATCACTGCAGTAAAAACTACTGTAAGAAGAGCACTCAATCCCAAGTCTATACCATATGCCTGAGCTGCAAACATGACTGCACAGCCCTGCATTATGGCGGTTCCGTCCATGTTGATGGTTGCTCCCAGTGGAATTGTAAATGATGAAACTTCTCGTGAAACTCCAAGTTCAGAAAGCTTTTCCAAGTTCAGAGGTATTGTTGCACTTGATGTGGAAGATGAAAATGCAAAAAACATTACTGAAATGAATTTTTTAAAGAATCTGATTGGATTTAATCTTGTAAATACGACAAGCAATGCCGGATATACTATGAATGCCTGTATAGCCAATCCTATAAGAACACATCCAATATATTTTGCCAATGGCAGCAGTCCGTCAAAGCCCAATGAAGCGAAGGTTTTGGCCATAAGGCAGAATATTCCGATAGGTGCAAATTTCATCACGATACGGGTCATTTCCAGCATGATTTCATTTCCCTCGGTAAAGAAATTGTTTACTGTTTGTGTTTTTTCCCTTAGTTTGGCTAAGATAATGCCCACAAGAAGTGCAAATATGATCACTGGTAGCATATCTCCATTAGCAAGAGAACTGAAAGGATTTTCAGGAATTATATTTAAAATAGTATCGGTTAGTGTTGCATTTGATGTAACGGTTCCCTGTGTAAGGCCAGCCATATTTAATCCAACACCAGGCTGGATGATGCTTGCAATGATTAGGGCAATGGTAACCGCCAATGCAGTTGTTACCAGATATATGAGTATTGTCCGACCTCCGATTGCACCAATTTTTTTGATGTCTGAAATGGAAGCTACTCCCACAACTATTGAAAAGAAAACAAGCGGTACAACCAGCATTTTCATTAATCTTATGAATCCTGTTCCTCCCAGATAAAAGATGTTGTTCACAAGGAGTGTATCTTTTATGAAAGGATCATTAACATAGAAATTTAGTATCAGTCCTACGATAAAGCCTAAAACCATTCCTATTAACATCCAGTTTCCAAGGCTTATATTTTTCAGTTTTGAAATCATCTTCTTACTCCATTATTGTATAATATAATATATTTGAATTAAATTAAATAAAATTTTTTAAATTCTGCATTTTTTCATCATCTATATATTGCTTATTAATCTAAAAATTAATCAGTGGGTGTTAATGTGAAAACTATTGTAATCAATGCAAGTCCAAGAAAGAAATGGAATACTGCAGAAGTTATGGAAATGGCTCAAAAGGGAGCGGAATCTGTAGGGGCTGAAGTGGAATTTATAAACTTATATGATTTGGTTTTTAAAGGATGTCGAAGTTGTTTAATCTGCAAACAGAAAGACAAAACCAAGGGCAAGTGCTACTACAGTGATGATTTGACTTCTGTTATTGATAAGATTTTTCAAGCCGATACATTGCTTATTGGCTCACCGATTTATTTCGGAGAACCTACCAGCGGATTCAGGGCTTTGCTTGAAAGACTGATATTTTGCGTGATGTCATATGATGACGGAACCAGCTATTTTACCGGAAAAGTGAATGTCGGATTGTTCTATACCATGAATGCTCCAAGAAAGTTCTATGAGGATTCCATGAAGGACAGTCTGTCAAGCATTGAATTTCTGTTCGGATATCTCAATGGCGAGATTAAATCCTATCCTGTCTGTGATACTCTTCAGGTAGGTGATTATTCCAAATATAACATGGCAGGTTTTTCACAGGAAGCAAAAGAAAAGCAGCTGGTCCTTCAATATCCGAAGGATTTGGAAGAGGTCTTTAAGATTTCAGCTGAATTGTCTAAAAAGTGATTTAAATGAAAGCTGTTGTAATTAATGCAGATCCGAAAAGAAAGGAATCCACTGCACAGTTTATGAAAAGTGCAGCTAAGGGTGCCGAGTCTGTCGGAGCTGATGTTAAATATGTTGATTTGTATAAGTTGCCGTTATCAGGCTGCAGGGTTTGTTTAATCTGTAAAAAAGAGGGTATGGGTTGTAAATGTCATTGGAAGGATGAGCTTTCCCCATTGATTGAGGAGATTCTTGAAAGTGATGTTCTTCTCGTTGGTGTGCCTTTGTTTTTCTCCCAGCTGTCAAGCCATTATATGGCATTTCTCGAACGTCTGATATTTTCAATCGTTTCATTTAAAACTGGCAATGCATTTAAGGGTAAAGTTGATGTAGGCCTTTTTTACACAATTGAGTATCCGATTGATTATTTTGAAAAGTCAATTCGCCCGCATCTCAAACAGTCCGAGGATTTGCTTAAGATGCTGAACGGCAATGTCGTTGTTGAAACTTATTACAAGATTTCTAAAACCGAACGGTCTGATTCAACCGAAAATGGCATTGAATCTTTAAATTTAAAAGAAAAGCAGTTTTCAAAGGATTTGGATGAAATATTTAACATTGCTGCTGATTTAAGCCAGTGATTTGGCAATTATTTTTTTTTAAATTTTTTAAGTATACATTTTTTAAAAATGAATACATTTATATACTGCCTCATCACAATATAATAGTGTATACAAAAATCAAATTTGTAATACAATTAATAGGGTGATTAAATGACAAACCAAAAAAGAACTGAAAACCCAAGAAAATTCGTATTCGGAAACGAGAGGTTCGGAGGGTCATATTCTCCAGGAGAATTTGAATTCAACTTCCCAGAAGACATGACCAGAGAAGAATTCGAAAAGATGTTTACAAGAAGGATGAATGCGCTTCACAGAAGAGGCAATGAATTTGCAGAAGATTTTTTTGATGCAAAATCCAAAAAGGAAAAGCTCAAACCATTGAGTATTCGTGTAAAACCACACACAAAGGAATTTTTCAAAAACCACTCAATACTCTCACCAAGAGATGTGCTTGAGATGTATGAAAACTTCAACAACGGATCTGAAGCATTCATCAATTCCCTGATAGAAGATGAAAAGAACCTGCAAAAAGAACTTGAAGAAGTTCAGGAAAAATTGCACAATGCAAAACTCTTTAAAGAAAAATTAGAGGAAATGGAACCGGAGGGTGATATTTTGACAGATGAAGATAAGATATTACAATTAAAAAGAGTCTATAAAAACTCTGAAATTAAAGTAATTGGAAATGAAACTTCACTCGGAAAAGCCAAAAACGACATCATCGCCGATATTCAATTGTACAACACAATTATCGTACGTGTTTTCAATAAGGAATTTTTAACCATTGGAGCATATACAAATGCCCAGCCGGTTGTTTACTACTTTAAAAACGAATACTCAAAGGATGATATCGATGATATTTTAGGCAGGATTGAAGAATTCTGTGATGAGCAGGATATTGAGTTCAATTTGAATGAACAGTCCTGTTTTGAAGAGTAATTTAAACCTTTCGCAAGTGTGAAAAAACACATTTTCACACTTCAACTATTTTTATAATGTTTCATATTCAATATACCAATTGCATGTTTGGCTTTGCAATTAGATAGCCAAGTTAAACATGCTAGAGTATATGGCGTAATCTAGAAATGTAGGTGCGTATCACCTCAAATTCGGGAAATTCTAAAACAGGACCTGGTTATTTGTTTGTTTTTTTTTAAAAAATGGTGATGGTTGATATTTTGGTTCGTAAAACTTTTAACCAGGTCCAAAAAAATAAAAAAACAAGGTGAAAGCCTAATCGGATAAAATTAAGCTTACTCCTTCAATAATTAAAACAATTCCAATAATTATTGCAATGTATATCGGTTCGTTAATGGCAAATATTGCAAGGGCTATTGCAATGATACCCATTATTAAAACAAGAATTGATGAGAAATTTGATACGTGTTCTGATTTTGATAATAGTCCAGTAATACCAAATACCATCATTATAAATCCAACAATATAGAATTGGGCACCGACGAGGAATGATAATCCGTCAATATAGAAGACAAACAGAAATCCGAATATTATTGCTATTATTCCGATGACTATGCTTATCATTGAAAATGTATCAAAAGCATGTTTCATGTTCCAGCCCATGAACATGGTTGAAATACCAAAAAACAATAAGCTCAAACCAACAATCATAGATACTAATTCTGATGAGAACATTGGAAACAGCATAAAAACCAATCCTAAAATGATTGATAGAATTCCGGCACTTTTGTTAATCATGTGACACCTCCTTTTTTAAGCTAATTTTATATATCAATTAAATGTTATTTAATATTATGGCAGATTTTGAAGAAATTATTAACACAAGACGCAGTATACGTGAATATTCCTCACAGGAAGTTAGTGACGAGGACATATTAAAAATCCTAAAGGCAGGAATGCAGGCACCCGGATCAAGACTGGGTGCAGAACCATGGGAGTTTGTTGTAATTAAAAACAGGGAGACTCTGGTGAAATTGGCTGAAATCAAACCTAGGGTTAAAACAGCACCTGTCGCAATTTTGCTTGTGGCAAACATTGAAAGGGCATTCTATAAACTTCACTGGCAGCAGGATATGTCTGCAGCAGCTGAAAACATGCTGCTTGAAGCAGTAAATCTTGGTCTGGGAGGGCTCTGGAACGGTGTGGCTCCAACACAGGAAACCATGGATAAAATTGCTGATTTGTTTGGTTTGGATAATGAAAACCAAATTCCATTCTGCATAATAACATTGGGTTATCCTGCTGAAGGATGGGAAAACAAGTTCATGGACAAATTCGATGAAACAAGGATTCACTATGAAAAATACTGAATACGATTTTAAAAGCGTTATTGATAGAACCGGAACCGGCTCACTAAAATGGGATATGTTTGGTGATGATGTCCCTATGTGGGTGGCAGATATGGATTTTAAGGTAGCTCCCGCTATCGAAAAGGCAATTTTGGCTCGTGCCAATCATCCCGTGTTCGGATATACTATTGTTGAGGATGAACTGTTTGATGCATACATCAGCTGGTGGGATAGAAGATACGGCTTTAGGATGTCAAGAGAGAACATGCTCTATTCCACAGGTGTAATGCCGTCCATATCTTCAATGATAAGATGTCTGAGCGATGTTGGGGATGAAATATTAATCCAAACTCCAGTCTATCATGTATTTTTCTATGTAATTGAAGACAATAACAGAAAAGTGGTTGAAAATGAGTTGATTTATGAAAATGGCAGTTATAAAATTGATTTTGATGATTTGGATGAAAAATTAGCTGCCGTTAAAATGTTTATTCTGTGCAATCCTCAAAACCCAATAGGCAAAATATGGTCAAAGGAGGATTTGGCAAAAATCGGTGAGCTATGCAAGAAACATGATGTCATATTGATTTCAGATGAAATCCATTGTGATTTGACAGATCCCGGAGTCAAATACAATCCGTTTGAAATCTCTTCTGATTATCAAAATGTAATTACCTGTTTATCCCCCTCAAAATCATTTAATATTGCAGGATTTCAAAGCTCAATAGTTCACTCAAAAAATAAGGATTTGCTTGATAAAATTAAAACACAGATGCATGTCGACAATTCGGATTCGTGTAATGTCTTTGCAACGACAGCAGTCATTGCCGCTTACAGAGATTGTGAAGATTGGCTCGAAGAGCTAAAAGAGGTATTGTATGAAAACAAACGGATTGTAAGGGATTACTTGAGTGATGAACTGCCGGTGATAAATTTGGTTGAATGCGATGCAACTTATCTGTTATGGCTTGATTGTTCCTCTTTAAATGTTCCTTCAAAGGTCCTGTCAGGATTTTTAAGGACAAATCAGGGACTGTTTTTGTCTGCAGGAAGTGATTTTGGCAAGTGTGGGGACAGTTTTTTAAGGATGAACATAGCATGCCCTAAAGACCTTTTGATGGAAGGTTTGGGAAGGCTTAAAGCGGGAGTAACTGCTTTAAATATCATTAATAAAGGATTACATTAAAATTTAACTTTTTAATAACTGTCTATGAATTGCTGTATTAACCAGTCAGAAATGCTGATGTCTGAAGCGTATCTGATTATTTCATCCTTTTTAAACCATTTTGCCTTAAGTATTTCATCGCCGTCCACTTTGATGTCTCCAGAATCATATTCTGCTGTAAAAGCAAGCATTAATGAGTTTGGAAATGGCCATGACTGACTTTTTTGATATTTCAGATTTTTGATTTTTATTCCTATTTCTTCAGACACTTCCCTGTGCACTGCCTCTTCAATGCCTTCACCCGGTTCGACAAAACCGGCAATCAGAGCATATCTTATGTTTTCATGATAGCTGTGTTTAGCCATGAGCAATTCATCATTCTTTCTTATGGCCACAATAATTGCAGGGGCGATTCTTGGATAGTGGACTTGACCGCATGAAGGGCATTTTAACATCATGTCCTTTTCATCTATGACAGTCTTGGTCGCACACCTTCCGCAAAACTGGTGCTGGATATACCAGTCACGAACCAGAACGGCTCTTGTCGCCATTAAATACAGGTCTTTATCAAAATCATAAACTTCCTTCAAATCATAAAAGGAATCTCTATTCTCAACATTGACAACAAATGTGTCTTTTCCTTTAAATTTGCCTATATATAACTTAAAATCCAAATCAGTATTGTTAATGACAGTTGGCAAGGTTTTATCTTCATTTAGGTATAATTCTCTTTCATTGTTGAAAATAAAGTAATAAGCATCATCACTTGAGTGGGAATCGCTAAAATCAATATCATAATTCTCATAAATGGACTTTTCTATCATGTTAATTAGTATGTTGTCAAGGTAATTAAAATGTCACTTAAACTATATAAGAAATCAGATACAAAATTTATAATTGGTGATATAATGGTATCCGAAAATATGGAAAAAGCTTTAAACGGACAATTAAACGCTGAAATTTACTCTGGATATTTATACTTATCCATGGCATCTTACTTTGAAGATGAAGATTTAGCTGGATTTGCTAACTGGATGAGAGTACAGGCTGAAGAAGAATTGGAACATGGAATGAAATTCTATGATTACATTATCAGAAGAGGAGCTTCTGTAACCCTGACTGCAATTGACGGTCCTCAAACCGAATGGGATTCTCCAGTAGCAGCATTTGAACATGTTCTTGAACATGAAAAAATGGTATCCGGTCTAATCAATGATTTGGTTGATTTGGCTATTGAAGAAAAAGACCACGCAACCAACAACTTCCTTCAATGGTTTGTTGAAGAACAAGTTGAAGAAGAAGAAAATGCAATGGAATTGGTTGCTAAAATCAAACTCGCTGATGGCGATAACAGATTAATTTACGAATTGAACAAAGAATTAGGTGCACGTGCACCATCCCAAGACTAGATTAATTTCTAGTCATTACTTATTTTTTTAGGTGTTTACATGAGCTATCCTGATGGTCCTACTGATTTGGCGCAGGTTGATTCTGCCGATTATGATGCTGTATTACTCGGTGAAAATGATTTGGGCAGTGTACATCTTCACGGTCCTTTCGGTGATGATACATCCAGCGTTAAAATAGCTTATGTGATAGGAATGCACCCTCTTGAAAGCAAATCCCACAGGGCATTATTTGAGAAATTAACTTCCCGTGATGATTTGAAATACTGTTATTATCTCTATAACATTAATGTCTGCGATTCCGACTCCGAAACCGAAGGCCGTCTTGAAGGCCAGCTATTGGCTCAGGAGTTCATAAGAGATGATATAATCAACAAAAAATATGACTTGTTTTTGGATATTCACTCCAACAGAGGTCCGAATGGCCCTGGAGATTATCAAATAACTAATTTCGTCTTTGCTCCGGGATTTGATGAAAAATCAACAAGATTTATGGATTTGATCTTAAATGATATTTCAGAGATTCAATATTATGCTCCTGAATTCAGGTCAAGCCCTCCGTTCATAACCGAGCCGACATCAAAGGCAGGTATCCCTACTATTGTTTACGAGTGCTATTCGTTTGAACCGATGGATGTTACTTGTAATCTGGCAGAAAAATTGATTTCAAGTGTGGATAATTTGGAATTTTGAAAAAATGGGGAATGTTGATTCTTCTATAATTATGGAAAATATTATATATGTTTTCATTAAGAAATTTAAATGTTATATATTAATATGGAAGTGAAAAAATGATTATTAAAGCACCTTCAAGAATTCATATGTCCCTTATAGACTTAAACGGGTCATATAGAAGAGTCGATGGTGGAATTGGTCTAGCATTAGCTGATCCACAATTTGTATTGGAAGTTGAGCAAACCGAAAGTGGAATAACACTCGAATTTGCAGATACCGTTACAGACGAAGAGGCAATTGAGGAATGCAAAGAAAAAATTCCCGATGCAGCGAAAAAAACTGTTGAACATTTTAATATTGATTCTGGTTTTAAATTTATTGTACATGAAACTTACCCTCCACATTCCGGATTTGGAAGCGGAACACAGATTGCTGTTTCAACCGCTCACTTGATTACAGAAACAATGGGCATTGAAGTTGAAAGCAAAGAATTAAGCAGCATTGTGGGAAGGGGAGGAACTTCAGGTATTGGAACATACACTCACGATTTAGGCGGGTTCATATTGGATGGAGGACACAGCAAAGAAGAAAAACCTTTGTTTTTACCTTCAGGTGCTTCAAAAGCAAAACCTGCAACACTGATTGCAAGATATGATTTTCCGCAAGAATGGAATATTTTAATAGCCATTCCTGAAATTGAAGTTCATGTTGAAGGTGACGATGAAGTGGACGTTTTCCAGACATATTGTCCTATTCCAAAAGAAGAGGTCGAACAGGTTTCCCACCTGATTTTAATGAATTTAGTTCCGTTCATGCTTGAAAAGGACATTAAAAACTTCGGTTGGGCTGTAAGCGAACTTCAAAAGGTTGGATTCAACAAACTTGAACATTCACTTGATGAAAGCTATCTTCCTACCATGAAAGCCATTGAGGATGCCGGTGCATATGGTGTGGGTATCTCTTCATTCGGTCCGGTTTTATACACCGTGTTTGATGAGTCAAATGCAGACATTGTTGAGAAAACCAGACAAATCATTGGAGATAATGGTACTGTATTTGTGACAAAAGCACAAAATCATGGATTTACTATTGAAAAATAGAATATTTTTCACATTTCTTTTTAGGAGTTATTATTAATAACTCTATTATTTTTTTGAACATTTTTCATTCTTAGGTATCTTTTTTTTACATATATCATTTAAATATTATTAATAATAAATATAGTTTTATCAATTAAAGTTTCATACGTAAAGTGTTTAATTTCATCGTGAAACTTTTATGGATGGTGGAAAAATGGTAAACAAGAAAATTTTATTAGTATTTGCAATTGCAATTCTTGCAGTAGGTATGGTAAGTTGCGCCAGTGCAGCTGATGGTACTATAGAAAATATCAGGGGAATTGACTTCAATATCCCAAGTGATTTTGTAAAAAGTGATTTGTCCGTTCAGGATAATGAGACAAATATAGCTACTACAGATATCTGTCTTTACACAGATTCCAATAATGACATATACAGTATTATGGTAATTGAATATAAATCTGCACCTTCCGACAGTCTTTTAAAAGAAGGTGAAGACGGTGAAAAAACAACAATCAAAAATATAGACGGTTATATTGGTCCTGACAGTTTTGGAGATTTAGTATTCAAATATCTTGACGGTAACTGTCTTGTTGAAGTTTCAGCTCCAACACAGGACAAAATCGAAGAAATGCTTATAGGAAAATAATCCTATTTCATTTTTTATTTTTTTATTACGCGCTGTTTGGTGTTGAAATTGCAATTAAAAAATCTGGATAAAAATTTAATAGGCAATATTGTAATTATCCTTTCAGTTATTCTGGTTTTTTTATGCATTGGTCTTATTATGATTTCATCTGTTACTGAGGCATTTATTTCCGCTGATTCAACGGTTACATGGAACGGTCATGATTTTATTATTCCGGGAGATTCCGAAGCTACCGTTACAGAGGATTCATTGATAGTTACAAGCCCATATGCGACTCATAATGTTGAAATTAAAAAAACAAAAGATTTATCGAATTATAAGAAAAATATAGAAGGTCAATATGATTGCGGCTACTTTGATGTTAACAGCACTCATGTCATGATATCAAATGACAAGGTAAATTATGCTGCCATTGTTCCAAAGGATTCTGTTGACTTCAAATCCGTTGATAATCTCTATCAGATTAAAGGAAACCCACAAATCATTGAAATGACCGGAGGGGACTCCAGTTACATGATGTCTTTTGCAAGCAGTTTCTCAAACGGGTGATTTTTATGGCTCATGATATTTTTATAAGTTATTCAACAAAGGATAAGGTTACTGCTGATGCTATTTGTCATATTCTTGAACAAAACAAGATGAGATGTTGGATTGCTCCAAGAAACATTGTTTCAGGAAAACCCTATGCCGAAGAGATTATGGATGCAATAAAGGCAACAAAAATCGTTGTTTTAGTATTTTCATCAAATTCTCAGGCATCACAGTTTGTAAACAATGAGATTAACATAGCATTTTCAAACAACAAACCAATTATTTCTTTTAAAATCGATGAATCAATGCCTGAAAGGGAATTGGAATATTTCTTAAAAACCAATCATTGGTTGGATGCATATCCGAATCCGGATGAGGTTTTCGGAACCTTGGTTAAGGACGCATCAAGGTTGATTGGTGATGAAACAGCTAACCCGATCATTGATAAAAATGTAATGGAAAAAGCTAGAAATGGTGAATTCAACCAAATTTCAGTTAAAAACGAATGGAAATCATTGATTTTCATGTTCACTCCATTATATTCTCTTGCACTGATTTATATGGGGATTTCGGCTAAGATGAAAAAGGTTACTGTAGAAGGAATAATATGTGCTGTTCCTCTTCTGCTGATGATTTACTATTACTTTATTGGTGCCCAGGGTTTGTATAATTTAACTCAGGTTGTAATCGCACAGAGATTTTTAATTATCCTGTGGATTGTATCATTGATTTACGTATACATAATCAGAAAAGACTATTCATTCAGGAAATCTGTCATGAATAGTGTAGGGGATGATGACCGTCTCTTCACTGCACTGGTTGATGAATATGGTGATATATAGGTGTAACAATGACTAATGATGTTTTTATTTGTTATAGTCCTGAAGACGAAAACGTTGCATCAGATATATGTAATCTTTTAGAGGATAAGGGTTATTCATGCTGGTTTAAAAAAAGGGATTTGGGTGAAGATGATACGGTCTTTGCCGTGTCTGAAGCAATTAGGGATTCCAGAAGTGTTATTCTGGTATATTCAAAGGATGCAAAAAACTCAAATTTTGTTACAACAGAAATTGACATTGCATTTTCTGATTCCATCCCTATTCTCATTTTCAGCATTGACGATTCAACAATTGAAGGTAAACTGCAGTTCTACTTAAAGGATAAGCCTAAAATTGATGCATATCCAGATGCAAGTGATTTCTATGATGAACTGGCTTTGGATGTATCTCAATTGCTTGGATCTTCTGATAAAAAATCGGATAATGTCAACAATGCATATATTTGTTGCTGTGAAGAGGATGAACTGACTGGGGAGGCCATTTGTCATGTTCTTGAAGAAAACGGCATTAAGTGCTGGATAAAAAAACGGGATTTGAAAGTCAGTGATACTGTTGAAAAGGTTCCTGAAATGATTAAAAATTCTCAGAGTTTTATTTTAGTTTATTCTAAGGATGCAGTCAATTCAAATTATGTCGGCACTGAAATAGAATTTGCCAAATCATCTGAAATCCCATTTTTATCATTTAAAATTGATGATGTTGAAAAACCGGGTGATTTGAAGGATGTTCACTGGTTGGATGCATATCCGAATCCTGAAGAAAACTTCGGGAATCTGGTTATGGATACTTCCAAACTGTTGGGCAAGCCGATTGATGATCCTAAAATAACCGGAAATTATGATTTGAAAAAAGTTAGTGAAAAACCCGTAGATGATACTCCTGCAAAGGTTGAAAGTGAAGTTGAGGATAATGGTTCCGGCGGTTTTATGGGCAATTATGGAGTAAGCAAGAAGTTAATCATTGCTATAATTGCCGTAGTGGCTATAGCTATTGTGGCTCTGGCCGGAAGTTACTTTTTCTTCATGTCTGGAGGAGATGTCGGATATAATATCCCCGAAGGTTTTGCGGAAAATCCAGAATACTCCTATCAGGAATCTGATGGAAGTGGAATGACTGTCCAAAAATTCTACGAAAACAATGATACTTATGGATGGTTTTCGGTTACTATGATTTCTTTTAATTCAGGGCCTGCTGGTCTTTCGGATGAACCCGGACAGACTCCAAAAACCATTAATGGAATATCCGGTAAAATCAAGGAAACAGATGGTGTATATACCTTTACTTATACTGATAACGGTAAAATGGTAATGGTTGATTCGGATGATATTAAAATAATCGAAGAGGTTGTACCAAAATAACTTCTTCATTTTTTCTATTTTTGTTTAAATTAGCTTAATTAGTTAGTTTTATATATTCTATGAATCAATTTATATTTGTAAGTTGGTTTTATGATTGAACCTCCCCTCCCTTATCGAGGAAGAGGATTCGCAAACCAAATTTTTTTTTACAAAACCAAAAATATGGTTTTTTTGATTTTGTTTTTTTTTTGGAAATTTTACTGCCCCGTAGTCCCTACGAGTTCTAGACCTTTGTTGAGGATATTAATACTGGCATTGACGTCTCTATCATGATGTTCATTACATTCAGGACAATCCCATTCTCGTATTCCTAATTTATCCAATCCACTAATATTTTTATTTCTTTTGCCGCAGTTGCTGCAGATTTGTGTGGATGGAAAGTTTCTGGGAACTTTTTGGAATTCTACGTCGTTCCAGTCACATTTGTATTCTATTTTGTCCATGAAGATGCGTGGTGCGTTCAATTGTATGCTGTGGCTTAAATATTTATTGTTTTTCCATGCTATAATGTTTTCATTTTGAACAGCCACAAAACAACTATTTTTAACAATATCTGTTGTCATTTTATCGTAATAGTCGTTTCTTTTGTTTAGTAGTTTGGTGAACCATACTTGGAATAGTCTTTTTGCTTCGTTGTATCTTATGGAACCTTTATTGTGGTGGTTCATATCTCGTTGATACTGGATGATTTTGTCTGTTTCTTGCGTTAAATCAAGATTGAGTATTTCTTGAGTGTTGGAGAGAACGGCGAGTTTACCGCATCCTATATCAATTCCGACTTGTTGGCGAGGACCAATAATACGTTCGGGAACATGCATACATCGGATATTGAAAACAGCATAATATTCATCGCCTTCTTTTTTGATGGTTACATGTTTTATTTTCGCACTGGGATCATTTTTGTCGCTGGCTTGTCGCAATATACGATGGTATTCTTTGCTGGTTTTGAATTTAACCAAACCCAGTTTAGCTAGTTTTATCTTATCAAAACCATACTTGTCCTTTTGTATTCGTACATTGTTATTGTTGTTAATTATCTTGAAATTCTGTTTAGTATGATTTTTTCTTTTAAATTGCGGATATCCGGAATTTAGCTTAGGGTCTTCATGTCTTTTAAAGGATTGTATGAGGTTTCTTTGTGATTGTTGGCGGCTACTGGATTCTGCTTTTTCCAAAAACAGATAATCCTCACGTAACATTTTCAAAAGCACATTACAAGAAACATCATCCACAATAACATTATCATCATAACCATTTTGAATTAACAAACTCCTAAAATAGTTTATGAATTCCAGTTCCTTGTTATAGATGAATCTGTAAATTCCTATATTAGACTCGATTTTGTTAATGCTAACAATTTTCTCGCCTTTATCATTCCTATCCGCCCGAGATGGATAAATCCTAACCCTAAACTGCTTATTAACAACTTTCATCCTTAAAAAAACCCACCATTATTATTAAAAAAACTCATAATGTCAAAAAGTTTTTTTTCTTACAATTAAAATTTATTGCCTCAAACTATATTTAAAGACAAACAAAGAGAGCATTTGAAAAGTAATCGCCAAACCCTCTAAATTGTAAATGTACACTAAATAGAAAAATAGTAAAAATAACTATATAAAAATAGTTCATTTTATAAAAACAACAGTAAAAACCTAGTAAAAAAAACAAAAGTACCCCTAACTTGCGATTCATCCTCGACTTAAGAAGTCGAGGTATTCTCGCATTTTTAAGATAAAAATTATATTGGTAATAGTAATTTTGTTAATTGTTGGATACACAGCATTCTATTTTACGGAATATCATCATGCTGAAAAGATTGCTACTGACTGTTTGAACGGTAGTGAAAATGTTTCAGTCGTTAAGATGGATAATGCAATATTTTTGGATGGTCCTGGAAATGAAAGCGCAATTATTTTCTATCCTGGCGCTAAAAATGAATACACTTCCTATTTGCCGATGTTTATGGATTTGGCAAGTCAGGGCGTTGATTCATATATAATTCAAATGCCATTTAATTTCGCATTTTTCGGTGAAAAAAGTGCAGACCCAATAATAGACAGCGCAAATCACACACATTATTACATGTCGGGCCATTCTTTAGGCGGTTTGGTTGCAGCATCATATATAAATTCAACCAATAAGAGTGATGGGTTAATACTGATTGCAGGTTATCCGACTGAAGAAATTTCAAAACCGGTCCTGTCAATTTATGGGTCCAACGATGGAATTTTGAACATGAAAGCATATAACGAATCCAAAAAACTGATGGATAATCTCACGGAATTCATCATTGAAGGCGGAAACCATGAGCAGTTTGCTTACTACGGTCCTCAGGAAGGGGATGGAAAGGCAACTATTTCTGCTGAAGACCAACAAAAACAGGCTGTAAATGAAATTTTAAACTTTATAAATCATTTACATTAATTTTTTTTAAAAAAGGAAGTCAGATTGCTCCAACTTCCTGTTTTAAGGTATATATTTTTAAATTTCAAATCCGCCGTCTACTTTTATGATTTGACCGTCAATAAAAGCAGAGTCGTCACTTGCTAAAAATAGAGCTACGGTTGCAATGTCGTCAGGTTGACCGCATCTTTGAACAGGACATTGGTCAATCATTTGCTGAACTGCGGATGGGCCTCCGATACTGTCTACCATTGCAGTGTGGATAAGTCCAGGTGCAATACCGTTACATCTTATTTCAGGACCTAATTCCCATGCGATGGATCTGGTAAGTCCCATCATTGCATGTTTACTGTCAACGTATGCTGCAAATCCGTGGTGAGCTCCGAATGAAGCTACAGAACATGTGTTTACAATGGTTCCTTTTCCTTTTTCTTTCATAACAGGTGCGACCAATTGTGTTAATACTAATGCTGAGGTGACATTAACGTTAAATACTTTGGTCCATTCTTCAATTGTCAAATCCATCAATGGAGACATTGAAAGCATTCCTGCATTGTTGAAGAGAATGTCTACTGTTCCGTATTCATCCATTGTCGCATCAAAGATGCTTTTAACGTCATCCAGGTTTGCCATATCTGCAATCACATAGATTGCTTCTCCGCCTGCCGCTTTGATGTCGTCAACTACTTCTTTTGCTCTTTCTTTGTTTCTTCCGGTTACTACTACTTTTGCACCTTCAGCTGCGAACAGCTTTGCGGTTGCTCTACCCATACCTGAAGTTGCTCCTGTTGCAATTGCTACTTTGCCGTCTAGTTTTCCCATTTTATCACCTTTTTTAATAAATCATGTCAAATCATGATAATTCTATTTCATTGTATATTTTAAAAAGTATTTAAATTTTTTCTAATAATTTTCATATTTGTTAAATAATTTTGAATCATTTCCCATATTTTTTGAATATTTTAAAATATTTTGTTATATGTTTGTCAAAAGATTTAACCCTAAAATTACTGTTTGCAAATAATTTTTTTAAAATTAGTTGTTTCAAATAATAGAATTGGTCGGTAAAATTAAAAAAAGATATGAAAAATTAAACTGTTTTGTTTTTGTTTAATGAAATTCAAAAAAAGAATAAAAAAAGAAGTTATAGATTATAAACTTCTTCAGCAGATACTATGGTAAAGTTGTCATTTTTTAATGAGGAAATTAACTCATCAATATCATCGGCATGTAAAAGTAATATAGCTTTTCCGACCTTGTCGTGAGTAAATGCATAAAGGTATTCCAAATCAATGTTGTTGTCTTTAATGGATTTTAAAACTGCTGTAAGACCGCCCGGTGTATCGTTCATTTCAACACCGATGATTTCGGTAATTTTAACTAAAAAGTTATTTTCTTCCAAAACTTCCTTTCCCTTTTCAGGGTCATCAACAACAAGTCTTAAAATACCGAATTCGGAAGTATCTGCCATGCACATTGCCCTTATGTTGATGTCTGCATCGCTGAGTATCTCCAATGGTTTTGATAAGCTCCCCATTTTATTTTGCAGAAATATTGATAACTGTTTGATTTTCATATTTTCACCTAATGCAAATTCCTTTCATCTATTACTCTTTTTGCTTTTCCTTCAAATCTTGGAAGGGTTTTCGGTTCAACGAGTGTCACTTTTACTCTGATACCGGTTTCATTTTCAATGTATTTTCCGATTTTTGTTTGAACTGCCATCATTTCCTTCACGCCATCGAAGAAAATGTCTTTGGACGCTTCCACTTTGACTTCGATTTCATCCAGGGTTCCAGGTCTTGTAACTATAATTAGATAATGAGGCTCTACATCACCTGCTTTAAGCAAAGCTTTTTCAATCTGTGATGGGAATATAGCTACTCCTTTGACTTTAATCATGTCATCGGATCTTCCTGTAATTCTGCTCATTCTTGCATGTGTCCTTCCGCATTCGCATTTTTCATAGGTAAGTTTGGTCAAATCCTTTGTTCTGAATCTGATGACTGGCATTCCTTCCCTTTCAATATTTGTCAGGACCAGTTCTCCAGGCTTGTCGCCGCCTATGACCTTGCCTGTTTTAGGGTCAATGATTTCAGGGTAGTAGATGTCTTCTGCAATGTGGAGTCCGTTTTGCACTTCACATTCAACTCCAACACCAGGACCCATCAGTTCTGTCAGTCCGTAAATGTTGTATGCTTTGCATCCGAAGAGCTCTTCAACTCTTTGTCTTATCTCTTCGGTCCATCCTTCAGCACCAAAACCGATGGCCTTAATGCCCAAATCTTTAGGGTCAATTCCCTCTTCCAGGGCCACTTCTCCAAGATGTATTCCGTATGAAGGGGTAAAGATAAGTCCTGTTGTGCCAAAGTCATTCATGATTTCGATTTGCCTTCTGGTCTGGCCTGTTGAAATCGGAATGATTGCTGCGCCGACTTTATGGGATCCGTAGTGAACCCCGAATCCTCCTGTAAACATTCCGTAACCGTGTGTATTTTGAAGGATATCCTCTTCACCGATTCCCATCATGGTCAGACCACGTGCTGTGGTTTCAGCCCAGGTGTCAATGTCTTTTTTGGTATATCCTGATACAACTGGTTTTCCGGTTGTTCCGGATGATGAATGCAGTTCTTTTATTTCTTTGATGTCCACTGCAAAGAGTCCGAAGGGATAGCTTTCCCTTAAATCATCTTTTGTAATGAACGGAAGTTTTTCAATGTCCTTTAGGGTTTCAATATCTTCCGGAAAAACTTCAGCTTCAGTGTATTTTTTATTGTAATATGGAATCTTGTCAAAAGCTCTCTTTACAGTTTTTTGAAGTTTCTTTAACTGTAATTCCTCAAGGTCTTGCCTTGGCATTGTTTCAATTTCTTCGTTCCAAAACATGTTTTGCCTCATTAAATTATTAACATTATAATATATTATTCTAGGTAACTATAAAATTTTCTAGTGTTAAAATCAGCATCTCAATTTTAATCATGTGGGGTTTATTTATATAAGAGATATTATTAACAATGTTATATTCATTTTTCATTTAATATTAATAATGATGGTGCGTTTTAGGCTTTGATTTTTTATTTATTTGCAAATATAATATCATTAACATTGTTATCTAATTATTACTTTAAAATTTAGTAATACTTTTCTTATTTTGAATTTAAATAAATTTGGGGCCTTCTTTTTAGGAAATAATGATGCTGGTAATTTTTTTTTAAAATAATATTTTTCAGTTTTCATTGAACAGATTGTTTATTTTTTTAATATAATTAAAAATTATTCAGTTCGTAATAATTAATATATAAATTGTATTATGAATCGTAATAACTAATATTTAAATAAGTATTACTAAATACATTGTTTCGGTATAATAAGAGTTTATTATACCAAAAATTTAGGTGAGTATTTATGAAAAAACATGGAATTGTTATAATTACATTTTTAATTTTAACAATGAGTTTTATAAGTGCTGTTTCAGCCAGTGATGCAACTGATTTGGCTGACGGAGATTTATCTGCTGATGTGGAGTCTCAACTGTCAGTAAATCAGGAAAATGCTCAAATAAATGTTGATGATGAATTATTATCTAATGATAATGGAGTTAGCGTTAACTCTAAAGGAAATGATAACAGTTATTCCAAATTCATCGATTCCAATTTGGCTGATGACAGTAACTATAAACTTGGTTATAATGTCACTTCGGCTGCAGATAAGCTGCTGGATTTTGATTCTGCAGATGATATTTTAGTAATTACTACAGCCGGTTTGACAAGGATTAATAATATAACTACTGAAAATGTTTTAAATGGTATAATTGATGCTTCAAACGGTCATGTTACTTATGGAAAAGGTAATCTTTTAACATTATCTGCTATAAGAACCGATCCGACTAACATAGCTTTCATTATCAAAAAATCAAATACTCTTACAATGGCATTCTATAAAAATGGAGCATTAACTCCATTGTATTATGGAACCGCAGGTCCTGAAATATCCGATAAGGAATGGAAAAAAATCCAACAGTTGCTCGGCAATGAAGATGCATACTCCTATGTCAGTATTGCAAATTCATGGGCTAACGGCATCTCAAAGGATATTTTAACCCAGGCGACTTACCACGGACATGTATGTACAGGACTCATAAGCGGTCAGGCCATGATACAAACATTGCTTAAATATTATCCTCCACGTGGGGAATCCGGATTGCCTCTTGAAAACACAGCATATTATGTTTTAGGAATTCCGGGGGACTCTGATGATGATGCATTTACTTGGACAATGGATATCACTCCAGGTAAAAGGGCGTACATTGGTGTGGATACCATGGTTGATAAGTCCATGACAGGATTTATCAGATGGAACAGCCAAACTAAGACAGGATTAATCATTGTAATGAGTTATAATGAAACAAAAATCAAACAAACATTTAAAGCAAAAACAGGTTTAAATCCTGATGCAAGTGCTACAAACGATTTGAAATATCAAAATTGGTTAATTCAAACATTAGTTGATAATCCAACTTCTCTTGTTGATGTTTTATATGAATTTGATGGTCTCACTCAGGATGATATATATTATTTGATGGGTGAAGAACCTGGCAAAGGATCTGTAACCAAGAGTGCTCATGGTTTGGATATGGATTATATTCTCAACTTAAGCCTTAAAAAAGCAAACCGTGAAGAACAATCTGTAAAACCACAAACAAAACTAACTTCTGAACAACTAAAACAAATTGGTTCTGATGCCAGTAAAATGGCATTGAATTACTTCAAATCACAGGGCATTGATGTGCCTAAGGATTATCCTACAATGTATGTATTGACATCTGCAAGTTATGTCAGAATAAACGGAACCTCTACAGAAATGGTTTTGGATGGAATCACAGATGTATTCGGATCAAGATTAAGTAAAAAAACCTTATTGCCTGTACATACAGCTTTGTGGAAAGATCTGGTATTTGATTTCTTCTGGGTAAACAGTACCAACAATAAGGATACCTTATCATACAGTTTAAAGTATGATGTTACCACAGGCAGCTTAATTGAAACCGCCAACACTACCGCAAATGCGAATTATGTTATTCAAAGTGCAATAAAATACGACCCTCCATATGATGTATTGGTCGGATGGTTATTCCACAATCACGTTTGTGGAGGTAGTGCTCCGGGTTATTTAATCGCTGATTTTGTTTATGAACAACTTCCGATAACAAATGAAAACGAATCATTCATTTACATCACTACAAATGACAACTGTAAAGATGATGTAATCTCAAGACTTTTAGGAGTTTCTCCGGGTATGGAAAACTATTACAATTTGAGATATGATGATTCACGTACTAACAGTACCAATGTTGGAATTGCAATAAAATGGAACAGTGCAACAAAAACCGGTGATTTAATAATAATTAATTTAGAAAATTGGTCTTCAGGTGTTGCATTTAAAAAAGGCTCAGACATGTACGAAGAATACATCAGATTGTATAAACATGATTATTCTTCTGAAAATCTCATTGCACCTCCTTCTATTTCAGTAACAGCCAGAAAAGAAATTAATGAAGACATGCTTCAGACAATAGTTTCCGGCGCTACCGATACTGAACAGGGAAATTCAATCAGCTACATTATGAGTTTGGATGATAAGCTTCCAGTAACTCCTAAACCTCAGGACAACACCAATAACAATAAAAATACTGGTGAAAAAGGTAAAGGCAATCAGGCTTTGGTTAATGGAACTACTGATGTTCAAAGACCTGATTCTGGAAATGGTGTTTCCAAATCCATAAGCAGAGGCAGTTATTCTGTAGGAACTACCGTTAATGCAGCTGCTGCGAGTGTAGCTAGTGAAGCTGATGACGCTTCTGAAGATGATTCCGATGATGGTGCATCACAATCAGACAGTAAATCATATGAAATTTCCGAAAAACCTGCTGCAAAAGATTCTAGCTCAAATACCATTATTTTGGCAATTGCTGCAGTATTAATAGTTGGTGCAATATTTGGATACGGTTATATAAAACGAGAATAATTAATATTTCACTTTTGTGAAATATTTTTTTTATTTTTTTGGAAGGTGGTAAAATTAATCATAAACTTGTTTTTTATATTTTGATTTTGATTGTTTTTGGAATGACTTTTTCTTGTGTGGTGGCACATCCTGGACATGGAGAATATCATCCCGAAGAGGTTGTATCTCCTTCAGCCAGTTCTTCTTCTCTGTCTCCATCACAGGACAGTTCATCTGGAAGTTCTCAAGTTCACTCTCAATCTAGTTCAAGCGCTGATTCCAGTTCCCAGTCTTCACAAAGCAGTTCGTCAGGCAGTTCAAATAATGGTGGGGGAAGTTCAGCCAGCAGTTATGAGTCTTCCAAATCCCAGAGTTCCAACGACAATGGTGCCAGTGAAGTTGTTTTGGATAATGGCGAAGGTAATGTAAGTGATAATGCTACAAATGAAAGCAATGTAAATGAATCAGCAGCAGATGATAATGATGATTCATCTGTTTTCACAGTCACTAATGTTGCTATTTTAATATGCGCATTCTTATTCGGTTTTGCTGTAATTGTATTATTGCATAAAATTAAGGTGATTTAATGCATTTGCCGGATGGAATAATTCCAATCGAACAGTCTGCAGTATATTGGTGCATTACATTAATTGTTATAGCTGTCTTTTTACATAAATTTTCAAAAAACCCCCAAAAAGAAAGGACTATGGTTTCAATTGCACTGTTTTCAGTGTTTTTTGTGGTTGTAACCTCGCTTTCTATTCCGTCTCCTCTAGGAGTTCCGATACATTTCTTTTTGATTCCATTGGTGGCAATCATTCTAGGGCCATTTAACGGATCTATTGTTTCATTTTTCGGATTGCTTATGCAGGCATTGGCTCTGGATATGGGTGGAATAGTATGTTTTGGAGCCAATTTTCTCGTCATAGGTGTTGTCGTTGCCTTTGTAACTTATGGATTTTACACTCTATTGGACAACGTTAATGATAAACTGGCAATATTTATCTCAACAGTAGCTGGCATTGTATTAGCCACATTCGCCCAGATTTTGATATTAATGGTGTCAGGCGCCATGAATCTGGATAGTCTTTTAGCCACTCTGGTTCCATTTTATTTGTTTGTTGGGGTCATTGAAGGATTTGCAAATACGATTATAATTTATGCAATCAGGACAATAAAGCCTGAAATTATGAATATAAATAAAATATAGGTGTTTTTATGGTGAAAAAATTTTTAATTATTTTGATTATACTTCTGGCCGGTGTTCAGGGATTATATGCTCATGGAGTTGATGTTACTGCCGATACTATGGTCATTGCAAATGACGACAACGGCGTATTGGTTAAGGAGATTGCAGATGCAAACAACATTAACATCAGCGTCTATAAGTTCACATCCGATGGAGAAGTTGCTCACCAGCTTGAGCATATGCTGAACAATTCAAACAAGAGAATTCTTGTTACTTCATATCAGGATACAGCAAATGAATTCTTGAAAAATCATCCTGAAGTATCTGACAGACTGATAATTGTTGATGATGTAAACAACGATTCTGTTAAGGACGGACTGATAAAAATAGGTAATGTTAATGTTGAATCCCAGCAAAATTCAAATTTCATAACTCCTCTGGTTTCAGGACTGATAATTGGATTGATAATTGGAATAGGCATTGGGGTTTTGGTTAAATCAAAACGATGAAAAAGAAAATATTTTATTAATCAAATTTTATAATATAATATTGATGTTTGTTTGAATACACATCGCAAATTTATAAAATTTAAATACTTTATTAAAGTAATAGTTATTTGTAATAAATTAAATTCAAATTGATTAAGGAGAATTAAATATGGATATGATGAGTGTTTTATGGCAAGTGGGTATCTTTGCATCCGTTCTTGTTTTTGGTATAAAGATAGGGCTGGCTTCAGGTTTGGCCAATTTGTCTAAAAAATTATTTGCAGCAATTTGTATTGCATATGGTGGTGGAGTAATTGTAATATCAGCTATTGCGTCATTATTTGCTGAACAGCTAATTCAGGCTATCTACAGTTACAATACTATATTTTACATTATAATGGCTTCAATCATGATTGTTGCAGGTTTGTTTACTATAAGGGAATGGAAAATACATGATAAGAATACATCTACTGCAACTTCCCTGGCTATTATTGCTCCTTGTCCTTGCTGTTTCGGGTCAATCATTGCCAGTGTATTGATTGTTGCACCAACAATAGGCGTCAGCTCACTTAATTTAAGCTGGTATGCGGCAGCCGCACTTGTTGGAGTCATGATTGTGACTTATCTTGCATCAAATACAATCATCAGGTTTATCAAAAAACCGTATCCTGTTGTTTTGGGAAATTTCATGCTGTTGCTTGGAGCATACTTCCTGCTTTCAGCTATTGTAATTCCAAACATTGCAGGTGTTTTAACAAAAACTTTAACTCCAATTACTATTGGTTCTCCTCAAGATTTATTAATGATTATTGTGGCATTCGCTATTTTATTAGTGGGTGGTGCCGTTTTAAATAGAAGAGGTAGTATTTTAAAATAACTAGGTGAAAATTATGGCTTTAAATATTCCGGGTGGAGAATTTTTAACAGGATCTCTTGATGTAATTTCACAAAGCTTAACAATTCCGGTTCTTATAATTTTGCTCGTAATTGTTATAATAAGTATTATTGCATTGGGAGGAATTATTGCTGAATATACTTCCAGACGTAAAGTTTCCGTTGGAACAATAAGGGATTTGATTTATGAAATCAATGCTGCTGAATCACAGGACAAATTGAAAAGTGTAATTTCTTCAGCAAAAATCCCAAAATCTCAAAAGAAGGTTTTAGATGAAATTGCATCTTCTGAAAGTTTAGGTAATTCATCAAGAGAAGCTTTGGCTCGTAAATTATTTGAATTTGAAGAAGAAAAAACCGAATCTACATTACAGAAAACTGATATTATTACTAAAATCGGACCTACGTTAGGTTTAATGGGTACTTTAATTCCAATGGGTCCGGGACTTGCCGCATTGGGTGCAGGTGACATTAACACTCTTGCAAGTTCTCTGACAGTTGCGTTCAACACTACTATTGTAGGTATCGGTTCAGGTGCATTATGTTATGTAATCAGTAAAGTCAGGTCAGGATGGTATGACAGATATCTATCTGATTTGGATGCTTTAATTGACGCTGTTCTTGATAAAATGGGTAAATAGTGATTTTATGGTAAGAAAAGGTGGAAGACGAAGGGCTAAACGTGTCGAAGAAGACCCAATGGCAGGTACATCCAACTTGGTGGATGCAATGCTTGTTATTGCTGTGGGCTTTCTGGTTTTCGTTATCATAAGCTGGAATATGCAGGCAATGATTGACCCTGACAATAACATTCAAGACCAGATGCAGCAACAGAAAATGACTGAAGTTGATCAAGGCCAGCAGTTGAATGAAACCCCTGACACTTCAAACAGTTCCGGTCAGGGTTATACCGAGATGGGTAAGGTTTATAAAGACCCTGCTACGGGTAAGCTGATCATGGTGGAAGGCTAAGCCTTTCACACTTAACTTTTTTTTGACCTATTTTTTTTTTAACACTTATATGTTTTAACATACATACATAATAACTGATTTTACTTCAAACATTTTCCGGTGATTTCATGAAGCATGGTAATATTCTTAGAGTTTTGATATTGAATTTTGTCTCCTCATTAATAATTGCTATAGTTACTTCAGATATCCTGGACGCATTTCACCTTAAGGGAGGAATGTATTTGGGTAATTTATTTGGATTGTACTTTTTAGTCGTTTATGGCGTAAATAATCTTGTGGAAGCACAGAAAATTCCAAATAATTACATAAGATTCATTGTTGCAATACTTTACATTTTGGCATTCGATATTGCATTTGTTTTTATCATACCGTTACTGTTCGGTCCGAACGCATTTCCGCCAACAGAATATTTATTCCTGAACTATGGCGGCACATTTTTCAATCTTGCATTAAGCAAGGAGTTTTATTTGGCGCTTTTCGCCGTAGTGATGCTGATATTCAATTTCCTTATTTACAGAAGATACAAACATTTTAACCGTGATTAAATGAAAGTTGGCGAATTAATCAAATCAATGTTCATGAACCTTATTGGAGCAGTTATCGTAACTGTTATGGTCTGGTTTTTCATAGGCACTCTGCAAAATGCTTATCTTCCGTTTATTGCAGCACTGGTTGGAATGTATATCTTTGCATGTTTTGGAGTAAGCCGCATAATCGAAGACGGAATAATTCCCGACAATTATTCCAGATTTGTCCTGGCCATCGTCTGTATTGTAATATTTGCGGCGGTGTTTGTCTATGTCATGCCGATGATATTCGGTGATGGTGTATTTCCGGGACCTTTGACATTAAGTTCGGGCATCGTTCTGGATACCCAAATGATTCTGGCAATTTGCGGCATAATTGTTTTGGTTTTAAACTACTTTGATATGTAGATTATTTTTAAAATGTCGATTGATTAAATTGACAGTTATTAACAACCTGTTTTACACATTAACAGTTTCTTTTTCTAATGAAGTATCAAAAAAGTCTTAAGAACTGTTGATTTTGCATTTGGATTTTAGCCAGCTTGCCAACTTTGTTTTGTTTTTTAATATGTTTTCTGTTTTTTTAAAAAGATTAATTGGGGTAGTTTGAGGTATTTTGAAATTTTTTTCTTTTTTATTTTCTTTTAATTGTGAATGATTATTATTTTTCATCTTTACATCAAATATTTTCTATTTAGCTCTTTTCGCTATAATATATGTTAATATTTAATTTCTTAATCTACAGGCGCCACATTCATTATGAATGATTCTTTTTGAGGTTATTTTTTTCTGGTTTTTCAATTTGTTAGTTGGTTATTTTATTTAATGTTTAACATCGTAATACTTTTTATCAAATTTATGATAATTTAGTAATAATTATATTTATATATGTATTACTTTAAATGACAATCTGTGTAGATTATAAGTCTATACATGATTATATAAAATTTTTTTAAAATTTTATGGGGGGTACTAAAAAAAATGAATAAAAAAAATTTATTCATTGTTTTGTTAATATTCATTTCATTAGTTATGATAACTTCTGTTTCAGCTAGTGATGATTTGGATGTTGCATCTGTTGCCAAACAGGGCGCTGATGTAAATATTGAAGTTAACTACGAATATAATGAAAATATTAATCCTCAAATAATTGTTAATCAAGATGGAAATAGTGTTTCTTATCAAAAAACTTCAAATGACAATAAATATAATATTGCTCTAGATGATGTTGACAGTGAGAAAAATTATACTATTTTTGTTTCTGCACATGGTTATGAACAAGCTTCACAGGTAATTACTTTTGATAATGCTAACTCAAGTAATTTAATTTTTAATCTTAAAGCAACTAACAATTATAAAATCGGTTATGATATAACTGTTGATGCTAATAATAAACTTGATTTTAAAAATGCTGATGAAGTTTTAGTAATTACTACTGCTGGATTAACAAGAATTGATGGAACAACAACTGAAGACGTTTTGGATGGAATTATAAATGCTGCTGATGGTTTTATTACCTATGGTCAGGGAAACATTTTAACTCTTTCTGCTATAAGAACTGATCCGACTGATTTTGCTTTTGTAGTCAAAAGAGGAAATGATTTAACTATGGCATTTTATAAAAATGCTACATTGACTCCGATATATGTTGGAACTGTTGACAGCGCAAATATGAATGCAAATAAATGGAAAGAATTACAAAAAGTTTTAGGTTCTGAGGACGCTTATTCTTATGTTAGTTTAGCTAATGCTTGGGCTGCAGGTTTGTCTGCTGATGTTTTAACTCAATCAGCTTATCATGGTCATGTTTGTACAGGGTTAGTAAGTGGTCAGGCAATGATTCATACTTTACTCAAATATTTCCCACCTAGGGGTGAAACAGGTGTTAATCCACTTGAAAATACAGCATATTATGTTGTAGGAGTTCCAGGAGGGTCTGATGATGATTCATTTGTTTGGTCAATGGATATTACTCCAGGTAAAAGAGCATATGTTGGTATTGACACTATGGTTAATACAACAATGACAGGATTTATAAGATGGAATACAACATCCAATACTGGTATTTTAATATTGATGTCTTATAATGAAGATGGTCTTAAAAAAGAATTTAAAACTTTAACTGGACTTAATCCTGATGCAAGTTCTGCAAATGATTTAAAATATCAAAAATGGTTAATTGATAAATTAGCTAAAGATCCAGAATCATTAATAGTTATTGTAGATCAATTAGGATATTTAACTGAAGAGCAATTAATTCAAATAATGGGAACAAGTGATGCTTCAATCGATGTGGATGCAAGAGGATTGGATTTGGACTATATTTATAGTTTAAATTTGACTCACATAGAATCAGACTCTAATAAAGAACTTAAAGCATCATCTCTTACAGAACAGGATTTAATTAATATCGGTAGACAAGCAGCAATTAATGCTACTAATTACTTTAATTCAATTAATATAACTATTGAAAAAGATATGTCTAATTTCTATGTTCTAACTAGTGCTGGATTTGTACGTATTGATAATACTGATACTACAAGCGTATATGACGGTATCGCTGAAATTTTAGGTTCTAGATTGAGTAGAGCAACTTTATTACCAGTGCACACTGCATTGTGGAAAGAGTTAGTATTTGATTTCTTCTGGTTAGATCCATTAAACAATGCAAATACTGCTTCATACAGTTTATTATACAATCAAACTTCTGGTCAATTTGAAATTTGTCCACAACAATATAATATTCAGGATAATTCAATTAAATACAACCCGGCATATGATATTTTACTTGCATGGTTATTCCACAACCATGTATGCCCTGGCGGTTCTCCAGGAATATTGCTTGCTGATAAAGTATTTGATGAATTGCCGTTAGGTGAAAATGAAACATATATGCTTGTTACTACATTAGCATACTGTAAAGATGACACCTTATCCAGACTTCTTGGTGTTTCACCGGGTATGCAGAATTATTACAATTTAAGATATTCAGAAGCTACTGCAGATGGTGGAAATAAATCAAGTTATGTGAATATTATTATTCGTTGGAATGAACAAACCCAAACTGGTACTGCAACCCTTGCTCAAGTTGCATTCCCTAAATTTGCAACTGGTGGTTCTGCAAACTATGAAGAATGGAATAAATTATTCAAAGGAGATTATTCTTCACCAGGTTTAGTAAGAGCTCCTCTTGTCGAATTTGTTGCAACTAAAGAAATCAATAAAGAAATGTTAGATACTATTAGGGCAGGTGCTTATCAAACTGAAGAAGGAGATGCAATTTTATACTTAATGGCATTAAATGATACTCTTCCAGTTTCATCTTCAAGTGATAAAGATGCCAATGATAATGGTGGAAACACAAAAACTGATGATGGAAGTTCTCAAAAATCCAATTCTAAAGACACTTCATCTTCAAAAGCTACTAATAGGGGATCTAACAATAGAGGAACTAGTACTAGCGTAGGAAGATCTTCAAATCCTGTTGGTTCTGTATATGCAGCTTCAGCTGCTACTCCGGTTTCCGATGATTCATCTTCTGATGATTCTTCTGATGATTCATCTTCTGATGATAACCAAGCTGGAGAGTCAAGTGACAGTTCAAAAGCATATGAAATTGAGAAAAAAGAGTCAAAAGAAATTGATTATAATAATTTACTCTATGGAATGGCTTTTGTTTTAATCATAATTGGTGCTGTTGCTGGTGTCATGTACATAAGAAGAAAATAAGTGAGTAAATATCTTAGGATATTTATTCTTTTTTTATTTTTTCAGATATTCATTTTTTAGAAACATTAATTTTCCTATACTTTAGAAAGTGTAGATAATTTTATAAACTGGTTTAATTAAATTAATACTTACGAATTTTAAATGGTGTTTAGTAATATGGAATTCTGTCCTGATTGTGGTAAGATGTTAATGCCTAAAAAAGGCAAGATTAAATGTAGATGCGGTTATGAAAAGTCATTAACCGATGAGGATATTGAGGAACAGTACTCTTTTGAAGGTGAAACAAATCCCGAGGCAAAAGTTATCGTCACCGACAGAAATAATGTTGCCTTGCCTACAACCAGAATAACCTGCTATAAATGTGGTGGAACTAAAGGTTACTGGTGGACAGTACAGACAAGATCAGCCGATGAGGCTCCAACTAATTTTATTCGTTGCGCTAAGTGTGGAAACACATGGCGAAGTTCCAATTAAAAATCATTTTGCAGATTCAATAAATTTTCTTTTGTAATAATTTTGTCAACACAATTAAATATTGGTTATTTCAAATTTAGAGGAAAGCTAGAGGTGATATTATGGCAAGAAAATCATTCAATGACAAGTTAAACGATTCAAAGGACATGCCAAAAATTATCGAAATTGCTGATGAAAAATCAATTGAAAGATATGGTGGCTCTCAGATGCTGATAGCTCCTCCGCTAGACTATAATGGCATCATGGCTCAAATTCCGGAAGGCAATGTAATTACTGTCAGTGAAATCAGGTCATTTCTAGCTCAAAAATATGGTGCTGAATTCACCTGTCCAATGACGGCAGGAATATTCATTTCCCTTTCAGCTCAGGCCAGCTGTGAAAGAGATTGTGATAGAATTCCTTTTTGGAGAACTCTTAAAAAAGACGGTGAACTGAATCCGAAATATCCTGGAGGCATCGAATATCAAAAAGAGAAATTGGCATCTGAAGGCCATACATTCACGACAAAGGGAAGAAAAAATATCCGATATTTCGTTGAAAATTATGAAAATTTCTTATATGATTTAAAATAAAACATTAATATAATGAAAACTCTTGAAAAAACATTGAAGTCTGTGGCTGAAAATCCAAAATATATCTTTCGACTTACTATTCAGGGAGTAATGGTGGGTATATTTGCAGGATTGATGGTTTGTTTATACAGATTTTTGCTTAACGGCTCAGAGCATATTTTAAGAGGGTATTTAACTGTTATTAAAGGAAATTTCCTTTACATTATATTGTTTTTTATAGCTTTGGCCGTTATGGGTTTTTTAATAGACTTTTTAACTAAATGGGAAGTTGATTCTGCTGGAAGCGGAATACCTCAGGTATATGCTGAGGTAAAAGGTCATATGGAAGCCAATTGGCTTAAAGTTTTATTTTCTAAAATAGTTGCCGGAGTCCTCACTGCATTGGGCGGTTTATCTTTAGGTCCTGAAGGTCCGTCCGTTCAGATTGGAGGTATGGCGGGAAAGGGAGTTGCAAAACTTTTCAAGGGTTCCAAAACAGATGAGCTAAGACTGATTCTGGTGGGTTCAGCAGTTGGTATTACAGCAGCATTCAATGCACCTTTGGCAGGTGTGATATTTGTTTTCGAGGAAATAAATCATGGATTTGACAAGACTCTGGTATTCATTGCCTTGGTATCAGCAATTGTGTCTGATTTTATCTCAAAGGCCATATTCGGCCAGTCAACCATTCTGAATTTCCCGGTATTGAACATTCCTCTTGAATCATATTGGGTTTTGATTGTTTTGGGAATATTTATTGGCATTTTGGGCTACATCTACAATATCGGAATGATCAAATCATCCGATTTTGTCTCAGGCCTTAAGATTCCCTCATGGCTTAAATTCGTATTGGTATTTATGGTATCCGGTGTTGTGGCACTGACAATACCTGAAATCAGTGACGGAGGACACTTCATGATGGACATGTTGGATGTGGCAATTCCATCTTTGGGAGTATTGGTGTTATTGCTGGTGTTGAAGTATCTCTTTTCAATGTTTTCATTCTCATCCGGAGCTCCTGGAGGCATATTTTTGCCTATTCTGGTATTGGGGGCCTATATTGGGGCGGTATTTGGAAGCGTTTTCGTTCCTGCACTGGGTCTTGAGCATGAGTTGATTTACAAGTTCATAATCATTTCCATGGCCGGATTTTTCGCAGCAACCGTCAGATCACCAATCACAGGAGTCGTGCTTTTGGCTGAAATGTGCGGTTCAACAGAATCCCTTGTTGCAATGATTATAGTCTCACTGATTGCTTATGTGATTCCGACACTTCTTGGAAATGAACCGATATATGAGTCACTGTATGACCGATTGCTTTTAAACAAAAACAGGGAATATGTCAAAAAACCGTCAAAACATGTTTTAAGCGAGTATGTTGTTCCGCTTGACTGCAACTATATCAATTTTAAAATCAAGGACATTCCGTTTCCTAAAAATGCAATTGTCGTATCAGTAATCAGAAACGGCAAGTATATCATCCCAACAGAGGACTTTAACATTCAGTATTCAGATCAGATTAATATATTGACGGATGTAAACGATTATCCGTTTGTAAGACAGGAAATCGAGGATTTATTTGGTGGTTAATATGAGTATCATTTTTAAAAGGCATTCCGTACGCAAATTCAAGGACGAAAAGGTAGATGACAAGCTAATTGAAAACCTGCTTAAGGCAGGCATGCAGGCACCTTCCTCATGCAATGCACAGCCATGGGAGTTTATTGTCGTTGATAAAAAGGAAGATAAAGAGGCAATTTCTGAAATGCACAGATTTGCAAAACCTGCGGCCGGCGCATCCCATTTGATAATAACGATAGGAAATCTGAACCGGGCAAAGGTGATTGGAATGATTGAGCAGGACCTTGGAGCGTGCAATGAAAACATATTGCTTCAGGCAACCCATGAAGGACTTGGAGCGGTATGGTTGGGTTTCCATCCTATTGAAGATAGGACATTGAAGCTTAAGGAATATCTTAACATTCCGGATTTCTGCATTCCGTTTTCCGTAATATGCGTAGGCTGGCCGGAACAGGAAAGCGAGACAAAACTGAGATATGACGAATCAAAAGTTCATTTTGACAGATACTGACAGGTGTGATTTTTCATGGGAATATTTGACAGATTGTTTAAACCGAAATACAAACACAAAGACCCTAAAGTAAGACTTGAAGCCGTAAAGAAATTGGATGACCAGAATATTTTATCTGAAATCGCAAAACAGGACAGTGATGTAGATGTTCGTCTGGCGGCAATCGGACGGATTAGAAACGATGCAGTCCTTGAAGACATTGTCAATACCACATCAGATATGGATATTCGCATGCAGGCAATTGAAAGAATAACCGACAATGACATTCTGGTTAAAATTGCAAGAAATGATTTAAACACAGATATCTCTCAAAAGGCTTTAAACAACATTACAAGTGAATCAGCTTTAAATGAAATTTCAATAACGGACGATGAATCCGCCAACCAGCTTCAGGAGGTAAAGACAACCGGAGATTTGGTTTTATTAAGTGACATTGCAAAAAATGATGTTAATGTAAGCATTCGTCTTGAAGCGGTAAAGGGACTGGTGGATGATGATTTGCTTGCAGACATCGCCAAAAACGATATCAATGCGGCAGTCCGTATGGAAGCCGTTTACGGTTTGAAAAAACAGGATGTTTTAGCTGATGTTGCAATAAATGACAAAAATGAAAAGGTTTCTATAGAAGCACTTAAAAAGGTTCATGATAAAAGTCTGATTGGGGAAATTGCAAAAAATGCCAAAAATTATCTGATACGCCTGAAAGCTGTTGAAAAGGTCACTGATGAAGATGTATTGAAGGACATTTTAAACAATGATGAGGATGACTGGGTTCGCCATGAAGCGGTTGGAAATGTCAGTGATGAAGAGTTTCTGGCTGAAATTGCAAAAACCGATGACGCTCCGCTGGTTCGTGAGGAAGCGCTCATGAAAGTGTCTGATGAAAACCTGTTGGCTGATATTGCAAAGGACGGTGAAGATTCATACATTAGAATGGAAGCAGTAAAAAGAGTCAGTGACAAAAACCTGCTTGAAGACATTGCCCTTTTGTCAATCGATTCATGGGTTCGTGTTGAAGCAGCAAAGATGATTGACAATGAAAGCGTTCTGGTGGATATCGTAAACAATGACAGGGATGCATGGGTTAGAAGAGAAGCATTAAAGGGAATTACAAACGAGATTATCTTGGAAGATGTTGCAAAACAGGATAAGAACTATTTTGTCCGTCTTGATGCAGTTAAAAGAATTGATGATGAACTGATACTGCTTGAAATCGCAAAGGATGATGAGAATTTCAATGTTCGCCATGAGGCTCAAAAAAGAATAACACGCCCGGATCTGTTGTCTGAAATAGTTGAGGATTCCGATGACTCCTGGATAAGGGAAGGTGCACTTAGAGGCGTCAGCCATGAAAACATCCTTCTTGACATTTTGGAAAATGATAGGGATCCTTGGGTACGTCTTGAAGCCCTTAAAAAAATAACGGATGAAAGTGTTATAGAAAATGTGGCTTTTAACGATAAGAATTATTATGTCCGCCTTGAAGCTGTCAAAAAAATTGATGATGAGGCTGTATTGAAAGACATTGCAAAAAATGATTCCCATCAGTGGGTTCGCCACCTTGCAAGCGAGAAAATAACCGACAGTGATACTGTTAAAGCTGAAGTCGATGAGATTGACATTGCAGAAGCCCGTCAAAATGAAGCATACAGAAAGATAACAGACTACACAGTAAGTGAATTTGAACGTGGAATATATGTCGATGATATAGTTGATGAAAAGCTTTTGAGAATGCTTGCACAGGACAAAAACCTCTATGAACTTAGGGTAAGGGTAATTGAAAAAATCCATAACGAGGAATTTTTACAAAAGCTTTATCGTGAAACACCCGAAGGCCATATCAGAAGAGCAATCGTAAACAATATAAAAGACAAGGAATTTCTGCGATTTATTTACAATAACGATATGGACATAGGTATTGTCAGTCAGGCATTTACCTTGCTTGGTGATGATGTATAGTGTCAAAATTGATGTTGGTGAGTTCGATGTAATGCCTAATTCATCGTAAAACTCACAAAATCAATCTTTTTTGTTAAAAATTCATAATCTGCAATTATAACTTTTATATACTGAATTAAACAAAACAATTAATATATTAATTTCTTTTCAATGGAATGTATATCATGATAAGCAAGCAGTTAAGGGAATTTGAACTATTGAATACTACAACCCAAAGCATCTATGAATTGGATGATTCTGATGTTCTTATAATTTTGGAAAACGGGTCTAATCTGACTAGTTGGCGTGAAGTAAGAAACAAGGAAGACATCATATACATCAGTGAAGACCTCTTTGGTAAAACAGACATTGCAGGAAGATATGCCGGTTTAAAAAATCTTAAAGCTATTGTTGCGGCAGGTTTCGGTGATGTGGAAAACATGGATGGTGTATTTAACGGATGCGAATCCCTGAAGGATATCTCATCCTTAAGAACATGGGACACTTCCAAGGTTACAAGCATGAGCAAGATGTTTTACGGGTGTGAATCTCTGGAGGACATTTCCCCTTTAGGCTCATGGGATGTTTCAAAGGTCAGAAATATGGATTTGATGTTTTGCGGATGCAGTTCACTGGAAGATCTCTCCGATTTGTCTGACTGGAACGTTTCTAAAGTTCAAAATATTTCCGGAATGTTTTGGGATTGCGCATCACTTGAAAAAATTTCAGGTTTGGCAAAATGGGATGTTGGCAATGTCACTGATATGCATTACATATTTTCTGATTGCATCTCCCTAAAGGATGTTTCAGCCCTAAAGAAATGGAATGTTGGCAATGTAGGTGATATGGGTTGCATTTTTGATTTTTGTGCTTCACTTGAAAACATATCTGGTTTGGCAAAATGGGACATGTCAAACGTGTTCAACATTACAGCGATGTTTAGGGGATGTGAATCTCTAAAAAACATATCTGCCCTTAAGAAATGGGACTTGTCATCCATGACCCATAACTCAGGTCTTTTATCACTGTTTGCAGACTGCAGTTCACTTTCTGACATCTCACCATTGAAGTCATGGGATGTTTCAAACATAACAAGAATCGACAGCTTATTTGAAGGATGCAGTTCACTTACAAATCTCTCGGCTTTAAAAAAATGGGACGTTTCAAACGTAAAGTCAATGTCTGAACTTTTCAACGGATGTCTGGTGTTGGAAAATATTTCCGCTTTGGAAAACTGGGACGTCAGCAATGTTGAAAACATGGCGGGAATTTTTGGAAGCTGCGAGTCACTTAAAGATATTTCCGCTTTAAATCAATGGGATACAAGCAAAGTGACCTCTTTGGAATTTTCATTTGGAAGATGCATGAGTCTTGACTCAATAGCTGCCCTAAAGGAATGGAACGTTAAAAGGGTTTCAAATATGGCTTCATTATTTGAAGGATGCAGTCTTTTAACCAGCATAAATGATTTGAAGGACTGGAAGATTGAAAATGTGGAAAACATCAATGAAATGTTCAGGGATTGCGAGTCACTGGTCAGTCTGAATGAATTGAACGTGTGGATTTTCATCAAGGTCGAACATGACGAGGATGTGTTTGAAGGCTGTGAAGCTTTGGAGGAATATCCTATGTGGTATGCCAACGGACATGTGACTGCTGGAAATCTATATCTGCATGAATTTGACAGACTGAACAAGACAACCGACAGCATAAACAATCTGGGAGAGTTTAAAGTATTGATTATCCTAAAGGACGGTACAAATCTGACCGATTGGGAAGATGTGAAAAACAGGCAGGAAGTCATATTCGTAAGCGAAGATTTATCGCAAGATGTTGATTTGACTGAAAAATATGTCGGTTTGACCTCCCTTAAGGCAATTGTCATTACAGATTCCAATAAGATAGAAAACATGAATGGAATGTTTTCAAAATGCCATTCTTTGGTTGAAATTTCATCTTTAAAATCCTTGGATGTGTCAAATGTATCTAAAATGAAGTTCACTTTCCATGAATGCAAATCCCTAAAAGATTTAACTCCTATAAAGGACTGGAACGTTTCAAATGTTGATGATATGGCTGGAATGTTTTTTGGCTGTGAATCATTGGCCGACATATCTCCTTTGGACAGCTGGAATGTGGGAAATGTCAAATCAGTGAGAGGAATGTTCTGGAACTGCATTTCAGTGGTAGGTGCCTTTTTGCATAACTGGGATGTTTCCAATGTTGTTAATATGAACGCAATGTTTTTAGGCTGCAGGTCATTGGTTGACCTTGCTCCGATAGAAAACTGGAACATATCCAATGTGTCCATTCTGGCAGGAATGTTTGAAAAATGCATAAACCTTGCCGATGCGTCATATCTGGACTCATGGGATGTGTCTAATGTAAAGCATATGGAAGACATGTTTCTGGATTGTGATTCTCTAAGTTACACTCCGAAATGGCTAAGCGATTAGAAACTCATTTTTAAATTTATTCGCTTTGAGTAAAGCAAAAGCTTTACCTCATTTAATTATTACAAGATACATAACTACAATTATATTTAAGATAATTGGGGTTATTATTTTGAAATTCAGACACTTTTTATTTATTGGCTTAATTTTGGCTATTTTATCACTCGGAGCCGTTAGCGCTTCGGATAATCTAACAGACGTGAATGTTTTAAAAGAAGGCTCCTATTGGGATAATGACTTTTACATTACCGTTAAGGAAAACTACACACAGGATAAGGTGGACTGGTCCTCTCAGGAGCTGATTTACATCTCCTCATATTCAAATGACAACACCACTTTAAAAATACTTGTAGATGATGTTGTAAAGCAAAATCTGAGTGTAACCGACGGATATTTTTCAAAAGAGGATGACGGATATGGGGGAACATACAATAAATATTACGCAAACATTTATCCGGCAGATCTGGGATTGGACTTCGGAACATATAATATCAAAGTCAATGAGGCTGACAAAACACTTTTAAACTCTCAGGTAACATTAAAGCAGAAGGATGACTTTGATATCTGGTTGCAGAATCCTTATTATTGTGAAGAGGAGTATTGGAAATCTCCAAGTTTCATCGTAATAGATTCTAATCACTTCAACACCGGAACCTTGGAAATTCTTGTAAACGGCTCTCGAAAATTAAATTTCACACTAACAAATGGAAATTTTGAATCCATTGCCGATTGCAGCAACAAATCAAGATACATTTCACCGTCTGATCTCTTTGAAGGTTATGGAAGATATGATGTAAAAATTACATTTGAAGAAAATGGTTTAACTAAAACTTTGAGCCAAGAAACAGTGCAGGTGGCTGAATTTGAGCCTACAACCAATCCGAAGCTAGAAATTGGATTTGATTTGTATTATCTGACATTGCCTGCAGACAATGTAGTTCACATCTATCTGCCTCGTGAAGCGACAGGAAGATTGTCAATCAGTTATAATGATGTTAAAAATCAGACAGTAACATATTCCAAAGGCTTTGCAACCCATAATATAACCTCATGGAACCTAAATCATTTGGGTGAAAATGTCATAACCGTAACATATGAAGGGGATGATTTCGGGACATTGACTGCAACAGGAACAGTAACAGTTCTTCCTGATATAAACTGCCCTAGTTATGTTAGTGTTGGTGAAGAGTTTTCCATTTCAATGCTTACCCATGATTGGGTTTGGGGAGATTTCAACGTATACGATTTCACAGGTGACGTTAAGGGAAATCTCCTGGCAAGCGATGAAATATTCAAAAGACCGGCAAATCAGTTTGCAACAGCATCAGTTAACCTTTCAAGTGATAAGGTCGGTTTAAATAAATATTATCTGGAATTTGACTATCCTGGTGGAAATTATCCTGTAGTTCGTGAAGTCTATGTGGTTGAAAACAGCAAAAACGTTAGCGTTAATGTTACAAAATCCGCCAAGATAGGATCTGACGTGTTCATTAACATTACAGCAACGCCTGCTCCATTCAATTTCCTGTATATTTCAGTTGATGACGGTCCATTTGAGATGTTTTCCATGCAAACAGGAGAGGTTTCAAAAAAGGTTTCCTTTTCAGCAAAAGGTTACCATGATGTATCCATTAAATATGACGGCAGATATTGGGACAGTGATGGAAAATACATTGGAGATGTCTATTCCAATACATTCATTGTCAATGTTGGCTGTGAAACTGAAATCATATCAGACGATGTAATTAGAGTTTATAAGGCATCAGATAATTTGAAAATCAATCTTAAAGATGAAACTGGAAGCAATTTGGCCAATAGGGAAGTAATCATCAGATTGGACGGCAAGACATATGTGAGAAATACTGATGAAAATGGAATTGCTTTATTGCAGCTAGATCTTGATGCCGGAAACTATAGTGCAGAAATTGCCTTTGAAGGCTTGCCCGGATATCTTGCTTCAAATGTGACTGCCAAAATTACAGTAAAAAAGGCAGAGACAAAACTGCTTGCAGATGACATTTCAATGTATTATGGACAGTCCAGACAGCTGACTGTCAGGTTATCGTTAAATGATTCCGCTTTGGCAAATAGGAAAATTCTTATCAGTTTGAATGGTGCTGATTATAATAGAACTACTGACATTAACGGTCAGGTTTCACTTCCCCTTAATCTTGGAGTTGGCGAATATAAGGCATTGTTTAATTTCTCAGGTGATGAAAACTTAATCGGATCTGCTGCAAGCTCTAAAATTGTCGTAAGCAAAAGCACTACAAAACTAATAGCTCCTAAAGTGAATGCTGTTTATAACTCAGGCAAAAACCTTGTAATCACTCTTAAGGATGCCGGCAATAAGGTTGTGGCCGGAAAATATGTTTCATTTAAATTGGCCGGGAAAAACTACAACATGAAAACAGACAAAAACGGACAGGTCAAACTGGCCATAAATCTGGCTGTAAAAACCTATGAATTTAGTGTAAATTTCAAGGGCGACGGCAGTTACTTAAAGTCCTCTGTGAAAGTAAAAATAGTTGTTTCAAAGGCCACTGCTAAATTAACTGCTCCGAATAAATCATTTAAACTAAGATTAAATGCAAAAAAGGTTACTGCAACTTTAAAGGACAATAAGGGTAAAGTTATGAAAAACACAAAACTCACCTTAAAGCTCAACGGTAAATCATACTCAGCAAAAACCAATTCAAAAGGTGTTGCGACATTTACAGTTAAGCTAACCAAAAGAGGCGCTTTCAGTGGAAATATTAAATTTGCAGGTAATTCAAACTTCAAATCAGCCAGTAAAACTGTAAAAATAACTGTTTACAGATAAGGGGTTCAATCCTCTTATTTATTCTTTTTTAGTTCTGTTTATTTCAACTTTTTTTTCAAATTCATTTAGTCACTTTTATATAATAATAAATATAAATTTTTAACCAGTAACTTAAAAGTTATAAGTTAGAATTTGATATGAGGTTAAACTATGGTAAGTGTAAACATAGAAGCTAAAAAAACCGTAGATGTAATGATTGAAAAAGCAGATGAATTAAACATCGCTGTAGAAACTTTAGGAAATGGCGCTACAGTTTTAGACTGTGGTGTTAATGTAGATGGAAGTTTCAAAGCTGGAGAACTTTATACCAAAGTTTGTCTTGGTGGACTTGCTGATGTTGGAATTTCAATTCCTGGAGATTTATCTGAAAAATTCGCACTTCCTTCAGTAAAGATTAAAACTGATTCACCTTCTATTTCAACATTAGGTTCTCAAAAAGCAGGTTGGTCTGTATCTGTAGGCGACTTCTTTGCATTAGGTTCAGGACCTGCTAGAGCAATTGCTTTAAAGCCAGCAGAAACTTATGAAGAAATTGATTACGAAGACACTGAAGCTGATTTAGCAATTTTAACATTGGAAGCTGATGTATTGCCTGGCGAAGATGTAGCACAATACATTGCTGATGAATGTAAAGTTGACGTTAAAAACGTATACTTGCTTGTAGCTCCTACATCCTCTTTAGTCGGATCTATTCAAATTTCCGGAAGAGTTGTGGAAAACGGAACCTACAAAATGTTAGAATTTATTAAATTCGACGTAACCAAAGTTAAACATGCTGCAGGTATTGCTCCTATCGCACCTGTTGACCCTGATGGCCTTAAAGCTATGGGTAAAACCAACGATGCAGTACTCTTCGGCGGAAGAACATACTACTATGTGGAATCTGAAGAAGGAGATGACATCGCTGATGTGGCTGCTCAATTACCATCTTCAGCTGCTGACGGATATGGTAAACCATTCTTCGATGTATTCAAAGAAGCAGGATTTGACTTCTACCAAATCGACAAAGGAATGTTTGCTCCTGCAGAAGTAGTCATCAATGATTTAACTACTGGTAAAATTTACAAAGAAGGATTTGTAAACGCTGATTTACTCAAAAAATCCTTTGGTGTAGATGAATAGATTTTCATCTATTCTTTCTTTTTTTCTTTATTATTTTAGATTAATTTTTTAAAGGTGTTTAAATGGAAATTTCAGAAATTATTAAAGATTCTTTTAAATTTCCGGCTAATAATATAAAAGCACTTGCAATATATATAGTCATTACATTTGTAATAGGATTGTTGATTGGAGGAGCAGCTCTTTCAAAAATATATTTTGCCAATAATTCTATGTTCGCTATATTGTCTTTCATTGCGTTTATTGTTGCATTATTAGTTGGATTTATCCTATCAGGTTATCAGATTGACGTTATTAAAACAGGTATAACTTTTGATGAACTGGCTCCTGACTTTGATTTGAAAAACGACTTTATAAGCGGTATTAAATCAGTCGTCGTATCTATCGTATGTTATATTATTCCGGCAGTAATTGCTTTAATTGTTGCATTTATAACCAATGTGCCTGCTCATATTTTAAAGTTCAGCGAATATATAAGTATAACTAACACCAATGGGGGCGTTATGCTAAATAATGCTACAAATCCCGTTCCTGCCGATGTGGTGTCAGGTTTATTTGGTTCTCTTTCAATTACTCTTCTTATTTCAGCCATATTCTTTATCATTTTCTCATTTATTGCGATTATGGCAACTGCAAGATTGGCAAAGACTGACAGTTTATCAGAATCATTAAACATTTTGGAGGCTGCTAAAGACATATCAAGAATTGGAATCGGAAAGGTTGTTGCAACTGTTGTTGCAGTGTTTATCATTATTCTGGTTGTCAATTTAATTGTATCCCTTATTGGTCAATATATACCATTATTAAGCTTTATAAATATCATTTTAACTCCTTACATGGTGTTTGCTTCCAATAGGGCTACCGGATTGTTATATTCACATATTGCATAAGGAAAAGTAATCTTATTTTTCCTTTTACTATTTTTTTGTTCAAAATATTTTTAAACGATAATAGATATAATAATATTATTGGAGATGTATATTATGACTGATTTAAAAGGTACAAAAACTGAAGCAAACTTACAAGCAGCTTTTGCTGGTGAGTCCCAAGCACATACTAAATACCAATACTTTGCTGCAAAAGCAAAAGAAGAAGGATATGTTCAAATCCATGACATTTTCATGGAAACTTCCAAAAACGAAAGGGAACACGCTAAAATCTGGTTTAAACTTTTACACGATGAAGATATTCCAGACACAATAGCTAACCTAAATGCAGCAGCAGACGGTGAAAACGAAGAATGGACTTCAATGTATAAGGAATTTGCAGAAACCGCTAAAGAAGAAGGTTTCCCAATGATTGCATTCCTGTTTGAAAAAGTAGGAGCAATCGAAAAAGAACATGAAGAAAGATACAGAACATTACTTGCAAACGTTGAAAACGATGCAGTATTCAACAAAGAAGCAGACATTGAATGGAAATGTGAAAACTGCGGATTTGTATTCTCAGGACCTAATGCTCCTGAAAAATGTCCTGTATGCGGACTTCCAAAAGCACACTTCGAAGAAAGAGCTACTAACTTTAAATAAGCTCATTCTTTCTTTTTCTTTTTTTTAGTTACCGGCTAATCACCAAATATTTATATATGGGATTATTAAATTTTAATCTAGAGGTTGATTTAAATGGCAGATTTAAAAGGCTCAAAAACTGAAGAAAACTTAAAAGCAGCACTTGCTGGTGAATCTCAAGCACGTGTAAAATACGAATTTTACGCTTCTCAAGCTAAAAAGGACGGATATGTGGAAATCAAAGAGATCTTCCAAGAATCATCCGACAACGAAAAGGAACATGCCAAAATTTGGTTCAAATTGTTACATGACGGTAAAGTGCCTGACACTTTAACCAACCTTGCAGATGCAGCAGCAGGTGAACATGAAGAATGGACTTCAATGTATAAAGGATTTGCAGAAACTGCACGTGAAGAAGGCTTTGATGATATTGCAGACCTCTTCGATGCAGCAGGTGCTACCGAAAAAGCACACGAAGACAGATACAATGCATTGACCGACAAAATCAACGCAGGTAAAGTCTTTAAGAAAGATGAAGAAATCGCATGGAAATGCAACAACTGTGGATACATCCATTACGGAACAGACGCTCCGGAAGTATGTCCGTTATGTGACCACCCACAGGCACACTTTAGAAAACAAGATACTAGTTATATCTAATCTTTTTTCTATTTTTCTTTTTTTTTTGATAATTTATATTAATATCCTGGTACTAACTAATATATAAGGGATATTATGATTGAAAACAACATTTGCTTATTGACAGATAGTTACAAGGTAACTCATCACTATTTTTATCCTGAAGGCACAGAAAAGATTTATTCTTACCTTGAAAGTAGGGTGGGTGCTGAATTTAACAAGACTATCTTTTATGGGTTGCAATATATAATTAAAAAGTATTTGGAAGGTCAAATTGTAACAGAAGAAAAGATAGATGAAGCAGACAAGCTTATGGCTGCTCATTTAGGCGAAGGTATATTCAACAGAGCAGGCTGGGAATATATTCTGGATGAACATGACGGAAAACTCCCGATTGAAATAAAGGCCGTACCTGAAGGAACACCGGTCGATGTTAGTAATGTATTAATGACTGTAGAAAATACTGATAAAAAATCATACTGGCTGCCGAACTACCTGGAATCTCTGCTCCTGCAGGTTTGGTATCCATCAACCGTTGCTACACTGTCTGCAGAGGTTAGAAAACTTTCCAACTTTTATCTGGAAGTGACAGGTTCATCTAAAGAAAACTTGGATTTCATGCTCCATGACTTCGGATATAGGGGATCTTCATCTACCGAATCATCAATGCTTTCCGGTTCAGCTCATCTTCTCAGTTTTTCTGGAACAGACACAATTCCTGCATTGACAATACCTGAAAACTACTACAATGACTCAAACGTATACGGATTTTCAGTTCAGGCTACAGAACATAGTGTAATGACCTCATTAGGTCCTGAAGGTGAAATGTCACAAATACTCAATGTCATTGACAAGGCAAATGATGGAGTTTTATCCATGGTCATTGATTCATACAACTACAGAAACTTCCTGACTGAAGCCGGAAGGTCAGGCAGTGAATTGAATGATGCCATCTTAAGCTTTTTGGATGTTGAAGGAAATAAAGTAGTGTTTAGGCCGGATAGTGGGGAACCGGTTTCAACCACTATTGACTGTTTAAATCTGCTTTCAGAAGGTTTCGGATGTCATCTAACCGATAAAGGATACAAGGTATTTGACTTGAACATCGGTCTTTTGTGGGGAGATGGTCTCAACTATCAAAAAATCCGTGATATCCTGTTTGCAATGAAATCCAACGGATGGGCTGCACAGAACATTATTTTCGGCATGGGCGGAGGACTCCACACTGCCGTAAATAGGGATACTCAAAGAAATGCATTCAAATGTTCAGCTCAACGGAGGGATGGCGAATGGCATGATATCTTTAAAAACCCACTTGATTCAAGTAAAAAATCAAAAACCGGTAGATTCAAGTTAATTAAAAAAGATAATTCCTTTAAAACAGTTTCTATCGATAGTGAAGGTGAAGATTATCTGCAGACTGTATTCAGAAATGGGGAATTATTAATTGATGATAAATTTGAGAATATAAAACAAAGGGCATTTAACTACTCAAATTTCTTATGAGGTGATAATATGTGTACAGCAAGTAATTACATAACTGAAAAACATTATTTTGGACGTAACTTTGACTATGAAATTTCATATAATGAGAGAGTTACTATAACTCCAAGAAATTATGAATTTAAATACAGAAAAATAGATGATATCAAAACCCATTATGCCATAATTGGTATTGCTGCTGGCATTGATGGATATCCATTGTATTATGATGCTTGCAATGAAAACGGATTGGCCATGGCTGGTCTTAACTTTGCAGGAAATGCAGTCTATCGTGAATATGAAGATGGTATGATTAATATCACTCCTTTTGAATTTATTCCATATATACTTGGCTCTGCTTCTTCAGTATCTGAAGCTAAAAAATTACTTGAAGAAATCAATTTGGTTAATATTAACTTTGCTGATGAGCTGCCTTTATCTCCACTTCATTGGATGCTTTCAGATAATAATGGTGAATCTATCGTTGTTGAACCAATGGAGGATGGATTAAAAGTATATGATAATCCTGTAGGAGTAATGACCAATAATCCTCCTTTTGATAAGCAGTTATTTACTTTAAATAACTACAGAAACTTATCCAATAAAAATCCTGAAAACACTTTTGGAGGCGATTTTGATTTGGATGAATATTCCAGAGGTATGGGTGGATTAGGTCTTCCCGGAGACTTGTCATCATCTTCAAGGTTTGCAAAGGTAGCATTCACTCGTGCAAATTCCTATTCTGGCAGTGATGAAAAAAGCAGTGTTGGTCAATTTTTCCATATTTTGGGCTCAGTTGAGCAGCAGAACGGATGTACATTTATCTCAGATCCTAATTTGTATGAATATACTATCTATACTTCGTGTTATAATACACAGGATGGAATTTTATATTACAGGACATATTTGAATTCCCAAATCACTGCAGTCAGCTTGGCAAATGAGGATTTGGATTCAACAGATTTAATCAACTATTTATTAATTAATGAAGAGCAAATCAATTTCATTAATTAAACTTTTTTTTTATTTTTTTGCCTTTTTGTAGTATATTTTTCCACTTTTTTATATGAATATGTAAATTGTTCAATATTTTTACACATTTTTTACATATTTCTTATCAAAAAATCATTTTAAAATCAATATTTATTCTATTTTGGTATTATTTGTCTGAAAATCAAGAAACTATTTATATTTCAACAAACATAAATATTAAAGAATAATCTTTTAATTGCCTTAAGATTATTTGATTTTTATTAATTGACTGGACCAGGGGGTGAAAACGCAAAATGAAAGGCAAAAAGTTAATCGTGATAATGGCTATAGTTATTCTTATATTTACTATTCAGGCGTCTTGTGCGCTTGAATCGGATAATGACTTTAATTTAACACAAACAAATCATGTTAATACTGTTAATGTTCAAATTGATGATGATAATCAAGTAAATAATGAGTTGAATGACTCTGCAGGTATTAAAAACAATATTAGCGTAAGCTCTAAAAGTAATGTTTTAGGTGTTTCCAATGAGGATGATGTTTTAGGTAAGGATTGGACTCCATCTACTAATACTATGAAAGCGTTGAGAGATCTACTCATTAATACGACTCTAATGCCGGGAGATAATGTTTTCCTAAATGGTTGGACATATTCTGGTGATTTTGTTTACTTTACTGTACGTCCAGGTATTAATATTTATGGAGGTAGCTCTACTACTGATACTGCAAAGGCTACACTTGACTTTTCTGGAATTATAACTCATCCTACTAAGTCTAGAATTACATTTGTTGATAATACTAAAATTACTGGAGTTAATTTTGCAAATCATTATTTTGAGTCTTCTGTAACTACTGGGAATCCACCTGGAAGGGGGCATTTGATTGCTTGTAATGGAGCGGTTTCATTTTATAATTGTACTTTTGAAAACAACACTGTTTATCAGAAGTCATATATTATAAATTATGATAAAAGTGGAAGCGGAGCTATTATTGAAAATTGCGAATTCTACTATAATACTGCTTCAGTTATAGTATGTATTTCAAGCACAATCACTAATTTCAAAGCTAATAATAATTTATTCAAACACAATAAGGGAACTATTAGTCTTGACCCAAATGCTAATTCAAATTCTTTAGGATTATGTTTTAAAGTTAGCTCTGTGGGTGCTGTTTTTGACAATAATACTTTTATCAATAACACAAATGCAGTACACGGTGCAGCTTATTGTGTAAATGCAGAAAATGTTATTATATCCAACAATCACATTGAAAATAACTCTGCATCATATGGTGCAGGTATTGAATGTCACAAGGGTACAATGAAAGTTTATAACACAACTTTCATAGGCAATCAAGCTTATGGACCTAATGTCATGAAACCTGATAGAAGTGGGGGTGGTGGTGCTATTGCTTTTATTGGACCAAATAACTACATTGAAAATTGTACATTCATCAATAACAGTGCTGAAAAATTTGGTGGAGCGATGGATATTCATACAGTTGATACGGAAAGGGCTGATAACACTGTAGTTGTAGACTCTAGATTTGAAAATAACTTTGCTGAAAGTGACTACGGTGGAGCTATATTTATTCAAGGTGACTTTGCAAACATTACAAACTGCAACCTTACGAATAATTTCGCACCTATTGGAGGAGCAATACAAATTGTAGGTTCCAATGCGAGAATCTATGATTCAAAATTCGTTGAAAATGGTGCTATTCAAGGTGGTGCTGTTTATATTGAGGGTAATGCTGCAACTGTAGGCAATTCAACATTTGCAAATAACAATGCAACTCATAATTTGGGAAGTAGAATTGTTGATAATCTTTCTAAAGTTACTTCCGGTGGGGCTATGTTTATTCAAAGTAATGATGTATCCATTAAAGATACTTCATTTGAAAGTAATGTTGCTGAAGGTAATTATTCTCTAAATACTGGTTTGGGTGGAGGTTTATACCTCATAGGTCAAAATCCAGATTTTGACAATGTTAATTTCACACAAAACGATGCTACATTAGGAGGTGGTGTTTATATTGAGGGTAGCAATATCGACGCTTCAAACATAAACTTGTACAATAACACTGCTGTTCAAGGTGGTGCTGTTTATATTGATGGTAATGATATAACTCTTGATAAGATCACTGCAAAAGAAAACAATGCTATTCAAGGTGGAGCTGTTTATATTCAAGGTCACAACACTGAGGTGGTTAATTCAACATTCGATAACAACCTTGTTACTCGTGATATTGATTCAATTAAACCTGGTGCTGAAACCCTTTTGACTATGGGTGGCGCTATCTATATCGATGGTAATAATGTAGCAGTGGCAGGTAATAATACTTTCAGAAGAAATATTGCTTCAGGTTTTTATATTAATGGTGGTCTTGGTGGTGCTATTGCTGTAGAAGGTGATAATACTACAATATATGATGGCCAATTTACTTTGAATGAAGCAGTTAGTGGTGGTGCTATATATATTGATGGTGCTAATGCTACTGTAAAGGATATGCACTTCACAACAAATAATGCTGTTCAAGGTGGTTCAATATTCATTAATGGTGCTAATACTAACATTACTGGTAATACATTCTATGATAATAATGCAACACATAATTTATCTTTTAATGCTAGTTCAGTAATTAGCTTACCTACTATAGGTGGTGCTATTTCTGTTAGTGGTGATTATTCTACTATAACTAATAATAACTTTACATATAATGCTGCTATAGGTGTTGATACTAATGGTGGTCTTGGTGGTGCTATTGCTGTTGATGGTTATCACACAAATATTGCTGATAATATATTTGATGATAATGAAGCTATCATGGGTGGTGCACTATATGTAACTGGTACTAATACCACTATTAACAATACTAACTTTACATATAATAGAGCTATTAAAGGTGGTGCAGCTTATATTAAGGGTATTAACACAACTGTTGAAAATTCACAATTCATGTACAATAATGCTACACATAACCTAACTTACAACTTAAATCCTATATTTGATAGTGTACCTGCTGAAGGTGGTGCTATTGATATTGTAGGTAACAACACCTTATTGGATAATTTATTATTCTCTGAAAACAATGCTATTGGGGTTAATCCTGATGGTGGTCTTGGTGGTGCAGTTGCAGTAAACGGTTACGATACAAGAATTGTAGATGTCACTTTCGATGCAAATCAAGCTATCAAAGGTGGTGCAATATATGTTAATGGTACTTTAAATGCTCTCAACTATACAAATTTCACATCAAACAGTGCAATTCGCGGTGGAGCAGTGTTCATTACTGCATTCAATACTACATTTTTAGGTTGTGACTTTGACAACAATACAGCAACTCATGACTTAAGATTTGCAGTCAATGATGAATTGAATAAGCTTACATCCATTGGTGGAGGTATTGCAATTCAGGGAAATGACGTTAACATAATCAACTCCACTTTCACTAACAATACTGCTGTCGGAATATATGAAGACGGTGGATTGGGTGGTGCAGTTGCTGTAAACGGTACAGACAATTGGATATATAATTCATTATTTGAAGATAATGAAGCTATCAAAGGTGGTGCTTTCTACCTTGAAGGCGGATCCACAGTACTTGAGGAATCCAATTTCACATACAATCATGCAATAAAAGGCGGAGCAGGTTATATTGACGGGGCAAACAGTGTTATTAAAAATTCTCTCTTTGAAGACAATAACGCAACCCATGACTTGAAATTCAATCTATCCGATGCATTGAAGAATTCAGCCACTGCTGGTGGAGCGGTTTACATCATAGGTCATGACGTTAACGTGACTTCAAGTAATTTCACACATAACCATGCCAATGCTGAAAATCAAACAAGCAGCATAGGTGGTGGTGCATTTTACATTGAAGGAAACAAGGTTAACATTACAGATTCCAAGTTTGAAGAAAACACCGCTTTGAAAGGTGGTGCGGTATATATCACAGGTAATGTAACCATGATATATGACAGTAATTTCACACGTAATTCCGTAACCAATTTCACAGTTATGGAAGGTTTCGGAGGAGCGGTATACTTGGAAAGCTCACATGGCAGTGATTTCACTCGATGTAATTTCGAAAACAACTCAGCTTCCATAAACGGTGGTGCTATCGATTGGCATGAAGGTGCAACTGACGGTCAAATCTTGGATTGTACATTTACCAACAACACTGCAGGTGCTAATGGTGGTGCTGTGTTCTGGTTTGGTACTGGAGGTATCATAAAAGGTTCCAATTTCACAAACAATGCAGCTAACGGAACTGTTGCTTGTATGATGGGCAACTCTGGAGACGGAGGAGCTATCATGTGGACAGGTTCAAATGGTGTAATAGATGATTGTGAATTTATAGACAATACATGTACTGACAATGGTGGTGCAATATACTTACGTGGTGTTCCAGGACGTGCAGATTGTAATAACAATTCATTTATAAACAGCCACTTTGAGAATAACTCTGCTGGTGTTAACGGTGGTGCAATCACATGGGAAAATGGTGCAACCAATGGTAAAATTGAAAACACTACATTTGAGAATAACACTGCAAAAGCTAATGGTGGTGCTGTGTTCTGGTATGGTACTAATGGTACTATTGAAGGATCTAACTTTACTAATAATCGTGCTTTAGGTACTGAAACTGGTACTTATGGTCGTTCTGGTGAAG
>NZ_CAMVTE010000011.1 GCF_947170395.1 uncultured Methanobrevibacter sp. | reverse complement strand
TTTTGAATATATCTTTGAAAGTTTCAGTTGGTATTTCTTTGTTCATGAATTCAGTAAATGCAAAGAACGGTCCAATACATTTATCCTCATTGATTTTGTATGACAATAATTCATCGTTTATTGCTTTTCTTAGGTCGTTCCATTTGACATTGATATTGTTAAGATTAACATTAGTATCTTCAATTAACCCTTCATTATGATTAATACTAAAGTATTTAAAATCCCATCTACGCTTGAAAGCTGTATCCATTGGGAAAACACCTTGGTCTGCAGAGTTCATTGTAGCCCATATGAAAAGATTTGAGGGTAATTTAATTTTATCTTTGTTAAGGTAATCTTTTGCATCCTCTGATGCATCAATTGGATACTCAGACTCATAATTTTCGTCCCTGTCTAAAAGCTGAAATACATCACCAAAAGTTGCCGCAACATTAGCACGATTGATTTCTTCGATTATTAGTAAAAAAGGTTCAAAAGGTTTTTGTAAAGCTTTTTTAAGAATTCTCATAAATGGTCCTGGAACATATTTGTATGTAATTGAATCTCCTACAGGAACCGGTTTATAAGTTCCGACAAAATTAGCATATGAATAGTCAGGGTGGAAAGTTACCCTTTCGTAGTTATTTTCATTGTTTTTTAGGAGATTATTCTTATCTATGTTTAAATCAAATGATTTACCTGTTCCGGGTGCTCCAAAATAAATTGAATTTCGTTTTTGAATCAGTACTGGCGGTTTAAAATCACAATCATCCAAATCAATAAGTTTACCCTTTTCAATAGGATCCCAAACATTTCCCTCAAAAAATAATCCTATAATTTCTTCACTAAATAAAGAATACATCTTTATTCCTGCTTTTTTAGCTAATTGATAATATTTACCATCATTAACATAATAACCTTTTTCAGGTTCAATACGGAATTTTTGAAGCATAAAATTTCTCATATCATTACCATGAACTTCTGGAAATTTATCCGGGAAAATTAAAACATAATATTTATGAATCCAGTTACTTGTTGGTTTAACAATACAATCCTTAAAAATATTTTTTAAATCATTTTCAAGACCGAAATAATCACTAATTGATTCTAATTTAGTATTTTCAATATGTTTTGCACCTTTAACTATAGCATCGCGAATTTTAGAAGCAATGTTAATAGCTTCAGTTTCACTTACAACTTTTAGAGTTTTCGAGGAGCCTGCTTTCCATTCATGTGTATCTTTACTTTTATATAAAGAGTATTTAGAAGCAAAACCCCCACCAATTCCTCCACGATTAAATTCAGATACATATTCTAAATTATAACATAAAGTGCTATTATCACCATCATGCAAAAATATTTTATTTAAAATATCTGGACCTTCAAGTTTTTCTAAAACATCCGGCCCAAATTGCTTTTTAAACTTTATAAATATATCATCAACATCTTTTTGTGAAAAATCATCGAGATTATTTTCATCCAAATATTTACGAATTATACATGCAGATTTATCAATTGAGTCCATATTATCCCTACACACTTTTAAGACATCATTTTTTGCATCATCATTAATATTAAAAACAGTATTGTTTGCACCAACAGTTCCCTGAGTTGATTTTTTTAATGAATCCCTTTGAACTTCACCTAACCATTCAACATCACGAATATCAAAGTAGTTATCACCAGAAGAATCTTTTTGATTAATAATATATGCTCTTTTGTAATCTGAAATGATTTTACCTATAAAATAAGTCCTAGTACCTCCTTTAGCGGAAAGCACATAATCTCCAATGTTAATCTCATTTTTAAAACGTAGCACTTGATTGAGGGAACGTAGATTTTTATATTTCTTTTTAAATAATCCTGCAATTTCATCATCAGATTTATCTGACAAATCTCCTAAATCCCAACCAATTGCCACTATACTGTTTTTTAGAAATTCATCAATTAAAAATGATCTTTCACCAGCTCTTACCATCCACATATTTGCCATATTATCACATTAAGTTATTTTATCGGCCAATAAATCTTTTTAAGAGGAATTAAACTTCTTGCATCACCATCAAAATTATCATAATATTGCAGAATAAATTTAACTAAAATATCTAAATCCATTAAGATTATCGGAATTTCCGAGAGAAATTAGTTTTGTACCACAATTTATGCAAAAAAATTTAAAGAGTAATACCTCCATTCCAAACAAAATTTTAACCCAGGCTGTTTAGTTTCACATTTTCCATAGAATTTTTTGGAAGATAACATTGATTTCCACACTTTGAACATTTAATCATATATCCACCTATCATTAAAATTGAATAAAAAAAATTATTCAATTAAAAATTATCTAAAGTTGAATATCCTTTTGCTTTTGCCTCATTAACAATTGCATAATCTAAAATTTCCTTAATAGATGCTCCATTATTATGCATTGATTCGAAAGTATTTTGCCCTAAAAGAACATAATTCCATTTCGCATCCATACGATCTTCACCTTTTAATTGATTAATTTTATCTAAAGCATCCAATGTAGCAATTCTTTTTCTTTGAACATTAGGAGAGTTAATATCTTTATCTGCTTTTGTTTCCACTATATAAATATCATTACCAATTTTAACAATGAAATCTGGGAAATATCTTGCAAGTAAACCATCTTCACGAATATAAGTTATTGCTGCAAAAGTATGATAATATTCATTAATTTTTAAAAATGATTGAACTTTACCATCATTATCAAGTGATTCAATAAATGCTTTTTCCAAGCCACCACCATGTGATGGATAAGATAATCGTTCATAAATGGATTTTACAATAGGTATTGAATATTTTTCTCTCATTCTAAGCTCATCAATAATAGAAAATTTAATTTTATGAACTATAGCTTCTGTTACATCCACATTTGTTTGCATTTCATAGATTAATTTACTAATTTGTTTTACAATATGATTAATAATACTATTTTCAGACATTAATAGTATACGCCAGTTTTCATTTTCCATTGGATTAAAAGGTTCATCAAATAATTTTTGTCTAATATAATTATCAATTAACCCCATTAATTTTGCATTATTAACCTGCATCATTGGAAATTCTTTAGATGTTCTACCTACATTCTGAATCATAGAATTTACATTACCAACAATTTTTGATAAAAATTCGTTATAACTCTCAGCATTGAAAATATCTGCTGTCACCCTATACTCCCCAAACTGAGTTCGGACGGTTATTTCACGTGATATGAATTTTTCACCACCTTCACCTTTAATTCGTTGCAAATCAGATAAAGGAGTTGGATAGACCTCAAGATTCTCAATTGATAATTTTTCATTATTTAAAATTTCTTCACTTTCTTGAATAATAATTGGCCAATAGAAATCATATTTTTCATAATTTTCTCTTAAACCAACAGATATCATATCACCTAATGCTCCTTTTGGACCATCACCTCCTTCTACAATAATAGGAATTTCATCTAAATTATCATAAAATTCTATAAATTTAGGATGTTCCACAATACTTAATAAATCTAGATAATTATCAGGCTCTAATTTTTCAATTAAAAGTTTATGTCGACTTTCAGCCTTAATATCTTCATATTCCCAACTTCTCCACATTAACCTTAAACCTCGACCTATAGTCTGTTCAAGTAAAATATCTGAAGCGGTTGATCTTAATGGAACAATAACACAAATATTATTTACATCAAATCCTTCACGAAGCATTAAAACAGAAACCACAATCTTTGGATTCACATAATCATCAATATTGAATAATCTTTGTTTAACCGAATCCCAATCTTTAACCTCACCTTGTCTATTGGAATGAATTTCAACAATTTCCTCTTCAGATAATCCTTCACTTTTAAAGAACTCAGTTACAAATGGGGCTACTTTTGTATCTTCACAGATTACTAACATTTTAGGATGTTTATTTTCATCAAAATTAGTAAATTCTTTCTCTAAAATCTTTAATTTAGTGTAACCTGCTCTAAGCATCAATCTTTGGCCTTCAGAAAGACCAATAACTTTATTTCCATCCCTTTCAGCTTTATAATCTAAATTTTTTATTGATGCAATTTCTTGACGTTTATCAATAGCAATCATTTTAACTAAACCATGGTGAATTGCAGTTTTTAAATCAAAATCAACAATTATATGGGGAAAATAATGTTTAATTTTATTTTTACCAGTTGAAGAACTATAAGGAGTTGCAGAAAAATCAATTTGGATAAACTCGCCACTTTTTGTCTCAGAAATTTTATTCAAACTTTTCTGCCATTCAACTTCAAATACTTCTCCACCCCTTTTAAATTCATGAATATGGTGGGCTTCATCATTAAAAACAACTAAATTTTCTAATTCGGACAAATATTCAATTTCACCACCTTTAATGAAATTACTATCTAATGAGCTTAATTCATTACCCCCCGTTGTTCCAGGTGAAATTGGAAGTACATTTTTTAAAACTTGATGAGGATTATCTAAAGGATTATCCACTTCTCCATCTTCTTGGGAGCCAGATAATAAATGCCAATTTGTAATTGCAATCAAACCATCGCCAGTAACTTTACTAGAAATTTCTTCCTTTTTAGCAACAGATGATTGTAAAAATCCAAATACCTTATCTTTATAGGCATCTGGAATAAATAAATCTTCAAATTTTTTAAAATCAGATTTTTCAAAATCACGAATCCCATTTTCATTTTCTTTTCCTAAAAATGCATCTAACAATCTATTGTATACAATTAAACCGGGTGCAACTAATAAAAAATTTTTAGAAAAAGGACCATTAATCAAAGTATCACTAGCATTTAAATATTGCCAAATTAACAATGCATGCATAACCCAAGTTTTACCTGTTCCAGTAGCCATTTTAACAGCATACATAGGATGTTGGTATTTATCTTGTTCCAATTTAACACTATCAATCCCTTTCAATATTTCAGGATCTGTCTTTAAATATAAATCTTTTACATTTTTAACACCTAAAACTTCATGAAGATAAATAACATTTAAAATAGCTTGTTTTTGACCTTCATGAAAATTTATATCTCTTATATCACAAAATGATGGATAAAACCAGAACCTAAGTAAATCTTGAGTGACTGGAGATACACTTTCATAAAAACTTCCGTCTTCCCAAGCTTTATTAACTTCATTCGTTAGTTCTTTTGCCATTTTTAATGGATATGCACTAGTACCTTTTGACATATAAATTACCCCTTAATTTCAAAAGTTGTTGCACTTTCAAAGCCAAATACATCAACAGCCTTTACACAAATTGTTCTTTTACCATTAACTTTAGGAACATTGATTTTAGCTTTATTAATTACTCTATATTCATCATTATCATTTGAAGTGTTTTCACGGTAATCTTGCCATTTGCTCCTGAATACAAGACCATCATAATTTGGGTCAATACTCCAATATTCAATTAATGCTAAAGGGTCATTAGCAATAATTTCTGATAATTTTTTCTTATTTTTATCATCTAATGGTAAAGCTTCAGGAGATAACAAAACATAATTATCTAATTCAACAGTTAAAGTTTCTAATTCATCATTATACATTTCAACTACTGGTTCTTTAACAGTTAAATATTGTAAAGATGAAAACCTCAAATTTCCAGTTTGAATTAATTTTTTAGCTTTTGATTTAGTTTTTAATTGCTCTAATAAATCAGGAGGAATAACTAAAACATTTAATCTCTTATCATTCAAATCAGAAATTATTTGTCCAATATTTTGAACAAAATTCCAACCTAATACAACAACTTTATCCCAACCACCTTGATATGTGTTTCTTAACTTTTGAGCTTTAATTAAAGTAGTATATCCAGTTAATTTAGATGGAGAATCCACTAATACTAATGTTTTATCTTTTTTTAGGTATCCCAAATTGGTTCTAGATTCATTATCATTAAATGGTAAAGCACCAAATAAACTCATAACTACATGTGATAAATCACGAATAGTCTTGAATTCTGATTGTTCAAATTGTTCTTTTTGATAATCACCAATAGATTGGTATAAAAATGGTTTTGCTTCTTGGTCTATCAATCTTTTTCTAGTAATCATTGTTGCAGGTTTTCCTAAATCTGCCATGACCCATTTTCTACCCATTTTCTCAGCTACAGCACCAGTAGTCCCAGAACCCATGAAAAAATCAGCAACTACTCCCCCTGGAGGACATGATGCACCGACTATTTTTTCAATTAATGCTTCAGGTTTTTGAGTTTGAAAATTTAATCTTTCCTGGGCTTGTGAATTTATTATAGGAATTTCCCAAACATTGTCCATCATATCTCCTTTCATTTCATCAAGATATTGTTTTCTTCTATATTTTCCAGTTTTTGTTTTAAATATATATCCCTTTGATTTAAGTTCATTAAATTTCTCTTCAGTGATTTTACCAACATTTTGGTCTACCCATTTTCTACCATCAGCATCTTCTCTTGCTCGTTCATAGAGATATTCTTTAATTTCACTATATTGTGGTTCAAAATAAGCGTTTTTAATATTTTTTGAATAAAATAAAATGGTGTCATGTTTTTTTGGAAAAGTTGATTTTACAGGGGAAGGACCACCATAATGCCAGATAATTTCATTATTAAAATTATTTTTTCCAAAAATGTCATCCAATATTATTTTAAGATAATGTCCTACATGCCAATCAATATGAACAAATATAGAACCAGATTCAGATAGTAATTCTCTCATTAATATGAGTCTTGGTACCATCATTTCAAGATAACTTACAGTTCCATTTTTCCATGTATCTTTATATGCAAATTGTTCAATAACTGTAGGTCTTTGTTCTATATTTTGACTAGGTAGTACTATTTCAGTTCTGTAATCAGCTTTTGAATCATATGGTGGATCAATATAAATTAAATCTATTTTCCCCCTCATTGAAGGAGTTATTTCATCACCGGCTAGAAGGGCTTGCATTGTTAATAAATTATCACCATAGATTAATTTATTAATCCATTGGTTTTCATTAATTTCTTTTACTTCCTCTTTAAAAAATCCACTAACATCTTTTGATGGAAGTACTAACTCATTAGTTTGTAAAGTTAACCTATTTTCATCAGATAATCCTTCCAATAGTTTATTTGCTTCTCTTCTACCTCTTTTTATGATTTTAGGTAATTCTTCTATTAACGAATTTGCCATAATACCACTAATCCTATATAAATAAAAATATTTCTAATTGTTATTAAATTATGTTAAATAATATTTAAAAATTTTACTGAAATTATATAAATTAATTAGAATCTTTAACAAGACAAATCTCTCTAAAACCAACAAAATAAAAAAATGAGTCATATACCATCAATCCAAAACTAAAGTATAACTTTAATATAATCATTCATTAGATAAAGGAGATACATTAACTACTATTGGTTTAGAAGATTTTAGTTCATTGCTTTCTACTGTAGGTCCATAAACTATACATTGACCTTTTTTAAGATCAGACAATTTAGATTCCCAATATTTTTTATCTGCATTATCTTTAGTTAAAGTTTTAGCAATTGTATCTACAGAATTATCTGGAGGGTTAAAGTAAATTTGCTCTTCAGAATTCTGCAACATATTAATTGCATTATTATCCAATTTCCCTTTTAAGAATTGTGTGGCAAACCAACCAGACCATCCAAATTTACGACCTTCCTGCAATATCTTTGTACATGGGGAATCATTACCAAAACTAAGGTTCTGACATTCATCTAAAATAACTGCAAATGGTTGTTTTTCATCGCCGCCATGTGAAGTTTTATAATACCACAAATCCCATAAAATCATTTCAGTAATAATTTTTTGAATATCCTTATTTATTCCAGTTAATTGAATAACTGTAACCGCACTGGAAGGATAATTAATATCAGACCAATCAAAGGCATTCACTGAATCAAATGGATTTTTATCAATGAATACTTTAAGTTGTGATAAAGCATTTGTTGCTACAGCACTATCCTGATTAAGTAATTCCTCTTCAAGATCTTTTAAATCCATAACCTCTTTATTATTTAAACCTCTCAAAACAGCTTCATAAATAGCATTTCTTTGCTGAATACCTAATTGGTTGTAAACAGAACCAATGATTGAGACAAAACGGGTAGCCACATCCACATTATCTTCTTCAATTGAATATCCATCAAAAAGAGTGTTTTGATATTTTTTAAATGGATTCAATGGAAATTTATCCTTAATTACAATATGTTGTACAAGATTCTCACCTAAAACCTCTACAAACTCATTTTCTAATTTATCAGGTCTAAATCCATCAGTATAATCAATAATAATTACAGGAACTTTGTGTTTGGACAATTCCATAATTAAACGCTGAATAAAGTAAGTTTTTCCCTGACCAGATTTACCTTGAATTAAAAGATGCCTATTACCTAATTTCTTATTACCAAATTCCCAATAAATTTCATGTTTAGAACCATCAACAGTTCCAATTAATGCCCTAGTATCAGATAACCCAGTAGATGAATTAGTAATTACTGCAGGTTCTTCTTTAGGAGAATGTTCGCTTTGTTTTAAACCGTCATTAATTGCAGGTTCTTCTTTGATAAGATTCTCCTTATCATTAACATCAACATTGTTGCCTTCAGATGTTTCTTCAACACTATCCTCAGGACCACCAATGCTTCCGCTTTCCATATCCTCACCAGCATTAGTTGGTTCAATGATAGTTTCTTTTGTTTTATCATCATTTTCGAAAATATCTTCATCCTCATTGATATTTACATTAGATAAAAGATAATCTGGACTTATTTCAGATTCTTCATTGTGGATTTCATCATTGATTTCTTCAAATGATTTCAATAGTCCATAATATGCATCATCTTCAGTAAGTTCAACAATTAGATTATTATCTTCTTTTTTAAGTGCTCTGAAAGAATTATCCTGTTTAAATGAAACTACTGCACCTTTACCAATATTAATTTCTAACTCATTTGAAATATTGTAATCATCATTTAAAAATTTAGATTTTAATGAATCAATCATATCAATCTCAGATTGATTAAATAAATCATTTAAAATTAATTTTTGTTCATTAGTTAAAGCAACTTGCATAAAGAAGTTTCTGTAGAATTTGTTTCTAAATTGAGTATCTTCAAAACGGTCAAATAATTGGTCTTTTAATAAAATATATGTTTTATCAATTTGTTCTTTACCTTTTTTAACAACACTTTCATTATTAATTCCGATTTTTACTTCGATAGGATAATAATAAACTTCAACATTATTTTTAGGATTTATTCCAATAAATAACAAATCGTCACAGTATTTTCCATCAAGTATTTTAGGATCAAAAATACCCTCTTTTTTACTTAATTTAACGGTTCCAGCAATCCTTAAAATTTCTTCCATTGAAATTGGAATCCATATTATATCTTTATTATCCAAAATAGCTAACATGTATTTAATAGCTGAAATAATACTTATTTTTTCTCTGTCAGTGTTTCCATATGTACTGATGATTTTAAGCAGCCATTCACCATTAATTGAATTGAAAAGTTTTATCACATCTTCCAATTTCTCATCGCTGATTAACTTCTTGTCTTCATCTTTGAGTTTAGGTCTTAAAAATTCTTCCATAACATTCTTATACTGTTTGGATTTGCTTGTAACGGTAATAGTGTCATATTTTGTAGATGAGGAATATTGATCACTGTAATGTATAATGATTAAACTTCCATCACCTTCATTTTCAAAGTATTCTAAACCGAATGATGGTTCAATGAAAGTAACCCATCTGGATTTTTTATATAAAACTTCAGTTAAATCCTTTTTAAGTTCCATTGGTTTGGTAATAATGGTTTTACGTTTTTTATAAGTATTTTCACCATTATTTTGATAGTTTAAACTTAATTCATTCAGATTGATTACAGTTTGAACAAGTAAATTATCCTCATTAAGAATATGTTTTGTACCAAATCCAGTTCTATATTCAGATCGAGTATTAAATGAAGTAATTGAAGAAAGTAATCCATCTATAGATAAACCTGTTTCAATCTGGTCCATATTGTCATCAGCAATAGTAGCTTCATAACCAACTTTATAGAATGAAATATGCGCATATTCAACATCATTATCAGGCAAATCATGTTTGAAATAAGTTATATTGTCTTGAACTTCCCTTAAAATATCTATAGGATCTTTTACTCTAGATTTGATTGTGATTCCAAATTTTTCATTTAGTTGTTCCGGATTAACACAATCAAAGAAATCATCAAAAGTAGATCTCATATTGTCATTGTATAAATTAACTTCAACAGGAATCTTATGCTTGATTTTCCTATCATCAAGCCTATCCCTTACAAAGTTAAAAATACCTTTTACAATTTCCATATCTTCATTAATATTAATAATATTTAATTTGATAGGAGCATCCGCCTTTTTATCGAAAAGATATTTGAAATGTGAAACAAACTGATTCATCTTATCTTTTACAACAATTGCAATGAAAGCATTTGTACTGCTAATTGATACATCCGCACTCTTTTCAAATACAATCCATTCTTGAGCATCTTTTTGATAAATTGGTTTGTATAATAGATTTTTACCGTGTTTTTCAACATCTCCATAAAGATAAGGTAATAGATTATTTGGATTTAATCTTTCAAGAATAGGTTTGTCTAAAATCTCATTTTGACATTGATTTAGTATTTCTAATTGATAAGCAATATTCAGTGGAGATAATGGGGTGAATAATATCCTATCATTATCTTTAATAGTTCCAAGTTTAATTAAATTTAGTTTTCGCTCATCACTTGAAATAATTGCATCTTTTCCAATACTCTCGATTTCATTATTGTATTGTTCAATGAATTCTTCATATAATAACTTTAAGTCATTATCTAAAAATACTAAACTCGGTAAATTCTCAATATCACGATAATAATTAATAATTCTATCAAAAACACTTTGCAACTCATCAGATAATTTCAAATCAATTTTTTTAATATTTCCGTTTATTTCACGTTCACCATAAGCAATTGAATTATTAATCAAATCTTTTTCCATTTTTAAGTATTTTTTAAACTCTTCATGAAGATAGAAAGAATTAGTTCCTTGAACCGCTTTATTGTTTTTGTAAATGAAGTTTTCCTGATATTCACGTTTATATTTCCAGATAGTCAAAGATTCAACAGGAAGTGATTTAGTTCCATCTTCTTTAATTTGAATTGGTATTTTTAAATCATTATAGGCTAAATTAAAGTTAATAACTCCATTCTCATTAATGGCTGAATCATTAGCTATAGTGATGGTGTCCTCATCATAAATGTTTATAACTTCATTGTCTTGGGCAATTGTATAACTTTGTACATTAGAACCAAAACCAAATGAAATTTCCTCATTGTTATCGTCAATTACAATAATTTTATTTAATTTATTGTTAATTTGATATTTGTCTTTAATAGGGAGTAATATGTCTTCTTTACATGGGAGAACTAAAATATTAAATTCATATGTTGATTTTGCTTGATTATTATGTTTATATTTAACTTTTTTGAAAGTTGGTTCATTATTTAATAACTCAAAATTGATTTTAAGAGTATTACTTGAAACACTGCAAATATCAAGAGACTTTTTGTCTAGATAAGTTCTTTCTAATTTTCCATCAAATTTAAATTTTAAAGTAACTTCATTAACTTTATTATCTTCGTTAAAGATAATAATTTGTCTTTTACGTCTACCTGCAGCTGTTGATTTTAGAGGTTTTTCCCAATATAAACATCCTTCATTGGTGAATTTATTCATGTTTTCCTGATAGTTTAAGCTTTTGGTGAAATTTAATAATTTTTCATGAGACTTATGAATTTTATTAAAATCTACTGTAGGCCAATCTTCTTTAATTAATAGATTTACACCAGTACTATCATATCTTTTTTCTAATTCTTCTTTTGTATTATCATATTGATTGCAAAGATTTACATAATTGAAGTTATCTGCATTTTCTTCTAATCTATTTTCTTTAGCTTTAGGAGATTTATAAGATCCTAACATACTATCTGGAAAAAGACCAAGATTTTTATAATCATTTTCTTCAATTTCACCTTTATTTATGATAGATAAAATGTCTTCATAATCCCATAATGTAGTTTGAAAAGCGTCTTCTATTTTTTTATCTAAATAAAATTTGGTTACTACTTTATCTAGTTTAGAAAGTTTTTTAGAAGAATCAATCTCATCCTTTAAATTATCTTTAATGATATTAATGTTAAGTGGCATGTCTTCTTTTTCAAGATTCCTCATTCCATCATAAATACTATCAATAATATTATAACAGATAAGTAATAATGCTGTATCTTTCCAAACACCCTCTTGAGTTGTTACCTGATTTCTTAAAGTTACAAGATAATCAACAGAAACTTTATTAGAATTTACAACTACAACATTAATCCCATTTTCCAATAATGTTGTAAAAGTAGTAAATGGAACATTACTGCTTTCATGTTGATATCTAAACTCTTCAACATTATCTAAATCACTTTTTAGAGTATTATAAAAATCATCAACCCTGTACTCTTCATCAAATTGGATAAAAAACTTATCTCCATGACGTATTTCGTTAGTTTTAAAGAAATTTTTTATTTTATCTGACAGATAGTTATAAAATTTGTTTGACATATTGTGCATCTCCACTATCGCTTTTCTTATCGATTAAATTCCAAGTATTTAATAAATTTACAATTTCTTCTTTTGAATACCTATCAAAGAACAAACCTCTTCTTTCATATTCTTTAAATAAATCATTAAGTTTAATTTTATCTTCCTTAACACATAATGCAGTAATTAAATATAAAAAATCTTTTGTAATATTCAAAGCATAACCATATTGACCCCTACGTTTTAAAAAGTATTTTTTACCCATATTCTCTAAATTAAAAGAAAATCCTACGTTTTGTTGGTTTCTAATAGATTTTTCTAAAACATCATGATAAATTTTCACATAATCCCGAAAATTTTCAAAATACATTTCAATATTCAGATTATGGATAGTTTCATAATACTTAATCCATTCTTTTAAACAACTAAAAATCTCTTCATTATTTGGATTAGAATTTACAAAATCTTCAAGTTGATTAACTAGTAAAGCATTAGTCCCTAGTAACGTATTAACATGTTCAATTAATACCATATTAATAAATAACTTCTTGTTAGACTCTTTTAAAATATCATATCCCTCATTTATTGATTTTCTACTTTTACTTGCTTTTTCCCAATCTAATAAATAATAAATCTTAGAGGGTTGATCAAAATCAGCTTTAAATGATTGATTCAACTTCAGTATCATTTGTGAACAATAATAAAAATAATAAAATGCAAAAATATTATCTAAATTATTAATTAAAAATGTTGGTTTATCCATAATATACTCAATATCTTCTTTAAAAACTTCTGTAACAAAATTTAAACAAGAATAATATTTTAAAGGCACATTTTCTGTTGGAAGTTCTGGAAGATTCTTCAAAATCAATTTTATTAATATATTATCAGAATTTTTATCATTGAAAAATTCATTGAAATTTTCTAAATCTCTAAACATCACATCTCTGAAAAAAGTAGCTATTTCTTTTTCATTATCTGCTCTTAAACGTTCAGTTTTACTCAAATATAAAAACAAATACGGATGTAAAACCTTAACATTTGTTTTATCTTTAGCCAAATATTCTGATACAATTGATTTTAAAAACTCATTATTGTCTTCATCATATTCAAGCTCATCATTTAATACAATATTATTAACAATTTTATTTAAATCAAAATTTTTATCCCAATATTTATCTGAAGAAATTCTAGCAAATTCTCCTATAATTCCATCAAAACCCCTATCGAATTTTGTTTGATCTCTAGAGTCTACTCTAAATGGTAAGATAGGTGAATTAATATTTACAGAATGTCTGAAAATTTTCAAGCCACATCTTTGTTTTAAAAGTTCTAGATTATCTTCGTACATATTTTCTCCCTAGAATAATTATAATATTGACTTAACGTATTGTGCATCTCCACTATCGCTTTTTTTATCGATTAAATTCCAAGTATTTAATAAATTTACAATTTCCTCTTTTGAATACCTATCAAAGAACAAACCTCTCCTCTCATATTCTTTAAATAAATCATTAAGTTTAATTTTATCTTCCTTAACACATAATGCAGTAATTAAATATAAAAAATCTTTTGTAATATTCAAAGCATAACCATATTGACCCCTACGTTTTAAAAAATATTTTTTACCAATATTATTCAAATTGAAAGTAAATGAAGTTTTTTGTTGATTTTTTATTGCAGATTGAAGTTCATTTTTTAAAAGAGAAATTAAATCTTCAAAATTATCATAATCTATATATTTTCCAACACTATGGACATTATCATAATATTTAATCCACTCCCTCAAAATAGCTAAAAATTCTTTTTCATTTTTGCTTTCTTTAATTAAATCATTAATTTGACATATGAAAAATCCATGAGTTCCTGCTAAAATATTTATATGTTCTAATAAATTCATATTGACAAATAAAGATTTATTAGCTTCTTTTAAAATATTACGTCCTTCATTAATGGATTTTCTACTCTTACTCGCTTTTTCCCAGTCTAATAAATAGTATATTATGGAAGGATTATTTAAATCAACTTTATCGAAAGGTTGATTTAATTTTAAAATTAATTGAGAACAATAATAAAAATAATAAAATGCAAAAATTTCATAAATATTATTTAATAAAAATCCCATATTTTCTTTAATAAACTCAAGATCTTCTCTAAAAATATCAACAACAAAAGATAAACAAGAAATATATTTAGGATATGTTATTTTTTCTGGAAGTTCTTGAATATTGTTTAAAATAAGTTTAACCGCAACATTGCATATTTCTTCATTATTAAATAAATCATTGAAATTTTCAATATCTTTAAAAAATACATCTCTGATAAAACGTGCAATCTCGGTTTCATTATTGGACCTTGCTCCTTGAGTTTTTTCAATATATAAAAATAAAAAAGGATGCAAGATTTTGAAATTATTATCATTTAAAAGATATTCATCAATAATAATTTTTAAATAGTCTCCTATATTTTCTTCAATTTGAATATTATCAAGTAATAGGTCATTGGAAATATTAGTTATGGAAAAATCTTTATTTAAACTCTTATCTGAAGAAATTCTAGCAAATTCACCCATAATATTCTCAAAACCATTATCAAAATGTGTTTGATTACGAGAATCAGTGATAAATGGTAAAATAGGAGAATTTATATTTATTTTATGATAAAAAATTTTAGAATTACTACATTGTTTTTTTAACTCTTCAAGATTACCTTCATACATACATTTTCCCTCTTAAACAATAAATCACAAAATTGATTTAACGTACTGTGCATCTCCACTATCACTTTTCTTATCAATTAAATTCCAATTATTTAAAATAGTTATGACTTCTTCTTTAGAATATCTATCAAAAAATATTCCTCGATATTCAAATTCTTTAAATAAATCATTTAATTTGATTTTATCTTTTTTTACACATAAAGCAGTAAGAATATAAAGCATATCTTTATTTAAATTTAACATTAACCCATGTGGCCCCCTACCTTTCGCAAAATATTTTTTTGCAACTTCTTCTAAATTTTTGGCATATCTACTTTTAATAGCTTGTTGAATTCCTTGATTTAAACTATTAAACAAAGTTTTTTCTAAAGATTTAAAATTCATTGGGGAATTAGTTTTCTCCAGTTGTTTTTCATCATTATAAAAATTAACCCACTCATTTAAAGTTTTTAAATATTCTTCTTTATCATAATTAAAATCATTTTCTAATAAACTATTTATTTGAAAGGGGAACAAACCATGAGTTCCTGCTAAAATATTTAAATGTTCAATGACATTTATACGAACTAATAAATCTTCATTGGCTCGTTTAATTAAATAATAACCATTATTAATACTTTTACGAGTTTTACCTGCTTTTTCAGAATCTAATAAATAATAAATTTCAGTGGGTTCATTTAAATTAACTACATCATAGTTCTGTTGTAATTTTACTGAAAATTGAGAACAATAATAAAAATAATAATAAGCGAGAATATATTCCAAATTATTAACTAAAAAATTTTCATGTTGTCTTGCAAATAACCAATCTTCCTTAAAAACCTCACAAACAAACGGCAGAACCGAAATATACTTCGAATCTCTATGTTTTTCAGATAATTCAAATATATTATCTAAAATTAATTTAATCATGACTTGGTTAGATTTCTTATTATCGAAAAATTCTTTAGTATCAATATCTATAAAAAATATATTATTAATAAATTCAGCTATTCTTTTTTCTCCAACTTTTTGGAGGTTATCTGATAGTGGAAGATACAAAAACAAATGTGGGTGCAATATATTAAGTTCATTATTCTCATTGATTAGATGGTCTTTAATAAGTTTACTGAGATGTTCTTTATCTTTATCAGAACACCTAATTCTGTTATTTTTTAATAAAATCATATTCACTAAATTATTTATGCTAAAATCATCATTCCATTCTTTATCAGATGACATTCTAGCAAATTCTCCAATAATTCCATCAAAACCATTGTTAAATTTTACTCTTTCAGGTTCTCTTGTTACAAAAGGTAAAAGTGGAGAATTTTTATTAATTACATGAGTTAAATTAATTCCCATTTGATTTTTGAGATGAATTAAATTTTCTTCATACATATTACACCTATTCAACTTGTTCAAATTTAAATTCATCAAATGTTGAATCAAATTCTAATGTAAAATTACGGTTATTATTTATATCTTCAATTAATAACTCTTCATCAGAACTTCCATTTTTGATAAGTTCGTCGATAAATTCATTGAAAATTACTAAATCTTCTTTATCATTCTTATTTGGTTTATAACCATTGTTTAATTTAGTAATCATACTATATAATGTATAATCAATATTTAAAGGAATTATATTCTCATTATGATTAACTTTAAATTTCAAAAGAATGTCTGTTTTAAATCTATTGCCCAAATCATCAACAGGGCTTTGAATATTAACTAAATCCGGTTTCAAATCAATTCTTTCAGCAATGTTGAAGTTAGATAATTCTTCTATTAAAATATAATTCTTTTTAGGGGAACCCTTCCATCTAAATACTGCACCTTTAACTTTTTCAAATAAATCTTTAAATCCTCCTTTATCATGAGTATTGTAAACATAAAGATAATGAGTAAATTCCCTGTAAGAATCTTGGGTAAAAACATGTTTAATGTCATCACTACCCAAAATAGAGGAATATCTAATTATGGTGCTGATTATCATATATTCATTGCCTCTAAATTGTGAAATATTATTATTTCCAATGCTTTCAATGAATGCTGTGGTTTCATCAGATTCTATTAAATATTCTTTAATGATTGTGGTTAAATCATTAGTCATGTTAAGTTTTATTAAGAAATCATCTAAAATTTCTTCTCTTAAATGAATAGGGTCATGCATTGCAATAATTTTAAGTAATTGAGATCTTTCTGATGTAGTATAAATTAAATTCGGCAAGATTTCTTCCATATAATCATAAACTTCATCAATATCAGCATATTCTTTTATTACCGGAGGTACAATAATTTCATAGATAAAATTTAATAATTCCCTTGTAGAAACAATTTTTTTAAATTTGATGATGGCATTTATTACAAGTTGGACAATCTCATTTACAACTTTTTCGTTCATTAAAAGCTCATAATTATATCTAATTGGCCCATTATATTCATTTACAACATCACGAAGATATGCTTGGTAAAATGGATTTTGCTTATTTTTATCAGTGATTTTTTTAAAAAGCTTTTTAAGATATTCTGAATCCACATGATCTTCATATAGTTCAAATAAATTATAATCACTGAAACTTATAATGTGAATTGGGTCTTTATCATAATTTTGAGAGGTAGCTTCAGAATCAAAAATATTTGTTTCATTTAATAATTCATTTAATTTAGAATACTGTTCTTTAGCATAATCTGATTCCATGAAATTATTTAATACGCCCAAATTAATAGCTAATATTAATTTTTCATTAGAATTATTGATATAATCATTGTCAAAAGCTTTTAAGACATTAGCTAATGTATCAATTGCTGTTTTATCAGGGTCAAAACTTTCTGTTGCATCATTATGAATTTTAAAATTACTCATAAGTTCTGGATGATTTGAATTTAAATAGGCTAGTAAGTGAGACTTACCATCACCTACACTACCACAGAGCATTACAAGTTGTGATGTTGATTTATCTTTAACTTCATTCAATTTATTAAAAAGTTCGTCCTGAATTTCCCTTTTAACATGAAGATATTGTTTAAATTCACTTAATGATTCATAACCTTCAACAGATTCATGAGAAGAATCTTTTAATTTGGATAATTCTTTAAGTAAGAAACTCCCCTTCAATTCTTCAAATTCCATGTCCGGATTAATCAAATCAATATCCATAAGGGGTAAAGTATCTTGTATATCTTTTTCTTCTTCAGAATCATCATCCCCAAATGAAAAACTATCTAGAAAATTATCAAGTTCTTCTTGTTCTATTTTTTCTTCAGTGTTATTTTCATTAGAATCTACTTCAATTTTTTCTTCAATAGTGTCCATTTGTGGCTTATTGATAGTTTCTTCTTCTTTAACTTTTTCAGATTCATTATTTTGTGGAACTATCTCTTGTTCTGGTGTTGGAATAGGTTGTGCTGGAGGAAATGGATCAAAATCATATCTTGGCTTAAAATGAGAATCATCTTCTGCATATGTATCATAATACCAATGAATACAGTCATAAATATTCCTATGTATTCTTAAAGCTGATTCCATATTGGCATTAAAGTTATCATGCGCAACACTATTTGCAGTCCGCCTTATAGAATTTAAAGGATTTTCAATAGACCTATCAAAAACACCAAAATTACTTAATTTTTCCATCCTATCATTCTGCAGTAAACCCTCAACATTTATACTTTCTTGATTAGCAATTTTTAATGTTAAATCTTCACTTATACCCCTACCAATTAAAACCGCTTGATAATAATTTCGATCATATATTGCATTTTCTAGACGTATACAATTATTGTATAACTCTATATCAAAAGATTTTATAAAATCAAATGATTCTGACATAAAAGACCCCGTTATTCATTTTTTAAAAATCAAATAATAATAAAATATTTAAAGTTAATTCCGCCATTATTTGAAAACCCTTATTTATATAAATTTTTATTTAAAATATTATATATATTATTCTAAAGCAATTTTGATAAGTTAATATTTAATTTTGACACCTCATATTTTTTTAAAAAGAGAATAAAGTGTTTTTAGATAAAAATGAAACATGTTTGAATTTCAAATCATTGAAAAAATAATAAAAATAGTTCAATAGATCAAATGAACTGGTTAGATAGATTGTATATAACTTATTATTAAAAAATGGCAATCAAATGTATTTATAAAAATTCGATTAATTAATAAATAATTTTATATAAGTAAATTTAAATAATTAATTAGAACATTTATATGAAAACGAGGATAATATGAGTTACTTCTTTAACGATAATTCAAACCAAAACGAAATTTATGAAAATGAATTTTTTTATAATTTAGGATTAGAATTTCCACTCTCCAGGAAAGTATATTCTTATAAAAACAAGGTTTCATACTCTAAAGAAAAAAAGATTTGGTTTATACGATACAAACAAGGAAATACTTATATTTATCTGTTTGGATATAACTACGGCAATGATAAGCAATTGGATACTAAAGACCCATTACTTATTCTTAAGTTTGATTTATTCAATGCTCCTAAAATGGGCAATGGTCATTTTGCTGTAGATAATGAATCTGATGAAGTAAGGGCAGTAATGGATATTGAATATAAAAATTATCATTCCTATCACAAAGCTGAAAACTTAACATCAATTTCACCAATTCTCGTTGAATCAGAAAATTATCTTGATTTAGGAAACATTCTTGATAGTAAAAAATTATGTGAAAATATAGAGTATCTTTTAGATGAAATAGAATCTATTTTCTTCTTCAATAGATATCTAAATAGAATTAAAGATAATACTCCTATTAAAAAAAATGTTGAAGTGAAACAAACATTCAAAACTGTTGAAATTAAAAAAGAAGAAAATCTCCCTACTGAAAATGTAAAAGAAGAAATTGTAGAAACACCATCTGAAGTAATTTTAGAACCTGCTGTAAAAACTGTCAATTGTGATTTTTGTGGTAGTAAAATTCTTGATGAAGATCCATTTAAAATATGTAAAGCATGCCGCATTCGAATTTTTAATTATCTCAATTTATTATTTGCTGATTTTGAAATGAATACTAAAATACCATTTGAAGATTTTTTACATAAAGCAGAAGACTATAATTTGAGTCGAAAGAATATTGGGGATATTACAACAACATTAAATAAATATTATTATTTATATAAAATCAATGGAAAATATGAAATTAACTATAATGAAGAATTAAGAAATTTCATCGACAAATATTCAACAAAAACTGAAAATAAAACTGACGACATAGAGAATAAAGTAATTTTAGTTACTGAAAAAATTGGATTAAACACCCCATTTGATATAACATATCTCAAGGAAACATTGGGTTTCAAAAATAGTGAAATTTCTAAAATGATAAAATATCTTGATGAAAAAAATGCCATCATTGAAGATGGAGACTCTTATATTCTAGTTGATAAAACTAATGAGATAAATGGTATTAATGATAATTTAATGGACACTACTATTAAACCAGAAGATGAAATTAAAACTACTCAAGAAAAAATTACTGATGAACAAAAAACCGAAACCACTTCGATAACATCAGATAATTCACAAATTAGTTCTATTGATGAAAAATCAAATATTGAATCAGATTCCAAAAATGATTCTCAAATTAAAATCAATTCTACAGAAAGATCTGATGAAAAACCAGCAATTAAGCTTAAACCAATTAATACAAAGAATAAAACAGATATAGAAATCTTTTATGAATTATATGAAAAAGTATTAGCTTTTATGAAGAATAATGTACAATTATCTGAAATAGCTAATAAATTAGGAATTACTGAAAACAGATTAAATGCTTGGATCGAAAAAGGTAAAAATGGCCAAACCCCTTATAGATTATTAACTGATGGTATTAAAAAAATTAATGAGACATCAGCCCCTACAATTAATACCCATAAATGGAAAAAAATCATTAATGATATAAAATCTGGTTTTAGTATATTTGAAGCATCAAATAGAGCAAATATTCCATTTCCAGTATTACAATTACATATAACTAAAGGAAAACAAGGAAATGAAGGTTATATAGAATTTTACGAAGATTATCATAATGCATTAAAAGGTAATACTCAAGATGAAATAAAAATTCATAAACGATGCCAAATATGTAATGAAATTTTGTCTAATAACTCTAACGTTATTTGTGATAACTGTGAAAATAAAAAGAAATTTGCGATTGATTTAAAAATTTTAATGGATAAATTAAAATCTAACACTCAATTTACTAAAGAAAATTTAATCATTTATTATAATGATGATGAAATTTTAAAATTAGTCAATAATTTAAAAGATTATGATTTAGTTTTAGAAGATAAATCAATGGATATTTTTTATCTTAAAAAAGAAAATATTGAAACTTTCCTAAATACCTATTTTGACGCAAAAAATCCAAATTATAAAATTAAATCAGAAAAAATTATAGATTTAGTTAATAAAAAAAGAAAAACCAAAAAACCTCCAAAGATTTTATTAGCTGAATCCAAAAATATTCCTTATCCATTTACTGGTTTAAATAAAGATCATACATTTATTCGTTCATCAGGATCTTCATCAAAATTCACATTAGAAGATGTAATTTTAATACATGAGGATTATTATGAAAATTTATATTCCATAGATAAAATAGCTAAAAAAATGGGGTTAAGTAACTTAACTATAAAAAGATTAATTGTCCGTTTTGATGCTGGAGACTTTGATAAATTCCTTGAAATTATCGAAAATGAAACAGAGAAAAAACAAAAGAATATTTCAGTTTGTAAAAATTGTGAAAAAGAATTTAATCCAAAAGAAAATGAAACATATTGTAAAAATTGTATTATTATTTCAAGACCTATTGGTAAAAATAAGTTTAATATTATTTTACAAACTGAACCTGAAGTTTTTATAGGGACTGTATCTGATAAAGATTTTGCAAATGAGTTATGTTCTAGTGGATCAAATGATTTGAACAATAACCAAGACTTTGAAGACATTATTGATAATCTTAAAGATATTATTGCAGAAAAAAGGCGAGAAGAAATTAGAGAAATCATAAATGATGAAGAAGAACCATTAAACAAAACTCATAAAAAATTCATAGCTGAAGATGAAAACGAAGTGAAACCAATCAATAAAATTCCTGTTTCTAAAATTAAAATTATCACTTCAATGAAAAAAGAACTTATTAATGGTACTTACTCAAAATTAAGATTTACTGGAAAACTACCTAATGATAAAATAGATTCAACTATTATGGAATTATTAAATGATTTTAAAGCTACAAAAAGAGAATTGAAGTTAATTCCTATTAATGAGAATGAATCTGAAATAATTTTTCATATAATTACAAAAAACAGTCAGACAACAACAAATATGGAAATTTTAAGAAAATATGGTTGGAAATTAAAAATTTAAAATTAAATTAATTTATTAATCCAACATAAGTTAAAATATCTTCAACTTTATCTTCAAGAACTTCAACTGATTCTTTAAAGCAAATTTCGATGATATTTTTTATATCTTCATCATCATCCCAAAGATTTTGTAAAAATTCGTAACCTAACTCATGAGCTACTTTTCTAAGAACAAAAACTGTAATATAAATATCATCAATATAACCATAAGGCCCATAAATAGTTTCTGGAATTATATCCATAGGAACTACATAATATGCAATAGCTGCACTAATAGATAAACGTAAATCACTATTCACTTCTTTATAATTTAAACAGGAACATAACAAGTTATATAATTCCGGACCATAATCAATAAAAGAATCATATTCTTCTTCATAACTATCTAAATTATCTTTCAAAGTATCATAAAAATCTTTAAAATTATTTTCCATTAAATACTACCTTTATAAATTTTAGTTAATAATATTCTTTTGATTTCAATTAATATAATTTTTGTATAAAATAAATTTAGGACTGTCAAAAAGTTAGCTCTTGATTTCTTTTTTCAATCCATCCAATTTTTTTGAAGCATTATCTTGTTAAATACTACTTCCATGGTTCTAAACTTCTTTTTGATGTCTTTAACATTATATTACCCATGTAGTTTTCTATTTAATTGTTTGTATTGTCTAATTTTCCTTTATGTCTTTTTTCAAGGAATTGTATGAATTTTTTATATTCTAGGAAAAATTTTTCGTGTACACTTTAAAAAACTCTGGAAAATTAACTGATTCTCTATTTCTTGATGATTTTTCATCATTTTTTTAATAGAATCTGAATTCAAATAGTTAAATATGCATTGGTTATCGTCCAAAATAAGACATGGAAGACATTAGTTTTTGCTTTTAATATCAAAAAATTTGTCTTCCAACCCATATAAATATTATTATACATTAATTTTTTAAAATTTCATACAAAATCAGGAGTGTAAAAAATTTAACTGATGGATTTTCAGTTTTCTCCCAAAACATTTCTTTTTGTTCAATTTAAGTTGTTTAATCGAATTTTGTCTTTGTGCTCGTTTGTATGTTCTGAAGATTCTTTTTATTTTCCCAGGGAAAGTTATTCTGAATAATAATTCTACTAAATTATTTGTACTTGGAATTTTCTTGTTTTTAATGTGATTCAATGTTATTTCAAGTTTTTTAGAGAGTTTTCTCACGAAATCTTGTATTATTTCAGGCATTTCATCGAATTTTTCATTTAATATAATAAAAAACATCCCATAAATCTAAAATTACTACATACAGACTAATCCAGAAATAATAAAGAAATTATACAAAACTTAAAAGGAAATTCTGACATTTTATACTTTCAAATGCAAATTGGACACAAAAACATATAAAAATCAAATAAGTCAATAAAATTTTACAGATTCAAATTATTCTATTAAAATTTTTATTAATAAATTTTTATCAATGAATTTTTGAATTTTATTGAATTTAAAATGATTTTAACATCAATTACATCACCAGCATCAGACTGAATATGAAAGTTTACCTTGGACCTAAAAATCTATCGCCATTAAAATGGATTAAGTGATTAGGATTATCTGCAATCCAAACTTCACTATCCCAAGCTAAATCTGCTGCAAATCTCTTAAAAGTTCTGAAATCTAAAAATGCAGTAATGAAAATTTTACCCGCACCAACATTCTCAGTTAATTTATTAATTTCAATTATTCGTTTATAGTCCATAGGGCCTGTAGAAGTAACTGCCTCAATAAAATAAATCCAATTCTTACCTTCACAGTACAAAATAACATCTGGCATTTTATCATGAGTAGAAATGACAAAACCTAATTCCTCTAATTTTTCATTATTAATTAATAAATCTTTTTTAGCAGTGTCACCCACATATAAACATTCACTCCCTTGTGCGAAACGTGATGCAAATTCCTCTATGATGTGTTTTTGTAATTCATTATGTTTTCCTGGAGAAAAATTAAACTCCTCCCCATTAATTAGAACAGGTTTTTTTAATAATTCTTTTTTGGAAGAATATATGCTTACTAATGATTCATGTTGCGATAAAAATTCATTTAAAGAATTATCCCATTGAGGAGAATTATAATCTTGTATTAAATTTAAAAATTCTTCAGTTAATCTATATCTGTAATGTGGTGAATTAGTCGATTTACCATTATCTTCAACAATTGCAGCATCTCTAAATTGATGAATAACATTTTTTCTGATAGTTTCACGAGTATTTTCAGCATACTGTACATCATAATTGACATTTATAAATCTAATTATATCATGTATTCTTATCCATTCATTAGTAGATTGACTCCAATCATTATTTTGACGAATATGCGCTAATGCTAATAAAGTATAAGCACTAATATCATTTTGTTGTCTTTCAGGCATCTCAATTGCTTTTAATATTTCCTTTGCAGAATCTAAATTATCCATGAATTAACTCTCCTAATATTTTATCACAATAATATGTTGTCAAATTATTTGAATGAATTATTTTATCACCTAATTGTTTTAAAGAATTTCTATCTGGAACAGGCATGGAATTGATTTCATTAGCATTGACTTGGGTACTTCCATCCAAAATCCTATAATATTTATCATATAATGTAGAATTAAATAATACAAATAATCCATAAATTTCAGATAATGTTAAATTATCATTTTTGTTAATTGTATCAATGAAATTAATCTTATTATCTGTTGAAATATAATTAAATTCTCTGAAAGAATCATGTAAGTATATTGCGGGTTGCAATCTTCTTTTTTCTTCTTTTGTTGTGAATCTTTTTAAAAATAAGAAATTTTTATTGTCTTGAAGTAAACTAGTTTTATTTTTTAAAATATACTGTTTTTTATCAGTGACAACTGGAAACTCAACAAAACCCTCATTAAAATGACAAGGATAAAATAGAGGTACAGCTTCTTGGCATTGATTATCACATAATAATTCTTTATTTCTAAAACCAACTGTTAAACCTGTTTTTAATTTAATTCCAAGATCTATGAGATTATACTCAAATTTATTTAACATTTTTAAAACATTAACCTCACTTTGATTTGTTGGTAAGAAAATATATGAATTTTCATCCTTAGATACTGCTAATTCATATGGAAACTTAAATCGTTTCAAATCATCAAACATGAAATCATTTGATGAAGAAATATTAATAAATTCTGGATTATTATGACTTTTAGATACTTTAATAATTATTGTTTCTTGAAGTATAGAATCTTGTTTAAATAAATTATTTCTATTAATAAATAAATGAATGTTATTAATTTCACCATTTTTCAATAAATATTTTCGGAATGTTTTAAAATAATTTCCTGATGTCCAGCTACGAGGTATGATAAATACCATTTCACCATTTTCTTTTAAAAGGTGAAGTGACATTGCCATGAAAAGAAAATATAAATTTGGCGAGCCATATACTACATTTAACATTTTTTGAGCTTCGGGAGCTTTTTTAGGTATTTTTTTATAAGGAGGATTGGAAATTATTAAATCGAATTTGGTATTAGAATCAAATAATGAATTTTCAAATTCATTATCCAAAATAAAATTTTTTTTAACTAAATCAATTGTTAATGGAATTTTAGAAGATTCAATTAAATATTTACAATTTGATTCTAATGTTGGAAGAATATTTTCGTCATTTTCATACATTACTAAATGAATTGAATTTAAATCATAATCTTGAAGTCTATCAATTAATGCCCCAGATAATATTCCAGTCCCTGCACCAGGATCTAAAATACGTAAATCTTTATTAATAGTCCCTTTAAACATCTTTGTCATGAATATCGCTGTATTTTTATAAGTGAAAAATTGACCAATCTTTTTTCTTTCATGTTTAGGAAATTTTTCTAAATATTGGTCAGTACTATTAACAATTTGATTTAACATGAAAATCCCTCATAATTGCATAGTATTTATATTATTAATCATACTTAAACATTACCAATTTAAAATAAACCTATTAAAAATAGTTTATAAATCAATTAAGTAAATAATTAGCCATTATATAAATTTTAGAATTATATTATGAATTTTTTTATATATTATCTTTTTACAACTTCAAGAATAAAACTTAATACCATATAATTGAACATCTACTATATAACTGTAAAAAAATAATTAGACTTCCCCAAATTAATACTAACTTTTCAATATAAATTGCCTTAACAAACATGTTTCAATATTAATAGATAACCTATAATTATTTTTTAAAGAAAATCCATCCCACATACTTTACTAAATTCATAATTTTCATTCTCAAACTTTTTAACTTAACAATAATAATATAATTTAAAAATAATAATCAAGAAAGAATATAATATATATAAAAATTAAAAAGAGATGATATATATTGTTTTTTAAAGATTGGATTGAATCAGAACAAGATTTATCAATTCAGAATTGCATAGTGGTAAAATTTAATGAAATACCTGATGCAAGAGAAAAAATATACGAAAAATTAGTTGAAAGAGTAATAGAACATTATACTAATCCTAAACGTGTTAATAAGTATCTTAAAGACGAAAAATTTTCAAAATTAGAAAATTACATTAATAAAAGAATTCCAACAGACCCAATTCATGAAAAAGGAGATTTTGGAGAAATCTTTGGTACAGAACATCTTAAGCAGTTCCATAATTACACATTCCCAATTTTAAAATTAAGACATAAGCACAAAACCAATAAATCTCTTGAAGGTGAAGATATTATTGGATTATATATAGAAAATGGAGAAATTACTAGAGTATGTGTTGGTGAAGCAAAAGTTAGGACTAATAGTGATTCTAATGTTTTAGGAGAAGCAATTGACCAATTAGAAAAATCATATACACTTCATCCCACCATGATAAAATTTTTTTCAGATAGAGTTTATGAAATTGATGAAGAATTAGGTGACAAAATTGAAGATTTAATGTCCATAGAATTCTTTGAGCAAATAAAAAAAGATAGTTGGATTTTTTTCATCACAGGATATAAACCTAGGAAATTCAATATAAAAAATAATGAATTAAATAATCTATTTTTAATCAATGTGTATTTTGAAGATTTGGATGAATTCATACCTGCTCTTTTTGAAGATTGTAGAGGTTATTATCATGAAAAATAAATCTTTTTATGAAAAGAATTTAAATGAAGGAGATAACCCTCAAATTGAAGAGTTTATTAACCAGTTATTTTTATCACTAGAACATGGTGGGAACTATGAGTTTGATGAAGAGTTAATTGAAAAATGTTATTATAACTCTTATTTATTAATTTTTAATTCATTGAAATTATTAAACTCAAAAGATAAAACTGAAATTAACCCATATCTTGTTAAAGCTGCAGAAACATTAGAAACATTATCTAGATTAAATCATCCAAAATTAAATAAAGAAGAATTAATTTTTGACTCAATGATTACATATTACATTTCAAATAATTATCCGCGAGCATATGTATTATCTAAGGATAATGCCAATTTAGAATTACCAAAATATAAAGAATCTATATTTATATTCATGAATAAGGATTTCCATGAATTAAGAACTTTGATTTTAAAAGAAATAAATTCAGATAAATATGATGAGGATTTATTAATTGAAAAATTAGAATCAACTGAAATTAATAATTTTGATGCTTTAGACACAATGCTTTCATATTCTATTTTTAAAGCATTGAATAATGTTTTAAACTTCTTATTATTAGGAGATGAAACATTTATTGAAGATAGTTTAGATTTAATGGATAAATATAAACAGATATCTTTAGTTCATAACTTTGTTGATTATTGGTGGGTTATTTCCTGCCTGGAAATAATTATTAAAGAATTATATGAAAATAGTTTATGGAATCAATTGAAACCCTTTTATTCAGATTCTGATGAGGAATTGAATAATAAATTAACAAATTATATTTTTAATCATGCTAATAGAGAAACACCCATTGTTGAGTTATGGCCATCTCAAATTAGTGCTATTCCTAAGATTTTAAAAAATAATGAAAATTTAACTATTAAAATGCCTACAAGTGCAGGGAAAACATTTGTTGCTGAATTGTTAATTTTAAAATATTACATGGAAGGAAATTTCTACAACAACGGGAAAGTTATTTATGTTTCTCCATTTAAATCTCTTTCAAATGAGATAGAAACATCATTACGATTCAGTTTAAATAGTTTGAATTTAAAAATTTCTGATTTTTATGGTGGCTTTGATTCAAATGATTATGAAAACTATTTTCTTGATGAATTAGATATTCTAATTGTAACTCCTGAAAAATTCGATGTATTGTTAAGAAATAATAATTATTTAAAAGATGAAATTGGATTGATTATAGTTGATGAAGGACATATAATGGGCACTTATGATAATCAATTAGATAAATACTCTGTTAGATCAACGAAATTTGAATTTTTTATGTATAGACTAAAAAACCTATTTAAAGATTCAAGAATAGTTTTTATATCAGGAGTATTGAGTAATATTAATGATTTTTCCAAATGGTTATCTAATGATGAAAATAATTTAATTGATGAAAATTGGAAACCCACAAATATTTATGTAGGTGCTTTATACTGGACTAAAAACGATAAAGGATACATAGATTACATTTATAAGAATTATAAAAAATTACCTGAAGTAATAGATTTAGAATTCATGGATTATATTCATAAAGATTGTTTTATTAATTCAAAAAGGAAAAAAATTCCAACAAAAGACAATGAAGCATTAGCTTTATCTTCAATTGAACTTGCAAAAGAAGGTCAAACTTATGTTTATGCTCCAACAAAGAGGCAGATAAATGCATTATCAAAATCAATTATTGAAATTATGAATGTGATTGATTTAAAATGTTATAATTATACCTTAAACATCAATCTTGAAGATAAAGATATTGCTCACCTAATAAAAATAATAAAAAATGAATTAGGGGATGAATCAGAATTATTAACTTATTTAAATTATGGATTTATCATTCATCATGCAGATTTACCAGATAATGTAAAAATAGCAATTGAACAAGCTTTAAAAAATAAAAAAATTAAATTAGTTATTGCAACAAGCACAATAGTTCAAGGAGTAAATTTCCCATTCAAAAATATAATCTTTAAAGGATTATATATAAAAAATCCTATTGATTATTCAACATTTTTTAATATCTGTGGAAGAGTTGGTAGAGCTAATGAAAATAATAATGGAAGAGTATTATTATCTTTAGGGATTGTGAATAAGAAAAATTATCAAAAGAAAAAAAGACAGTATGACTTATTTTGTGAATATTTTGACAATGATACTTATCAACTGAAATCCGTTATCGAACCATTATTAACTAAACTTAAAGCACATCATGATTCCATTAACTGTACTATTGAAGAATACTGTGTAAAAGTGATAAATACTATTGATATCGAGGAAATATTCGATTATGAAGAGATACTTAATATTAATACATTAGATGCACAATTGTTAGCATTTATCGAGGAAGAAGAGGATGAATTAAAAATATTAGAAAACTTTATTAATGTTTCATTACATCATGTCCAATTTAGAAAAATAAAAGACCAAAAATATCTAAAAGGATTCATTAATTCAAGATTATCTTACTTAAAAAAAGAATTTAGTGAAAATACAATTAGATCAAGAGCATACAATATGGGATTATCATTAAAAGATTGTAAATATATTGAGAAGAATTATGATGAATTAAAAAACTTATTTTTAAAATCAAAAAATTGGAAAACAAGTAATAAAGACACAAAAGAGGAATTATTACTAAATATTGCTTTAAAAATGTTAGAATTAGATACATTAAAATATGAATATAAAATTAGTGAAAAAGATGAAATTTTAATCTCATGGATTAAGGATAAAAACTTTGAACGTAATTGTGCTGATAATTTAAGCAGAACTGAAGTTAACAAGTTTATTAACTTTTGCAGCAATATGCTTCCTTGGGCAATAACTAGTATATTGAACTTTTTTAGATTAAAAGAACCTAGACTACAAATACCAAAGGTATGTGAATATTTTTCTGAAATGTTTAAATATGGCATATTTGATTTGAAAATTATAATATTAATGCCTTGGGCTAATAACAATTATAAATTTTGTAAAAAACTATCTGAACATATCGAAATAGAAGAATTGAACTTTAATAAAATATATGTTGAATTAGAACAATTATATTTAGAATTAGAAAATAAATGGACTGAAAAAGAATTAGAAGAATTTGAAAAATATCTACATCCATTTAGACAAAAAGAACTATCAAAAGTACACATCACATTAAATGAAAACATTGGAAAATTATTAGGAAAATTCATTTATATTCTAAATAATAAAAATAATATCTCATTATATGATTTAGAAGGAAATCATATTATTAATATAGATTTTAACAATATAAAAATAATTAATGATAAAAAGATTAATATTGAGAATATTTGGGAAGTAAAATCTTTGCAAAATAACAACTTACTGTTAATATCATTGGAAAATAGGTTTTACAAATAAAATTATGAAAAAAATGATTATATTATATTAAATTTAAATTTTAATATTTTAAAAAATTATTTTAATTACCATCATTTCAATTTAGGACAAAGTTCCAAAACAATACTGCACAGACGCTTTACCTCTCCACTGTGAACAATATATGAATCAATATTAAAGTGAGAAAGCTGATTTACAATAAAATAATTCTTATCCAGTTCATCCCACAGCTCAATCAACCTTTCATCATTACTTTCTTCGGATTTTGCACGGCAGGCATCAAAAAGCGGCTTTAATTCATATCTTTCAGAAATCTTAATTGAAACCGTGTGTTTTTTACAGTATTCATAGGTTGTAAATTCAAGGTATTGACGTGCGGTGTTAACTGCAGCCGGAAACTCATCATCATTCAAGTATTTCTCTATAAGCTGAGAATATTTCATGGAAATCCTAAATATCGGCCCTTCGGTAATTGACCAGTTTGAAATATGCATTTCATTGCAGTTGTGACCGTAAACTCCGCAAAGGCCCTTCAACTGATTTACCCATAGACCGTTGTGGGTTGTTATAAGGAAGTTGAAATTATCAAATTCTTCACAAATCAGTTTTGCAATTTCATATTTGTGTGAAAAGTCCACTGTCGAGATGATATCGTCAAGAACAATCAGTCTTAAAGGATTATACTCTTTTACAAATGCCAGAAATATACATAACCCAAGAGTATCCAAATGCCCTTCACTTGAAAACTGTCTTGGATCTGATTTTTCACCGAATGAATCCAAAAACAGATTCACTGCGTTTGCACTTTTGGATACAAGTTCAGGAGTGTTTATCAAATCATCACCATGTATGAATTTATAAAACTTTGTAATATCATCCTGGATATTTGTGATGATTTTTTCAACAAACTCCTTCTTGTTTTTATCATAAACATCTAAAATAGTTTGAGACAATTTCAATTTTGAAGATAATAACTGCTGCCCTGCAACAAGTGAACAAAATAGCTTAAACTCATTTATGGCAGACCTTAACATCTTAATTTCACGGTAGTTTTCATCATCCATTAAAGATGAATCTTTATCATCCACGAGATTTTTAACATATTCCAAACTATTTTTCAATTCATTAAAATCATATTTGTCCTTTAAATCTATTATTGATACTTTAAATTCTGACAAATCATCCAAATCACGTCCCAAATCAGCTAAAAATCCAACATCAATTGACTCTTCAATTGAAAGCTTTGATAAAGAACTGTTTATTTTCTCCAGTCTGGAAATTACATCACTTAACTTCTGTTTAAATTCCAGAAGTTGTTTTTGCCAAATTTTAAGGCTTGACAAGTCATCTTCAATATCATTTAACTTACTTTCAAGTTCCACAGCCAAATCAGATGAATCAATCTCTGAGTTACAAACAGGACAGTTTAAAGGAGATGTTAAATCCAGATACTCCTTTGACGTTTTAACCAAATCATAATAGATTTTAATGCTTTTTGAAGAGCCAACATGAATCTTTTCATACTCTTTTAAAACCTGATTAAACTCACAAGCCAACCCATCAACATCAATATCCGAGTAAACTTCTCTAAAATCATGAATGTTATTTTTATCATTTACCAACTCAGCGAAGTTCAAATTAACCAGATAGTCATCAAAATCAGTTTTATCATCAATCAAATCATAACCGTTTGATTTTAAAATTTCATTGATTTTTAAAATAAAATCATCTTTTGAGCTTAAATCATTAGTACCGAGGATATTATTGAGTTTTTGTGTGGAAATGTCTAATTTTTTTGTTATATCTTTTAATAATCGGTTGTAGTGAAGTTTGGTGTCATTGAATTCCTTTCTCATATCATCAATTTCAGCCAGACCGCACAGTCTCATTATTGATTTGTATTTATCAGTTGGACTTCCGTTAATAAATTCCAGAAGCTTTTTTCTTGTTAAAATAAATGAAGCCTCATTTAAAAAGGATTTGTTTTTGTTTAAAAACTTTCTGATTGCTTTTGAAGGTTCAGGATCGGTGATGTTTTTTACATACTCAGCACGGTCTCCGAAAATGAGTTTTATTTCAAAATCATCTTCATCAGACCCCTTATGGATAAATGCCTTTTTGTTTCCTTTAGCTGAAAAGTCAAGTGCAGCAAGTTTGCCTTTAAAGAGATATTCCAGTGCGTTTACAAAAGAACTTTTACCTGTTCCGTTTTCTCCCCACAAAATATTGATTTTACTTGACAAATCAATAGTCTTTTTTGTAGAAATTCCCCTGAAATGCTGGACTTCCAGTGCCCTGACATCTCTCATCTTAGTCCTTTCCATCAAAAACACCATCAATTAATTCAATAAAAGCATCTTTTGAAAATTTCTTATAGGTAATCATTTCATTTAATGAATCGACCACCTCATTTTCAATTCCTTCCTCTTTAAGTTCACTGTAAAAATTATCCAAAAACTCATCCATAATAAACACTTTTAAAATTTATATATAATTATTTGTTGGATATGGTTTAAAAAAATAGTTATTAATTGAATATGAAAAAGAAAGTTAAATCATGGAATTAACTACACCAACCAGAATATTTTAACTAAAAATTATATAAAATCACTTTTAGGCCTTGCTTCGATTCCAAAACTTTCATACATCTCCCTTGTTTTAGGATTAGACTCAATAGCTAAGTATTTTGTAAAATCATCACCATGAGTTGGGATAACTGCTTTTTCAAGCCAATATTTTTTAAGTTCAGGAGGTCTTTTTCCAAAATTCCAATATGATTCATCAACTTTTAATCCTGTATTTTCTTCAATATGTTTTAAACTATCAAAAGAAGTATAATATGGACTTGCAGTAATTAAAATAACATAATTATCCTTAATTAAATCAACTAAATCATGCTCATATTTTCTATTATACATTTTTTGAGGCAATTTATCATATCTTATTTGCCAGGAATTAGAAATTAAGGTATAGTTTAAATCTAAAAGAATAATTTTATCCTTTTGAATTTCAAGCTTTTTGTCTAAAACAACTTCTAAATTTTCACTTTCAATTAATTTCTGACCGCAATTAAGACAATACTCTTCCATATCCTTATTTTCATTACCGCATGCAGGACAAATCAATCTTCACACCTCTGATTATAAGTTTGTTTAAATAAATCCATGAAATAATCTAAATCATCATCAGGATTTAATTTAAATTCATAGTTAGCATTTGCTGCGGTTTTCGTATTAGAAATATCAGTTAATAGATTTTCACTATCTGAAAGGTTTTGTGCATAAAAATATATTTTAAAATAATTCTTTAAAAACCTGATTACACAGATTAAATTATTATTTATTTTATATGAAAAAGCATCTACTAAAATTTTTGATTCAACATCACTAAACTCAGCATCTATTCGATTTTTCAAAACATCGTATAACTCACAAAGTTCTTCTGACTTATTATTTAATAAATCGTTTTCTGTGAGGGTTAATTCTTCATCACAAACTTTAAGTGTTTTTGTTTCACCTGTTTTTAATTGTTTATAAACAATTTTATTGTTATCATATAATGATACTTGCCATAGCCCAAATGGAGGTTTAGCTTCATCAATTTGTTTTTTGCTGAATGTAGGTCCGATTATCAATGCTTGAATTTTATCAAAATCAGCAGATATATTAAATTTATCAATGAATATGACTTTATTTTCTAAAAGTAAATCATAATACCCTTTTACCTGATTTAAAACATTCGCATTGAATTTATTTTTATATTCAATGATTACAAATGAATTATTTTTCTTATTAAAAGCAAGAGTATCAATTCTAAGCTTTTTATATTGAAATTCAGAAGCAACGAATTCCAAATCAAATAAATCTAAGTTTTTTTCAGTGATTTTTTGTAAAATAAATTCATTTTCAAATGATAGTTTAAATTTTGTAATCTCTCCACCATTACTTACCTTATGTGCAAACTGCCAGTTGCGACATCTGTGATAGAGTTCTTCTTCTGAATGTTCAACGTCCCAGTTAATGTCGTCTGCTGAAAATTCAACCCTTTTTGCATTTTTAATCCTAACATCAATGCCGTTAAATGAATATTCGATTATCTCACCTTCACTTTCCTCAAAAGCAAGGTGGAAGTTATCTGGCAGATCCATTGAAGGTGCAACACCACACAAATAATAATATCTTGAATCAAGCTCATCCAATATGACATTCTCAGCTGATTTTGTATCTGTTTTAATCTTTTTGGATGTTTTTCCCAAAAGACACCTTTGACAGTGATGGCTTAAATTAACTCCGTTAATGTATTGAAGCCATAAAAATCTCCATTTTCTATTTGTTTTGAATTTTTCAATTGTAACTACCATTAATATCACCAAAATATTTCCAAACAATATCATCCAGCTGATTTTTAATTATTTCAAAATCTTGATTCAAATCCAGAGTTTTCACGCTAATCTTATTGCCACTCATGACATAGTCACTATCCGGTTGAATATCTTCATTTGTCCTTGCATATAATAGCATTCCACTAACTTCCATATCATTTCCTTTAACTTCAATATCTTTATTTTTAACATAAGTGAAAATTTGATATAAGTTAGTAGTGTGATGCATATCTTTACCATAATTTTGAGTCGTATTGTGTGAGTAAAACTTGGCGTCAATGATTAGAATCTTATCACTATATTCAAGCATTACATCACTGAGCATTTTCGGAAGAAGAAAGTCAATCCCATCATCAATCTGCCAGTCTATTTTAGATGACGAAGCAGAGATTTTAGGATGTTCCTTTTTATAATAGTTTAGGATGAACTTTTCATACAATCTGCTCATCATCTCATCGCTGAATTCCATAAGTTTAACTTCACCTGACCTTTCTGTATGAATAACACCCTTAATAGCCAAATAACAGATATTAATAAGCATCTTATATGTCTGATTGTTTCTGTCAAACCTCATTTTCCAATTGATTTTTTTAACATCAATTATATCAACTTCACGAAAATAAAGCAATATATTTCTTATTTTCTTTTTTCTCATGTGTGAGATATCTGATTTAACCAAAAGAGTTAATGTGGATTTAATGATTTGATTTAAATAGCAGTTTTCAGAAAACTCGTCATAAGTACAGTTCAACTGCCTTTTAATAAAGCTTTGGGAGGTTATCGATTCAGTAATATTGATTTTACCCCGAATGGAAGAAGTAGTCTCAGTTACATCAATGTAGTCTCTAACAAGACCCTGTTTGATTTGTTTTGAAACACCTATAATTAGAATCTCTGAAAGCAATTCTGCTGTATTTTCAAAACTTTCAGTTTGAATTTTTCTATATCCTTCCTCTTTTAGAACTTTAAAAGCATAAGAAAGCATATAATATATGTTTTTAATGTAAATTGTATCTTTTACAATCAATTAATCACACTTCTTAACCTGTCAGACCAATAGTCGATTTTATCCTGCTCATCAAACCAATACTCTTTTAGAAGAGGAATCAGTTCATATTCTACAATATATGCCAATTTTTCATCAACATTTTCATTTCTAATGTTGCATAAATAGGAATGTCCGATTCTAAAGCCTTCACCTAAAGATTCATCGTCTTTAATTTCCTGGTTTAACTCTTTCATGACTTCAATTAACATGTTAAAGTTAGAATCATCCAATTCATTTTGATAGCTCATAAATCCATCAGATTCAAAGCCCGGTTTTAAATCGAAAAAGGCAAATCTTCTTCTTAATGCATAGTCAAGCATGGCAAGGGATCTGTCAGCAGTATTCATTAATCCAATAATATAGACATTTTTTGGAATGAAAAATGACTCATCAGAATATAAAAGCTGTATTTTATTTTTTTCTCCTCTTTTGTCATTTTCAATGAGCATAAATAGCTCACCAAAGATTTTGGAGAGATTTCCACGATTTATCTCATCAATAATGAAGAAATAATCATTTTCATCATCATCCTGTGCTTTTTTACAGAATTTGTAAAATGTTCCGTGTCTCAGCTCAAAGCCTTCTTTTGAGGGTCTGTAACCCATTACAAAGTCCTCATATGAATAGCTTTGATGGAACTGAACCATCATGACCCTCTCAACATCCTTTACACCCATAATGGAATATGCAAGCCTTTTTGCCATGAATGTTTTTCCAACTCCAGGCGCTCCCTGAACAATTAGGTTTTTCTTATTTTTAACCAATTCAACCAATGTAGAGTAATCTTTCTCATCTATATAAACTTCTTCCAGGAATTTAGCTTCATCATATTCAGGATATTCATGTTCTGGTCCGTCATCACCGCCATCATCAATGACAAATAACTCTTTAATATTATCGACCATTTCCTGATAATCCGTAATGTCAGTTAATGTTTTCATAGGCAATTTTCCATGTTCATAGTCCCAATTACCTTCATGAGTCCAATTGACTTTTCTGATTTTATGATAAGGTTTAGCTTCATCATAAATATAATCCGATTCTACAATTCCTCTTCCGATTATTTCAGTCATTCCATTTTTAACAAATATTACATCTCCAATCTCAACATCATGAACAAATTGCCAGCAGGCATGTACATTATTTTTATGAGATGAATTATCACCATACATCTCCTGAAATTTAAGTTTTATCTCATTTTTAGTTTTGTATTGATTTAAATCACCGGTTCCATCAAATCCTATGCCCATCTCACCATTTTCATAAAATTGTTCCCAAAATTTAGCACCCTGACCGGGTGAAATTAACCAATAGTGAGTTTGTCTAACATCACTGTCTCCAATTCCATCTCCAGGGTCTTCACCAGAATGAGTTACTTTAGAAATATACGCTCCATGAGACAGTTTAGGGAAATTGGAATAATTTTCATTATTATTTATCTCAGATTTACATTCTTCACAAATATGTAAATATTGTTCTGCTTCAGGAGGATTCTTTAATGATTTTATTTCTTCTTTAAAATCATCTGAAAATATTTCATCACCAGATAGGAAATTTCTATTGGTTTGGTCCAAGTTAATGAAAGTAAATGGCCTAATCCAGTTTAAAGCCATTGTAACATTCCAGCGAATACCTCCCTGTGATAAAACTTTATTATAACACTCCATAAATCTTTCACGAGTGTCATCAGAAAAGGCAAGTGCCGTTTCAAATAAATCCCAAATATTATCGATATCATTTTCTCCACGATTTCCTTCAAAACGATAAAAAGTAGATTTAAGATTGTTTACCAAAGCAATTCCATGAAATGTTAGAGGAACATCTGCATTCATTGAAAATTCATTTTTTATTTGAGTGATTATATTTATACGGTTTTCTGCGGAAATTTGTTTATTAAAAAGAGCAAATACAGTGAATGGATCAATATCATATGGAATTTTATAATTACCCTCGGCATCTCCCTCTAAACTAGGCAAATTCATATCCAACTTGGAATAGACATTTCGAATTTTGGCAATTAATTCTTTTCTGTTATTTTTATATTCCAATAATTTATCCGCAAATTCCATATAGAATTCTGTCCATTCTATATTCTCATTATTCATCCAAGAAATTATTTCGTTTTTAGCAGCATTATTGATTTTAAAAATAGTCATGACTGATTTTAGAGGTTTTAGTGAAGTCTGTGTTAAGTCATCTCTGCTGGTTTCACCCAGCCATTCCACATTTCTAATATGACAATATGCATCACCCAAATTATATTTTTTGGCCAGTTTATCTGAGTAATAATAATGAGATAAAATCTTTCCAACCAAATAACATCTATTTTGAGGATTATATGAAATGATATAATCACCTATTTCAAATTCACATGCAAATTTAATTACCTGGGCCGAATTAAGACCTAAAGAGGCATTACTTGCTTGTGGATTTTTTTCCTTCATTATCTGTTTTATTTCATCAGGAGTTTTGCCTGATAAATCTCCGAGTTCCCATCCAATAGCTACGATACCTAAATTCTTAAAATCATCTATTAAAAATGCACTTTCACCTGCTCTGACTATCCACATATTTGCCATATTAACACTGCCTAATTTTAACTATACATAATTTTATAACATTATAAATATATATCTTACCATATGAACCTAATTATCTCAATTAAACCCCAATTTGTTCGAAAAATTCTTTCAGAGGAGAAAAAATACGAATTTAGACGTAGAATCTATAAACAAGAAGTGAATAAAATCTACATCTACCAAACTCTCCCTGATGCCGGAATTATTGCTTATTTTACTCCTGGAAAAATAATTAAAGACACTCCCCAAAACTTATGGAAAAACTTTAAAGAGGTTTCAGGTACGACAGAAGAACATCTACTAAACTATCTGCATGATAAAGACGAAGCTTATGCAATAGAAATTACAAATTTGAAAATATTTGAAGAACCTTTCATCCCAGAAGGTATTAACGCACCACAATCTTACAAATATATTGAATATGACTTATAAAAGTAAAATAGTATAACTTATTGAAAATTATAACACTAGAATAAATTAATATTAAAAAAGAGTTATAAAATAACCCTTTTTATTTTAACTAATCATAAAACGGCTGTTCACCACACATCCAGAGGTTTTGAGTTCCGTCCATAGTATCCTGAAGCTTGAATTCAGTTCCGGGTGCAATGATAATGTCCAATTCATTATCTGGACCGGTCGGCAAAATCCTTTTGGATTTTGGCATTAATAAGATATTTGTGTATTTGAACTTTTCACCGAATTTCGGATTGCTGCTTACATAGAACGGAGCATTTGGAGTGAATACACCGTCAACGGCATTGTCAATCATGAAGTTCTCATCATCCCTGATAAACAGTGTGGTATTCTCTTCCAGTTCAATCGAATGCTCTTTTAAAATCTCCAAAAGCTTAGTTAAATGTTTTAAAAACTTCTTCTGCTCTTCTGACGGTTCTTCAAACAGACTTAAAAATGCCTGAACAGGCATATTGATGTCAAATTCAGTGAATGGATTAATTGCAATTACTGAATACCTGTCTGTCTGTTTCAGCATATATGCCAAATCACTCATGTACAGGCCATAGACTGAGCTTCGAACACCTGCCTTTTCCATTACCTCCTCACTTGTAAACAACGGCACTGCCTTGTTTCCATCACCGTCTGTTAAATAATTAATATCAAAGCCAATTTGTCCTTTTGATTCAAAAACATCTCCCTCTTTAGCATTTTCAATGCCCTCAAACATGTTTTCACTGTAAGTTACCGGCATGAACAGCTGTGACTCTTTAAAAATCTCAAAAAATTCCATTTGACTTTCCGGAGTTATTTTCTTTTTCATTATCTCTTCCAGTGCAGAATTATCCACAACAGCCTGTTTTTTTAACTCTTCCAATTGTTTATCGTCCATTTTATCACCCAAATAATCAACAATTACACCTATATTTTAAACACCAATGGCAAATGGTCACTTACTGTAATCCATTTGTAGTGATCCAAAATAGTAAATTCCTTAACAACATTTTCTCCGGCATAGACAAAATCCAAATAGAAGGGATTATTCAAATGCCTTGCCTGATAAAATGTCATTGATTTCTCACTGCCCTGCTCGTCGCCAGTCAAATCATGGTAAACGCTGATTAAATTTTTGCTTTCAAGCTTTTTATTTAATTCAGTATGGTTTTTCGCTTTCGGATGGTGGTAGTTGAAGACAACGCTGCTGTTGAAATCCCCGCACATCACCAGATTTTCATCAAATATGTTCTCATTTGCATCAAAGAAATCATGTATCATTTCAACATATTTCGGCATGGCCCACACGCCAAGCAGGTTAAATGAATCATTTACCCTAACTGGAATAAAGTGTTCAAATTCACCTTCATATTCCAACTTTTCAAGTTTAATGTCATCTTTTGCAAATATTCCAAGCCCCTTATAGTGGAGATGTCCTGTCCAGATGTAGTTGTCTGCTGCAAATTCCCTGTAATCCTCATCTATTGACTCAGAGGGATTTTCACATTCCTGAATTACATAAATGTCAGCATCCTCTTCAATGATTTCCTTGAACTTTTCGCGGAATTTGCCGTTGCAGTTCCATGAAACTATTTTTATTCGGCTTTCTTCAAGCCATCTTGTTAACATCTTTTCAAGCTCTTCAACAGCTTGCAAATCAACGCCATCCTTATTGTCAGCGAAGTACTCGGAGTATATTTCATAAATTTTTATCTGGTCTTTTGTCCAATTGTCAGGAATATAATCCAGTTCAATCACGTTAATCACCTACAGTTACAATTATTTTTCTTTAATTTGTATAATATAAATTGTGTTTAAATAATGAAAATATAAACATGCAAAAAGGATTCAATTTCAAAATGAATCGATACTTGACCAATTAACACAAATAAGCATCTTAAATCGAATCAAAACCAAAAACAGGAAAAGATTCATGCTGAATTTGGCATCGAACAAGACACAAAAGTTATTTCATATGACTTAAAAGTATATATGTCTTGAGTTACAAACTAAATAAAAGCTAAATTTTTATTTAGGCATGTGTCAGAGTGGTCAAATGAGATAGGTTCAGGGCCTATTGCTTAGTGCTTCGTGGGTTCGAATCCCATCATGCCTATTTATTCCTTTTAATATTCTATGCATTGTAATGTTTCCACGACCAGTGAATCTACCATAACCGGATTTAGATTTCCCAAGTAAAGAAAAATTATATTGTTATTTTAATATGCTTTCATATTTAGGATAAATGGATATGAATTCTAAAAGTTCTTCATTTTGAATGTTTACATACTCTTTCGCCCATAATTTCTGATTCTCAAAAGGCACATCAATCCTATTATATTTTAATTCATGTTCTATCATCATCTGTTGCCTTTTATTAGAGGATTCTTCAGTTGTTTTAAACTTTAATTTTTCTTCATATGTGTAATCATATTTTTCAGGACCCTCAATAACCTCCAAAATACCTGGCAACACATATCCATCACTAAGACAAGTTTTAATGATATCTTTATATAATTTAAAATATTCCTCAGTGTTTATTTCAATGACATTATTTTTACTGCTATAAGTTACCATTTTATCCCTCCATTTAAATTTTAATAATAATCGATTTTCGGACGCTCTTTTTGTTCAAGCGGAAATCCCTTCGGATTTTGAATCATCGGCCAGCCAACACCGCCCCGTTTGATTTCAAATTTACCGGAATATATCATCTCCCCATTTTCGCTGTAGGCATTACCATTCCATGGTGCATTTGGCCCATAACCTCTTGTTAAGGCCCATTGGCCTTCAAAGCGAAGACGGCCTGAAGGATAATATTCCTTTCCCTGAACAATTCCTTTTATATCAAATATTCCCTCCCTGTATAAAGTACCATCAGCAAAATAGGCTTTGCCAAATCCATATGGAGAATAATTAAGCGTATATCCCTCATACACCAGGTTACCGTCTTCATCATGCAGCTGTCTGTGTACGATTTGGTCTCTGGGATAATAGTTGACCTTATCATAGAATTTGGACTCGGAAATAATATCCCTGTCCCCTACCTTATCAACTGAAACGGAATTGTAGGTCTTATCGACAACGTCAATCAAAAACAGCAATCCTGATTCAAAACTGCTTTTAAATCCGTTTTCCTTTAAAAATTCGGTTAGTTTCAGTTTTGCTTCATCTGAGGATATTTTCACATAATATTGGCGATATTTAACTTGGGAAGAGTATTCCTTTACATGTTTTTTGAATCTCCCAATCATCGCCGGGCGTTTCAAATTAACTGATTCGATTTCAAGCATTCGTCTGTAGCATTGCCATGCATCAGCGTATTTTTCCCGCTCTATCAGCTGATCTATTCTTAAGCTAAGACATGTCCTGAATTCCCTTTTGATGAAATTGAGAGTGTCCTCATCGGATATTCCCATTTCCAATATCTGCTCAAAGCATTCAACGGCCCTGCCGTATTCTTCATAATGAATAAATACGTCTGCTTTTAGAGATAAAAAATAATCATTGTCCGGATATAAGATTATGGCATTATTCAAAAGGGTTAATGCCTGCCCGCATTCCTCCAAAAGATATAAGCATCTTGCCTTATATCCTATTGCCCTTTGATTATTAAAGTCACGTTTTAAAATTTCATCTTATTTTTGGCAAAGGATACCTCGACCTCTTTTAGGTTGGGGAGGAATTTGCCAACCTCCATGCTATTAACCAGCCTTTTATTGGTTCTAATAATTTTAACTTTTTACTACTTACTCCTTGACTGACAACAGTACCATCAAATCTTTTTAATTGGAAGTAGCCGCTACTGCGTTTGCCTGTGATAAAACATTCTATTCCATTATACAGTACTTTATCAAATCTTCTGAATCCGTTAACGATGTAGGGTGATTGGTTGCGTTTTCGTATGCCTCCTTTTCCTGGTTTGGTTTTATGGATTTGACGGTTATGTCTTCTGACTTTGCGATATAGGTATTCGACTTGGGATTGTTTTGCATTGTAATTATGGCTGATTACATATGCATCATTGCAATGAGACTTACTAATATCTAGTTTTTCGCGATTGTATTTTGTCAGATACCCGTAAGTTTCAAAAACATTATCAAACTCATTTTTAAGCAATTCAACCAATTTTTTTCTCATGGTGTTCATGTGTGCGGCATGTTGGAATGATTTGACTTTTTTGTTGAATTTTAACTCATTGTTATGAATCTTTTCGTGGCATTCTTTGCATAGTGTTGTGAGGTTTTCCATGCTATCTGATCCTCCGTGGCTTTTAAATCGTATATGATGAACTTGTAATTTAACATGTTGGGCCCCGCATATTTGGCAGGTATAATTGTCTCTGCTTAAAACAGCAGCTTTAACATTATAAAAACCCTCTTCATCACCATGCTGGTACTCTGATCCTTGTATATTTGGATTTTTTAGTTTATGAGGATCAAATTCAGCAGTCTCAACAATAATGTTCTTCACCGGAATAAATCCACAGACCTTTTTAATGATAGTTAAATGGCTATCGATTTTATGTTGGATGCTGGGGGCCAATTTTCCTTTTCGTCCACGGTTATTGAATCTTGCAGGACGATATCTTAATTTCCTGTTTCTGCGACTTCTGCGCAGTATTCTTCGGGACTCCAATAATTTAGGAATGTCTTGGCGCAATTCAACTGTAGCTTTAAATAATTCCTTCTGTTGTGTTGTTGCAGATAAACCTATATATCTGCTTCCGGCATCAACACCCAGATTAACCGGCTGTCTATAACCGCTACTACCATACAGCAATTGTATGGTAAAAGGCGTGCGATTTACTACTTTTGCTTTACATTCTTTTAATAATAATCTTGCTTTTCTTGGTTTACAAGGCATCAAAGCCTCACCATTCTTGTTTAGTACGTAAACTAACATGTAATGTTTACCTCCTATTCCTGAGTAAAGTTATCCCTCGACAATGTTATCCCAAGGTTTTTTTGTGGACAGCACCGTTCCTACCATCTCAGAACTTTTAACCATACCACCGTAGAGCAGCAGACTGGGATTAAACATCCACTGGTACCTATAATATTATTCTTGAGTAACGTAGACCCCATTTATGGGTCATTGTCTATTAAACTAGTGGATTTTTCCAGAAAATTCTAGAAAATCCACGGCTTCTACAAAGCCGTGGTAGTTTAACGCAGATATCTATTACTTCGCAGTAGTTACATTTATAGTATGATTCACTGCATTTGTCAAGCAATTTTTCTACAGACATCAAAACACCTCCAATTAAGTGAATAAATTCATTTAAGTGCCTATTGGAATGAATAATCACCGTAAAAACTATATGATTAAGACAATTGGTGACGGTTCATTTTTAATCTCGCAAAAGTTATGCACAAAATAATAACATACTTTGTTGTTAAAATGTTAGTACAATGGTATATATAAATATTTCTATGAAAAAAAGTATTATCAAAAGTGCCTGCCAATAAACTATTGGACTTCCAAAAACCTGTACAGTTTCAAAAGAACTTCACTAGATTCTAAAATAACATGTTCGATATTTAAACTCAACGTGGTTCTCCTCATTCACCTTGGTTATGAATGATGTCACTTCTAAAACTCCTTAATAGTATTTCCCTTCGTTTCCCACCAGTTATCTTTTCATCTTCATATGCCTTTTCAGTTAAGCGTATTAGCTTCCCTATTGAGTAATATTTCTGATTTTCTGGAGATGGTTTGTAAAGGCCAGTATCGTAACCCAATCTGTCGGATTCACGAATTATATTGACCCCATATTCATCAAATTGTTTTTGACTGATCCAATTCATTTTTTTAAGGCGTACCAACATTGTAGAACGGCTGACCTGATAACGCTGTTCGCATTTTATTACATCTTCAAGTGACCAGTCTTCAATCTGGTTTTTGTTTTTAAACCAGTATAGAGCACTATTCGGCATCAATAATGTTGATGCAAAGTTATCTGCATTTATTTCACTTCTACTATTGTTGTTGATTCCGCAAACGATAAAGTCATCAATATCTTCATGAAGCAAGTGGTATAATTCATGAGCCAGTGTAAAGTTTTGCCTTCCAATGGTATGATTGGTGTTGATGAATATCACTTTATCATCTTCTGTTTTTGAACAACACCCGCTAATGTATTTTTCCATTGGAAACCAGAGTACTGTTAGATTTCTTATGTTATTATAGACTAAAGAGCGTATATTTATTGAAGCAAAGCTTTAAAGACATTCCCTGAGTAAGATTTACGCCGACTTTATAAAACTGCCTTCAAGCAATCGTAATTTTTTAGTTTATTTTTCTAGCATATAACTATAATAATTTATTTGAGGTTAATTTGACGAACAGACATCAATTTTGCTTTGGAAATAAATAACGGGAATTTTAAAAACCTTTTTAAATAATGCCAAGCATACATTTACTGTGATGAAGTATATTTACATAGATGAAAGCGGAGATTTGGGAGAAGGTCGTTCCAGTACCCAACATTTCGTCATGGGAGCTATTGCAACAGATAGTCCGGATTCTCTTAAAAAAATTATTAAAAAAGTAAGAAGAGATAATAGAAACCTCCTGCATAAAGCTCCCGAGATAAAAGGAAACAAAACAGATAAGCGCATCATCCAAAAGATACTCAAAAAAGTCAATAACACTGAATATAAAACTTTTGCAATATACTTGGATAAACAAAACATGGACAAAATACCAAATTTCTACAATCATCATGAATTATACGATGAAATAGCATCAAAACTAGCTGAAAAAATTAAAATAACATCTCCCACTTGCATCATTGTAGACAAATCCAAATTCAATCAAGATGATATTAACCGTTTCAATGATGTGTTTTCATCAAAATTAAATAATCCTGAAGACCATACTATAAGCATACTCCACGGAGACTCAATAAATTACAAAGGTTTGCAAATTGCAGATTTAATCTCATGGTCAGTATTTCAGAAAGTGGAACATCAAAACTCAAAATACATTGACCTAATAGAATGTAAGAAAATTTTTGAAATATATAAAAATTAGTTAAGTGAGATGAAGAACCTATAAGCCACCTAATTGACCATAACAGTTTATGGAAAGTCGCCACCTGTGGTGACGAGGACTTATAGGCTAAACCAAAATTGGATTTTACCTTCGAATCTTCACTTAATACTAAGCACCTTAAAATATATAAACATTTTCATTATCCAATTTGGAGATTGTATTGAAGATTTGTGTATGCAAGTGTTCAATGTAAATAATTTTGAACCTCACCTGCTTATGGTATAGTCAACGGATCACCTATATAGCATTGCCTTGCAATCATCACCTTAAAAAACAACAATCAATTTAGTCAAGACTACACAAGGATAAAAGCTTCTAAAAATAAGAATTTTCCGCATAAAAGCGGATGTAGACCATGTGATGATTAATCACAGGTTTTTAACTACAATCTGACCTTTTTCGGTTAAACGGTACAATCTGCCCTTTCTCACTTCAGGATTTATGCATTCGACAAGATCATGTCCCATCAGCTGTTTTAAAGTCAGTGAGATATGGTTTGTCAGTATATCGCATTCACGAGCAAGTTGAGATGGAATTTTAATACCGCCATTCAATGCTTTCATTACTCTAGTTCTGTACTTTGATATCAGCACGAAACTGATATCTGTTAAAATTTCATCTGAAAGTTCACTTTCACTCATAGTTTAGTATATTTCGTTCATACATTATAAACTATATAGGTACACAAAGGCAATTCAATATAAATCTGCATGTTCTAAAATGATTATCCTAATCAATCGCGAAGCTTTAGGATTCCCTTTTTGCTGACGACACTGTCAACACCGGAGTTTTTAATCATCCTGAAGCATATCGGGCACGGTTCGGCGTCGTCAATTTCCACCCATGCGTCGTTGTCATATTTTTCTCCGGCCAAAAAGATTGTTGAGCCGAGCATTTCATTTCTGCTTGCACTTATCATTGCATTCTGTTCAGCGTGGACTGAAAAGCAGTCGTTGTAGTTGCCTGAATTTGACGGAAGGTTCATTCTCTGACAGTCCCCTCTGTCACAGCAGTTTTCCTCTCCTCTCGGATTTCCGTTGTAACCTGTACTGACTATTTCATCGTTGTTTACTATCACTGCCCCGTAGCGTCTTTTAAGACATGTGCTTCTTTTTGATACCGCAAGGGCGATTGCAAGATAATACTCGTTTTTGCTCATTCGGTTTTCATCCGCCATAACTATCTTCCTCATTTTCAAAAAAAATGTTTGTTGTTATACTATTGGAAGTACTTCTAATTAAATTGATAGGATTTGATGTAGATGAGGTGATTAAATTTATATGATTTTAAATGTAGAATTGAAAATGTTGAAGTTAGGTCAAATATTTTCAATAGTTATTATTGTTAATGTTTGAATTATCAACCGTTAATGTGATTTAAGATAAGTTTGAATTGGTGGTTTGCAAAGTGAGTTAAATACCGGTAAAAATAATAAGTTGTGCATAACTTAATAATAACAAAGGTTAAATACAACCTCAAACCTTCATTAAACCATGACCATCATTAGAGATTTTGAAAGTAAATGTGCCGTTTGCGGCAAAACCAGTATGCAGCCTGTGCTTTCAAGCACAAACACATGAGGATATCCTGACCTTGACCTGAGACCACCCGAAATGCAGAGAAGCACAATGTCAACATGGCTTGTCGAATGTCCTCACTGCGGTTATGTTGCCGGCAGACTTGAAAACAAACTTGAAGTGTCAAAGGATTTTTTAAAAACAGAAGAATATCTGACATGCGAAGGAAATGAGTTTGTATCCGGCCTATCCAAAAGGTTCTACAGACATTACATGATTTCAAAAAAGGAGCATGACTCAGGATCTGAGTTTCTATCACTTCTTCACTGCGCATGGACATGCGACGATTCAGCCGACAGTCTTGCCTTAAAGATGAGAGAAATGGCATTGAAATCAATCGATAAAATCATTCCTGAAAGCGAAAAAGAAAAAGAAAACCTTAAACTGATTAAGGCGGATTTGCTTAGAAGAACATGTCAGTTTGACAGACTAATAAGCGAATTCAAGGATGTAATACATGAAAACCTGCTTTTCAATGACATCATCACATTCCAGATTGAACTTGCAATGGCTAAAAACAGCGACTGTTACACGATTGAGGATGTTATCAAAAATAAAGAAGAGCAAGTCTAACCTTTTTTTCGTATATCTACAAGCTTTGGCCTACCGCCTGACTTGTCCCAGTACTTGACAAGCTCCAGCCCGCAGTTGATGCATCTGGTAGCACTGTCAGAGTTGGGATAGCTGCAAAAAAAGCATTGTTTTGTCATAATATCAAAAAATGGGGTTTTAAACCCCTAACTTAATTTTTCTTCCATGGCATCGACAATTGCCTTTGCATCGAGATTTCTGCTTTCAACTGCAGAAGCTTCAAGCTGATTGAAAATGTCGTTATAGAATGTCTGGCCGTCACGTATGAAGCGGAACTTGAATGTTGTTGAGGTTGTGGATATCCTGACGGTACCGTAACCTATAAGCTTTCCAATAATTCCGTTGGAATAAGAAACAGTATCTATTTTGTTTAGAGGGCTCTGCATCTGTGTTGTTGAAATCAGACCGCATTTTCCGAATACCCTTTTGTTTGTCAAAATCAGATCGTTTGTCTTATATCCGATGAACCTGATGATAAACCATATTACACCGACGATTGTGAAGAGATTGAAAAAGCTTAAAAATCCCAAAAAAGGATTTAAAAAATAGCTTATTGCAAGAATCAGATTCAAAAACCCTATAAGTATACCCAAAGCAAATACTGCTGCCGGAAGAATCAGACAACCTTCATGTATCTGGGACTGTCTTATTACAAATTCCCCTTCCATCATGTCGATTTTGTATGACTGAAAGAGGCTGTTTATGCCGGGTGATGCTTCGCCGATTCTGGTTCCGCATTCGTCACAGAAAACCGAATCGTCATTGAGCTTAGACCCGCAGTTTCTACAATATTTTACCATATTATCACCTACTTTAAATATCTATTCCATTCCGTCTCCGGATTCGTAATGCTGGCGTGCCTCACGGTAGCTTGTTCCAACTCCCTGACCGTGCAATCCGTCGGGATCAACAATTACGCCGTCGCTGTTGTAGTAAACGTTAATGTCAGCATCATAATACAGTTCATTTCCTGATGACTGTGCCGGCTGAGGAGCCTGAACCACTTCCGCTTCAACTGTTAAGCCTTCGGTTGCATTTGAAGGGTTGTACTTGTCGCTTCCGCCATAGCTTGCAGTCACATTATAATCTCCTGCGGCCTTGTCAAGCTTAAGTTCGCCTGTTCCGTTTTCATCTGTTACCACTGAGTAGTATGAGGCTGTCCTGTTAGCGTCTGTAAATGTAATGTTTACAGTCTGGTTTGAAATGGCAGTTGCGTTTTCATCTGTGAGATGAATTCTGATTGAACCGCCTTCGGTTATTGTGGCTTCGCCTTCAAAGGTCAAAACGGTGTTCTGTTTCGGGGTTACTGACATCATCACCGCCACGCCGGCCAGAAGGGCAACTATAACCACTACCAATGCAATAATTATCAGTCTGTTTTTCTCCATCATATCACCTTTTCTATACATATTTTGTAACATAAATCATATAAAAGTTGCACAAAAACAAAAGTTTTATATAATCCTGCGACAAATATAGCAATTGCTGTCACAACCATCACCTCTTAAACAGTTTTTAAAAACCAACTTATTTTTTCTTTGAGTCTCCATAACCCTATAATCGATGTATGATATATATTACATCAAAAAGTAATTATCATAAATCCCAATTTTACCTTTTTTTAACATTCATTATCGAAAACAACACCTAACCTGCTCAACCACATAATTTTTTTACCTTATGAAAAATATCATATCTCACTACAATATTGATTTATCTACCATAAATTGCTTTAATTTCTAACTAAACGATTTAAATACTTTGAAATACAATATATGGATTGTCTAGACATTTAATCTTAGCTGAGATTAAAATTATTGTAAGAATTGTTATGGGTAAAAATATTCATCAACCTACTGACAAATCTTATAAATTCATGTACAAGCGTTTAGGAATTGAATTTCACAGATACTTCTTTGGCAAAGGTGAAAACATATCATTTCTTGATACTGAAATACCGATTAGTGCAAAAAGAAGAGATATTACTTGCAAAGTAGATGACTGTATTTGGGATGTTGAATTTCAATCATACCCCGTTTATGAGGATAATTTGGAAAATATGTTTGATTATCACGAATCCCTACGTTGCGATAAAAATAACAATGGATATCCTATACGCACTGGCGTAATCAATACCAGCAATCCAAATAGGGGAAAGAAAAATGTGGAAATAAAGTTCAATATTAACTTTCATCCAGATTTCATCTTTACCCAAGAAATGAATGGGGAAGAAATTTTAAGTACTTTAATCAACAAAGTAATAACACATGAGGAATTATCCAACAAAGAGGCAATAGATTTACTAATATTGCCAGATATGGATATTGAAATGCCAATTAAAGCATTAATGAGAGTTATTTGCTTTTTGATTGCCAATGCAAATATTCCAGATGATAATTTCAAAAATGACATTATACTTTGCGAAATAAGCGTGCTTAAAAGATTTTTTGCTAAGGAAGAATTGTCAGGTATGGTTCAAATGTTAATACCGGAAACAGAAAATCCAAAGATTGCCGAAATCATTTCACAACACGGCCCTGGATTCGATGTGTACTATTTCGATGGAAAAGCCGACGGCATTATCGAGAGAAATATAGAAATTGCCAAAAATGCCCTTCGGGAAGGAATCGATGTGGAGGTTATTTCCCGTTTGACCGGTTTGTCCATCGACCATATTGAACAACTTAAAAGAAAGCTTTAAGTCCCACATCTTAAGGTTTTTCTATTTTTATTTTTTTAAAACAAAACCCAATGATTTTAGATAAACCTGCAATTTAAAAAAAACATAATACATTAAGATTTCAACTAATCTTATCAAAAAAAAGAAATATTAAAAAAGAATAGCCCCTAAGGACTATTTAAAAGAATTATTACTCGCCGTCATCCGGACCTGGAAGCTGGATTGTCTCGGTGGCTTCAATCTGTGGTGTCGGCTCGATTTCGATTGGTTCTGACTCAACGTCGCTAACTTCCTCATCGTTGAGTATGTTTCCGCATTCATGGCAGAATTTTGCTTCAGGCTTTACCTTGGCACCGCATTCGGTACAGAAGTTAATCTGGTCTTTAGGAGGTTCCACCTTGCTTCCGCAGTTTGGACAGAACTTGAGTGATTCGGACAGTTCAAATCCGCAACTTGGACAGTTAAAGGTATCTTCAGGAATGACTGTTTCCTGATTGGTTTGAGGGCTTGCACGGGAAGTTGTACCGGCATTTCCTTTCAGTTCCTTGGTCCTTTGCAGAATATAGTATTCCATCTGGTTGTTGAACTCCTCTTCATCCTTATAACTGGTGTAGATTATGTACAATCCGTATATTCCCAATGTGAAAACTGATAGAATCCAGGAAATGATCATCTTTCCCACATCACCGTTCAATGCATAGAAAAGTCCTACAACGAATATGCTGGTCCACCAGTATTTCTTTTCGTTTGTCAGTCTCAAGTAGTTAAGCTCTTCAATGTCCTGAGCCTTTTCAATTCTTCCTTTTAACACATAAAGTTCATTTTCAAAATGCATTTATATCACTGAATTTAAATTATATCTAAATCATATATTTCTATTATCAAGTTAATAACAATTTCCATCAGGTGATTTTGATGTTAAGTGAAAAGTATGTTCTCCACATTCCGCTGTACAAATTTGAAAAAGAAGAAGTGATTCCCATAAATATCGAAACGGTCATTGATGAACTGTTTGAAAACCTCAACGAAAACGGCTTTGACGGATTTTATACACAAAATGTCAAAAGCCACTGGAAAAAAAGAACTTATGATGAGATTCTAATTACAGTATTCACATCCCCCGAGCGAAAGGACATTCTTGAAGACGTCTTCTGCAGATGGTTTGAAAAAAACAATCATATTCTCTTACAGGAGGCCTATGCTTTTGAGAGAAACGACACTCTGGTGATTAGAAATCTCAACTGAGACATCTAGAAGCGTATTTCGTCTAGTATCTCTTCAAGATCATCGGGATCAATCAGGTCATTTTCAAAATCATACATGTCATATCCCCAATCGCCTAAAACTTCCTCAAGTCTGTCACGGTCATGATCCAAGTCATCCTGCGAAGATGAGAAAACGTAACTGCAATCGGAACAGTACGGCTCTCCCTCATCGACAAAGCTGCCGCATCTCGGACATATTCCCACTCAATCACCTCTTTTTGAACTTTCGCAAATCAAGTTTCCAGTTTATATCGGCCAATTCAGAATCTGTCACCTTCCAGTCAAGATTACAGTCAAAAACTCTTTTCTTTAATGTCTGAAGGCTGTGCGATTTCAAATCAGAGCCTCTGTAGCACCAGAACTCGCCGTCACGGTAGACCTTATGAAAGCCCGCGAAGTTTGCCCTGTCCTCTTCAAGAGACCTGCGGGCCAAATCCTCATCCAGAACAGACCATTTAAGTCCGTGCATTCTGACCAGAAATTCCAGGTCCCTAAGATTGTCTGCAGCATGTGACTTTTCGCCGAAGACATACTTCCAGCTCAAATCATCCATCAGATAAACGTTCAAAAATCCCGAAAACTTCATTTTATCTATTTTTCGTGGGGAACAACATCATCAACAATCTCTTCGCCGATGCTTGTAAGCCTGTAAAGCCTTCCCCTGTGCGCCTCCTCGTTGATGCATTCGGCCACGCCAGATTCCTTAAGCTCACGAAGAACCTTTGATATGTGGTTTCTTCTGATTCCTGTATCCTTTGAAACCTCGGTTGGAGTCTTTACGGTATCCTTAAGTGATTTTGTGGCCTTTGCCCTGTAGGAAGAAATATTTATATAAGCCAATTTTACTAACATCTCGTCATCCATTTTAACACCTAATGTGTATTATGTTAATAACAAGATATAAATATTTTGCCGAAAAAAGTCAGGCTAATCATCATTGAAATCAATTTTTGGAATTCCTGCCTTGTCGAATGCCTTGAAACAGTCTGAAAGGTAATCATCCGAATCGTAATTGTATTTTCTGATTGCCTGTTTGGTGCTTAATCTAAGCTCAAGTGCCGGAGGAAGTTCCGTCTTTTCAAGGTATATCGGAACAATGTCAATGTCCCTGTTTAAGGCCATCTTGATTTCATCATGGACATTTTTTGATGCCATTGAATTTTTGGAAATGAAAACGACAAGCAGAGAACATCCGATAAGCGCCAGAGCTATTTCATCATCCCATTCCTGGCCTGGAGTAAGGCCCTGGTCATACCAGATTGGATAGCCCTCATCATGGAAACGTCTGATTTCGGAAAATACCAGTTGGGCATCCCTGTGAGCATAGCTTATGAAAATGAACGGCTCGTCGCCCTTGTATGCCTTGAAAGGTTTTTTAAGAAGGGATGAATCATCCGCCTCACCGGAACTTTGCTCTGTGCCCAACAGCTTTAGACAATCCGAAAACAGCTGTTGTGATTTGGCGTGACAGTCAGGATAAGCATTAATCCATTGCTTGTTTTCCAAAAAGAACTTGAGATTTCCGTCAAGCTCGGATTCATCGATTGCAAAAGCAAAGATAGGAATCTCCTCTTTAAATGCAATATTAACCTCACTTGCAACAAAGCCTGAATCCTTTGAATGTCCGGAATATATCACAATCATCAAATCGGACTCATCTATTGCATGAATAATTTGGGAGGCATCACCGCCCATATAATCCCTGTCTTTAAACCAGCATTGAGCGTTTAAAGCCTCAAAACCACGGCACATTTCCTCTGCAAGACCCGCATCATGCTCGCTGTAGGATATGAAAATCTTAACGCCTCCAAGATGGCGGTTATCATGCATTGTCCTGAAACGGGCAAAATCCATATTTTTAATTTCATCAATGCATTCATTTAAGGATGATTTGTCATTTAAAACCTTCAAATCAGATTCGCTTTTGCGCAAATCCAATAATTTGCCAACATCCTCTACCAGTGTCGGTAAAACTCTTTCCGGATCAGGATATGCCTCAAGCCAATTCTGGAACGTGAGATAAAAGCTCATGTTGCCTTCAGGCATGTGATCGTCAATCTTAAATGAAATAATCGGAACATTATTTTCAAAGGCTACGGATACCTCGTTGTTTGCAAACTCCGATTCCATCGAATGTTTGGAAAAAATCAGAAGAGCCAAAGATGCGTTTTTTATTGAATCATTGAGTTGAATGGCATAGTTCTTACCTGCCAGAATGTCACGAGGGGCAATCCAGCATCGAAAACCGTTCTGCTCCAAATCATAACAGACCCTATCGGCAATCTGTTTGTCTCGGGTGGAATATATTATGTGGATATGGTCCTGCTGATAGGCCGGAAGAGAAGCAGTCTGAATTTCAGAAGGTTTTGATAATTGCTCAACAGTCAATACTAGCTCCTCAAAATGGTTTTCGACATCTGGAAATGCGGAAATCCAATGTATGTTTTTTAAATAGATTTTAAAGTCATCTTCAGGAAGAGACTCATCAATCATAAACGGTAGAAGAGCTATTCCATTTTGATAGGCAATTCCAACTTCATTTTTTACAAAATTAGATTCCTGAGCATTTCTTGAATATATTAAAACAAAAAGCCTTGCACTTTTTATCGCATCATTTATCTGAGGAGCATAGTTTTCACCGGATTTGATATTTCTTGGAGCTATCCAGCATTCATGACCGTTTTGCTCCAAAAGATGACAGACGGCATCGGCAATGTCCTTATCCCTAGTGGAATATGATATGAAAATATCATGCCCGCCGGGGCTGTTATCATCAAAACTCACCTGAGTATGCCTTTCACCATCTTGCTTTTTGTTCTTTCCTAAAACCCTGTCAAATAATCCCATAAAAATAGTTTAATTTTTAGGCATATATAATTAACCTAGCGGACCTTATCTATCCTTGCATTTCTGAATGCCTTAAAGCACTCGTCGATGTAATCGGAATCATGGGCCATATATTTCATGATGGCGTGCTTGTTGCTCAGACGCAATTCCAGTGCCGGAGGAAGCTTTGCCTCTTCAAAATAAATCGGTACAATGTCAATGTCCCTGTTTAGGGCCATCTTGATTTCATCCTGAACATTTTTGGAAGCCATGGAATTTCTGGAAATGAATACAACCAGAAGGGAACAGTCTATTAATGCCTGGGCGATTTCATCATCCCATTCCTGGCCAGGAGTAAGTCCCTGGTCATACCAGATCGGATAGCCCTCATCATGAAATCTTTTGATATCTCCAAACACCAGTGCAGCATCCTTGTGGGCATAGCTGATGAAAATGAACGGCTTATCACCACTGTAAGCTTTGAAAGGCTTTTTTAAAGATGATGTATCATCCAAAACAGGTTCCGGCACGCTCACAGGTTTTGGGTCCGGTTTAATGTCTAAAATCTTTAAGGAATCATCGAAAAGCTGTTTGAATTTCTCAGACGGATTGTTTGATGCCTGAATCTGGCGTTTATTTGCAACAAAAAATTCAATAGCTCCGAAATCGGATTCATCTATTTTAAAGATGATCATCGGAACTTGTGATGTGAACGCAAGGTTAACTTCAGTGGCAATGAAATTGGAATTATTGGAATGTCTTGAGGATATAAGCACCATCAAATCCGCTCTGTTTATCGCATCAAATATCTTATCAGTAAGATTTTCCACACCAACGTCACGGCCTTTCATCCAGCATTTAATGCCGTTTGACTCAAAAACACTGCAGACATCTTCGGCAACTGATGAATCCTCATCATCATAAGCAATGTAGAAATTCAATCCTTTAAAGAGACTTTTATCATAATCTTCGCTGAATGATTCATAGCTTTGAGTGGCAGCTGTCTCATCTGCCAAATCCAAACTGTCCTGCTTCTTCAATAATATTTTTATGTCACCCAGGAGGCCGTCGAGACGGCCATCAGGATGGGAATACGCATCGAGCGTATAGCAATTGTTTAACATGAATCCCATCTCATCCTCCGGAAAAATGTCATCGGCCATATAATGGATTATCTCGCTGCTTTTCCGATAAGCCATTTTTATTTCCTGTTTGACATATTTGGACTCATAAGCGTATTTTGTACCTATAAGAACCACAAGATTAGCATTGTCTATTGCTTTTGCAATCTGTTCAGTATAACTCAGACCGCTTTCAATGCTGTGGGGAGCCATCCAGCATTTTATATCATTTTTTAAAAGAAACGCATAAACCTCATCGGCAATTTTGCTGTCAACACTTGAATATGAAATGAATACATGATTTTCACCGCCGCCCATAGGTTCCGGACTGTCAGGTGCGAATCCTGACGGTATAGGAATGTTTTTTAAAAGCTTTGAGGCATCACTTGCAAGCTTATCCAACTTGCCTTTAGGAATTGCGGATGCATCTACCCAATATTGACCTCTTAAAAAGAATTTCAAACCTCCTTCGAGGTCTGATTCGTCAATTCTATAAGACAGTATGGGAATGCCCCTTGAAAATGCCGTATCAATTTCGTTTTGAACAAAATTGGAATTAAGCGAATCTTTTGAGTAAATCACAACAAGGAGTTTGGATTTCTCCAATGCATTTATAATCTCACCAATAGAACCAGCATTATCCATATCCCTGTCTTTATACCAGCAGTAAATATCATTGGCCTCAAGGGCTCTGCAGACGTCATCTGCAATGTCCAGGTCATTGTCATCATAGCTTATATAGACCTTATGGCTTTTTTTAAATACCTTGTCAAATAGTCCCATACAAGTAAATATCTAAAAAATGTTATAAATAATTTCGTATGTCATAATCTCTCAAGCAAATCAATTTCCCTTTGTACATCCATACCAAGAGATTCCATTGCAGATATCTTGCATGAAAGTGCGATGAAATGGATTTTGTCACAGGCGAAATGACCTTCAAGCAGGTCATCTATGCATATGATTGCATCTGCGTGGAATTTGGATTCATTTAAAATCAGTGCCTGGCAAAGCTTCTGGGATTTGGTGATATCAAGAGGCCTTTTAAAGCCCTCATCCAAAGGCAAACCCAGGGAGTGCTCGCAAAAACCGCACATGTAATGTGCATAATCATTGCTTCGAAAATCAAGTGATCTTTTAAAGCATTCAAGAGCCTCGTCAAACCTTGAAAGGTGAAAAAGAGCAGTTGCCTTTTTGTTTAAAAGCTTGTAGAGAATCTTTGATTTGAAGGCGGAGGGATTTTCAAGTGCCCTGTTGTAGTTTTCAATGGCCATCTGGTAATTTCTGCGTGAGAAATACTCATCGCCGGTGAATATCTGGAGCTTGATTTTTGGAAAGCCGTCACGCTCCTTGGAGGATTTTTTCAAAAGCAGCTTGTGATAGTCAATGTCTTTGAGGTTGGCATCTGCACGTATTGCTTTTTTGTAATACCTTAAAGCCTTTACAAAATGTCTTTGGCCAAAAAGCGCCCTAGACTTTAAAAGAAGCGCTTCGCCATAGTTTTTATCGTAATATATTACCTCATCAAAGCATTCAATGGCTTTTAAATAGCTTTCGCGCTCAAGAAAGCCACGTCCTGAATCCAGAATGTTTTTAATCTCGATTTCCTTTTGGAGATGTTTTGCCAAAAAGCAGCGGTTAAGCATTCCAAATCTGATTCTTTTTAAAAATCCATCGCCGAAACCAATCCATGAGGTTGATTCATCCCCAATTTGAAACCTTAGCTTATCGTCATTAGCAAAAACAGTCAGACCGAATCCGTATTCGGTTTTATCATCGGTTTTATTTAAAATCAAATCATCGGGGATGTCTAGAAAAGTCATTGATATTATATTTGGCGACATCCCCTAAAAATATTATACGGTCAGGCCATGAAAAAAAAGGAGTGAAATAAAAACATGACCAAACCGTTATAACAGTCAGTTCGGGCTTTGGATTTCACCGGCACTTTGAAAATCAGTGCTGATTTTATCCCTATCCCTTAAAATCCACGGATACCTTTTTAATTTGGCCTGGGACTTTAAATCCTCTATCGACGATGATCTCAATACCACCTGGTTTCCCCTCTCACAAAAGAGATATATGAACTCATCACCGTCGTGAAATACATTCAATATTTCAGTTGGATGTCCTGCCGGATTTTCACCGGCTATTTCACATCCGCAAACTCTGCAATAGCTGAAATTATCCCTCAGCTTTTTGGCGCAGTTAGGACAAACTACCATATCATCACCTCCTAAACCAGCATGTTTGCAAATGCAACACACACCAGCAGATATCCGATCATGAACACAAATTTCGCAAGTTCCCTTAAGTTTAACACGTCTACCTCCATATTTCCTTCAAAAGGACCTCGTCAAAGACATACCATATGCGGTTTTGACCTTCAACAATCCTTTTCAAATCACACAGGCTTTCCGCCCTGATTACATAATTATATTCAGCATAGCACCATAACCCGCAAGCCCGAAAGACCCTGAAGATACCTGTTGTGTTGTATCTGTAGTTTTCTTCAAGCTCCAGTGTCAGCTGCCTTTCAATTACAATTAGAACTTTTTTAAGTTCAAAGTTTTCAATGTGTCCCAAATCAAGGACACCCCAATCAATTGCCTTTAATGTCTCTTTTGTTGTAAATTCAATAATTTCTTGTGTGAATCTTTCAAAATCTAACATATGAACCTCAAATATCTCAATTCAACTTCGATTGAAAAGTTATGTTAGGATTACTTCATATTCACCTCCACAAAAAATCTTAGGTGCAAATTACTTACACCTTCAGGAATTCCTCCATCAAAGCCATTATGAATCGGTTGAGGGGATTTTCCAAAGACAGGTATGTCTCATTGCCCCTTTTGGATCCGAACTCGGCAAAGTAAGGGGTATGCTCGCATCCCCCCTCGACGGTTGTGCCGAAGGTTATCTCATCGCCCCTTATTCTGATTCCATAATCGGCCATTTCAACAACCACAACGCTGTCAAGCTCAGTTGTCCTGAATACCTTTTCTGAGCCTGCAATTTCAATGGTGAATACGGCTTCATTGCCTATACTTTCACCTGTGAGATAGCAGATTCTGAGATATATTCCATCTGATGCTATTTTGCGGTTTATGAATTCGAAAAATCCGTCGTCCATCTCCGTGTATGTGTACTTCTCATCGGCCATGCCCGCATATGTCGGCATGTAATCGTCTGATGTGAGTTCATCGACAAAGAAATGAAACTCCGGATGGCCATTGATGGCCCTTTCAACTGTCCTTTTAACATTTAACTTATTATCTGCAACATTATCCATATTTTTTCCTCTAAATGATGACGGTTAACTTACATTGGCAGGTAAGTTTGCGAATTCCACTACAGTTTACTTATGTGAAAATATTAAAAGTTGCTTAATCAGTGGTGAAAAGATTATTTTAAGTTTGATTACCCAATTAAGCAACTGATAATCCTAAAAGAACACTACGCTCCATGCAGTAGTTTTATACATTTGTGGCATTATTATCATCTCCCTGACAGGTTGAATTCGTATAGAGACAGTTTTCGTCGATATAATGGTGTGGTTAATTATATCTAAATTTTGACTACAATTATAATTATGTTTTTAGTTAATATATAAACCTTTCGTTTTTTGAAAGAAAATTATAAAAAAAAGTAATTTGAAGAGAATTATAATTCTCCTCTTTCACGTCTTTCATCAAGGTATTTCAAACCCAAATCCCCAAGCTTGTACTTTTGGATCTTGCCGCTTGTGGTAAGAGGGAACTCATCAACGAAAAATACGTATTTAGGCACCTTGTATCTTGCAATGGAACCTATACAGAAGTCACGGATATCCGCTTCGGTTACCTCATCAAAGCCATCTTCCTTGATGATGAACGCACCGACTATTTCACCGTACTTTTCATCAGGGATTCCTGCAACCTGAACGTCCTGTACGCATTCATGGGTAAAGAGAAACTCCTCAATCTCACGAGGATATATGTTTTCCCCTCCACGGATAATCATGTCCTTGATACGTCCTACAATTGAGTAGTAGCCGTCCTCATCGACTGTTGCAAGGTCTCCTGAGTGAAGCCAGCCGTCAGGCTCGATTGTCTCTGCGGTTTTCTCAGGCATGTTGTAGTATCCCTTCATGACGTTGAAACCACGGCACATTATCTCGCCGGGTTCGCCTACGCCCACTTCCTCACCGGTTTCTGGATCGACGATTTTAACTTCAATGTTGGGGAACTTACGCCCTACAGTGTTGATCTTTTTCTCGAATGAATCTGAAGCGTTGGTCTGTGTAAAGCCCGGAGCAGCTTCGGTCAAACCATATACGCTGGTGATTTCCTTCATGTTCATCTTTTCAATGGCGTCCTTCATGGTTTCGACCGGACATGTGGAACCTGCCATGATACCGGTACGCAGTGAGCTCATGTCAAACATTTCAAACATAGGATGGTTCATCATTCCGATAAACATTGTAGGAACTCCGTAGATTGATGTGCACTTTTCCTTTTGGATTGAAGAGATGGCAAGAAGAGGGTCGTATTCCTCAAGCATAATCATGGTTGAACCGTGGGTGATTACAGCCATGACCCCTAAAACTGTACCGAAACAGTGGAAAAGAGGCACCTGGAGAAGAAGCCTGTCATCGGCTGTGTAGTTCATGTTCTCTCCGATATAATAGCCGTCATTGACAATGTTTCTTGATGTAAGCATTACCCCTTTCGGGAACCCTTCAGTTCCTGATGTGTACTGCATGTTGATTACGTCATGCTGTGTGACGGCATCCTTGACACTCTGGTATTCCTCATCGTCATAGTTCATTCCCAAAAGCAGGAGCTCGTTTGTATTGTACATTCCACGGTGCTTTTCCTGACCAACGTGGAAAATGAATTTCAATCGAGGAAACTTCTCTGATACAAGGTTTCCCCTTGCGCAGTTTTTCATCTCAGGAACCAGTTCGTGGATGATGTCAAAATAGCTTGTATCCCTGAACCCGTCTGTCATTGCCAGTGCCTTCATGTCGGACTGCTTGAGCACGTATTCAAGTTCATGGGACTGGTAAGCTGTGTTGACAGTAACGATTGTTGCACCTATCTTTGCGGTTGCAAACATGTAGGTCAGCCATTCAGGGACGTTTTTTGCCCATATTCCGACGTGGTCTCCTTTTTCAATTCCTATAGCGAGCATTCCCTTTGCGAGATTGTCTACTCTTTCGTCAAATTCCTTATATGTAAATCTTAAATTTCTATCCGGATAAACGATAAACTCATGATCTGGTTGCTTTTCAACCATTGACTCGAAAAACTTTCCGAGCGGTAATTCTGTAAATAATTCAGACATTCTTTCACCTCAAAATATTTTATAAAATAACTTTTACCAAAATGCAAATCATTAATGCAATTCCAATTGCAACAAGTTCAAATGTAAATCCAGGTCTGCTGTGTGATATCTGTCAATGCTTGGCTTAAAAGTTATTTTACTCATATCAACAACCTCAGTATGGAGTGTAGAGTACAGCTAATATCTTAGCGTCGTTTTCACTTGCTGCATGCAGGTGATGCGGAACGGCTGAGTCATAAAATATTGTGTCCCCTTCACCTATTGTGAAAGTATCCTTTCCGTAGATGACTTCAATTTCACCTTCAAGAACGTAGATGAACTCTTCGCCTTCATGTGAGGAGAGTTCCTTTTCGCCTTCCTCGTATTTTATGTCAATCATGAAAGGATCTATGTTTCTGTCTATTTTGCCTGCACCTAATGAGTGGAACTCAAGGTTTGTTGCGTTTGTAACATCCTCACGGCCGGAGAAATAAAGTGAGTTTGTTGTCTTTCCCCCACGGGTCACTACAGGTCCGAGTTCTGGTGTGTCATCCAGAAATGTACCTAACCTTACTCCTAATGCCCTTGCCATTTTGGTAAGTGGAGTGAGTGACGGAATTACTTCTCCCGCTTCCATAGCTTCAAGGACTTCCTGTTTTACGCCGCTTCTCTGGGCCAGATCTTCTATAGACATGTCTTGTCTTTCTCTGATATCTTTAATTTTTTTTGCAAAATCTTCGTTTGTCATATTTTTCACACAATTTTTTGAATTTACACTTAAAACAATTTAAGTATTAATAACTATATTTAACAAGATATTTAAAAGTAACTTAAAAATGGTGATTTTTTGTTTAATTTAACGAATTAGAAAATATAATATAGTAAAAAAATGTTCAGTTAAAAAAAAAATAAGAATAAATGTTCAAAAAACATTTTAATGGCTATCTTCGTTTTCTGAAAATATTGAATCTTTTTAATGACGAATCTTCTTTTTTTCCAGAATCATCGCTGCCTCTGTTCACTATTTTCAAATCGGCGAACTTGACAATGTCAAAGACATCCCTCATTTGATCCAAATCATATTGCTGTACTTCACGAGGCATCTGTTCCCAAGAAACCAGATATGGAGTTGTCAGCTTTTCCGTATTTTTTTCACTGCCGTATGTCCAGCCCTCATTTATTTTATCTTCGCACCATAAATCATGAATGCATCTTGCCATATAATCCAATTGCATGTCTGAAAAACTTTCAACAGCAATTCCGTCATCGGAAATGTCAACAACATCAAAATCACATGAATTTAAAGCTGTCAATGTATCTCTTGCGGTCTTAACATATGCAGGCTTCATCTTAAAAATATAATCCCGTCTTTGAAAGAATTCATCCGGAATTCTTCCTTCGCTAATTTCTCTGCGGTATGCCTCTGCAAGTGCATTTTCTTGTATTTTCATCGTAGCTTCAGACATCCTTTCAATTATATCATTTTCCCCATAATTATGAAGAGCATTTTCAAAAGCTTTTCGGCATTCTGCGCGATAATACTTCTGGGATATCAAATATTTGGAGATGGAATGCATATTGGCCAGACGCAACTTCAGCCCTGAAGGCAATTCCGTTTCCTCAATATGAATCTGGAATACTTCAATATTTTCACTGACAGCCAACCTGATTTCATTCTGAACTTGTTTTGATGCCATTGAGTTTTTAGAAACAAAAACAACTACTAAAGAAGAGTTCATTATTTTATCGGCAATGATATCTCCCCATTCAAAACCGGCTGACAAACCCTCATCATAGCAAACATTATAACCCATTTCATTGAAGCATTTGATGTCTGGAAAAACACTATCCCAATCCTGATGAGCGTAACTGACATAGATATAAGGTTCATTACCCCTATAAGAATGAGGAACATCTTTAGGATTAAAATCTGAATCATCGCCAGTTTTAACTTCATCAACATCGTCGCTTTCTTCAAGCACTTCATCAAATTCTATCTGAGGTATTTCAGCTTTGTTGAAAGCTTTAAAACAGTCATACAAATACTCTTTTTCCGGCATGTTATATTTAAAAATAGCATGTTTATTGCTGAGGCGCAGCTTCAAGCCCTTAGCCAGTTTGGTTTTTTCAAGATAAATGGGAACAACATCAATCTTTTCCTCCAATGCCAATTTTATCTCATCAACGACATTGGTGGAGGCCATGGAATTCTTGGATATGAACACGATTAATAATGATGCACCCAACAGGGCTTCCTCAATTTCCTCATCCCATTCCTGACCTGCTGTCAGGCCCTGATCATACCAGACTGGATATCCCTCATCATGAAACTTTGTAATCTCAGGAAATATTAATTCCCTGTCAGCATGAGCATAACTCACAAAAATATAACGTTCATCACCGTCATAAGCTATGAAAGGCCTTTCCAAAGTTTCTTGCTGATTGTTGATATCCATAATAATCCCTATATAAATATATAAAAACAATAATATAAAAAGTTGATTTAATTTGGACTGTCAAAAAGTCAGCTCCTGATTTCTTTTTTCAATCCATCCGTCTTTAAAAATTGAATTTAAATGTCATTAAAAATCAAAAGGAGAAAATTAAAATGTTCAAAATCAGATAATTTCTTCCAACACTCCTGCATTTGAAAAAAAAGTAGCATGAGGGAGTCAAAAATTTGACAGCAAACTTTCAAATCATGCGAAGTTTTCCGGAAACTCGATTTTCAGTGCATTTAGAATATCTTCAATAATGACTTCTTTAAGGTCTGTATTTTCATAGGTCAAATCGCACAGCCCGCCATGGGATTTTTCGCAGACATACTCCTTATGAATTCCTACAAAGTAATCGAGAGAAACCCCGTTGATTTTTTCATATTCACGGACATATTCCATCATCATGTCCTTCTGGTTTAAATCATCGCTCCATTTTGAATCATATTCCCTGATGTCAATGTAGCAGTCACACTCATCATTGTCTTCGAATTCTTCCTTGGTGTCGAAAATCAAATCCTTTGCTTTAGCAATTTCCAAATCAAGAACTTCCTTGTCCTTTCCATTAGATAGGTTCACATATTCCTTTTTCTGCTCATCACTCAGGCCTTCAAGATAATCGGGCTTTCTGAAATAAAAAAGAGAGTGTTTTACTGGTGGAAGCTGTGTAATTTCTCCATCAACACATTTGGCAAATGGCCTGAGCGCATGCATAATTGCAAGCTCTGTAATTGAGACGTTGCAGATATAATCAACAGTTTCGGGATATTCATTAAGCACCATACGTCCAACATCGACCGGACAAGGCCTCCAGCCAAGCTTCTGGGCTCTGAAACATATGAAGAATGTCCTGTCCTCATCTATGTATCTTAGATCCTGCAGTATTATTCCCCTATTGAAGGATTCTTTGGGAACTGAAAAGGCCACATCCCTGTATATCAGGTCAATATCGTGTTTTTGACAGATTTTTTGTAGTTCCGGATAGATTTCTTTGATGAATAGCAGGTATTCGGCGAACATGTCATAGAAAGTACTGTTAATCATCAGTGATACTTGATGCCTTGCCATTATATTCAAACCTCAATGATATTTTTATCTTAAATGTGAAAGAATACTCCGACCTCTGTAGGTCGGAGATGAATTT
>NZ_CAMVTE010000010.1 GCF_947170395.1 uncultured Methanobrevibacter sp. | reverse complement strand
CGATTACACAAATCCCGCATCCTAAACAATTATCTTGATTAACTTTAAGTTCCATATAATCACCTAGTTTTTAATAGCGTCTAAAGCTTCATTCCAAGTTGCTGAGTTTGTAGGAGTGTGATCAATTTCGGTTCTTACTACTGTAATAGCTTCGTTAGGACATGCGTTAGCACATGCTTTACATTTAATACAGTAATCAGCATTAGCAATGACATGTTCCATTCTAGAACCAGGACCAGTTGATACAGGGAATGCTAAAGCATTACAACTACAAATATCTACACAAGCACCACAAGCTTGACATTTGTCTTGATCTACTTCGATAGTTCCTTCAAATGGTTTTTTGTGTTTTGCTGCATCGGTAGGACATACTCCTTCACACCATCCGCAGTATACACATGCATCAGAGTCGATTACAGAGTTTCCTGTAACTACTGCTTTAGCAGGATCTAAATCATATTCACCATAGGAACAAGCTCTACAAAGTGCTTTAATAGCATTAGTAGGACAAGATTTTTTACATACGAGACAGTATACACATTTGTCTTTGTCAATAACAATAGATTCTTTTCCAGTTTCACTATCAACAACAATAGCTTCTGCAGGACATAATTCTTGACATACACCACAGTAAATACAGTCATCTTCATTTACTTCGATTTCACCAGTTACTAAGTCTGCACGATTTGGCAATACTCTTTCAATGACGATTGCATCACGAGGACATGCAATTTCACATCTTTTACAGTAAATACATTCATCATCATCGATTTCTGAGAAAGCATTGTAGTGAGGATATGCTTCAATTTCACGGATTGGTACATCATTGATTGTTAATACTAATGCATCAACAGGACATAATCCGCTGCACATACCACATAATACACATTTGCTTTCATCGATGCTTATTCTTTGGATGTCAGGAGCTTCTTTGATGTTTTGACCTATTTTGTCGTGTCCACTGAAATAAGTTTCAAAACCAACACGAGCATCGAGAGCAATTGCATTTAATGTAATTGCTTCAACAGGACAAGTGGATTCACAGATTCCACATCCAAGACAAACATGATCGTTGAAAGACAAATTTCTTACTTCCTCCGCTGACCTTGTAATGTCAAAGTTGTTGTCTTTAACTTCTTTTAAATTTCTAATCATATTAAATCTCCAAAATTTTTATAGAATTAGTTGGGCACTCATCTTTACATAGCTGACAACCGCAACATTGTATGGAGTCTGCATGTGCCGTTAACGATTCTAATTTAATAGCTTTCATCGTACATGCATTTACACATAAGCCACAACCAATACAAGAATCTTCTATATTTACTTCGAAATTTCTTTCTTGGCAAATATTCACAATTTTCCGACTCTGTTCTGGTTCTGTGAAAATAACTTCAGTCATTTTAAGAAAATCACGCGGGCAAAGTTCCGTTATAGTTCTTGCAACATCGATTGAGTTCCAAGACAAGTTACTACCGTTCAAATAATGTGAGATAGTAGACCTGTCAACTCCCAGCTCATTTGCAATCGCTTGGTGACTTTCACCAGCATCTTTCAATTTGACTGCAGCCAAATATTTCAAACCAGATGCAATATGTTTTGGCATTTGAACCACCATGTGTAATGATTACACATATGTTTACTTATATAAATATATTTGCCTACTAGAATCAAAACACAATCTTTATATACTACTGTGGGAATACTACAACAAAAAAAATTAAATAATGGCTTAAAAAAGATATTTTAGTTTATAACAAATTAAAATATACTTAATAAGAAAAAATAAATGATTAAAATTAGTTATATTACATTTAAATATTACTTTTCGATGTTAAAAAATGTTTATATCGTATATTTTGTAATAAAAAATTATAAAATTGTATTAAAAAAACATGGAAAAACATAAAAAATAGCAAAATTTTTAGTTTTATCAAAAAAATGTGTAGTAACTACACATCATAAAAAAATATAGTATTATTAATGTAAAAATACAATATTAGAATAGGGGATTATGAAATGAAAATCGCATCTATTGTCGGGAAGAAAAATACCGGAAAAACATCACTGACCGTCAAGGTCATAAGTGAGTTGACAAAAAGAGGCTACAATGTTGCCTCCATAAAACATTCACACCACTCCATTGAAATGGACAAGGAAAATACCGATACCTGGAAACACAAACAGGCAGGGGCAAATCTTGTTGTGGGTGTAGGATCAACAACATTCTTTAATGCTAGAAAGGAACATGACCTGAACAGAATTTTATATTTGTTAAAACACTTCGATAACTTTGATTTTGTAATAATTGAAGGATTTAAAAGCTACAACTATCCCAAAATAATTACATCCCCTAACGTCAGAGACGAATACACCATTGCCGAGGTGGATTCATTTACAATAGATGAGGAAGGAGTTAGCGAACTGGCCGATCTAATTGAAGAAAGAGGTCATGATATAATTGATACATTATTTGCAAACAACTGTGGATTCAATAATGGTGAAGCCATTGCCAAAGAAATTAGAGAAGGCAATTTAAGTGTCAATGATTTAGATTACGTGCATAGTTACCTATCTGTCGATGAACATGTTGTTGGGCTTAACAGATTCGTAAGTGACTATTTAAAACAGACCATTATTGGCATCATAAACACATTAAACCTAGATGACTATGATGTTGAAAAAATAGGTAAAATTGAATTAGTCATCCCAAATAATTCAACATCACAAAAAAATGAAAATCACGAGTGTTCTGTTTTGATTAACAAAAAATCATTATATATTAATAAATTTACAAAAAATATCCTCTCAAATTCCATTAAAGCCATGATAAACTCAATTAAAACTGAAGATAATGTAAAATCAATATTTATTCAAATTTCTGATATTAATAATGGAACACTAGAAAAATCTAAAATAATTCTAAAAACCAATGCGCATGATGTCATGGTAAATGAATTTACATCAGGAATCATTAAAGAGACAATATATGCTATTATTAGCTCATTACATATAGATGAAGAAATCAACGAAATCGAAATCAGGGTGGAAGATTAACATGACAGATGAATTTATTAAAGACAACTATCAAAGACCCATCATTTCACTGAGAATCACAATAACAAATAGATGTAATGTAAACTGCCTATATTGCCACCATGACGGAATGGTATCCTCAAAACAGGAAATGACCGCAGATGAATTATATACAATCTGTAAAATTGCAAAAAATATCGGTGTTAAAAAAATTAGGATTTCCGGTGGTGAACCATTAATCAGAAAAGACATTGTCGAAATCGTTGAAAAAATCGGCAGCCTTGGTTTTAAAGATATTTCCATGACAACAAATGGAACTTATCTTGAAAAATATGCTCAAGGCCTAAAGGATGCGGGACTGGATAGAGTAAACGTCAGTCTAGACACATTAAATCGTGAAACATATGAATTCATTACCAAAAAGGATTACCTCGAATCTGCTAAAGCAGGAATTCTAAAAGCCGTTGAAGTTGGTCTATATCCTGTTAAAATCAACATGGTAATCATGAAAGACATCAATCAAAATGAAGTGAAGGATATGTTTAAATTCTGTAAAGAAAATAATATGGTGCTTCAGTTGATTGAACTTATTGAAAGTGAAAACTGTGATGATGACAAATTCAGTGCTGATTACCACTATAAGTTAGACATGATTGAAGAAAGGCTGGCTGATATAGCTGATGAGGTTTATGAACGTAAGTTTATGCAAGGACGTAAAAAATATTACATAGACGGTGGAGAAATCGAGGTAGTTAAGCCTGTTGATAACTCTACCTTTTGCGCAAATTGCTCCAGATTGAGGATAACTCCTGACGGTAAAATCAAACCATGTCTTTTAAGAAATGATAATTTAGTTGAATTAATTTCACATATTAGGAATGGTGAAAGTGATGAAAGACTAAAAGAAATTTTCCTGGATGGAATAAATAATCGTGAACCTTTTAATAAATAGGTTCTTTTATTTTTTAATTAAAAATATAACATTGTTAATTCAAGGTTTCAAAAAAAAAGAAAAAAGGTGTATAATATAGGAAAAATTCCCAATTATAACCATTTAGCTTTGGATACGTGGTCAGTAAATGGAAGTGGATCTTCACTACCCATACCTGGGATGTATCCGTAGATTTCTCTTACTTTGTTGTTTACGGTACTCCATACTTTAGCTACAGGGATTTCACATGGACATACTTCGGAACATTGACCACAGTTGGTACATGCGTCAACCATGTGTACTAAACGTGTTAAGTGGAAGAATGGAGCTGCAGGAGTGTATCCACCAGGTACCCATTCAGGACCTTCTGCTTCAAGACAGCAGTCTTCACAGAAACATAATGGACATGCTTCACGGCAACCGTAACATTTCATACATTTTGAGAATTCATCTTCGTATTGGTAGAATACGTCAATAATATCTCCGGTAGTTCCAGCGTAATCAACATCTTTTTTAGCTTGAGATTCTTTAAGCATGAAGTTGTTGATGTTTTCTCTGATTTTGATACCTTTTTCAATAGGTTCAGCGGTTTCGATTAAACCTGCTTCAATAACTTTGTCTAAGACATCTGCACCGGTTTCTGAGAATACTTCTACGAAAGTAGCTTTACCAGCTAATTCGCCGATAACTCCCCAGTTACCTAATGCTAAGTCAGCGTTGGAAGGGATTTTGAGATTACATCTTTGACAGTTTTCTCTTCTACCCATACCTTGTTCTTCTAATTCATCAATTTTGAAACCTTTTTCCCCGTCTGCGGTTTCCATGATGAGTTTACCTTTAGCAATTTCTTCTTTGATAACGTCTTTAGGATCTAATTCGTATACATCTCTAATCATGTTCATGGTTGGAACAGGTGACATGGTTCCACCACAGTTTACACCAATCATAATTACGTTATCTTCGATGATTTTACCTTTTTTCATTAATTCTCTGATGGTCATTGCATCACATGGTTTACATGCAACAGCGAGTTTCATGTATCTTGCACCATCTAAGTATTTGGATACAAATTTAGCAATGTTTAAGGTACCACAGTGAATTGAACCAGCGGTTTTAATAACATCTGCAGGGTCAGTTATAAGAGTTGGTACACCATCATAGATATCGTGTCCTTGGGTTACACCTACAACACCGTCAACGATACCTTCTTCTAATAAGTATTTCATGATAGTAGTTACTACTCCACCGTATTCTCCTTTTTCTTTGATATCTTCAATAGCAGAGTATGCGTAGTACATATCGTTAATTTTTGCGCTCATTTAAATCTACTCCTCATTTATTTTCCTACTTGTACGGTAGTAGTTGACATGTTTTCTGCTTTAATTTCAGTGTCAGTACCATCTTTGTAGACTTCTCCTTTCATTTCTAATACTTCAGGGAGTTTTTCTACTTGAATAGCACAAGCTTTTAATTCAACCATTTTGGATTTAGGGTCGAAAGAATCGGAGTTGGTTAATACATTTGCAGCACATTCTACGAAGTGCATTGGAATGTTTACAATACCTTCTCTGATGTCATCAGTTACACGAGCAGGAATTGCGATTTCTCCTCTTCTAGAGAAAGCTCTTACAACTTCACCATTTATGATTCCTCTAGCTTCAGCATCTTTAGTGTTGATTTCGATGAATCCAGTTTTTACCTCATTGGATAAGGTTTCACATCTTCTGGTCATTGCTGCGTGGTAGTGGAACAATATTCTTGTAGTAGTTAATAATAATGGGTATTCTTCATCTACGGTTTCAACAGGTCCTTTGTGTTCTAATGCTTGGAAGACACCTAAACCATCAGGGTGTGCGAATTTTTCTTTGTGCATTAATGGTTGACATGGGTCGTCTTCGGAAGGACAAGGCCAGTGAAGTGCTTCTGGAGTGTCTAATCTTTTACGGTCCATACCTGCCATGATAGGTGCGCATTCTCTGATTTCGTTAAAGATGTCTTCAGAGGTTTCGTAGTGGAATAATTCTCTTGGTACGCCCATTCTTACAGCGATTTCTTCCATAATCTTCCAATCTAACCATGCGCCTTCAGGTGGTTCTTGAGCTTTGTGTAAGCATTGTACTCTTCTTTCACCACTGGTGAAGGTACCTTCTTGTTCACCCCAACCTGCTGCAGGAAGTACTACATCAGCACATTGTGCGGTATCAGTTAAGAAACATTCTTGTACAATTAACATGTCTAAGTTTGCGAGTGCTTCTTTGGTGTGTTGTACGTCTGCATCAGAGAGAACTGGGTCTTCCCCGTGGATGTATAATACTTTTAAGTCTCCAGCGTGAGCAGCATTCATCATTTCAACTAAGGTTAAACCAGGAGTGGTAGGTAAGTTTACTTCGTATCCGTATCCACTGTAGTAGTCGTTGAACCATGCAGTAGTTTCTGGGTCTTTAACTTTTCTGTAACCTACGTAATCGGAAGGTAATGCACCCATATCACAAGCACCTTGTACGTTGTTTTGTCCTCTTAATGGGTTTACACCAGTACCTTGTCTACCAATGTTACCGGTTAACATTGCAAGGTTTGCAGTGGACATAACGTTGTCTGCACCGTGGGAGTGTTCTGTAATACCTAAGGAGTATACGATAGCTGCTTTGTCAGCAGATGCGTATTCTACAGCTAAGTGTTCGATTACTTCAGGTTTGATACCAGTAATTTCAGAAGCCATATCTAAGGTGTATTTTTGAACGGTTTCTTTCATTTCTTCGAAACCTTTGGTTCTGTTTGCAATGAATTCGTCATCTTGTAAGTCTTTGTCGATGATTACTTTAATCATTGCGTTCATTAAAGCTACGTCAGTACCGGTTTCAAATTGTACATATTCGTCTGCAATTTTAGCAGTAGGAGTAAATCTTGGGTCTAATACAACTAATTTAGCACCGTTTTGTTTTGCTTGGATTAATTTACGTCCGAACAATGGGTGTGCTTCCATGTTGTTGGATCCGATACAGAATATGTAGTCTGCTTCTTTGATACTGTCAAATCCGTTGGTCATAGCACCGGATCCGAAAGTGTTAGCCAAACCTGCTACAGTAGGACCGTGACAGATACGTGCACAGTGGTCTACGTTTTGAGTTTGACAAGCTACTCTTGCTAATTTTTGAGTGATGTAAATGTTTTCGTTTGGTGAACGAGCACATGCGTAGAATCCAACTTTGTTTGGATCTTCGTCAGATACTTCTTTGAGTTTGTTAGCAACAAGGTCTAATGCTTCATCCCAAGAAGCTTCTCTGAATTCACCGTTTTCTTTTATTAAAGGAGTAGTTAATCTGTCTTCCCTATTAATAAACTGATATCCAAAGTTACCTTTTGGACATACTTTACCCTCATTTACAGGGTGTCTTTTTAAAGGTTCTACACCAACAATTTTGCCGTCTTTTACAACAAAGTTGAGTCCACAACCAGTACCACAGTACGGACAGATTGTTGGTACATATTTAATTTCAACCATTTTATAATCTCCAAAACATATTTGTTATTATTTAAATAATAATTTTAAAAAAGAAGCTTTTAAAAAGCTTCTTTAAAATTTTTGTTTTCTAATCTAATCTTTGAGGTAAGTGTACCAGTAGATACATGCTACAAAGATTGCTCCACCGATGATGTTACCGATAGTTACAGGAACTAAGTTATTAATGATGATAGTTCCCCAGTTTACACCTTCAGCACCTAAGAACATACCTAATGGTATGAAGAACATATTTGCAACACTGTGCTCAAATCCAATACATACAAACGCCATGATTGGGAACCAAATACCAACGATTTTACCGATGATATCGTCGGATGCGTTAGCTAACCATACAGCTAAACATACCAACCAGTTACAACCTATACCTCTAATCATTGCGGTTACGAAGTCTAATTTAACCTTAGCTTCGGATACTGCAATAGCTTTAGCAGCGATAGCGTTTGTTGGGTCAGCAGGAACAATTCCGCCCATGAAAGCAAGGACATAAGCAACGAATAAAGCACCTACAAAGTTGAAAATCCAACTGATTACCCAGTTTTTAGCGAGTCCGCCTACGGAAGCGGAACCATCTAATACACCGAGGGTCATGAACATTACGTTACCAGTAAATAGTTCAGATCCTGCGAGTACTACGATAATCAAACCTACAGGGAACACTGCACCGAATACGAATTTTTCTAAACCTATTGGCGCACCTGCTTTTAACATACCTGCACTTGCAACTACTGCTAATAATCCACCAAATGCAATGTAAGCTCCTGCTAAGAAGGAGAGTAATATTACATTGACAATATTAGCAGAGTCTTTTGCGCCAGCAGTACCGGAAATTGCTTTTGCGGTATCAACTGGACTTTTAAAAGATGAACTCATATTATCAACCTCTTATTCCCTTTTTTATTAATTTTTTATAATACTAATGAAATCCCTGTATAAAACAGTCCAAAGTATTATGAAATTATATTTATTTTTTATATATAAAAAGGCTTTCTTATCAATCTCCAAAAGAAATATTTAAATAGGATAATCAAGTTATATAATATGTAATGATAAATCATTATTAATTAACTATCACATCGAAAATGTTTCTTTTTTTTAGATTTAAATTGTTATTATTCTATTTAATATAATATTTCTAATTTAAACATAAATTTTAATAAAAAAATGTTGCATATAATGTAAAACTAAATTACATACTATTTAAATAATTTTAAAAAAACCGAATATAATCAATTTACATATCAAATATTTAAATATTTGGAAAATAATCTTTACATCAAAAAAATAAAAAATAGTAAAAAAAATAAATCGATATAAACTTAAACTGTAAATCGAATTAAAAATCTTTAATTAACCCGAAACCATCACTAATTCGCCAGTAGTCGGATCTTCATAAACTTTACCTATTTCGTTGTAACCACTCTCTTCAATTCCACCTGCATCTGTGTAATTTTGTGAAAAGTATCTGCAGTGGAAACATCCTGAGTTGTGGATTTTGCATCTTCCAACATATCGGGATTTACGGACAATGCCAAAATTGCAAAAATTAAAAATCCCAAAACCAACACAAGCATTGCATCGGAAAGGTTATTAAGTCCTCCCATAGGATCGTCATCAACCGAATCGGATATTCTTCTTCTTTTTCTAAGCATACACTCACTTCCAGTTATTTATTGTCTCCAATTCCGCCTCAGCAAGTGTTTCGACTGTTATCAAATCTGATTCATACCATTGTTTTCTGAATTTGGAAATCAAATCGCTGGCCAAAGCCTTTCTTGCATCCAGCCCGATGTCATGATTGTTTGCAATTCTAGTTAGAATATTCTTTTGAAAATCAAACAAATTACTTTTTTCAACATTTTCTTTCATTTGAGAAACATTGTTGGAAAATGAAATATTGCGGACCAACTCCTCCAATTCTTTTGATTTGATTGGTTTTCTTGAATTGAACCTCTCCGACCTGTAGAGGTCGGAGTATTCTTTCACATTTAAGATAAATTCATTGATTATTCCACCGAAAGCCAAAAGAACAATAATAATTGAAACTACCAATAGCTATGAATTCTTCATAACTGCCCTCCTGTGAACCATACCAACCTCCAACAACAGGATAATTGGCATATTGACTCGGAACATATTTCAATTCATCATCAGTCCAGTGGAAATTGACCGCCTTTACCTTATCCAGAGCAATCATATACAACACAGTAGTCATTGGAGGGCTTGTAGCAACAACATTATCAACAGAAGCAGGAACTGTTACAGTTTTAGCCACCATATCGGTAATATTTTTAGATCCTTCTGTCTGAACACTGGAAGGAGTTAAAAACAAATGAGTTGCAATGCCTGCCACGACCAAAATAATTAATATCAACAATAATTTTACTTTTCTTATTCATGACAACCACAACATAATTTTACAATGAATATCTTTTTTTATAACATTTTAAATAATTTATTAAAAAATCAAATGATTAAAAATTAGTTAAAATAAAATTAACAAATTAAATTATCATAAATATTAAAAAAAATCATTATAATTTAGTTTAATAATAATATAAACAAATTATATTAAAATTTTCTATCATCCATATTCTATTAAGGAATATCGAAACCTTATTTAAAATTAATATAGATATATATTATATCAGAGGAGAAAGTATGAAAGTCGAAGAAATTGATGCTATAAATTATAAAAATGGTAAGGCTGAAAATGCAAAAGAGCAAGTTGTACTGGATGAAACAATCACATTAACAATAAACAACGAAATCAGCCGAAGCCTGTCTGCAATAGAGGACTCCCTTGAAGAATTTACCGTAGGATATCTTTTTAATGAAAATATGGTAAAATCAATGGATGACATTAAAAAAATAGAAGTAAACGGCGTGCAAATCAATGCCGAAATTGATGATACTCTTTTAAAAACAAATGAAACCGTATTATGCTCAGATTCTGCAGGAGGTTGGAGAAGCAAAATCAAACATGTCAATCCTGTCGAATCCGATTTTCAGGTCAATGTAAACGAGCTGATAGATAGAATTGAAGAACTGAAGGATAACGCCGAAATCTGGCAGGCAACAGGAGGAACACATGTAGCTGGAATCGTATACGAAGACCAATTTATCGTAAAAGAAGACGTCAGCCGCCATGTGGCTGTCGATAAAGTCATCGGATATGGGCTACTGCACAACTTCGATTTGTCAAAATCCTATGTAATCTATAGCGGCAGGATGCCTGCAGACATGGTCATCAAAATGACACGGGCAGGAGTTCCAATCCTGGCATCAAATGCAGCACCGGCCAATTCAGGCTACAATATTGCAAAAAAAGGAAATATCACATTGGTTGGATTTTTAAGAGGCCAACGCTGTAATATATATAATAATCAAAATAGAGTAATTTTTGACTGAATTACTCCAAAACAGTGTGTCTGGCTTTCAAATCGCTTTCAGTCTGTTGCATTTTCTCCATCAGTTCTGATACGATTGCATCCAAAAATACCAAAGTGGTCAGCTCAAATGCTGTACCGAGCGGGGTTAAGGATGTATAATTACCATGAATTTGACGTTTCATATAATTTTCATCGTCAACTTCTTTTTTTGTTCTGCCCTTAACGAGAAGGTAACTGTCAGCCAACTGTCCGAGAGTGGATTCGGGATAGGAAGTAACGGCTAAAACTTTAGAACCTCTTGCTTTAGCTATACGTGCTGCAGAAACTATGGTATTGGTTTCACCTGAACCTGAAATGGCTATAATACAGTCATCTTTGTAAATAGCTGGAGAGATTGTCTCCCCTACAACATAGGAACTCAAACCCAAATGCATCAACCTCATGGCAAACGCTTTTGCTGCAAGACCGGACCTCCCCGCACCAGTCACAAATACGTTATTTGCACCTATGATGATATTTTCAAATTCATCTATTGTCTTTTCATCTAAAAATTCCTCAGCACTTACGATATTGTCCAATATAGCTTTAATAGAAGTTTTCATTATTTCCATTTTATCTTAATCCCAAAATAGTTATAATTATATTTGATTTAATCTTTATATATAATTAATGAAATTGCAAAGCAGAGGATTAATAAGCCTAGATATAAATGGTAACATCTTTGACTATAAGTTATACCAAAGTCTGGAATCCTTATCCAGAACAAGGTCCCAAAGACAATCCGCTAAAGAACTGAACATTTCACATACGGTTTTCAACAGAAGAATACTTAAAGCAGAAGCCAAACTGGGATTTAAGATTTCCCAAAAAGTGGGAAACGGCACCTCACTTACACGTGAAGGTCTTCAATTGCTTGAGGAATATCAAAAATATCTGGTGAAAATCGAAAAAACAAACAACATCACCATTGCCGGAGGACACATCAGTTCCGGACTCCTTGAAACAATCAGACACCCATTCAGTACAAATGTCTACAGCAGCAGCGACAAGGATGCGTTTGAACTGGCAAAAAGAGGTGCAGTCGACATATTGACTTTGGATGATCCTTTGATAGCATATGAACGGGACATTGACTTTACCCCAATTGCATATGACCATCTCGTTTTGATTTCAAGTCCCAACTCAAATGAAATTGAAAGCATCAATGATTTGAACAGCCTTGATTTCGTTAATGTTACCGGTTCGGCCCAAAGGCTTGCCTGGAACACATTGAAGCATTATGATATAGATTACAATATAAAATATAAGGTCAGCTCACAGTTTGATGCGTTCAAACTTGTCAGAAATTCCGAAAATCTGAACTGTTTTTTAAATGCAAGTTATTTTAAAGGAAATGAGCTTTTAAGATTTGATACCAGACATGTAATCAGTTTGGTTAAAGTAAACGAAGATAAAAGCGAAGTTGATGAATTCATTGACTATCTGTTAAATGAAGGCCAGCAAGAGATAATTAAGCAGGGTTTTGAACCATTGTAAATATTACTCTCCAAATGCTCTCGGAAAAAATGAAACTATCATTAAGATATATATTAACATTACGCAACTGTGACATTGCACAACTGTGTCAATATGTATTTTCAAAACATTAAATAACAATGAAACACAATATAAAATTGAATATTAAAAAGGCGATATTATGGTTAAAAACAGAGATTTATTAGCAATCGGCCATTCTGCTCATGATTATATTATTAGAGTGCCTGAATTTCCAAAAGCAAACTTTTCAGCACCAATTACAAAAATGAAAACCTTTAATGGTGGAGCGGCGGCCAATGTGGCATGTGTTGGAGCCAAATTAGGACTGAAAACTTCATTGGTTTCAGCCGTTGGCGGTGACTTTAAAAAAACAGAATACTTTGAACATATGCAAAATTTAGGCATTGACACCGATTCACTCATTATCGTTCCGGGTGAGGCCACACCTACCGCATTTGTCCTAACCGACGATAATGATGACCAAATCAGTTATTTCTATTGGGGTGCAGCACGTGAATTTGCAGAAAGCAAAGTTCCGACAAATGCAATTAAAAATGTTGAAGCGATTCATTTGGCAACCGGAGACCCTGATTTTAACTGGAAATGTTCAGAAGAGGCAAAGGGTGAGGACTTGCTTGTATCATTCGACCCCGGCCAGGACCTTGGAATGTATGAAACCAAAAAGTTAAGGGATGTTTTGCAAAACACTACAATTCTTTTTGGAAACCATCATGAAATTGAAAGAATACTGACTGCTTTGGAAGTTGACTTGGATGGTCTTAGAGAATTGGGACCTAAGATAATTGTTAAAACCTGCGGTTCCAACGGCAGTGAAATATATTCCAATGAAGATAAAATCAAAATCGATGCAATCAAAACCGATGTTGTTGATCCGACCGGAGCAGGTGACTCCTATAGAGCCGGATTCCTATCAAGATTCCTGAATGGTGAGTCCCTTGAGGAATCCGCCAAGTTCGCATCAACAGTATCATCATTCATCATTGAACATCAAGGATGTCAAACAAACATGCCTAGCTTTGATGATGCATTTGAGAGAATGAATAGATTTTACTGAATCTATTCCCTTTTTTTAATTTTTAAAGTAAACTTTATTTTTATCAATATGTCTTTAATTTTGTTATAACAAACTAAAAATTACTATTTTTTAAAAAACAATTTACTTATATCAATAAAGTTTGAATTAGAATAAATCCAATTAATTTAAATACTATTAAATAAAAATAAGTGATTATCAAACTAACATGAGAATATTATAAAATAAAATTGGCTGTTTTAATTCTTATTGAGGGATGTATATGACACAAATTAGTGATGCAAAAAAAGGTATTTTAACCGATGAGATGAAACATGTAGCTAAAATAGAAAATGTTTCAGAAGATTTTATTTTAAAATCAGTAGCAAACGGAACTATCGTAATTCCAGGTAATGTTCACAGAGATATCGAAGCAGCAGGTATTGGTGCAGGATTAAGAACAAAAGTTAATGCAACCGTAGGTACCTCAACCGATATTGTCAACTTTGACGAAGAAGTCAAAAAAGCACAGATTGCAATTGACCACGGTGCAGACTGTTTGATGGAATTGAGTATTGGTGGGGACTTGGATGTTATCAGAAGAAGAGTATTGGACATGTCTCCTTTACCAGTGGGTTCAGTACCTGTTTACCAGGCCGCTATCGAAAGTATCAGAAGAGACGGTTCTGTAATTTACATGACTGAAGATGATTTGTTCAACACCATCGAAAAACAGGCAAAAGATGGTATTGACTTTATGGCAATCCACAGTAGTATCAACATTGAAACCTTAACCAGGCTTAAAAGACAGGGTCGTGTAACCGGCCTTGTGTCTAGGGGAGGTTCATTCATGTCCGGATGGATTGTTGAAAATGAAAAAGAAAATCCGTTATATGAAAACTTCGATTACGTATTGGAAATTGCAAAAGAACACGATGTTGTTCTTTCCCTTGCAAACGGTATGAGAGCTGGATCTATTGCCGATTCAACTGACAGGGCACAAATACAAGAATTGATCATTTTAGGAGAATTGATTGACAGATCCCGTGAAGCCGGAGTACAATGTATGATTGAAGGACCAGGACACATTCCAATCAATGAAATTCCAACAAATGTAATGATTCAAAAGAAAATGTGTTCAAATGCTCCGTTCTACATGTTAGGACCTATTGTATGTGATGTAGCACCAGGTTATGACCACATAGTATCTGCAATCGGTGCAGCATCTTCCGCAAAAGCCGGAGCTGACTTCATCTGTTACGTAACTCCTGCAGAACACTTGGCTCTCCCTGACCCTGATGATGTAAGGGAAGGTGTAATCGCCACCAAAATCGGAGCTTATGCTGGAGACTTAGCAACCGGCCAAATTGACGGTTCACAAGACCTTGCAATGGCTGAAGCTCGTAAAAAACTTGATTGGGAAGCACAATATGAATGTGCAATGTTCCCTGAAGCTGCACGTGCAAAAAGAGATCAAAGACCTCCTGAAGAAGAAGACACATGTACAATGTGCGGTAACTACTGTGCAGTGAAAATCGTTAACGAATGGTTGGACCAATCCGATTCTGACCTAATTAAATAGATAGATTCTATCTATTTAACTTCTTTTTTTAATTTTTAACCTATACATTAACATTTAATACATTCCATATAATCACCAAAGATTTCCTTGATGCAATCGATAAGATTATGGACAATATTTCAAATTAAACTAATCTTTTTATATCAATAGCAACAAAAATAATTGCATACTTATTTTATGATAATTTTTTTATTAAATAATGGTGAGAACAGATGACACATTGGATAGAAAACATAGCTAATGAATTAAGTAAAATGGATGTAGAAGAACATATCATTGCAAGTGGAACCTCAATATCAGGTTCAATACACATTGGAAACTCTTGCGACATATTTGTAGCTAACGGAATTGGAAAGAAATTAAGAGAAAAAGGAAAAAAAGCTAAAACAATATGGATTGCAGATGACCACGACCCTTTAAGAAAAGTTCCATATCCATTGCCAGAATCTTACGATAAATACTTAGGAATGCCATATTCAATGATTCCATGTCCTGACGGATGCTGTGCTAACTTTGTAGAACACTTCGAAAAACCTTTACTTTCAGTAATGGACGACTATGGAATTGAAATGGAAACCAAATCCGGTTTTGAAATGTATAAATCCGGAATTTATAACGATTATATAAGAACTTCACTTGAAAAAGTTGAAGAAATAAAGGAAATCTTCAACCAGTACAGAAGAGAGCCTTTGGCTGATGATTGGTTGCCTTACAACCCTATCTGTGATGAGTGTGGTAGGGTAAATACCACTCAGGCTTATGACTACGACGGAGACATCATCAAATACAGATGTGAATGCGGTCATGAAGGTGAAATGGACATAAAATCCGGAAACGGTAAGCTAACCTGGAGAGTTGAATGGGCGGCAAGATGGAAAATATTCGGAACTACCTGCGAACCGTTCGGAAAAGACCACGCAGCAAGTGGAGGATCATACGACGTAAGTAGCGTAATATCCGAAAAGATATTTGACTATCCAGCACCTTATCCAGTACCATACGAATGGATTACCCTTGACGGAGAAGCAATGAGTAAATCCCATGGAGTATTCTTTGCTCCTGACGAATGGCTGAAAATCGGACCTGCTGAAAGTCTCCATTACTACTTATTTAGATCAAAACCTATGAAAGCAAAAGATTTCTCACCAAAAATGCCTTTCTTAGACTTTATTGATCAATTTGATACTGTTGAAAAAGTATTCTATGGAGAAGAAGAAGCTCCATCAGAAAAAGAAGCAAGAAAATTCAAGGAAATCTATGAAATCGTCCAAATCAATGAGGGAAGTCCGCTACCGTTCAGACCTCCATTCAGATTCCTGGTCAATGCCTACCAGATTGCAGGAGATGATTTGGAAAAAATCTTTGAAATCCTAAAGAAAAACTCACAATTAACCAAAAGCTTTAAAGACAAGGACTTTGGTGATTTAACAGACCTGGAACTTGCACAATACAGGGAAAGAGTTGACAACGTAATCTACTGGTTGGATACCTATGCTCCTAAATTTGTGAAATTCCAGGTTCAAACAAAAAGCGTTCCTAAATTGCCATTGACCGATGAACAAACCAAGTTCCTATCTGATTTGGCTGACCTGATGGAAAACACTGAATTCAGTGATGCTACTGCACTTCACGATGCAATGTATGAAATTCTAGAAGCTCAAGGTCTAAAACCACAAAAAGGATTCCAAGCTATCTACAAAATGATTCTTGGTCAAAAACAAGGCCCTAGAGCAGCATCATTCCTGTTAAGCTTAGATAAGGACTTTGTTGTAAAAAGATTAAGACAAGAAGCTTAATCTTTTATCTTTTCTTTTTTTAAATTAAACTTTTAAACTCTTTAGCCATCCAAAAACCGTCAATGAATTCATAATCCAGTTTTTTGAATACATCAATCAGGATATCCTCTTCACTCTCAAAGCTAACCAGAATCCGACTGAATTCATAATCAATGGCTATTTTTTCAAGCTGTCTAATTAATTTATAAGCTATCCTGTCCCTATCGTCATAGGAATTTAAAAATAAAGTTGTAATTTCTGCTGAATTGGCATCATATACCTTGAAACTTGTGCAACCAACTGTTTTTCCAAAATTCATCAAAAGCAAAACTACCTGCGGTTCTGTTATCATACATCCAAAGGAATCGCAAAATTGGATAAACCTTTCATCTCTTTCATCAGTTACTACAATTTCCATCATTTAACCTCCGTAGTATTGCCTACCTTGGCAAGCTCCTCATCCCAAATTTCAGAATTGTTGCATGTAAACTTTAAAAACAAATCTCTGCATCTCAAATCATTTAAAACGACCACTTCAACATCATTGCATTTAAGCAGGTTTTCTGCTCCCATCAATGTAGTATTTTCTCCAATAACTACACGGGGAATGTTATACAATATCACAGCTCCGGAACACATCGGACATGGTGATAAAGTAGTATATAACGTGCACTTAATGTAATCATCATAGTTCAGACGGCCAGCATTTTCGATTGCATCCATTTCAGCATGCAATACAACGGAATTATCCTGAATCAATCTGTTGTGGCCTCTGGATATGATTTTGCCATCCTTAACCAAAACCGCACCGATTGGAAGACCGCCTTCGCCTAAAGATTTTTCCGCTTCTTTAATAGCCTCATCAATAAAATAAGCATCATCTGTCATGTTAAAAAAAAGAATAGATTAGATGAATTAAATCATCTATTTGAATCTATTGAATAATCCTTTGCTGGATTGTTTTTCCAATTCCTCTTCAAGCTTTTTAATAGTGCTGTTTAAATCACTGATTTTACTTTTGGATTCATTGGACAATTTGTCATAGCTGCTTTCTTTAAGTTTGAGTTGAGTTCTAAGTGAGGATATCTCTTCTTTGTATCCTTCAATTTCCTTTTTGTTTTGAGCATCAACTTCCTCTTTGTAGTTGCCCACTTCAATGAGTTCCGCTCTAAGTTTGTCAACTTCTTCAGAAAGCTCTATGTTTTCTTTTCTTGCACTGGCTAATTTTTCTTTAGCATCTTCAATTTCAGCTGATAACTGTTTGTTTTCATTTTTAACATCATCAACATTAACAGCTGCCAATTTTTCCTTATAACTATTAATTTCAGATTCGTATTCTTCTTTAATAGTACTTAGTTCGGCTTCCAATTTGTCTGCCCTTACCTTATTTACAGCACCTTCAGCACCGAGTTTTCCTATTTTATTACTTAAATCTGCATTAATATCAAGTTGATCGAAATATTTTCTAGTGGATTTTTCCAATGCATCAGTCAGTTCAACTTTAAGGCCGTTTAATTCGGCGTTTTCCTTTTTGAGTTTAGGAATGATTTTATTTGTTAAGTAATTAAGCTCACTTGACTGATTAGATAATTTTTCATCTTTTTCCTTGAGTTTCCTTTTCAAGTCATCAACCTGTGAATTTTGTTTTTTGGCAGGTTTTTCTTTAGGAACTTCCTCTACAGGTTTTTCCTCAACCTCTTCAGGAACGTCATCCACAACTTCTTCCTCAACCTCTTCAGCAGGCTCTTCAGGAACTTCCTCTACAGGTTCCTCTTCGACAACCTCTTCTACAGGTTTTTCAGGAACTTCTTCTACAACAGGCTCAGAAACAACTTCCTCTACAGGAGTTTCAGCAGCTTCTTTAGCCTCTTTTTTTCTATTTTTAATTTTATCCAAATCTAATTTCACTTTTTGCCCAATCATGGCATTAATAGGTTTTTCATCAGACATTAAAATCACCAAAATAGCAATAATAATTTAAAAATTCAACAACTATATACAATAATAAAGTTTTAGTCAACAACATATTTAACTATTTTTAAAAGTGACTTTGCGCACTTGCAAATATTATTAATATCATGAAAATCAATAGTTATATACTGAATTAATTTTGTAACTTATGGCGATACCATGGATTATTTTGATAGATTAGAAGCAGAAACCCATCACCTATACGAAATAGCTAATGAAGCTAGATCAAAAGGGTTGGATGTTGAAACAGAAACAGAAGTGCCACTTGCAAAGGATTTAGCCGAAAGAGTAGAAGGGCTTGTTGGTCCAGAAGGTGTTGCACTAAGGATTAAGGAATTGGAAAAGGATATGGATAGGGAATCCGTTGCATTTGAGATTGCAGCTGAAATTGCATCCGGCAAATTTGAACTGACCGGCGAAAAGGCGGATTACGATGAAGAACAGAGATGTGACCAGGGTCTTAGAACCGCATTGGCGATTTTAACAGAAGGTGTTGTAGCAGCACCGCTTGAAGGAATTTCTGCGGTTAAAATTAAGGATAACTTTGATGGTACAAAATACATTGGAGTTTATTTTGCAGGACCTATCAGAAGTGCGGGAGGTACCGCAGCTGCATTGGCCGTTCTTTTGGGAGATAAAATCAGACAGGCAATCAACATCGACAGATTCAAACCTATCGACGATGAAATTGAAAGATATGTGGAAGAAGTAGAGCTTTACGAATCCGAAGTTACAAACCTGCAATACTCACCAACACCAGAAGAAGTGAGATTTGCCGCAAACAACATTCCAGTAGAGGTTTCAGGAGAACAGACAGACCAGGTTGAAGTGTCCCACAGGGATTTGGAACGTGTTGAAACAAACAACATCCGTGGTGGAGCGCTGCTTGCGATGGTTGAAGGAGTAATCCAGAAATCCAAAAAGATTCACAAAATATCCAAAAAATTAAATCTTGACTGGGAATGGCTCAGCGAATACTCCAAGCCTAAAGAGGATTCCAAAAGCGAGGACAGTGGCGACAGCGATGTTGTAAGCGAACCTAAATACATTCAGGATATCATTGGAGGAAGACCTATCCTGGGATATCCTTCCGAAAAGGGAGGCTTCAGGCTAAGGTATGGACGGTCAAGAAATACAGGACTTGCTACCATGGGAGTTCATCCTGCAACAATGGCATTGCTTGAATTTTTAGCCGTCGGAACACAGCTTAAAATCGAATATCCCGGTAAGGGAAACTGTGTAGTTCCTGTCGATTCCATTGAAGGACCTACAGTCAAACTTAAAAACGGGGATGTATTGATACTTGACAGCGTTAAAAAGGCACGTGAAGTTAAAAAAGACGTTGTTGAAATACTGTTTTTGGGAGATATGCTTGTTGCATTTGGAGAATTTTTAAGAAACAACCAGCCTTTATACCCTTCAGGATGGTGTGAAGAATGGTGGATTCAGCTGCTGATGCACAGCGAAAAATTCGACGAAAACACAAGTGATCTGGATTTGCACAAACTGGAATATGAATACCTACCTTCCATTGAGGCTTTCAAGCTGTCCAAAGAGTACGAAATACCTCTGCATCCGAAATATACCTACTGCTACAATGACGTGACAATTGACGATTTAAATTCACTGATTGATTTGATAATATCATGCAAATCAAGCTATAAGCCTGATGAAGGAATAAAATTGGATATGTCCTATCCGAAAAGAGTTCTCGAAATCATCGGAGTGCCTCATACCGTCAGGGACGGCAAAATCATCATTGACAAGGATCACTCCTATGCATTGCTTGTTACCTTATCAAACAAATTGCCTGAAAAGGAAACAACAATTGAAGCCGTTAATGAAGTTTCACCTGTTGAAATCAAAAACAAGGCTCCGGCATACATCGGAACCCGTGTAGGAAGGCCTGAAAAATCCAAGGAAAGACTGATGAAGCCTGCACCTCATGGACTGTTTCCTATTGGAAACAACGGAGGTTCAAGAAGGTTGATTGCAACAGCCGCCAAGAAAGGCAGCATCAAGGTAGACATTGCAAGAAGGAAATGTACAAATCCAGAATGTGGAATCAGTTCCAACAATTCCCTTTGCCCTAAATGTGGAAGTCCTACCGAAATCAGTCCACACAGCCAAAAGAGCATACCTTTAGCGTCAATGCTTAAAAAGGCATCCGACAATGTGAAAGTAAGAAGGGTTGATGAGGTAAAAGGTGTTGTAGGTATGATTTCCGAATCAAAATTGGCGGAACCTCTTGAAAAAGGAATACTCAGGTCCAAAAATGAAGTGTTCACATTCAAGGACGGAACAATACGCCACGATTCAACCGATTTGCCGCTTACACACTTCATACCGAAAGAAATTGGTGTCAGTGTCGAAAAGCTCCTTGAAATGGGTTATGAAAAGGACTGTTATGGAAATCCTATTGAAAATGAGGACCAAATTATTGAACTTAGGGTTCAGGACATTGTAATTTCAGACAACTGTGGAGAATACCTGCTTAGAACAGCACAGTTCATTGATGATGAGCTTACAAGATTCTACGGCATGGAGCCGTTCTACAACGTTAAGGAAAAAAGCGATTTGATTGGACATCTGGTGGCAGGTCTTGCGCCGCACACCTCTGCAGGAGTGCTTGGAAGAATTGTAGGATTTACAAAGGCACTGGGCTGTTATGCACATCCTTATTTCCACTCCGCAAAACGTAGAAACTGTGACAGTGACGAAGATGCGGTCATGCTTCTGTTGGATGCATTGATGAACTTCTCAAAATCATACTTACCAAATACCAGGGGAGGAAGTATGGATGCTCCTTTGGTTTTATCCTCAAGAATAGACCCTGAAGAGATAGACGACGAATCCCATAACCTGGATATCTTTGAAAGATTCCCTGTTGAATTTTATGAGGAAACATATACTCCTCACAAACCTGCCGAGGTTCTGGAATACATCGACAATGTGGAAATGCATTTGGGAACCCCTGAGCAGTATGAAGGACTGATGTTTTCCCACCATACTTCAAATATTCATGCAGGGCCGACAATCTGTCTTTATAAAACATTGCCGTCAATGAAAGAAAAGGTGGATGCCCAGATTGCTCTTGCAGAAAAAATCAGGGCTGTCGACCAAAGGGGAGTTGTTGAAAAAGTTCTCTCATCCCACTTTTTACCGGACATAATGGGAAATTCAAGGGCCTTTTCCAAACAGAAGGTAAGATGTACCAAGTGTGGTGCAAAATACAGAAGAATGCCTCTTACCGGAAAATGTACATGCGGAGGAAATCTGATTCTCTCCGTTTCAAAAGGATCAGTTACCAAGTATCTTGAAATTTCACAGGAACTTATTAACAAATATCCGATTTCCCCATACCTAAGGCAGCGTCTGGAGATTCAGGAGTTCGGTATCAAATCACTGTTTGAAAGTGACAAATCCAAACAGAGTTCCCTGGACATATTCTTCTGAATATTACTCTTCAAATGCTCTAGGACTTTTTGTTTTAAATATAAAAAACATAGTAAATTTCAGAGTATATAAATAATGTTCGAATCAAGACGAACAATTTATATACCAAAAAATCCCAAGTATTAATTGTAAGTTGTTCGTGTAAATACGAACGATAATTATACAAGTGCAAACATATAGTAATTACAACTGAGAGTACTCTCTCGTTTACTTATTATACTTATTCAAAAACGTAGGAAAAATGGTGTGAAAAATATGGAAAAAATCTCAGAATTAGGAAATAATTTAAATGAGACCGTTAAAATTAACGTAGAAAAAAATAACGGTATCAAAGAAAGATTTAGCTATGAAAAGCTAGTCAAATCATTAGTAATGGTAGAAACCCCATTCTTTGAATCTGATAAAATCGTAGCTACTGTAGTATCTCAATTATACGATGGAATTAAAACCAAAGAAATCAAAAAAATCGTATACGAATGCCTTGAAGACATCGATCCTGAAATCGCAAACAAATACCTGGCAAGTACACAATTGAAAGTACGTACCTCAAGAGATACCATTGAAGCATTTGATTTATCAAAAATCGCTAACACCCTTATTGAAGAAACCGGTGCTAGCCAAGAAACTGCTTTTGAAATTGCTACCGAAACCTGGAAAGAACTCAAAAAATTAAATGTAGAATACTTGACCGCTCCAATGATTAGGGAAATGGTTAACACCAAACTTATCGAATACGGTCTCGAAGACTTAAGAAGCCGTTACACACGTTTAGGTATTCCGGTATACAACATTACCTCCTTAATTGAAAACGGTAACAGGGACAACGCAAACATGATTCACAACCCTGAAAGTATCCACAAACATGTAGCAGACGAAGCATTAAAACAATATGCACTTTTAAAAATGTTACCTGCACACTTAGCTGATGCACACATGTCTGGTGACATTCACATTCACGATTTGGAATTCTTCGCTGGAAGACCTTTAAACTGTATGCAACATGATATCAGAACATTCATCAAATATGGTCTTAAAGTAGATGGTACAGGTGACCACACCTCCATTGCAGGTGCACCAAACCACATGGAAACTTTAATGAACCACACCGGTGAAATCATGCTTGCAGCACAACAGAACATGTCCGGTGGACAGGGAATGTCCTTATGGAACGTGTTTGTTGCACCATTTGCAAGAGGAAGAAGTTATGATGAAATCAAACAATCCGTGCAAATGCTCGTTTACAACCTAAACATGGCATATGCTGCAAGAGGATCCCAAGTACCATTCACAAGTATGGCATTGGAATTCGGTGTTCCTGATTTCTTAAAAGATGAAACCGCTTACGGACCAAAAGGTAAAGTCGTTGGAACTTATGCAGACTATGAAGAAGAAACCAGATTAATCCAAAGAGCATTCACTGAAACTTTACTTGACGGAGACAACGAAGGTAAACCTCATTTATTCCCAAATACTATTTACACCCTCCGTAAAGAAACCATGACAAGTGAATACGAAGATGACATCCGTTTAGTACACGAATTATCTGCAAAATACGGTTCCTCATACTTTGTAAACATGTTCCCTAAATACAGAGGAAAAATGGCAAACTACATGGGTTGCAGAACCTGTTTACAAGACACCTGGACCGGAGACTGGGATCAAGACTGTTTAAGAACCGGTAACCTTGCATACGTAACCTTAAACTTCCCAAGAATCGGATACCAATCCAAAGACGAATCCCAAGTGTTCGAATACTTGGATGAATACATGGATTTAGCAGTTGAAACCTTAATGCTTAGAAGAGAACAAGGATTAAAATGTTTAAACGATTTCCACATTTTACCATTCTTAAAACAACAAGTAGCTGAAGATTCATACTACAGAATCCAAAACTCAACCTTGTCCTTTGGTTTTGTTGGACTTAACGAAATGTTATTATCCTTATTCGGCGAAGGTATTGAAAATCCTGATGCTAACAAATTCGGTATCAAATGTCTCGAATACGTTAATCAAAGAGCTGAACAATTGAAAGATGAAACCGGCCTTAGATGGTCTGTTTTACAAACCCCTGCAGAATCCACTGCATACAGGTTTGCAACTCTTGACAAAAAACAATTCGGAGACGAAGTTATTGTACAAGGTGACGGAAATGCTAACTACTACACAAACTCCTCACACGTACCAGTAGATACCAACGCTTCTTTAATTGAAAAAATCAAAATTGAAGAGCAATATCACAGCTTAACTCCTGGTGGACACATCTTCCATGCATTCATGGGAGAATCATACTCAGATCCAGATTCATTAATGAGCTTAACCAATAAAATAGCCAGAAAATCTGACATCGGATTTTGGGCTTACAGCTCAGCTTTAAGTTTCTGTCTTAAATGTAAAACTTTAATGAAAGGGTTAAATAATACATGCCCTACCTGTGGTGAAAGCGAAGATGTAGAATGGTATGATAGGATTACCGGATACGTTCAACAAGTTGGACGTGCAAAATCTGCATCCGGAGGCTGGAACCCAGGTAAACGTCAAGAATTAATTGACAGAAGAAGATTTGAAGATAACTAAACAGTTATCTTCTTCACACCATTTTTTTTAAAACCGAAACCATCATATAATATTTTTCAAATACAGAATTATTTTTAAAAATCGCCGAAAAAGTAAAAGTATATTAATACCATCAAACTAAAATTATAATATTATCATATCACTGGTGATAATTTATTATTTTCATATTCTATGTTACTAGTATTTATGGGCTTTTTTAATACTAGGTCGCTGATAACATAGATTTAACGATATACCCAGACGAGAACTGATTAAAGAGGTTATACAATGCAAAGATCAAGAGGATTAAAAAGTAGATCAAGAAAAAAAATGACTAAAGTACAAAGACCGGGTAGAACTAACCCTATTACCAACAGACTCCAAAAATTTGAAGAAGGAGACTTAGTTCACATTACTATCAACCCATCTATCCAAAAAGGACAGCCAGCTCCTAGATTCCATGGAAAAACTGGTAAAGTCATTGGTCAAAAAGGTAAAGCTTATATCGTAACTTTAAAAGATGGAAACAAAGCAAAAGAATTAATTGTTAGACCAGACCACTTAAAATTACAAAACTGATTTTTATGATCGGAAAAAATATAATTGAAAGTGAACCTATTCCAGGTGCTAAAGTTAAAGAAGTTCTTGAAGAGTTTTCAGAAGACAATGAATTGAATTATGAACAGAACGTCACTTTAAACCATCTTGCAAGGTTCAAAAGATTTTCTCTTGAAGATTCAGAAGAGATTCTTGAAAAACTTCAAAGTGAATTTAACTTAAGACCAAAAGTCGCTGTTCATATTGTAGATTTAGTTCCACAAGATTTGGCCGATTTAAGATTAATTTTCGCAAAAGAACCTGGCCAAGTCGATAAAGAAGAAATGGAAAAAATTCTTGAACTTTTAGAACAATATGATATTATCGAATAGTTACAAACTATTCACTTTTTTTATTTATTTACCCTAACCAAATCCAATTTATACTCTCTTTTTTTAGATATGTTTATTACATTTAAAAATAAAAACTAATAATAAGATTTATGTTATGGTCAATTTTTGACATAACCAAAAACAATAGTGAAGTGATACCATGAAAGATAATAACAAAAAAGAGAGAACATCAACAGTGAAAAAAGAAGAAAATGCTGTTATTCTTGATTATTTAAGCAGAGGATATGTCAAATCAGATATGTCCAAATTTGGTGGAAAAGCTATTGCTCAAGCTATTGGTACAGAACAATTCACTTTACTAGAATTAGCTCCTAAAAATGGAGTGGATTTAGAGATTCAAGACACCGTATATATCGGAAAAGGAAAAAGAGATAAAATTTTTAGAGTTCTCGGCAAACTAAATTTCGAAAATCTCACTGCAACAAGTAGAATAGAACTTGAATATGCCATCCGTGACATTGTCGAAGCAGAAGAGGAAAAATATGTTGAATTCTTCAATACTGCCGACTCAGTAAGTACAAGATTACACAGTTTAGAGCTAATTCCAGGAATTGGTAAAAAATACATGTGGGACATTATTAAAGCAAGAGAGGAAAAACCTTTCGAAAGTTTTGAAGACATTACCGAAAGACTTCCTACCTTAACAGATCCTGCAGGAATGATTGTCAACAGAGTCAAACAAGAATTGGATACTACAACAGTCAGAAGAGGCAAAAGTAAATATTACATATTTACACAGCCTCCAAGAAATCAAAGAAGGTCAAGATAAAGTGATAAATTGAATAGTGAATCTTCCCAATCCCTATCAAAAGAAACCAAAAATATCCTAAACCAACATGGCATAAAGTTAAACAAAAATCTTGGTCAGAATTATCTGATTGACAAAAATAAGCGTGACCAGATAATTAACTTCGGAAATGTTGATAAAAACGATACTGTTCTCGAGATAGGAACAGGGATAGGAACACTAACAATTGAACTTGCCAAAAGAGCTGGAAAAGTAATAGCAATAGAACAGGACACCAATATTGCAAATATATTGAATGAAAGACTTAAAAAAGAAAAAATAGATAACGTAGAGTTAATCAACGATGATGCATTGAATGTTGAATTTCCCAAATTCAATAAGATCATCTCAAATCTACCTTATCAAATCTCATCACCAATAACCTTTAAATTTTTGAATTACGATTTTGACTTAGCTATTTTAATGTATCAAAAAGAGTTTGCAAGACGCATGAACGGTACGGTCGGAAGCAAAGATTACTCAAGGCTTTCGGCGATGCTTTATTTCAAATGTGGTGTGGAAACATTGACTGATGTAAGCTCTGAAAGCTTCATTCCAAAACCGAAAATCGATTCTACCGTTGTAAAATTAACTCCGAAAGAAAATAAAATTTCCGACGATGACTTTAAGATATATTCCGATTTTACAAAGGCTCTTTTTCAGCATAGAAACAAAAAAATCAGAAATGCCCTGATTGATTCCAGACACATCATCTGCAGACTTGACAAAAAGGAGATAAAAGAAAAAATCAACAGTATCGAATCCGACAGGCTCAATGACTACCTCAAACAAAGGGTAATAGCCATCAGCCCTGAGGAAATACTGTTTTTATCAAAAGAACTGAATCTGATTTTAAATGAGTAGATATCATGAGTGACTTTATCATCAATACAGACGACAACGTTTATATTCCCGCTGAAGACAGCTACCTGTTGGCAGAGAATTTGGAAATCCAAAAAGGTCAAAGCGTTTTGGAAATAGGCACAGGATCCGGAATAGTTGCAATGTATGCCTCAAGATTAACAGATAAAATCACTGTAACCGACATCAACTTCGATGCATGCGAGCTTGCACGAAAAAACTTTGAGGCGAACCACATCGAAAACATAGAAATTTTGTTCGGCAACCTGTTTGAACCTGTGAAAAATAGAAAGTTTGATGTAATTTTATTTAATACTCCATATCTACCTACCGAAGAAGATGAAGTTATCGATAGCAATTTAAATTATGCATTCGACGGTGGATTAAATGGAAGGAAAGTCATAGATTTATTTTTAAATGAAGTGTCAAATCATTTAAATGATGGTGGAATTGTCCAGATGATTCAGTCTTCATTTTCAGACAACGAAAAGACATTGAATATTCTGGATGAAAACGGTTTTATAGCTGAAATTTCAGCTTCAGAACACTTCTTTTTTGAAGACATTACATTAATTAACGCATATAAAATATAAAAAGGTGATCAGTATGGAACAATGGAAAATGTCAATTTTAACAGGAATTGCACTAATAATCCTTGGAGTAATTTTCATTATACTTAGGGGCCACATCAGCATTTGGCTTGCAATAGTAATAATATTGGGTATAATCGATATTGTCCTCGGATTGGTAAGAAAAAATAGATAGTTTGGAGAATTATAATTCTCCATCAAAGACAAGTTCTGCAGGACCTTCCATGAAGGCTCCTAAAGAATCTTCTTTTTCATAAACATTGAATTTTAAGTCTCCGCCAGGCAAGTGAAGCAATATATCTTCATCAAATAAGCCTAGCTTATAGCCTGAAATTGCTGTGGAGGTTGCGCCTGTACCGCATGCAAGTGTCACACCTGCTCCACGCTCCCAGGTAATCATTTTGCCTTCATTTTTGGAAATTACCTCTACAAAGTGCACATTGATTTTTTCAGGAAACACTTCATGGGCTTCAATGGCCGGACCGTATTTGTTAATGTCGATTTCATCAACGTCATCAACGAAAATTATTGCATGAGGATTGCCGACACTGATAGCTGTCACGTTGAATGTTGTATCAATAACTTCCAGCTCCCCATCAAGAAACTCGTCCTTATCTGAAATCATTGGAATTTCAGGAGTTTTGAATGTTGAAAGACCCATATCCACCTTAAACAGTACCGGTTCACCGTCATCAAGGGTAATTTCGATTGTTTTTATTCCAGCCCTTGTCTCGACAGTCATCTTTTCCTGTTTTAAAATGCCTTTTCTGTATACGAAATCTCCAAAGCATCTTATTCCATTACCGCACATTTCAGCTTCGCTTCCATCGGGATTGAACATTCTGTAACCGATGTCAGCCACTTCAGAAGGCTCTACAAATAAAACACCATCTCCACCTACTCCAAAGTTTCTGTGGCATAATATTCTGCATGCTTCAGGCTTGTCCGCTTCCGGAATGACTTCCCCTTTACTTTCATCGATAATTGGAAAGTCATTGCCTATGCCGTGCATTTTTGAAAATTTCAATCCTTTTAAATCAACCATAGCAATCAACTCTTATTTTAAATGTGGCGGGAGGGATTGTTTTGCATATAAGTCTTCAAAGGTCTGTCTTTCACGTACTACATTGCATTCGCCGTCACTGACCAGTATTTCTGAAGCTAAAGGCCTTGAATTATAGTTGGATGACATTGTAAATCCGTATGCACCGGCATTCAATATAGCCAAAATGTCTCCTTCCTCAACATCAGGCATTGGCCTGTCACGTGCGAAGAGGTCTCCTGATTCACATACGTTTCCTGCAATGTCAACTTCCTGAGTGTTTTCAGCATCCATTTTGCTTGCATTGACAATGTGGTGGTATGAATCATACATTGCAGGTCTTAGAAGTGTGTGGAAACCTGCATCTACACCTATGAATTTTCTGTAACTTTGTTTTAAGCTGTTAACTGTTACGAGAAGTACGCTTGCATCCCCGACAATGTATCTTCCAGGTTCCAGATACATTGTAGGATTGCCCATGTCATACTGTTCCAATTTTTCTTTAAATAAACCGATATTGACTTCAGCAAATTTGTCCAAATCCACAATGTTTTCTTCGGGAGTGTATGGAATACCTACTCCACCACCGAAATCAACGAATTCAAAGTCAATTCCAGCTTCCTGGTGAACTTTTCCGGCAATGTCCATTGTTGATTCGATAGCCAATTTGAAAGGTTCAGGGTCCAATATTCCTGATCCTATATGGGAGTGCATACCGATAGGGTTGAATCCCAGTTCTTTTGCCATCTCATAAACTTCTACAGCTTCATTGTCCATAATACCGAATTTACTCATTACTCCACCTGTAATACAGTGGTCGTGGTGTCCTGCACCTACCATTGGGTTTACCCTAAATGAGATTTTCAATCCTTCAGGATCAATCACTTTGGCCAGTCTTTTAAGTGCTGATACGGAATCGATGTTTAAAACCGCTCCTTCATCGTGGACAAATTTCAATTCATCGTTGGTAATGTTGTTACCTGTAAATAATATTCTGTCTCCTGAAAATCCAAGCATTTTGGATATGTGAACTTCTCCAGGAGATACAGCATCAATACAGCAACCTTCAGACTCCAATATTTTCATTACTGCAAGGTTGGTATTTGCTTTACATGCGTAAAAGACTTTGAAATCAGAGTAATATTTTGTAAATGCAGAATAAAATCTGTTATAGTTATCCCTTATCCTAGCCTCATCAATCACATAGGTCGGAGTTCCAAATTCCTCTGCGATTTCAACCGCATCGGCTCCACCTATATCCAAGTGGTTTTTATCATTAGTTTTAATATTCAAATCCATAATTAAACTCCTATAAAAAGTTACATTATAATTTTACATATCAACTTCAATCTATTTAAAACTAGTGAAGGAAAGAGTTTTGCCGATTAAAATTAATAATATTGAAATGAAAGTATTAATAAGGTGAAAATATGCAAAAACCCTATGGCCTTACCGTTCGAGGAATAATAAAAAACGATAACAATGAGATATTGATAGTGAAAAGACATCCGAAATCCAGAACCGACCCTGAAATGTGGGAGCTTCCGGGAGGAAAAGTGGAAGCTGGCGAATTCTTTGCCGACGCGCTGGTTCGCGAAATTAAGGAGGAAACATCACTTGACGTTAATGTTGGAGACTTTGCAGAAGCTATCCAGAACGATTACATGCACAAAAGAACCGTGCAGCTGATGATGTATTTGGTTGACGTTGAAGGTGAGGTAAAAATCAGCGAAGAGCACACAGACTGGATGTGGGCAGACATTGACAAAATAAGGACACTTGATATATCAACATCACTTAAAAAAGTATTGAAAAAAAGAAATTGGGAAATCTAATCAACGAAACGTTGATTTTCAATACCCAAAACACCTATTCTACATTTCGGACACAGTGATGATTCACCCAATACGTGAAGCTCATCACCGCAATCCGGACAGTATTCATAGCTGTCGTCAATAAACACTGTCAGGTCATTGGTGTGATCCTTTAGGATTTCCCTCATCAGGGAATCTTCTAAGTTTGCATTGTTTTCATAAATGACGAATTTGTTTATTTGCCTTGAGCAGTCCTTACAGTAATATCCGTAATATTTTCCGGAAAAGTCATTTGGCTTGTCTTCAAAATCGTTTAACTCAACATCACCAACATGAAACTCCCCTTCACCATCAAGGGCAAATGCCTTTTCAAGCTTCAAATCCAAATCCTTGCCGCAGCTAATGCAGTTCTGAAACTTGTTGTCGAAATCGATGATTTTTGTGTTGTCATCAAGGTTTTCTATGATTTGGATTATTAGTTCCTTTGAAATGCTTTGTGATTTTTCTGTAACATGGAAGTTATAGACAAATTTCCTGCAGTTGTAGCAGTAGAATTTATAGATTCCTCCGGAAACAAGAGATTCTGAAGCCTTTTCAGATGAACTGACGGCCAACATACCCACATGAACAATTCCTTCACGGTCAATCCAGAAAATATCGGATGAATCCTTGTATTTAAATTCACAGTTACTGCAAGAATATTCAGTATGGATACCCATCTTATCACCTATAATATTTCATCCAAAGCATTAACAAACTCATCGATTTCTTCTTTTGTAATTATCAATGGAGGCACGAATCGTAAAACGTTGTCTGCAGTGCAGTTGATTAAAAATCCTGCTTCGCGAAGCTTGTCAACGTATTCCGCTCCAGGCTTGGTTAACTCCAAACCGACCATCAGACCTTTACCTCGCACATCGGCAATGATTTCCTTGTCCAATTTTTTCAATTCAGCGATGAAATATTCGCCGACTTCATTTACGTTATCCAGGATGTTTTCGTCAATGAAAGTGTCCAAAACAGCGTTTGCAGCAGCGCATACCAAAGGACCGCCTCCGAAAGTGGTTCCGTGATCTCCAGGTACAAATGCACCTGCCACCTTTTCGGTTGCAAGGATTCCGCCCATAGGGACTCCTCCACCAATACCTTTGGCCATGGTCATGATATCAGGCTTTACTCCAAACAGTTCGTGTGCAAATAATGTTCCGCATCTTCCAAATCCTGTTTGAACCTCATCTACAATGAATACAATGTCCTTTTCATGACAGAGCTCTTCAATCTGCTTTAGATAATCTGCATCAGGAACATTAACTCCACCTTCACCCTGAATAGGTTCAACGATGATTGCTGCAGTGTTTTCGGTTACTGCATCCTTAATGGCTTCAATGTCATTGTATGGAACATTGATGAAACCTTCTGGCATTACAGCCTTGAATGGTTCATGATATTCCTCGTGACCTGTAGCTGCCAATGTCATTATTGTTCTTCCGTGGAATGAATCGACAGTGGAGATGACTTCGCTTTTTCCTGTGTATTTTACTGCAAGCTTGATTGCACCTTCATTTGCCTCGGCTCCGCTGTTTGCATAAAATATTCTATCGAAACTGGTTAAATCAATTAATTTTTTAGCATAAACCAATGCAGGTTCGTTGTAATAAATGCTTGAAATGTGAATGAGCTTTTCTGCCTGGTCCTGAATAGCTTTGACCAATGCTGGATGATTATGACCCAATGCATTAACTGCAATACCGGCAAACATGTCCAAGTATTCATTTCCATCAATATCAGTTACCTTAACACCTTCCCCGTGGTCCAAAACGATTGGTTGTCTTGTGAAAGTGTTAATGAAATAATCATCTTCAATTTTAATTAATTCCTGAGTATTCATTTTTATCCTCCATAAACTATTTAATCATTAACATTTATAATAATAATATTATTTAAAATTGGTGATAAAATGAAAGTCGCAACAATAGAAACTGATAAAGGGAATATCGTTTTAGAATTATTCCCGAATGAAGCACCTGGAACTGTAGCCAACTTCGAAAAATTAATCAAAGAAGGTTTTTACGATGGATTAACCTTCCACAGAGTTATTCCAAACTTCGTAATCCAAGGCGGATGCCCTGTCGGAAACGGAACCGGAGGACCTGGTTACACCATAAAATGTGAAACTGAAGGAAACCCACACAAACACGGTACCGGTGCATTATCAATGGCACACGCAGGTAAAGACACTGGTGGAAGCCAATTCTTTATTACCCATTCACCACAACCTCACTTAGATGGTGTTCACACCGTATTCGGCCAAGTTATTGAAGGCCAAGATGTTGTAAACGCTATCCAACAGGGTGACAAAATGAACAGAGTCACCATCGAAGAAAGATAATTATTATCTTTCATCTTATTTTTTTAACTCTAAACGCTCTTTTTAGATTTGATTCCTACAAATGAAGCAAATACGGAAGCAACACATAATACCACACATATCAGACATGTTATTTGGCAGCTGCTGATCAGTAAAGGATAATATTGCTCCACAATAGGAACATCACCCATCACAAATGCGAATACAAGAGTCAATATCCCCAAACTCAATGCCTGACCGACAGTTCTCATGGTTGCAACGGATGCTGATGCAACTGATGTGTCTTTCGGCGGAACGGAACTCATTATAACATTCGTATTCGGCGGTGAAAACAATCCGAAACCTATACCGTAAATAATCATGGACACAATAAGGAATTCCATGGATGTAGCTTCATTTAAGAATGCAAATAAACATAGGGAAACTGTTCCAAGACCCATTCCAATGGCTGCAAGAATCTGCGGAACATATCTGTCCGACAATCTTCCTGCAATCGGAGCCAAAACCACCTGACAAAGCGGTGCTGCAAGCAAAATTATTCCTGCTGTCTGCGAATCCAGACCCTTGATGTATTGCAGATGATAATTTAGAATTGTTGTGACAGCAAAAGTAGCCAGATATGCGCACAATGATGCAAAATTGGCGGAGAAGAATTTTCGGTTTTTAAAAAACCTTATGTCAAACACAGGATGGGCCTGCCTCAGTTCAATCCATCCGAATACAATCAGAAACATTATGCCCAAAACTGCCAATACAACACCCAATGTCTCATTGAGTATAGTAAATCCGTACATGAAAAGCACCATTCCGATTCCATATGAAACCGATCCCTTAATGTCAAGGGGAACGTTTTCAAAGGTAATCCACTCTTCATCGACTTTGGTTAAAATCAGAACCAGTGTGGCCAAAAGGAACGGAACTCCAAACAGCACTACAGACCTCCAGCCCAGATGGTAATTGAGAACCCCTCCAAGAACCGGAGACAGCGATAGTCCGATGTAGACTCCGGTGATGACTATTCCTAATGCCTTACCCCTTTCCTGTGGAGGAAATGCAGATACAACCATTGCCATTGAAGTGACATTGAAAAATGCGAGAGAAATTCCCAATATCAAACGGCAAATTAAAAACTGTTCGGAATTTGTGACAAGGACATTGGCAATAGAAATTATGATAAACAGCACGACACTGATGATGGTGACTTTTTTAAGACCGTATTTTCCTGAAATCTGACCTGCCGGAACGGACAGTACTGCAACTACCAATAAAAAGATGATTATTGCCCAATTTTGAACAATATTGCTCATGTGAAATTCCGCAGCGATTGAAGGAATTACAACCATGACTGCATTTACCGCAAATACCGCAAAAAATGACAGTACCGTACAGATTAAAAGGATAATGTTTTCAGATTTCATTTTTATCTAGTATGCTGGACCAAAACAATATTAATGCCATTTGGATCAATGACTCTTGCCATATAGCCCACCTGAGTTTCAACAGGCTTTAGAGCAATGTTTGCTCCTTTTTCTTCAAGTTTTTTAATTTCTTCGTTGATGTCTTCAACGTCCATTCCGATTGAATAGATTCCTGTTTCAAAGGCTGTGCTTTGTATTAGCTCAAGGCCTGCAAATCCATCGCCGTTAAGTAATGTAATCTTACCTCCAGGAACATCAAATTCCTCATCAAAGGTAAAGTCAAAAGTTTCTGTGTAATATTTAACACTTTCAGCCATATCATTGACAATCATGGTAGCGTATCTGATTTTCATAAAAAATAGTATGTTTATTATTAGATATAATAAATTCTATTTCAATTTCTGCATCAAACCGGACATGCGGGCATAGTGAAACATATAGAGCTGAACATAACCTGCATTGTCCCCGAACTGTTCCATTCCAAAGTCCCTTACCTTGGACACGCTTATATCCTTTCCATCAAAGTAGAGGTGAGAAACAATACGCTTTATCCATACATCTGAGGGGAACGCTTCCTTAAAATTGAAACCGTAAAGCAATATGCAGTCGGCCACCTTCGGACCTACGCCCGGAACTTTCAAAATGGTTTCAAATGCTTCATCATAGCTCATTTTGTAGATTTCCGAGAGGTCCATTTCAACTGTAAATAATTCTGAAGCTTTTTTCATATAGGGTGCTCGATATCCCACCCCACATGATTTCAAGTTATTTCCACAAGTTTCACCGCAAACCAACGATTCTTCCACTTCATCTTCAAATAAATCCTTAATTATTACTTTATCCGGAAATGTGTAATAATTATCGAAATATTTATTTCCCCATTTCTCTTTCATATCGCACATGGATTTTGTCCATCTCCTGATGGAATTGTTGGCCGATGAAATTGATGAGATGATGCACTCAAATTCATCCTTTGCAAGAAACAGCCTCAGACCTCTGCAAAACTCAGACATCTCAGCGAGTTCTGATTGATTTGACAAATATTTATAAAATTTGTTTAAATCAAAATCCAAATCGTAAATATGGTTTAATTTTGAAATGGCCTGCTTTTTTGAAATGTCGCCTGTAAAATCAAAATCAAGATAATCGCCTGACTGGCTAACATCAAAAAGAACCGGCTTATCGCCAACCATGACAACCTCTCTAAATGAATCCTCCTGCCTAAGCCATGGAGGCTGTGAAGTCTGACCGGACATTTGGGTTAATTCTAAATCAATCGGAGCCTTAATTATCATAATCGAACAGCTACATTATTTTCTTTGAGGTACTGCTTAACTTCCCCGATTGAATATTGGTTAAAATGAAATATACTTGCAGCAAGAGCTGCGGAAACATCTGTTTTTTCAAACACATCAAGAATATGTTTCGGTTCGCCAACACCGCCACTTGCAATGACCGGAATATCCACCGCATCATTAATGGCCCTGTTAAGTTCAATGTCATATCCGTTTTGGGTTCCATCTCCGTCCATACTGGTTAAAAGAATCTCACCTGCACCCAAATCCTGACATTTTACTGCCCACGCAATCGCATCGATGCCTGTAAATTCACGTCCGCCGTAAATGCTTGTATCAAACCAGCAGTATCCCTTTTCAGTTTCAATGACTATCTTGTCTTTCGCATCATCGGGATGGTCAACATATCTTCTTTTGGCATCTATTCCAATTACAACTGCCTGTGAGCCAACGACCTTTGAAGCTTCAGTCAAAAGCTGCGGGTTTTTGATGGCAGCAGTGTTTGTTGAGCATTTGTCCGCTCCAGCCTTTAACATCTTGATGTAATCGTCAACCTTTCTTATTCCTCCACCTACACAGATAGGCATGAAAACGTTTTCTGTTAGCCTGTCAATGACATCAGCCATGGTGGCACGTCTTTCATGTGATGCTGTAATATCCAATACGACAACCTCATCAGCACCTTCCTCATAGTAGCGTGTTGCAAGGTCTACCGGGTTTCCGGCATATCTGATCTGCTTAAATTCAACGCCTTTGACGACTCTGCCTTCAGGAACCTGCAAATCACAATCTAGACAAGGAATAATTCTTTTGGTTAACATAATAATCAAATAAATAAAAAAAGTAGTATTGTTTTAAAAAACAATATCTAAGCTGAATATCTTAAAACAAAACAAAATATAGCTAAAACTATAGTAGCAATAATAACATGCTCAGGGGAAAGTTTTGGACCTAAACTTTCTTCATCAAAGTATCTTACTAAACCTGCACCGGTTTGAGGCATAGAAATCTTATCATTTTTTTTCGCCATAATAATTCTCCCATAAATTAATCAATAAAAATAACTGTATATAATTATTTTATTCCTAGTATATAAAGTTTAAATTTTTTCCTTTCTGATAACTTTAATATCGCTGATTCGGGTATCCGGATATTGTCCGTCCTCATCCTTTTCAACAGCCTTTACCATATCCCACACTGTAAGCAATGCCACACTGACACCTGTAATGGCTTCCATCTCAACACCTGTTTTTCCCAATGTATTGACAGCACATGTAGCTATTATTTCAGTTGGTTTGACTTCGAAATCAAGCTCGATTCCTGTCAAGGCCAAAGGATGGCAAAGTGGAATTATTGAAGAAGTGTTTTTAACGGCCTGAATTCCTGCAATTTGAGCAGTAGTTAAAACGTTTCCTTTCTTGATTTCTTCATTTTGTATTAAATCTATAGTATTTTTGTCCAGAAAGATACTGCCACTTGCAATTGCTCTTCTTTTCTGATCGGGTTTTTCCCCAACTTCAACCATATGTACTCCGCTGTCTGTTAAATGTGTAAATTCATCTGCCATAATATCTACTTCTCACTCACTTCTATTACATCCAACTGTTCGCAGATGGCCCTAACGCCCAATATCTGTGAAACGTTTGGATTGCTTCTTCCTTCATCACCGGAAATCAGTTCCTTAATGTAGAGTCCACCTTCTGTCTTGATGGTCATGGAGAATGTCTGCTCGTCAATTATTTCATATGACAGGTCAAGAACATGCTTTATCCTTACCATATCCGTACGTCTTCTAAGCACCCTCAATGGGGTTTGCTGGTGGATTTCATTCAATTTAGTTATCTCATCAAGTTTGGATTCGTCAAACGCCTCATCACATTTGACAATTGCATTGTAAACCTTATAAGTATCTGGAGAGGACTGTTTGATTTCTGCCTTTCTTGGCCTCTCGCAAGGATGGAGATTGTGATAGGCAGTCTTTCCTTCATTGATTCTGTTTATTTCTGATTCCAATTTTGGATAGTCCAGGTTTCTGATTCTCGGTTCCTTTATCTCCAAAACGAATGGTCTGCCCGTACCCAACATCAAAACATCAATGTCTTCACGTCCGGCACCGTGGAACTTTGCTTCACGGCCTTTGGTTAATTTCAATACATGCTCGGATATTAACTCTTCAACGGATTCAGGATACTGTTTGCCTGTGAAATTGCACTCCTCACAGCCTCTGCCCTTACATTTTGTACATGGCCATTTGGTTTGAGGAATTCCACGTTTCAGCTTGTTGTATCTTCCCTCAATGTAGAGAGGATTTATTTGAATCTTAACCTTTGGTTTTTTTCTTAAATCAACATTGAATACTATGTCCTGCCTTTCGAACTCGGCTTCCTTATCATATATTTCCCAAATTCCAAGTCCTATCAGCCTGTTGACTTCCTTTTTGATGGTTTCAACACCCAAATCGAATTTTTCGGAAAACTCGTCATCGCGCTTTTGGATTTCCTTGTCAATCTGTGAACCTACAAGAAAGGTTTCAAATTCAACTCCCAGCTGATTTATCTTATCGTCTATTTTTTTGTATAGCTCATCATCAATCTTGTCAAAGAGATTATCGCAAATCACACATTCGCTATCGTCGAGATTGATGTTCAATTCGGCACATACCTTTTCTGCCCTTTCAATGTTGTTTGAGCCTTCAACTGTCTTGGACAGCTTACGGCCAAGGCAGTTTTTACAGATTTTCCCATCTGTTTCGTCCAATATTTTTTTAGCTAACTCATACATGTTATCTGTTCATGAACTGGCCCATCATACGGTTCATTGCACCGCCGCCCAAACGGCTTCCACGTTTTCCAATGCCCTTCATGGTCTTTTTGGTGTTGTTGTAGTATCTTAGAAGTTCCTTCACTTCACTTTCATCGACACCGGATCCGCGCGCAATTCTTCTTATACGTGACTGCTTGATGATTTTCGGATTCATCATTTCCTCTTCGGTCATTGAAGACATCATGACTTTATAGGAATCGATTTTATCTTCAGTCATCTTGGATGCTTCCTTGGAAATCTTGTTTCCCATTCCAGGAATCATGTTTAGAACCTGCTGCATCGGACCCATGCTGTTCATCATCTCGAACTGGTTTTTCATGTCCATCAGGGTGAATTTTCCGGTAAGCATGTTGTTCATTGTCTTTTCGGCAATGTCCTCGTCAATGTTTTCTTCTGCCTTTTCTATAAGGGATTTGATGTCTCCCATTCCAAGCAGTCTTGAAATGAATCTTTCAGGATCAAACAGTTCAAAGTCATCGATTCTCTCACCGGTACCTATGAACTTGATTGGTGCGCCTGTTTCTGCAACTGCTGACATTGCGCCCCCACCTTTTGCTGAACCGTCAAGTTTTGTAATTATGATTGACCCTATGTCTGTGGCCTGTGAAAATGCTCTTGCCTGTTCCCCGGCCTGCTGACCGATGGTACCGTCAATGACAAGAATGGCTTCTGTAGGATTGATGATGTTGTCCAATTCATCCATTTCAGCAATCAAATCCTCTTCCTGCTTGTGCCTACCTGCAGTATCGAAAATGATGACTTTTCTGTTTTTGAATTCCTGCAGACCTTTTTCGGCCAAATCCAAAGCATCCTTGTTATCCGGATCTCCGTACAAAGGAACATCCATCTCTTCAGTGAGCTGCCTCAGCTGTTCGTAAGCTGCAGGCCTCCATGTGTCTGTACAGACAACTGCAGGGTTGAAACCCTTTTTCTGCAGGTATCTGCATAGCTTACCTATAGTGGTTGTCTTACCACTACCCTGAAGACCCAAGAACAGAATCTTGTAAGGCCTTTCGTTAATGTCAAGACCTGCGGCGTCCTTACCTAAAAGGTTCACCATTTCCTCGTAAATAATAGTTATAACATGTTCCCTTGGAGTGATTCCTTTTGGAGGTTCCTCTTCAAGAGCCCTTTCCTCAATTTTTTTTGATAAATCTAAAACTAATTTAATATTAACGTCTGATTGAATTAATGCACGTTGTATGTCTTTTACAACCTCTTTTATTGTTTTTTTATCAATAACAGACATTCCCACTAATTTTTTCATGGTATTAGTAAGATTTTCTCCTAAGTTTCCGAGCATTGCCATTGTATCACTTTATCGTATAAATTAATGTTAGCAAAATTATATAATTATATTAAAATATATTTATATTTATCTAAGTTTTAAAATTTTTTGTGTGAGACTATGTTAGAGGAAGTAAAAAAATCTTTAGAGGCATCACCGATTGTGAAAAAAGGTGACTACAACTACTTTGTAAATCCGATCAGTGATGGAGTTCCTGCAATGGATCCTAAAATGTTGCGTGAATTGTCTTTAGCTGTACATAAACATGCAGATTTGGACGTTGATAAAATTGTGGCTGTTGAAGCTATGGGAATACATTTAGCTACCGCACTATCTCTTGCAACCGACATTCCATTTGTTGTGATACGTAAAAGGCAATATGGTCTTGAAGGTGAATTTGAAGTATATCAGAAAACCGGCTACGGCTCATCAAACCTTTACATCAACGATTTGCATGAAGGAGAAAAGATATTGCTCATCGATGACGTTGTAAGTACAGGAGGAACACTGATAGCCCTTATCAGAACTCTGCAGGATTTGGGTCTTGAAATCAAATCAGTAGTGGCAGTCATTGAAAAGGGTGAAGGAAAGGAAATTGTTGAAAAGGAAACCGGCATGGAAGTATTGTCCATTGTAAAACTGGATGTCATTGATGGAAAAGTCGTGATTGAAAAAACTATTGAAGATTAAAATGTCAATGTATGATATGGATTTGGACAGGGCAATCCGTAAAATCAATTCAAGGGACGTGAAGACCGTTGGCCTTCAGTTTCCCGAAGGCCTTAAAATGCAGGCCGTAAAGATTGCAAAACACATTGAAGATGAAACGGATGCCACCGTTATCATTTCAGGCGATCCCTGCTTTGGAGCCTGTGACGTAAGTGACTGGAAAATGAAGGGATCAGTTGACCTGATAATCCACTACGGACACACCCCTCTTCCACTTAAGTATGAAGTTCCAACACTTTTCATTGAAGCATTCTCAAAAATTGACATTAAAAAAAGCCTTGAAAAGTCCCTGGAAGAACTTAAGGATTACTCAAGAGTAGGACTTGTAACAACAACCCAGCACCTGCATCTTTTGGCTGAAATCAAGGATTATCTTGAAGACAATGGCAAGGAAGTGATTTTGGGATCTTCCCCATCAACCAGAAAAGGACAGGTTCTAGGCTGCAACTTCTCATCCATCAAGGATTTGGACGTTGAAATATTTCTGTTTGTCGGAAGCGGAAATTTCCACCCATTGGGCATTAATCTATTCTCAAACACTCCCGTTTTGGCTCTTGACCCGTACAACAACGAAGTAAGAACCATGGACGAATATGCAGATAGAATACTTAGAATTCGGTTTGCAAGAATAACCAAGGCAAGAAGTGCAACCAAATGGGGAATAATAGTGTCTTCAAAGGAAGGCCAATACAGGATGGAACTTGCAAAGGCAATCAAGAAAAACCTAGAGGACAACGGTATGGAGGCATACATAATTCTGGCAGACAACATCAATCCGGACATATTGCTTCCTTATCTTGAACTTGAAGCATTTGTAGTTAGCGCATGTCCGAGAATAGCCATTGACGATTCGCAAATGTATAAAAAACCACTTCTGACTCCACAGGAATTGGAGATTGTATTGAACAAAAGGGAGTGGGAAAACTATCAGCTGGATGAAATTTTATTCCATGAACGCTACAAATAGCTTTAAATATTAATATAAATAAAATTATTATATTAAGAAATTTTTTATAAATCTTTATTTTGGTGATTTTAATTGAATGACAAAGAGGAAAAAATAGTAATGCCTGGAGATAAATTAGGAATAATCGAACAGTATCTTCCAGGAGACGGTACTTATGACGATAATGGCGACATAAAAGCATCAGTACTTGGTAATGTTAAAATTAATCAAAAAATGAAGGTTATTACTGTTGAGGGTAATGCTAAACCCGCACTACTTGAAGTTGGAGATGTAGTATACGGTCAAATTACCGACATCAAGCCTCAAAGGGCAAATGTCAAAATCGACTGTATTAAAGACAATGCAAGGCCACTGGCACTACCTTATATGGGTGCAATCCACATATCTCAAGCTAAAAAAGATTATCTTGAAAAGTTATCCGATGCCTTTAGGATAGGAGACATTATCCAAGCTAAAGTAGTAAAAATTACAGGAGATAATGTTGATTTGGGCACCGTTGATGATGACTGTGGAGTGCTTAAGGCAATGTGTACACGCTGTAGGGACTACATGCATACAACCTCAAAAAATAATGAACTTCAGTGCAATTCATGTAATAAAAAGGAAAGACGTAAAGTCTCTAAAAACTATGTTAATGATTAATTTAGGTTGATAAAATGGAAAATATTGAAATTATTGAAGATAAAACTTTAGAATTAACCTTTATTGTAAAGGATGAAAGTCATGGAGTCTGCAACGCTTTAAGACATATCTTAATGCAGGACCCTGACGTGGAATACGCTGTTTACAATATTGATCACCCTCTTACCGGCAAACCGGAAATGACCATCAAAACAAAAAGAGGAAAAAGACCAAGAATTGTTCTTAAAAAAGCAGCTGAAGAACTCCAAAAAGAAAGTGCAGACTTTAAAAAACTTATCGATGAAGCTTTATAGCTTCCTATTATTTTTTTTAATGTGATTTGATGGCAAATTACAAAAAACCTTCCCTAACCACAGACATATTTATTTTTGATGACAATTTAAACTTTATTTTGATAAAAAGAAAAAACGACCCTTACAAAGGATATTGGGCGCTTCCGGGAGGATTTGTTGACTACGGTGAAAAAGTAGAAAATGCAGCCATACGTGAAGCAAAGGAAGAAACCAGCATTGATGTGGAACTTAAAAATCTGGTCAATGTTTATTCCGAACCGGACAGGGATTCAAGGGGACATACTGTCAGTATAGTATACACCGCCACAGGAGATTTCACAAATAGAAAAGCTGATGACGATGCCTGTGACATTGCAATCTTTTCAAGTGAAAAACTTGATGAAATCAATCTTGCTTTTGACCATGAAAAAATTATTAGAGATTGCTTAAAAACATTAAAAAAGAACAAATAATGCTATATATTTAAATAATTTGAAAAAAAGATTTATAGAATATATAGAGTATATGTTAAAAAATTATAGAGGAGAGTTAAATGGAATTTTGTCCTGAATGCGGAGCAATGATGCTTCCTAATAACGGAATTTTGAAATGCAATTCATGTGGATATTCTAATGAACAAGAATTAGGTGACGAATACAAGGTTGCCGGTGAAATAGAAGAACATGAAAGTGTTAAAATGCTTGGTGAAGTTGATGATATGCGTTCAACCATCAAGGAAACCTGTCCTGAATGCGGACATGATGAAGCTTATTATGAATTGAAACAAACCCGTAGTGCTGATGAAGCACCTACACGTATTTTTACATGCGCAAAATGTAAACATACCTGGAGAGCCTATCACTGAGGTTTTTTATGAAGGATTCTAAAGAAAAAGAGCATAGGATTTCTAATCTTAAGGACATGATAGACAACATTTCAAATGAGCAGGAGCCTAGTGACAACTCTGAAGAATTTGAAGAGGATATCGAATTGATTAACTATCTCAACGAAAATCATGATGAATATGATGATCTTGAGATAGATGATGAATTTATCTATCATCCAGGAGATGACGACGAAAATGCTATTAATTTAGAAGAAAATATCGATGAAGATTTTATAATCAAAACTCCTGATGAAAAAGAAAGTGAAAATGATGATGAGGCTTATGAAAGCGATGATATCTTTGAAGACATTACAAGCGAAATGACAGAAGGCTTTGACAATTTCATTAATGCAAAGGTTGGAAGAACTCCTGTTTTAGCAATCATAAGTGCCTTTCTAGGATTGCTGCTTGTGGCCATTGGCGCATTCATTTTCTCATCACGCAGTGATAGAGTTATAGACAATGTTGTTTCAGGCGAAACCAACTTTATTTCAGTCATATTCTTTATATTTGGATTATTACTCTTAATTTACGGATTATACAAGATAATTGGATTCAGAAATCCTCTTGAAGGGATAACAAACAGTATAGATTCTATCGAAAAGGATGAAAAAGATAAAAAAACATCCGCTAAAGAAGAACCTGACCCAAAAGTTATCCCAAAAAGCAACATTCCTCTAGACAAGGAATCCTACAAAATCGGCGAATTCAACATCAAAGATTTGAAAAACAAATTAAGAAAACCATCCAAACCGAAAAAACCAGCGCCACCGACTCAAGAAGAACTTGATAAAATTCCTCCAGCACGTGAAAAGCCTGAAGACAAGAAAGGTTTGACCGCTGACGAAATTGAAGAGATTGAATATGAACAGGCGGTTCGTGAAGGCGAATCCATTGACGACATTTTTGCCGAAGTTGAAGATATCGAGGACATGCCTATCATTTCTGTTGACAGTCAAGATAAAATCGAAAAATAAAATTACTTTTTTAAACGGGCCTGTAGTCTAGTCAGGATATGACGCAGGACTTCGGATCCTGAGATCGGGGGTTCAAATCCCTCCAGGTCCGCTATTTCTTAACCCTAACAACCGCTTCCTTAAAGAAATCAGGTATCAATGATCTGTACATCGGGCTTTTGAACAGCATGTTAATGTCGCTGTCAATGATGTATGTGTAGCATGAATCGTCTTCGGCCCTCATACCACGCCCATAGGCCTGCATCAGGGTCATTACTGTTTTGTAGGCATACCATTTCTTATCCCTTTTCATTCTCATGTTGACCTGCTTGTCACCGAGATAAGGGAACGGTATCTTATAGATTACCTGGAATCTGCATTTGTCATATGGCAAATCCACACCTTCACTCATGGACGGTGAAACCAAAACCAATGGATTTTCATCTTTTTCAAAGAAATTAAGAATCTGTTCCCTGTTTTTAGATGAATGTGAAATTAACCTTGAATTATAGAGGTTATTGAGAATGTACTGCTGGCATTTATAGCTGTGAGTATGGATTAACCCCTTGTCGCCCTCATGCTTTTTAAGGATTTCCTGCAGAATCGGAATGGTGTTGGGAGCTGTGTTTTTTATTCTGTTGGCTGACATTTTTCCGGCCAAATCCAAAATTATAGGCCTCTTTTCCTTTGTAAACGGACTGTCCACCTTGATGTGATAGACTTCATTCGGATTCAGACCCAGCCATTTTGAAAACATCTTGTGTGAAAGTATTGTAGCGCTCATGAAAATGACAACGTCCCCATACTTCAACAGATTATCCTTGGCATAGTGATGAACCCTTAACGGTTTGAATACCACTCCGCTTTCATCGGCATCAATTACCCAATTTTTTGGTTCCTTTTCAAGATTGTTGGTCAGGGTTTTCAGCCTTGAAATGGTTGATCTGATTCTGTCAGCCTTGTTTTTTGAAACATCCTTCAGGTCTATGTCCTCATAGCTTTCACGAATGGCTTCAATTTCCATTTTCCATTCTGGAAGTTCCCCATCCTTTAATGTTTCTTCGGATATGCGTTTGCTGATGTCCTTTTCAAGGGTTCTGTTGTATAATGTAACCTCCATTGTCGCCATCAGCTTGTTTTCGATGTTATGGGCCTCATCCAATATCAGCAATGAACGTGGAGCGAAATGCTTTACATAATTGAGCTCAACGATTGCATAATCATAGTTCATCAGTGTGATTGGAGAGTTGATTGCATTTGCCTTTTGGTTCCAGTAATGGCAGTGGCTTGGAGACTGATAGAAAACGGCTCCGCCGAATGAATCTTCAAATGCAAGTTCAGCATCCAATGTAGGATTTTTAGCAATTCCGTAACGGCAGAAAAAGTTGCTGGATGTAGGTGTTGTCTTACATGCACCCATATCACAGGTTGTCTCCAGATTATCATTCAGGCAGGCAAAGTTTCCCCTACCCTTAACCAAAGGAAAATCAAACTCATTGGAATACTGGGCCTGCAGCTGTTTTGTCATTGTCAGGATATATGCTGATTCATACATTTTGGCAAGGGTTGTGGCTATCGCTGACTTTCCTGTACCTGTTCCGGCCTCAAGAATAATGTATTTGTATCCCTGCCTGATTGCATCGTTTATATCCTGTATGATTTCAAGCTGACCTACCCTAGGTTCTGTAAAAGGGAAGTTTTCTATGATTTCATCATCTATTGAAGGGTGAATCTCCTTTAGATATGCTGCGGTTCCTTCATCTAACTTGTGGTTTTCGACTGCATAAACCTCCGGAATCTCATCATCCAAAATGGAAGATGTTCTAGGTTTGGAAAAACTAAACAAATTAGTTGGTCCTTTACTTTTATTATTACCAGACATTCCGCAAGTACAGTTAACCTTTAACATTCCGCAATTCGGACAAAACATAGAATTAGCCATAACATTATATTAGTTGATATCCTATAAATAAATTATAGAAAGAGCATTTGGAGAATAAAACCAAAAATAAAATATTGTAATGCAAAGTGATTATATGGCTGAAAAAGGAAAATTATATGGAATTGGTGTTGGACCCGGAGATACAGAATTATTAACTTTAAAAGCGGCAAGAATTTTAAAAACAGTGCCGGTCATATTTACACCAAAATCATCAAAAGAAAAAGAAAGTATTGCCCTATCCATTGTAAAACCAGTACTTGAAGAAAGAGACGATTATAAAAGATTAATGCTTGTAACCCCTATTTTTCCAATGATTGAGGATAAGGACGAACTTGAAAAAATCTGGACAAGCGCATCAGAAATGATAGCCCAATACCTCAACAGCGGAAGGGATGTGGCTTTCATCACATTAGGCGATCCTTCAGTATTCAGTACCTATGCATACGTTCAAAAGAAACTGATTGACGAGTATGAAATCGAAACCGTGCCGGGAATTACCTCATTTACAGCCTGTGCCGCTGCCAGAAACAAGGCACTGGTGGAACAGAACCAGATATTAACAATTGTTCCTAAAATTGACGACAGGGTGGAACAGGTTCTTGAATACAGTGATTCAGTTGTGCTTATGAAAGCTTCAAGAAACACTTCACAACTGGAATCAACAATTGAAGAGAAAAACAGGCCTAAAGAAATATATTCCGTGCAGAACTGTACACGCGAAAATGAAAAAATAATTGAAGGCTTTTCAAACGAAAAACCTTATCTTACAACTACAATTATCAAGTTTGAAAACGATCAGTAGGATTTGATTCCTAACGGTTCTATTTCAAACACACATTTTTCATCTCCCATTGTATAGCATTGGGTTTCAATGACGCTGACAGGGAGATTGAAAAATTCACTGAACAATCCTTCAAGTATTCCGGTGTCCAAAAAGCATGCCGGTTTTCCTGTTTTTGGAAGCAAACCACATTCAAAACAGTCGTATGTTGTAATCTTGATAATCTGACCAACCTTGAAGGTCATTCTACCCAAACCTTTTCTTTGCCAGAATTCGGCAAGATTGTCCATGAAAATATCCAAATCGTCATCATATAACTTGTCAAAAATGGACCTGCCTATACTGTTGCCTGTAGACTGTAAAATAGGGTCAATATTTATTCCTTCCTGAATGAGCATGGCCTTGAGAGTGTGGAACAGCAATGTTGAAAATTCAGCATCCTCATCCACAATGTGCTTTACCAAATAGTCGGCCTGGGTTTCCTTGATTTGTGTCGGTTCGGAAATGTCGACTGAACCTATGTATTTGGAATTCAAATAAAATATCTTTTTCCTGTTGTCGACTGGATGAACCTTATATGAAATTATTCCACTTTCTCTTAAGCTTTTAAGATGAACTGATACTGTTGATTTTGACTTTCCTGTATTGCTAACTATTTCATCAAATTCCATGTCTCTGTCCCTTAACATCTCCAAAATGGTAAGCTTTACGGGGCTTTTGATGACATTGACTCCGATATTATCGTTGGAATTTGAAAAAATCTGAATTGGTTTCTGTTCGCTCATGTAAAATATCCCCCAATTATATAATTATATTTGATATAAATGGGTTTATAAATATATCTATAAACCGAAAGAGCTATGTTTGTTTAATAATTTTATAAATTTAATGAACAAACATTATATAAAAATCAAAATGAATACGAACTGTTCGTTTAAAAACATATAAAATAGTTCGTATACCTAAATAGTATCAAGGAAAACACTATATTTTGAACAGCGCTTTTGCATTTTGAGAGGTTATTTCCATAACTTCGCTTTCCTTTAAATCCAACTCCAAAGCCAATTTTCTTATGACATATTTAAGATTTAGCGGAGTGTTTCTTTCTCCTTTTGTTTCTTTGGGAGCCATGTACGGTGAATCGGTTTCCACAAGGACATGGCCAATATCTATATTATTTACTGTTTTTCTTGCTTTTTTGTTGTTGGGATGGGTAATCGGTCCCCCAATTCCAATATAAAAACCCAATTTAACGAATTCACGAGCCATTTCGGCTGAACCCTGATAGGCATGCATGGAGCCGACCACATCATGTCCTTTAATCATGTCGAAGGTGTCCTGCATTGATTTTCTCGAGTGAACAATTACCGGCAAATCATGTTTTTCAGCCAGATCAAGCATCTTTTCAAACAATTCCTTCTGTGCGCCCATATTGTCCTTTGTATGGTAATAGTCAAGACCAATTTCGCCTACTGCAACCACATTATCATCAGCAAGCTGTTCATCCAACAGATTAATGTCCTCATCAGTTATTTCATCTGCAAAAGAATAGAAATATCCCAAAGCGCCGTGGACATTTTCATATTTGCCTGCCAAATCCAGCACTTCCATGTTGCTTAGGGGGTCTGTGCCGTTCAATATCATATGTATGTCATTTTTTGCCGCTTGGCGGATTATTTCCTCAGCATCTTCCATTTCACTGCTGTAGACGTGGCAATGTGTATCAATCATCATGAGAAATCCTCTGAAAATCTTTGCATTAAGTTTTTATTGTTGTTTTTCTAATAATAATATAATTAATCAAATCAAATTAAATTTTTTGGTGAATGACATGGATGAGAAGTTTTCAAGAACAGAAATGTTGATTGGAAATGAAGGGATGGAAAAGTTAAAAAACTCCAAAGTTGCAGTTTTTGGTATTGGAGGCGTAGGTTCCTTTGTATGTGAAGGACTTGCCAGAGGCGGAATAGGCAATTTCATTCTGGTGGACTATGACAAGATAGATGAAAGCAACATCAACAGACAACTTATAGCAACAGTAAACACAATAGGCAAATATAAGACCGATTTGATGAAGCAAAGAATCCTGGAAATCAATCCGGATGCAAACGTTGAAGTCTATAGGGAATTCTATATGGACGATTCGGAAATTGACATCATTACAAAAGACCTATCATATGCAGTTGACTGTGTGGATACCATAATGGCCAAGATTGCGGTAATATGCAAATGTGATGCCCTTGACGTTCCTGTCATCTCCTCAATGGGAACAGGCAACAAACTGGATCCTACAATGTTTGAAGTGGCCGACATTTACGACACCACAGTATGTCCTCTAGCCAGAATAATGAAAAAGGACCTTAAAAAGAGGAATATAGAAAAATTAAAGGTTGTGTATTCCCAGGAACATCCGATAAATACAAATGACTGTGCCATTAATCAGGACAAAAAGTTTAAGGTGAAGGGTAGCGTCTCTTTTGTGCCGTCAGTTGCGGGACTGATAATTGCCGGCGAAGTGATAAAGGATATTGCCGGTGATTGAACAACCATCTAAAAGATGATTGGAAGTTCAAGGCCTAACTACTTCTGTTTCAGAAGAATGCCAATAAAATAACCGAGCAAAACACATCCCTGAAACTGAATATTATATCATGTTAACATATATTAGTTTTGAAGATTAAATTAAATTCATGAAGAAATTTTTGAAATTTGCATTGAAACCCCAATGGAAGACAATATCAGTCATTTTCGTGCTGGTAATTCTTCAGACTGTTTTTCAAATAGAAATTATTAACCAGTTCAGTTCCGCATTGATGGACCTTAAATCTCAGGAAATTAATCTGCTTTTCGATGATGCGGCATTGATGCTGATATTAACAGTGCTTTCAATGATTTCAATTTATGCAACTTCCGTTCTCGCAACAAAAGTTTCTTCAAAGGTCGCACACGATACCCGTGAGAAAATCTTCCATATCCTGATGAACCTTCCTGATGAAGAGATAAACAAATTTAAAATTACAGGCCTCATTACAAGGTCAACCAGAGGAATATATTCCGAACAGGGCTTCCTAATCATAATCCTAAAGCAATTTATTGTGATTCCCTTTGTATTTATAGCTATCGTGGTTGAAATAGCCTTGATTGACATGACTTTTGCTGCATTGTTTGCGACAGTCATCCTCATACTCACAGCAATTATAATTTTAAGATTAAAGCAGCTTACACAAATATACTTTAAGGCAAAAAAGACTTATGGAAAGATTAACCAGTTGTTTTTTAACAAAATCAGCAACATAGCCAATGGCATCCCCTTTAAAAGACAAGAAGCTCACTGTGAATTTGAAAAGGCATGTGAAGATTCCTATAACAAAAACATTACCTATCTGTTAAGCCAGTATTACCTCGGACCCATACTTCTGTTGGTTTTGGATGTCCTTATTGTGGTCTTGCTGACAATGATGAACTTCGGATACTCAATCGGTTTTGAAGCCGAAAACATCATTGATTCTGTAGTCATCATACAGTACATACTTTACTTCATGACCACATTGGTGATTGTTCCGACAATGATTGAAAGATGGCCACGTTCATACGCCACATCAGTACGTTTGGAGGAAGTATTAAATCTTGAAGATAAGGTAATTGAAAACGAAAAAGCATCAAAAAGAATAGAAATCATTGAAAAAGATATTGAAAACGACTATAAAAACACATTAGTCGACAGAAAAGAAATTGCGCGAAAATTCAACATGGTATTGAGTCACTACAGGATTCATGTAATAATCTCGATGGTTTTACTTACAATATCCACATTGTGCATCGTATATGCTCCTAAAGTTGCAGGAAACATAGTTAATATGTTTTTATTTGATTCTGATTCACCAAACACAATTTTAGCAAATATTGGATTATTGTTTACATTATATTCTGTGGGTTATCTGCTTAAATTACCTTCAAATAGATTTATGGCTTTTGTAAGTGAAAAGATAGCTTATAATTTAAGAATGGAACTGTTTGATAATCTGGAAACTATCGGTCAGACATTTATCCAAAAGAATTCGAAGGGACATGTCCTGTCCAGACTCAACAACGACCTGATGAACATCAGGGAGTTCATTTCAATGCACATTTCCGAAATTATAGCACAATTCCTATCCATACTGTTTGTAATCGTGCTGATTTTAACAACAGACTGGAAACTGAGCCTTATTTATCTTATAACCTTACCTATCTATTTCATTTGTTTTTATTACAGTGACATAAAGTCCAAAACGCTATATGAAAATCACAAAAAAAATTTGGGAATAATGATGAGCTATTTTGAAAGAAGCCTGACTAATCGCAGCAAATTCCATGAAAAAGGGTTTGAAAAAATCAATGAAACTGTAACAGACCATTACATCAAATCAAGAAACATTTCCAATGCGGTATTTCCGATTACAACCTTACTTACAAACCTAAGTAACATTTCCGTTTACATTATTGGATTTTACTTTTTGGTGACTAATGAAATACAATTGGGAACTCTCCTTACCGTTATTATTTACGGACAATTATTAACAAAACCACTTAAAAAAGTAAGTACATCACTGATTTCTCTTGAAACATCATTTTCAAGTATGAAAAGAATATTCGGAATAATTGAATTTGAAAAATTTAAATAACATGGATTGGTGTTTTATGAATTTTAGAGATTTAACTGATTTAATCGAATTCGGAAATGATAAAATAACCATTTCTGAGGATGTTATTTTAGAGGAAGAAACTTTTACTTCAGCCAATGCGGACAATTTGGTTATTGAAGGATGCAATCACACAATTGACGGCAACGGCCAAACATTTCATTTGGACAATAACTCAAACCTGACTGTAAGAAATGTCGAATTCAAGAATTTTAAAACGCCATATCTGATGACATTGCTAAAAAACAACAAAACACTTTCATTTATCAACTGCAAATTCATCAATCTTGATTGTGGATACGGCCTAATTTCAAACAAGGGAAACGTGATTATAGATAACTGTGAATTCATTGGCAATGACGGCGTTATTCATGAAAACTATGGAAATATGAAGATTATTGATTCAAACTTTAAAGACAATTCCGCAGAATATACAAAAACCATATGCAAAAATTTTGAAGACTCCACACTGATTATTTCAAATTCCACCTTCAGTGAAAATTTCACCAAAGGGGACGGTCTGATTCACAATAAGGGAACTTCAAAAATAACAGATTGCAGTTTTCATGATAATCTGGCTAGAAACAATGACATATGTGTTATTTACAATGAAAAAGGCGTTTTAACAATTGAAAAATGCAACTTCAACAACAACCGAAACGAATTTTGCACCAATGATTATGGAGGATATTTTGTCTCCATCCTAAACAGATCAGGCAATGTTTTTTTAAAAGATTCGAAATTTGAAAGCGAAAATCAAGGCTATGGAAAATCCATTTGTAATGGAGGTTATTTTAATATAGTCGGCTGTTGGTTTAAGGACAGCCAAATTTTAAACATTGGAATTGACGAGGCTCCATCAAGTTTTACAGACCGATATTACCTTAAAATTGAAAAATCCCAATTTAGAGATGAAAACAATATAATTATTAGAAATTGCAGCAGCTGTAAGATCATATCCTGTGACATAAATGATAATTATATATCAAATGAGGATGTGATAGTGATTTCCAGAGAGGATTTCAAAAAGTTAGAAGAAAGTAACGGGAAAATTAATAACGAATTTGAATCAGCGAAAATTGTTATTGATTGAACCTCTCCAACTTAAATAAGACTGATAATTCTTGCACTAGTCAGATGAAAAAGTTGCGATATTTATCGATTTGAACTACCTCAAGCTGTAGAGTTCGAGTAGTTCAATTTTTGACAAATATAAAATATTTGAAATACTCACCAAAACGCTCTCAATAAAGTCCTCCATTAATTAAAGTAAAGTAAATATAGTTATTTAAATAAATATACATTCATGAGCGAAAATGATAATAAATTCCCTGAGTATATTACTTTTCCAAGAACTTTTGAAAGTTATAAATGGTATAAACCATTGATTGTACTTGTGATTGGAGCTATTGTTTATTTAGTATTGCAAACTTTGATATTTGCAATTTTTGGCATAATATATGGTTTTGATGTTATTTCTCCTTTAGTAAGTGGAGGATATAGTTCATTGAATTCTGAACTTGGAAGCTATATAGGTTATCTGTCTGTAGCCATTTTCATTCCTTCAATATATATTGCTTCCAGGATTGTTCGTGACAGACCTTTTTCATCATACTCCTCATCCCGCGGAGGATGGAACTGGAAACTTTACTTTAAATGTTTAACCATTCCATTAGCAATATCCATAATATATCAGGTTATAGCTGCCATGATAACCGGACGACAGGGTCCAAATACATTAACACCAACATTCTTCATTATATGCTTAATAATCATCCCCCTCCAGTGTATTGCAGAAGAATACCTCTTAAGAGGTTTTGTAATGCAAACTATAGGATCATGGTTTAATATACCTGTCCTGGCATTGATAGCTCAAGCAGCAATCTTTGCATTAATGCACCCCTACAGTATTTTAGGAGTAATTGGAGTGTTTATTGATGGACTTGTTTTAGGATTTTTTGCTTGGAAGACAAACGGTTTGGAACCTGGTTCAGCGTTCCATAGCGTGAATAATTTTACTATCGCAATGGTTGTGGCTTTAGGATTTGACGTGTCCACATCAACAATTGACATGACCAATTTTGTATCAACAATCGTCATTACATTAATTACTGCATTTGCATTATATTACATAGGTAACAAAAAAGGATGGTTTAGCGAAAAAACAGAGAAATGTAAATTGATTTAATTGGATATTGAAGTAAATTTTACTTCTATCCAATCCCCATAATTATAATCATGTAAATAAACACATCTGTACACAAATGAGTAATGTATGAAATCAAGACATTTTTTGTTTTGATATATCCTATAAACTCAAATACTGAACCTAAACCCTGAATAAATAATGCAAACAAAAGCATTTTGAAATCATATGCATGAATGCATGCAAAAAGCACCATTACTACAAGCACTGATACTATTACGGATAATTTACGATTATCTGTGTATTTAAAGAAAATTCTCAAAAAGAAAATGAATGGAATGAACTTAATGAATTCCTCACCCATCAATGAAAATATCAGTGGAGGAATATCCATGAATGTAATTGTTGAACCTCCATCCGAAGAACCAACAATCCCGAAATTTGATAAAACGATAGTCATTACATAAGCATATAAAATATATGCAATAAAAAGACCTATTGCTAAAGCAACATCTTTTAAGGCAGGTTTTTGAAAAATAGCTTTATAATCCCATTTCAAAAAGTATAATACCGGAACGATAAGGACAATACAAGCTATAATTCCATGCCAAAACTGTGATCCCTGTACAAAAACATAACCTATCACAAGAGCAAGGAATAATACTATCCAGCCTATTTTTGAAATACGAGGATTCTTTTTATAAATCGGAAAATCCAAATCCTTGTTTTCAAACTTAAACCAATCGATATTTGACATGAATAATTATTTGAGCCAGATAACTATTAAATATTGTTAATTGTAATTATACCTTTAATATGATAAGGACATAAATAATTAACAATGTTTCAATTGCGCAAATTAAATTCATTGTTAGTCATAATAATCATACTAATTATCACATCCCATGCTTTATTAGCCAGATTAATTCTTGCAGAATTAATTACCTATACCCAAATACTATTGTAACCGGTGAAATACTATTATTCTTTGTCATAGTCCATATAATCATAAGCCTATATCTATTTATTAAAGACAAGATTAGTCAGAAAAAAATACATATTTATCCCCAAATTAATAAGGATACGCCAGTTCAGGCCATTAGCGGAATATTCATAATCATTTTTATTGTAGCGCATGTTCTATCATACATTTATCTTCCGGCATACATTCCGAATTTCAGCTGGCAAATTACTCATCTGACTATTGATACATTATTCTTTATTACATTATTCATCCATTTGCAAATAAGCATTCCAAGGTTATTGGTTTCATTTGGATTTTTAGTTGAAAAAAATGATTATAACAAATGCAGGAAAGTTGTTAGAATCCTATTGAGTATAACATTTACATTATTGTTCCTATCAGAATTATCCTATTATATTCTATGAAAGAGTTGGTTTTAATGGTAAAAGAAATTATTGTGATTGGTGCGGGCCTTGCAGGATTAACATGCAGCGTAAAATCCGCCAGTAAAAATATTCATGTGAAATTATTTTCACCGGTGCAATCAGAACGCTCACAATCAGTAATGGCAATGGGAGGAATAAACGCCGCATTAAACACTAAAGGAGAAGACGACTCCGTAAATGAACATTATACAGACACAATTAATGCAGGACAGCATATCAATAACCATAATGCCGTTGAAAAACTGACAAATGATGCACCGGAAATAATAGATTGGTTAAGCAGACTTGGAACAAGTTTCACAAGAGATGACAACGGCAATGTGGATATCAGGTACTTTGGCGGGCAAAAGAAGATGAGAACAGCTTACGCCGGTGCAAGAACCGGGAAACAGATTCTAACAGCAATCAACACCGAATGCAGAAAATGGGAATATAAAGATAAAATTAAAAGATATGTTGGCTGGAGATTTTTATCATTAATATTGGATGATAATAAAGTTTGTCGTGGCGTAGTCATGATTAACGAAAATACGGAGGAAATAAGAGATTTTTATGCTGATTTTGTTGTCATAGCATCCGGCGGCATGAATAAGGTTTTTGGAAAAATCAGCGGATCCCTGCATAATGACGGATTTGTAACCGGGAAATTATTACGTCAGGGCGTTGAACTGGCCAATATGGAAATGATACAGTATCATCCGACAACAATAGAAACCCCTGTCAAACGAATGCTCATTACTGAAGCAGCCCGTGGAGAAGGCGGCAGATTATACACTTTGCGCAATTGTGAAAAATGGTATTTCATGGAGGAATGGTATCCTGAACAGGGCGCCCTAATGCCTCGCGATGTTGTATCTAGAAGCATATACAGAGTATGTCATGAATATGGCCTCGGAATTGATGGTGAAAATAAGGTTTATTTGGATTTAACTCACCTGGATGAAAAAACCGTCAAAATTAAACTCGATGAGGTTTATGATGTTTGTATGAATTATCTAAATCTTGACCCCACTTGTGAGCCAATTCCAATTTATCCGGGTGTCCATTACTTCATGGGAGGCATACGTACCGATGATGCGCATAAAACCAATATTGAGAACCTATTTGCTATTGGAGAATGTTCCTCCCAATATCACGGCGCCAATCGTCTTGGAGGAAATTCATTGCTTGGAGCCATACATGGCGGATGGGTAGTGGCCGAGCAATTGGAAGAAATACAATGTGAAAATGACAATTCTAAAGAATATGGAAAAATATTAAACTGCGAATATGAAGCCTATGAAAATTGGAAAGAATTGCAAAAAGAGAACAACAATGTTTCATCATATGAAATAGAAAAAGAAATTGCAGATATAATGAACAAAACCATGGGAATTTACAGAACGGAAAGTGAACTGAAAGATGGATTAGGGAGATTGGATTTGCTTGAAACAATCCATGTAAACAGCCATGGATGCTATTATGATTACATTTTATTAAAATCATTGATAAGTATTGCAAAAACAATGTTATCCTCAGCATTGGCAAGGAAAGAAAGCAGAGGCGCTCATCAAAGATTAGATTATCCCGAAACAGATGACAAATACCTGAAAACAACCGTAACATCATTTGACAATGATAAATTAAAAATTACATTCAACGATACCGAAGAGAGAATGGGATGGTAGTATGGAGTCAATAACCGTAATTATAAAAACATCGGAAGGGATGAAGGAATATGCCTATGAAGGAAATCTCAACATTCCAGTAACTACCCTACTGGAAAGAATCAATGTGAAACATGATATAAAAATTCATTATTCATCAAGCTGTCTTCAAGGACTGTGCGGCAGTTGTTCAATGATAATCAATGGTTTACCCCGACTTGCATGCAAAACATTTGTAAATGAAGAAGAAATGACCAAAAAAACCCATAAGATTACAATAGAACCCTTAAGCAAGTTCCCTATTGTAAACGACTTGGTTGTCGATAGAACTTCCATGTTTGAAAATATTAAAAATTCCCGCCAATGGCTTGAAGAAGAAGCTAGTATTAATACTGATAATTTAGAATATGAATATGAAGTATCACAATGTTTGATGTGCGGGTGCTGTTTGGAGGCTTGTCCTAACTATACTGGTGAAGATGACTACTATGGTGCCATTTTACCTGTGACATCTTCTAAAATATCAAAGCAAGAAGGTGACATGGATAAACAAAAGTTTCTTAAAGAAAATTACAGTAATCATTTCTATAATGCGTGTGTGAAATCTCTTGCCTGTGAAAATGTTTGTCCAATGAATATTCAAACACAACGAGCTATTTCAATAATGAATCGCCATTCAATTTGGAAATTCCATAAATTATTGAAAAAATAACTGAATAAACACGAACAATTCGTATAAAACTTATAAAAAAGTTCCGATACTTATCGATTTTCCCACTAAAACTCAAATATATAATTAATAGAAATAAAAATTGAAAAAACAAGCAAATAATTGAAAATATCTTCCAAAAACAATGCCAAATCAAAAAACGAAGGTTCAAGACCAAAAGTGGCGTTTTAAAATGAATCTATCGCAGAGATTCAATTTGGAATGACAATCGCAAAAAGGATTTTGAAAATAAACAAAGTTTTGAAAGAGTCCTAAAATTCTTATCATTTTGAAAAGAAAAAAAATAAAAAAATGTTCATGATGCATTATCATAAACATCTTTATTTCGATTTTGGAAGAATTTGATAATTGCCGGCATTATTAGCATCACAAATAACGGGAACATGAAGAAATTTAAAAGGTTTGAAATTTGTGGATTGAAACTGCTTTTTATTAATGGATATAAAATGTTCATAATAATCATATATCCAATATAAGCCCCACCAATTCTTAAAAATCTACGTTCAATAGGTCCTTCACAGGAAAAATTAATGAACCTTCTTTCAATTACCCATGATATTAGTATGCCCATACAAAATCCTACATCTTTATATGCTTCAACAGCCATTTTAGCAGGTTCAACAATTAATTTACCAGCCGCATTATAATCCATTGGATATGATTTGAATGTAGCATATGCTATAAGCAAGATAGAAAATACTATTCCTGCACCCAATAAAATTAAGTCAAAATTAGGGTTATCATCTAGTTTTTCAAATAATTTTCCAACAATCCATAATGATGCAAAGGCAATTACTAAACCGACAACAATATCCAATAAACTGTGAACTCCAAGATAACAACGGGAAAAACAGATTAACAATAAACAGATTATTGAAAAAATTTTAAATCCTTTTGTGAAATTTCCTTTAAGAAATGTTCCCAGGAACAATATTCCCGAAGATGTTGCATGTCCACTAGGAAGTGAATATCCAGTTGCATCTTTTAAAGCTCCTTCGTATGGATGAATTTTAGGGTCTTCAATCCAAGGACGATATACGCATGTTGTAAGTTTAATAAAACTATTTAAAAGACGTGAAAATGCAAAAGATACCAATAGATATTCTCCAAATTTTTTATCATATGCCCAATAGAGTATTCCTATTAAAAATAGGATTATATGTATATTTCCAAATTCAGTACAGCTCATGAAAAATTGGTCAAAAAAGCCCCCTGAGGCTTCACGAAGTCCCTGTAAAAATAACAAAAATACATTTGTTAAAATTCAAATCACCTCATTTAAGATTATATATCTTTTCATAGTTTATATTTTTCTTTTGATAATTTTTGTTCCAATAAGCATATGACAATTATCTATTGAAAAATAACATTGAAAACAATTTTTTGATTAAACCTGAAAAATACGAATAATTCGTATAAAACTTATAAAAAAGTTCCGATGCTTATCGATTTCTGACACCAAAACTCTATAGAGAATTTATTTTTTTGGTAATTAGAAATTTTGCAAGTCATTCCAAATCCCAATTTACTTTATGCAATTTAGTCACAAAATATAATACAAATCTTCCCAGTAATTATATGCAAATTAGTCATATGAGTTTGTGCAAAACTGCATTATTAAATGAAATTAAAAAAAATAATTATTTATATCCATAAAAACAAAGTATTATTTAATTAATATCAGTTAGTTTAATATTTTTTTAAAAAATTTGTGAGGATGAACAATGTTTACTAATAAAAGCCCTTCTAAAAGGGATTATGGAATAGATTTGCTTAGGATTGTATCAATGTTGATGGTGCCTATGGTTCATATATTGGGCCAAGGGGGAGTGATTGGTGCTACTGTGCCACTTTCACCACAATATGAATCTGCATGGTTATTAGAATCAATATTATTGGTCGCTGTTAATTGTTTTGTTTTAATTACTGGTTATGTTTATTATGGTAAAGAAACTAGATATTATCGTTTGTTAACACTATGGGCGGAGGTTTTATTTTATTCTATAATTATTATAATTGCGTTGAAATTCATATTCCCTAGTGAAATTGGTTTGGAACAATATTGGAAAGCAATTATCCCTACATTTTTTACTAAAGCTCAATTTAGTAGGTATTGGTTCTTTACAGCCTATGTAGGAATGTTCTTAATTTCACCATTCATAAACCTTGGATTAAAACATTTTAATAAAAAACAAGATCTCTCAGTATTCTTAAGCGTATTTATTATATTTTCATTATTGCCTGCTGTTTTAAATCAGGATATGGCATTCACTCTTAATCAGGGATACAGTGTTTTGTGGTTTGTTGTTTTATATTACACAGGAGGTCTTTTACATAAATATGAAATATTTAAAAAATTAAAAGGTTACAAATGGCTTTTGATATATGTTGCATGTTTCTTAATGTCTTGGATATTGAGATATGCGCTTGATGTATCAGGTTTAATAGAACCTGGATTTAATTTATATTCCTTTAATTGTTATTTATCCCCATTATATTTCATTGGAGGCATTGCATTATTCTGTTTCTTCAAAAAAATGAATATTACTAAATCAGGAATTATATCCATTATCAAATTCTTTACTCCAGTTTGTTTTGGGGTTTATCTTATCCACAATAACATGTCACTTGCATATTTCTTCTTTGATGGTAAATTTGAATTTATAGCTCAAATGGATCCAATTTCATTGTTTATAAGTGTAATTCTTATTGGAGCAGGAATATTTGTTGTTTGTGGTTTAGTTGACTGGATAAGAGAATTATTATTCAGAAAATTAAAAGTTAAAGATAGGTTTGCAAAATTTGAAGAAAATGTATACTTGAAATTTGATAATTATCTTAATTCAGATACTTAAATGATGCAAATCATTTTTTAATTTTTTATTTTGTTTTAAGAGTCCATTAAAGTTATTAACTCTTCTAATTTTATTTTTAAATCAGCATTACTATTCATTTTACTTATTTTTTCAAGAATCTAGAAAGTTTCATATAAACCCCCACAAGTTCCAATACTTATCGATTTTTAACCTCTAAAAACCCTTTAATTTATATAAAGAAACCCAAAAATAACACGAACAATTCGTATAAAACAAAATTATATATAATAATATAACACAAATAATTATTAATTCGTAAAGAATTAACCAAAAAAACGGAGATTTTAAAATGAAAGCTAACGCACAAAAAATAGCTGATGGAGTATACTGGATTGGTGTACTCGATTGGGATTTAAGATCCTACCACGGATATACCTTAGACGGAACCACATACAACGCATACATTGTATTTGGAGAAGACGAAGTGGCAATCATTGACAATGCCTACCCTGGAAAAACAAAGGAAATGATGGCACGTATCGATGACGCATTCGCACAGGAAGGAAGAGATGTAAAAGTTGACTACATCATCCAAAACCACGTTGAAAAAGACCACTCCGGTGTTTTGGTGGACTTGCACAAAAGATTCCCGGAAGCACCAATCTACTGTACCAAAATTGCAGTAAACGGACTTTTAAAACACTACCCTGCACTTGAAGGCGCTGAATTCATCACTGTCGGAACAGGTGACAGCTTGGATGTTGGCGGAAGAACCTTAGCATTCCTGGATGCATTCCTCCTGCACTGGCCGGACAGCATGTTTACCTTGCTTGCTGATGAAACAGGCATCTTATTCCCTAACGACGCATTCGGTCAGCACTTATGTTTCACCCAGAGATTTTCTGATGAAATCCCTGAATACGTATTGATGGATGCCGCTCAGAAGTTCTATGCAAACCTTATTACCCCGCTTTCAAAGCTTGTGCTTAAAAAATTAAATGAAGTTGTGGAATTGGGATTATTAGACTCAATTAAAATGATTGCACCGTCCCACGGTCAAATCTGGACCGACCCTATGCAGGTTATTGGCGCTTACCAGAACTGGGCAACAGGAGTATGTGAAGACAAGATTACCATTATCTACGATACCATGCACTACTCAACCCAGCAGATGGCTCATGAAATTGCAGAAGGTGCAATATCTGAAGGATACGACGTTGAAATCTTCTTCCTTCACGAAGATGAAAGATCTGAAATCGTCAAAAGCATCCTCACCAGTAAAGGAATTGCTGTTGGAGACCCTACCATCAACGATGTGCCATACCCAAGTATCGGAGACATCATGTACTACCTTAAAGGATTGCTCTTTAACAGAACCGGAATTGTGAGAAAAGCAGTTACCTTCGGTTCAATGGGTGGAAAAGGAGGAACTCCTGCAATGCTTGCTGAAGAATTAGGAAACTGCGGATTCGATGTAGTTGACACCCAGGAAATTACTTTCGTTCCAAACGCTGAAGAAGACGAAGCAAGCTACGAGTTAGGTAAAAAACTGGCTCAGGCATGTAAAGAATTATAATATTAAAAACTAAAATAATATTAAAGGAATGATTATTATGGTAAAATACGAACATGAAATCGGAATTACAAAAGACACTCCTGTAGAAAACTACGTTGCAGGAAACTTTGAAGGAGAAACCAACGAAGTTGGTATTTACTTAGCTATGTCCAGACAGGCTTCCAGAGCAGGTTACGGAGAATTAGCTGAAGTATTCAAAAGATTAGCATGGGAAGAAGCTGAACATGCTGCAAGATTCTGTGAAATGAACGGAATCATCAAAGACGACCTCAAAGCCAACATCGAATGGATGATGGGCGGAGAAAAAATGGCTAACGCTGAAAAAAGAGAAGCAGCTGACAAAGCTGAAGAAGCCGGAATTGAAACCGCTGCTGATTTCTTCCGTGAAAGCTCCAAAGACGAAGGCCGTCACTACAAAATCCTTGAAGGTATCCTGGAAAGATACTTCTAAACCGAAAGAATTTAAATATTCTTTCCTTATTTTTTCTTTTTTTAAATAAAACCGGCCCCCAGACTGAAAACGATTACCATACCCATTACTACAGACAATGCGTTTACGATTGGCTTTGCCTTTTCTTCGGACAGTTTATATCTGAGCAGTATTTCAAGCATGTGGCCTCCATCCAAAGGTTTGAGCGGAAGCAGGTTGAACAGTCCTATTCCCAGATTCAGCATGAACATCCATTCAAACAGCTCGGAAAGCTCAAACAGAATCCATGGTATAGGTCCGAGACTGTCGTTTATTAACTTGAAATGTTTGGTTGCCTGTATTCCGAAAAATCCTCTTGATTCGTTGCTTGGGTTTTTATCCAGCGTAATCGTATATGTGCCCTGGTCCGTTTTGACAGTTACGTTGTCTTTCGGAGCAAATGAGCTTACAACCTCACCGTAATCTGTCGAATTTGTTATTTTATGATTGTCTATTTCCTGCAGAATCATTCCTTCCTTTAAAATTCCGTCGGAAGGTGAATCTGAAACAATCCTGTCGATTGCAATACCGTCTTCTGCAAAAAATGTTGGAATTCCTGCAGATATTAACGATACCAAAACAAGAGCTATAAGTGCAAGTGACATGTTTGCAACAGATCCTGCCGCATAGACCCTAAGCTGTGATGACTTTTTGGCCTGCTTAAGTTCCTCCTCATCAGGCTCGACGAACGCTCCCGGCAAAATTGCAAAAAGAAGCAGTCCTATTGATTTTATGGAAATCTTTTCTCCGACGGCCTGTATACCATGTGAAAATTCATGAACTATAAGCACGCTTGCAAGCGCAAGAAGACCGTATACGAATGGAATGTAGATTGATGAACCCGGCATTTCCACGCCCGGAACCACAATGGATACCGCAGGTGTTTCAAAAACTGACGGCAGCGAACTCAGTATCGTCCATGTAATGAATATCATTGCCAAAAATGACACTACAATGCCCGCATTCATGAACCATCGCCAGAATTTAGGTGAAAAATTAGATATTCTGGATATAAGGCCCCTCAGCCTTTTGGTCTTCCACATTATGATTGGAAAGTTGGTTTCGACACCGTACTTTTCAAGTCTTGTATTCAATGTTAAAGCCAATATCCAGATGACAGCAAAAGCTATCAAATAATAATAAATCCCATTCATTAAAATGCCTCTTTACCTACCAAAGTAGTGAATCAAAGAAGACAACATCAACTATATCGCCCTTCTGATATCCTTCATCATTTTCGTCTATGATGATATAGCTGTTCGCCTCAACCATTGACCTTATGATGCCGGAACCCCTGTTGAGGACATGCCTTGTATATTCCTCATCGGTAACCGAACGGATGAAATCTGTACGTCCGAGCTGGGAGGGAACCTTAAGCTGAGATACCTTTTTGACTATGCTGAAGTCAAACGGCCTTCCCTGCATTTCAAACAGGTATTTTCTTGCAAAAATGTCAAACTGAGACATTGCCGCTACAGGCTGGCCTGAAAATGTAAATACCATTTTATCGTTTACAATTCCGGCACCTATAGGTTTGCCCGGCCTTATTGCAACGCCGTGGAACAATATCTCACCGATATCATCAACCACATCAAGAACAACATCTCCCTTACTTATGGCTGTTCCTCCGGTGGTCATTATGACATCATAATCTCTTGAAGCTTCAAGTATTGCATCCCTGACTTCATCGAATGTGTCTCCTGCATGTGAAATATCACAGGTTGCCCCTGAATCCTCAATCATTGCCTTAATTGTAAACTGATTGGAATTGATAATTTTTGCCTTGTCAATTTCCTCTTTTGTCGGCTCCACCAGTTCATTTCCTGTTATGATAAGCTTGATTTTAGGCTTTTTGAAAACCTTTACCCTGTCATAACCCGCTGATGCAATCAGACCCATCTCGGAATATCTGATGAAGGTGTTTTTCGAAAGGATTGTCTCTCCCTTTTTGATGTCCTCGGCCTTTGGGCTGACATTCTCACCGGGAGTGACCTGGGAATAAATTGTCAAGTCATCCCCGTCGGTTGTGGTGTATTCCTTCATTATGACCGCATTGGCGCCCTTAGGAATCGGAGCTCCTGTAGCAATAACGATAGCCTCGTTTTGCCCGACAGTCTTTTGTGAAAAATCCCCCGCACCGATTGCATCTATAACCTTCAGCTGTTTTGGAGCTGACTGTGACGCTCCAAAGGTATTTTCACCGATAACAGCGAAACCGTCCATTGCAGATTTATCGAAAGGTGGAGAGTTATGATAGGCCTTAATGTCTTCAGCCAATACCCTTTTGTGACAATCGTGTATTGATATTTCCTCCACGCCTGTGAATTTCTGATTGTCATTGATAATCTTTAAAGCGTTTGACAGCGAATCCAATTTTGATAAAAACATGTAAAAAACTCCCCCAAGTTGTTTAAGCCATGTACTGTTCTAAAACTCCGTGATATGCATCATTCAAGTCATCAAAGCTGAATTCGTGATCGTTAATGTTCAGGCTGGTGCCCTTGACTTCACCTATGATTTGTGCTTCAACATCTATTTTTGCCATGATATCATCAGCTGCATCTGCCTTAACGGTTAAAAGATATCTTCCATGACTTTCTGAGTAAAGCAATTGGATTTTATCCAGTTCATCATCGGTTAATGTTACATCACAACCCAAACCGGATTTGATTACCATTTCTGAAAGTGCCACAGCAAGACCTCCTGCTGAAACGTCGTGAACTGCAGTGATGTTTTTGTCAGTGTCTTCATCGATAAGCTTCAATACAGTCTGACCATTAGCTAGTTCCTCATCTATTCTGATTCTTGGAGCGGTTCCAACTTCCAAATTATGAATGGCTCTGTGGTATTCTGAACCTGTAAGCTCATCATAGGTCTTACCGATTAAAATGATTTTGTCCCCTTCATTTTTAAAGTCCATGGTTCTGATGTTTTCAATCTTTTCAACACCGATTACTCCAACTGCAGGGGTTGGATTGATTTTGATTCCTTCTGTTTCGTTGTAGAAACTTACATTTCCGCTGATTACCGGAGCATTGAATTTTTCTGCAACCAAAGCCATTCCTTCAATTGCTGTTTTGAATTGCCATAATATTTCAGGTGTTTCAGGATTTCCGAAGTTGAGACAGTCAACAACCGCATAAGGTGTTGCTCCCATTGAAATCACATTTCTGATGGCTTCGGCAACGCATCCTGCTGCCCCGTCGAATGGGGAGAGCTTTGTGTGGATTGTGTTTGAATCTGTTGTAAGTGCGATTGCTGTTTCATCATCTATTCTCAATACTGCAGCGTCATCGCCAGGCTTTACGACTGTCCTTACCTGTACCTCATGGTCGTACTGTTTGTATACCCACTCTTTTGAAGCGATGTTTGGAGAGGATAATAATTTTGGCAGGGATTTGTAAACTCCAGGTTCCTTAAGTTCTATTTTTTGTGTGTCTTCCGGAACTTCAGCTATCGGCCTGTCGATTGAAGGAGGGTCTGCTAAAAGAATTGTTGGAAGGTTTGCAAGCTCTTCACCTTCATCTGAAATGATCATGTTGTTTCCTTCGATTACCTCACCGATTACTGATGATGTGATTTCATGCTTGTCGCAGATTTTTTGCGCCAGCTCGACATCGTCAGGGTTTATGACGAATACCATTCTTTCCTGGGACTCTGAAAGCATTATTTCATAAGGAGTCATTCCGGTTTCCCTTAAAGGAATTGCGCGCAAGTCAACCAGTGCTCCGTTGTCTGATGAGTCGACAAGCTCTGAAATGCAGCATGTAAGGCCTCCTCCACCGAGGTCCTTTACACCGCTTACGTTGATTTTTTCCAATATTTCCAGGGATGCTTCCAATACTCTTTTTTTGGTAAACGGATCTGCAACCTGAACTGCAGGACGGTCTTCGGTTTCAGAGTCAGAAGTCAATTCTTCTGATGCGAATGTTACTCCGTGGATTCCGTCACGGCCTGTTGTTCCTCCCATCAACAGAAATACGTCGCCGATGTTAGGTGCCTCTGCCCTTACAATCTTATCCTTTTCGACAAGTCCCACACACATTACGTTGACAAGAGGGTTTGTCCTGAATGATTCGTCGAATTCGATTTCACCTGCTACGGTAGGTACCCCTACACGGTTTCCGTAATCGGAAATTCCTTTTACGACATGCTCAAATAAGTATCTTGATTTTTCATCTTCTTCAAGAGGTCCGAATCTAAGTGAATCGAGAAGCGCTATTGGCATTGCTCCCATGGAAATGATGTCCCTTAATATTCCACCGATACCTGTACCTGCTCCGCCGTATGGTTCGATAGCGGACGGGTGGTTGTGGGATTCCATTCCAACTGCAAGTGCATATTTGTCTGTTACGCTTACAAGTCCTGCGTCATCGCCGGGACCTAAAATAATGTTTTCTCCTTCTGTAGGAAATGCCCTTAAAAATGGCCTGCTGCTTTTGTATGAGCAATGTTCTGAAAACATCACGTCAAGCATGCCCTCTTCAAGCTCGTTCATTTGCCTGCCGAGAATTCCTTCAATGTATTCTATTTCAGAATCAGCTAAAGTCATTTTAACACCCTTAATTTTTAATTGAAATAATTACCTTTTCTCCTTCGATATCCCATTGTTTAGTATAATCTTTAGAATCTTTACTGCACTCTTCTGTGTCGGTTATAATCAGGCTTTTTGCCCTTACCTCATGAGAGATCACTTCTGATTGCGGAACAATCAGTTCCTTGAATTCGGCTGAGGTTTCAACGTCCACGCTGATGTTTGCTTCAACGTCAAGGTCCATGTCCTTTCTCATGTCCTGAATTCTTCTTATGAGTTCACGGGCCATCGCTTCCTGTCTGATTTCAAGAGTGACGTTGGTATTTACAAACACGTTTCCGCCTTCAAACTCTGATGATACAAAGTCGTCGGGAAGTTCTGAGTCAAACAATATTTCTTCAGAGTTTAATTCAATGCCTGCAACTGTTACTGTACCGTTTGCATCCAAATCAGCTTTTATCTGATTGCCATCAGCTGTTTTTAGGCCACCTACAACTTTGCCCATGTCTCCTTTAAGTTTAGGGCCTAAAATCTTGAGGTTAGGCTTTGCGATGAATGAGAGTTTTTCAAATTCGCTTGCGCATATTACCTCTTTGGTATTTGACTGGTCCTTGATGATGTCTGTAAGCTCATCTATTGCGCTTAGGACATTTTCATCCTGTGATACGACAGTGATGTCTGATACCGGCCATCTGAGTTTGTACTGTGCCATGTCCCTTGCCCTTATGGATGCGTCAATCACTTCACGGGCGACGTCCATCCTGGCTTCCAGTTCCTCATCGATTGCATCCCCGTCATATCCCCAGTCGTTCATGTGAATGCTCTCTGGAGCCTCCGGGTTTACTCCTTTTACAAGGTTTTCATAGATTTCCTCTGATATGTGAGGAGCTATTGGACATAATACTGAGATTAACTTTACCAGTGCAGTGTATAAGCTGTAATAAGCGCCGAGTTTGTCCGGGTCGTCGCTTTCAACCCAGGTCCTTCCACGGATTAACCTTACATACCAGCGGCTCAAGTCTTCAAGTATGAAGTTGTTGATTTTTCTTGTTGCCTTGTGGAAGAATACGTTGTCGAGGTCCTCTCCGACGTCTTTTACAAGGGAATTGGCTTTTGAGATAATCCATTTATCTTCCGCCCTTAAAATCATGTCGTCTTCTGTTAGTCCGATTGGGTTGAAGTTATCTAGGGACATGTAGGTTGTTGAGAATACGTAGATGTTCCATAGGATGTTGAACATCTTGTTGATGTTTAAAATTTCCTCCCATACGAACTTGAGGTCGTCCCATGGCTTTGAAGCCCACAGGAGGTAGAACCTTAAGACGTCGGCTCCGTATTTTTCGATTACCTCTTCGGGAGAGACAACGTTTCCCAGGGATTTTGACATCTTGTTTCCGTTTTCATCGAGAACAAATCCGTGCATCAGCACTTTTTTATATGGACTTTTACCCATTGAGATTACTCCTGTTCCGAGCTGTGAGTAGAACCATCCTCTGGTCTGGTCATGGCCTTCTGTAATGAAGTCATAT
>NZ_CAMVTE010000009.1 GCF_947170395.1 uncultured Methanobrevibacter sp. | reverse complement strand
AATCAGGATTATGCAATTTTTGATTCCTTTTGACCAGCTTCATGTTGCTGTTGGCGTAACACACTTTAAATTATCTACTACATTTAGTGAAATTTGTTCTATACTATACGAACAAAAAATGATTTAAAAGTATCAAAATCCTCTACCACAGTCCTGCCCATATTATTTTACAATATATTTAAATAACATAACCTATAAACTTATCATGATAAGTTTTATTGTTGGATGATACTATGGACACGTTAAATAAGGTTGAAAAGATAGATATAATTCCATTATATCCTGCACTGAATTTAATTTTAAAAGGCCATACAAGCTTTTTTGAAAAAAAACTCAAAGGAACTAATGTGACTCCTGCTGAAATACATTATATTCTAAGAATTTATGTGGACAATGAAAATATCACACAACGGGATTTATCAGAAACGTTCAGCGTATCCGAACCCGTCGTTGCCAGAACCCTAAAAAATCTTGAAAACAAGGGATTTGTAATACGAACTAAAGATCCCAACAATAAAACACGAAGATTACTCTCTTTAAGTGAACAGGGTTTTGAAATAAGTGAAAACATGTTACATATTACCGATGAGTGGTTAAAAGAAATCTATAAGGATATCAATGAATCAGATATTGACAAATTCAATGAAATAATTAAATTACTGGTCATTAATTCTTTGAAATTATAAAAAAACAACAAAATTATAAGGTGATAATTATGGCAGAATCATTATTGGACAAATGGTGCGGAGAACCATGGCTGCATACAACATATTTTTTAGGAATCGTGATGCTTAATGTTTTGATAATTAATTGGGGCGTATGGGATGTGCCGCAAAAATTAATGGCATTGCTTGCAATATTTCTACCTTTGCATGTATTTGAAGAGCTTGCCTGGCCAAACGGATTTCATTTCATGATGAACAAGATAGTTCAAAAATCAGACAATCCTCTTGCATATCCTGAAAACAAGCTAACCGACATGATTACTAACTTTGGAGCGGAAATACTATTCATCGCATTAACATTCCTCACACCAATGCTCGGAAACAAAGGAGTGATATTTGTAATATTTTTCGGTATCGGCGAAACAATTGCCCATACAGTATTCAGCACACTAACATACAGACAATACAAATCCAAAGGCAAAAAAACATTATATTCGCCAGGACTAGTAACAGCATGGTGTTTATTGCTTGAAACCGCAATTTACGGCATATACTGGTTAATATATTCAAAAACCTTTGTTATGGCAGACTTATGGGGATTGGCATTTGTAGCATTTCTAATCATATTCATGATACGTTTACCGTTTATCATATCCTACAAATATAAATCCACAAGATTTGCATATTCAGAAATAGGATATCTGGAAAAATACGAATCTGATTGAACTGCAATAGATATGCCAAGTAGTTCGATTTCAAAAGTTAATATGAAAACTATGCATCGATATAAATAGAGGTTAGAATAATTTTTGTTGTGCATCAATGAAGCTTGGTTCATTAACCTCTTTTACAACATCACTATCCTTAACCTCACCAATCAATAGTGGTGAATCGGGATTATGCAATTTTTGGTTTCTTTTAACCAGTTTCATGTTGGAGTTGGCGTAGCAATACTTACATCCGTGAAGACATGTATTATATGCTCCAATATCCCTCCCAAATATACAGTCACATTCACGAATCCTGTATTTTCCTTTAGGGATTTTTAAATTATTTCCTATAGCTTTTTCTATCACCTGCTGAGTCATGCATCCACTTGAATCAAAACCGAACTGGTCAAGCAAAGTTCCCTCAACACAGGTTTTCATCCGAATACCATATTCCTTAGCAATTTTAGAGAAATTCTCACCAATAATTAACCTTTCATCAGTTGTGACTTCACAAACTTCAGGGAAATTTCTTAAAACCTTTCGGTACAAGTCAATGAAGCTGATAGTACAGTCATTAGTGTAGTTGGAAATTTCACTTGCAATCTGCTCGAATTTGTCAATGTGATAATCAAGAGAGTATTTTTCAGAAATAAAAATCGGATCATATCTCCATGAAATCTTATTCACACCCAGATAATCAGACAAATCTTTAAATGATTTTAAAACCTTTTTGAAATTCGGCACATTCACTTCAATGTCCTTATCATAAGGAGTTATCGTTACAAACCAGAACTGATTGTAATCATCCAGTAAATCAATATTTTTAAGCATTGGCTTTGGATTTTTAGTGCAAAAACATAAACAGTCAATTATCTTAGAGTCCAATGGATATTTATAGATATCATCATTATAAGGATTTCTGGTGCATACAAAACCTTCATCAATACGATTAAACAACCATTTACTAAAAAAAGCGGGAATATCAGTTCTTGAACCTGTATTGATTATCATAAAAAAAGAAAAAGTAAAAGAGATTATAAATCTCTTCCGAAAATGTGTACAACTGCAGTACCACCGGTTCCCCCAATGTTGTGGGACATACCGATTTCTGCACCGTCAACCTGACGTCCGCCAGCTTCTCCTCTGAGTTGCCATACGACTTCAGCAGCCTGAGCAATACCTGTAGCACCTAACGGGTGTCCACGTGCCTTAAGACCGCCGGAAGTATTGATTGGGAAATCACCATCAATTTCTGTTTGTCCTTCCTCAATTGCAATTCCGCCTTTACCTTTCTCAGCAAATCCTAAGTCTTCAACTGCCAAAAGTCCGTTGATTGAAAAACAGTCATGCACTTCAGTTAAATCAATATCTTTAACGGTTACTCCTGCCATTTCATAAGCTTTTCTGGAAGCTACTTTGGTAGATTCAATAGTTGTAATGTCTTTTCTGTCGTGTAAGGTTAATGTTCCAGAAGCCTGTGCAGAAGCTTTTACATAAATCGGAGTATCGGTGTATTTTTTAGCATCTTCAGCAGGAACCATTACAATTGCTGCTGCCCCGTCACTTACAGGAGAACAGTCAAGTAATGTTAACGGGTCTGCCACCATGGTTGAGTTGATAACCTTATCCACACTTACCTCGAATGGGAATTGTGCATTCGGGTTTTTGGATGCATTTTTATGGTTTACCACTGAAAACTGCGCTAGCTGTTCACGGGTAGTGCCATATTCGTGCATGTGTCTTTTTGCAATCATTGCATATAATGACGGGAATGTAGCTCCTTGCTGTGCTTCCCATTCCTGATCTGAAGCAGTAGCAATAGCCGGGGTAGCGTCAACGACATCAGTCATTTTTTCCACACCTGCAGAAATTACCACATCATGAAAACCTGATGCAACTGCCATGATTCCCTGTCTTAAAGCCAATCCTCCTGAAGCACAAGCAGCTTCAACTCTTGTGGTTGGAACCGGATTAAGACCTACATGGTCTGAAATAAGTGCTGCAATGTGTTCTTGTTCTACAAACAGTCCGGAGGACATGTTTCCAACAAACATTGCTTCTATATCATCACCGTCAATACCTGCATCCACCAAAGCCTTTACTCCAGCTTCAGCAATTAAATCTCTAAAAGATGAATCCCATAATTCACCAAATTTGGTTTGTGAAACTCCTATAATCGCAACATCTCTCATATTTTAAGCCCCCTTACATTTTAATTTTGCCTTTGAATTTAGCATAAACAGCATAATCGACATAGGTTTTATCGTCAATTATTTCCTGTGTTTTTGGAGCTAATTCTCTTCTCTCAACAATTTCATCTTTAACAGTTATTGAAAAACCGTCACTTCCTGCACCTGATCCGTATGAAATAACAAAAATATTGTCTCCCGGTTCAGCAACATCCAAAATATTGGATAAAGCCAATGGTACAGCGCCGGAATAAGTGTTTCCAATATTAGGAGTTAATAAACCCTGTTTGATTTGTTCGGATGTGAATCCTAATTTTTTACCAGCCCTTAAGTAGAACTTACCGTTTGGCTGGTGGAAACATGCATAATCATAATCTTCAGGTTTTGAGTCTGTTTGATCAAATAACATTTTTGCAGCGCTTAAAACGTGCTTGAAGTAAGCAGGTTCACCTGTAAAACGGCCACCGTGAGACGGATAGTCCTGACCTTCCCTTCTGTAAAAATCAGGAGTGTCTGTTGTAAAACTGCATGTGTGATTAATATCAGCTATTGTGTTATCATTACCAATAATATAAGCCGCACCCCCTGCGGATGCGGTGTATTCAAGTGCATCGCCCGGAGCTCCCTGTGATGTATCGGCACCAATAGCCAAAGCATATTCAACCATGCCTGATTCAACAAGACCCATAGACATTTGAATACCTGCTGTTCCTGCCTTACAGGCAAATTCCAAATCAGCTGCAGTCAATTTTGGAGTTGCACAAACAGCTTCAGCTACAATGGAAGCTGTTGGCTTTACTGCATAAGGGTGTGATTCAGAACCGACATAAACAGCGCCAATCTTACTTGGATCAATTTGAGCTCTTCTAAGAGCATATCTAGCTGCAGTAACTGCAATAGTTGCAGTATCTTCATCAGCAGAAGGAACGGATTTTTCATTAACAACCAATCCGTTTGATAAGGCTACAGGGTCATCTCCCCATACCTTAGCAATTTCTTCTACCTTAATTCTATATGATGGCACATGCGCACCATATCCTACTATTCCTACCATTAAATCACCTTAAATAATAATCTTAAACGACATTAAAAATTAATTTAATTATTAATATTTTAAATTTATTATTATATAAAATTAACTAAAAAATAGCTATTTTTTAAAGAAAATAAGAATTTTAAAAAAAGTATTTTTCATAAGATGCAGTTGCCGGGATTCGAACCCGGGTTGTAGGCTTGGAAGGCCCAAGTAATAACCAGACTATACCACAACTGCATAAAAAGTGCGGCGTCCGGGATTTGAACCCGGGTCGCTAACGTGGCAGGCTAGAGTCTTAACCAGGCTGGACTAACACCGCATAAAAACTAACAACAAATAAACTTATGTTTTAATATTATATAAACCTTTGCATTATCTACCTATTATCTGTTTAATTATTAGTTTATCGTCTGGATCAACTGTTCTAATTAGGATAATTACTGCAAAATACACTACCATGGAAACCGGCATTGCAACCCACATGTTCAAATTGAGGAAATATAACACAAAAGCTAAAACGCCAGATGCGAAGAATATCCTTAAAACATCAAATACAAAGTGTCTGTCCGGAAGCTGATTAATTTTACTTACCATATAAAATTGTAATAATAAAATTAATATCTCACTTAAAACAGTTGCAATTGAAGCACCAAAAACTGAATACTTAGGTATCAATATTAAGTTTAAAATTACATTAAATATGGCAGCCATAGAATAGATTTTTGTAACAGAATATTCTTTATGTGATGCATTTAAAATCAAAGAACATGCCCCATTAACAAATAAGAAACAAACAGTCCAAATCAGTATTTTTAAAACCGCACCGGCCTCCGCATACTCAGATCCATAAATATTAATTATATCATACCCATAAAAGAAAGTAAATACAGCAATAGGAATTGTAACCAATGACAAGTACTTAATTGATTTAACAAAACTAAAGTGCAACATATCTTTCTCATCAACAAATAATTTACTCATGACTGGGAAAATGACAGAAGAATAAATTGAATAAAACAAAGTTAAAACATTAATTAACTTGTATGCTGAGTTATAAAGACCAGTGAAATAAGTAGAAGTAAAATGAGTAATCATCACAATATCAATTGAATAGTAAATTGTATAAAAAATACCTGTTAAAGCAAATGGAATACCTGCCAATATTAATTTTTTATAAAAGCTTAAATCAAAGGAAAATCTAGGTTTAATTATCTTATTATTTATAACTAGAACTGTGTAAATTAATCCTACAATGTTAGCAAAAATATACGCAAAAGTTATACCCAGTAAACCAAATTTTGTAAATGACACAATAACAATGAAAGTTAAAGTTAAAACATTTAGAATAATATTTGAAATGGCCTGATATTTCATCAGCTCATGAGCTTGAAAAGATGAACAAAACGCAAATTGGAATGATTTAATTAAACTTTCTATGGCAAATAAAAGACAAATAAGAACTACATAATTATCCCATCCAAGCAACAATAATGCTATAGTTACTGCTGATAAATACAATAATGATAAAAACAATTTAAGAGAAATTGCATTATTTAAATATTTATCTTCATGTTCCAAATCTATAGATATGGAACGAACAATATAAGTAGTAACCCCAAAATCTGATAAAACTGAAAAAAGGACTGTAAAAGATACTGCTGTTCCAAAAATCCCATAATCGGACGGTCCTAAATATCTCGCCATCAATATTGTCCAAACAAATGCACATATGCTGGTAATGATTTGAGAAACCATTAACCAACTCATATTTGCAAATATTGTTCTTACTCTATTAGTCATAATATTCCCTTAAATTTTTCTTGCTAAAACACAAATCCAATCATTTTCTTCATTTAGATAAGCTTTAAAATCCTTAAATCCTGTTTTTTCAAGAGATTCCTTGAGGACATCTTCCGAATAGATTTTCATATCCAAAAGTTCAACCAAATCATCGTATTTTTCCATTTCACCTTCTCTGTAAACTGCTTCATTACAGAAAAATACCAGACCGTCTTTTTTAAGGACTCTGTTTACCTCTTTTAAGTCATTGATAAAATCCGGCCAGAAATATATTGTTTCAAAGCCAGTTACAATATCAAAAGTTTCATCATAAAACGGCATGTCGGAAACAGATCCCTGCAGGACATTTACAATACCCTGATTTATAAATTCCTGGTTTAATTTAGTGGATTTTTCAACACTGACTTCAGAATAATCAATTCCAACAACACGACCGTTGTCGTTAATCAGTTCGGCAAACCGCTGAATGTTTCTTCCACCCCCACAACCGATATCTAGGATTTTACTGTCTTCTGCAATTTCAAAGTGACTTACTCCCCATTGAGCCATTGATTCATGAGATTTGTTCATTCTATCCAATATCTGATGGCCCAACTCACCAACAGGTTTTCTTGCATTTTTGATTAGCTCCTTATCTTCAATATTATGACCTGTGTTAACTTTATCATTATCACTCATATTATCACTTTTTCATTCCTTTTCTGGTTTTAATGGCCTGACCTGTCATGAACTCTTTTATCTCACATGCTCCTAATAGGGATTTGCCGTAAGCAAGCAATTTATCTACTTCACTGACAATTAAAACTTCATCCTTTGCACGGATATCATCATCACAATCCACTACAAATTTACAGAATACACTTTTTCCGTCAAGTGCAAATGGTTCTGAATCTTTATTTACAACAACCCTGTTTTGCGGATAAGGCATTTTATTGTGCAGTCTTTTTGCTCCTTCTTTTGACAATATCAGATAGGAATCAGATGCCCTCATATTGACAATCAATACTTTGCCGTCATATATATGTCTGATTTTTCCTGTTTTTTTACTCTTCTCAATGTTGATATTGCCTGCAAATAACGCTTCGCCTGCACCAACACCAAACTGATAATCCGCAATGGCCTTGATTTTTTTAATATCATCCCTTTTGTATCTGATTTCATCTGAAACAGAGCATTTATTGTAAAGACCCATTTCCAAATCTTTTACAATTCTTGAGTGAATCAGAACCTGATTATAATATTCGACAAATTCTGATATGAAATCTTCTAAAAATTCAATACTGTCAACATCTCTTGTTTTTGGAGCATCACTTTGGCTTAAGGGATACACTTCATCGATTTCCAATGGAATTAATCCGAATGGAATATCAAGCACCATGAAATCTGCATCATCCAAGTCCAATTCCTGCTCTGCGCCGTAAGTATAGAATTCCCCCAGTTTACCGGATACAAATTTTGAGTAAGGTTTTCTTGAAGGGGGAAGAATTATCAGATTGCTTTTTTTAGGCATTTTGCGTAGTTTTTGCGTATGTCTTAGGACTTCCGGCCTGCATAATGACTCTGAACCGGTGTAGAAAAATGCTGACTTTTTACTTCTCGGATCATATTTTTCCAAATCCTTTGAATAGTTTCCAAGATGCCTTACGGCTTCAAGAAGTGCCGGATGAGCACGGCATCTCTCTTCTACCAGTTCCATTAAATTACCGTCATAAATGGCTTGCCTGATTAATCTTAACTCAGCAAATGAAACATGCAGATTATGTTGGGCGATCAAATCCCTTCTCTTTTCTTTCGGCATTGCCCTTAAATCATCAGGAGTGTATTTGGTACATACTTCACATGAACATGGCATTTCCTGCAAATTTTCCAATTTAAAGGTTCCTCTTGTAGACAATAGCCTGTCATCTTCAGCATATAAAATATAAGCCGCTGAATCAAACAAATCGCAGCCCATTGCAACACAAAGAGCGAAAATCATAGGATGTCCGGCACCCATCAGATGGCGGGGAACAGTGTCAGGCAGCTCTTTCATTGAATTCATCACAACATCAACCAAATCCTTATAATGATAAGATTCCATTAATGGAACAACGGCTCCGATAGGATATAAATCAGCATCAAGCTTTGATAATTCACTGGCGCATTTCCTTCTCAAATCCATGAATGTTGAACCCTGAACTACAGAGTTTAAAAGCATTTCAATATTATGTTCTTTTTTATACTCAACCGCTTCTTTTGCTCTTTCAAGAGTAATTTCCAAATCGCTTTCAGCTTTTTCTCTATCCACAAAAGGTGCTGTTGGAATATCAAGACTTGTTCCTATGTCGGTCTTGATTAATTCCTGAAATTCAATAACTTCCTTGTTTGTAATTTCAACATCACCATAAACTGACAACTGAAAAGAACCAGAATCAGTCATTACAGGTCCGTCAAAGTGAATCAGTTCATGCAGTCCTTTCTCAATTGCCTCTTTTTTTAGCTCTTCATCTTTGTAAATTAGATAAGCATTGGTGATTACAATATCCGCACCGTATTTACCTACATCTATTGCCTGTTTACGCGGATGAATAACCGGCATTAATGCTGGAGTTTTAACATCCCCATGTTTTGTTTTTAAAACTCCAACACGCCCCATATTATCTTTAGCTTTAATTTCAAACATTTATTTAACCTACTCATTCATTTAGTGAACATTATTTTAATTCAAAAACAAGACAAAAATATTAAGTTCACACAAAAATCATATCCAAAAAGATAGTTTTGGAATTTCAAATATCTAAATAAACATTAAATTAGAAATTATATAAATTTTGCTCAACGGGAAATTAAAAAGTCATTTTGGTTTGTTAAAAAATTGGGATTATGTAGAATTGATTTAGAAAATTTTTTAAAAAGAAAAACTAAAAATTTAATTTAGATAAAATGAGTTATGAAAACGATGCCCGAATAATTAGTGATGATGTGTTTGATTTAATCAATCAATATTTCGATGAAGAAAGAAGTGGTCAAAATATTGAAAATAGAGTTAATTTTTTTGATACTTACAATGAATATTTTGTTTTAACAGATGATGGATCCTATTCTATTAATTCAAAAGAAATAAATCATAAAATTGAAACACTTCATACATCTACAGGTGCAATAAGTGAGTCATTTGAGAAATTTATCAAACCGATGAAATTTGACTATGACAGAGACATTGCAATTTTAGACATATGTGCCGGAATCGGATACAATACATCAGCAGCAGTTGCTGACTTTATGAAAAATAACTCCAAATCAAACTTAACCATAGATATGGTGGAAATATCCAAGGCCACACTTGCATGCGGTCTTTTGGTTCCTTCCCCAATCAAAGAGCATAACATAACCAAAAAGGCCATTGAAAATGAATTAATCAAGCAGAATTATGCGGCATTAAGTTTGGAAGATTGTGAAATTCCTGAAAATATTGACATCAACGTCTATATTGAAGACGCAAGACAGACCGTTCAGAGATTAGATGACAACAGTTATGATGCGATATTTCTAGATCCGTTTAGCCAGAATATGGCTCCTGAATTATTTTCCGTTGAATTTTTTAAAGAATTCAGACGAGTAATAAAAGATAACGGTATTGTTGCAACCTACACCTCTTCTGCGCCCGTTAGAGAGGCATTCCTTGAAGCTGATTTCTACATCGGCCTGGGTCCGATTTTTGGAAGAAAGCAAGGCGGGACACTTGCAAGCCCAAATCCGGAAATGCTGGAGACTTCACTTCCAAAAAACGATGAAATAAGAATAGCACTTTCTGATGTTGGAATTCCATTCAGAGACCCTGATTTGAATGACAATAGTGATGCAATTTTAGAGAGGCGAACAGAAGAAAGGCACAATGCACGCCACAACACCAAAATTTCATCGGCAGTCAAAACACCAATATTTTTAGCCTGTGAAATGGACGATGAAAAATTAAAAAGACGTGTCGAACGCAATCTCACAAAGATGAACATTCCTTCAACCACATCACCTGAGGCAAAATATATTGTGGAATGTGAAAATAATTACTGCGAAAAACAGGACAAAAACAACAATTCCAGAAATAGAGTTTTAGATATGAAAAAAAGATTAAAAAAAGTTAAATCAGGAAATTATGGTGAAACATAATCTCCATTTCTTAAATCATATGCATCGGATTTACTGCATGAGTGAGTAGGTGTAACTACAGTTAAATCTCCACCGGATCCACCATGGTTATGTCCGAATACAGACCAGTCACTGTCACATTTTGCACATACAATTATACCTTCAGCACTACTGCCTTCACCGTTTCCGGTTGCCGGGAAAGTACCCCAGTTAGCAGTTTCTGAGCCCGCAAAGAAAATGCCCCAATAAAGCTCATGGCTTCCACAATATGGACATGTCCTATTGAATTCTGTTGCATAGAATGTATAACCATATTTGCTTAGCTCCCCTGAAGCAGAAGCCCTACCGATAGCCAAAATGGTTTTCCCATCTTCGGAAACACCATATTTATTATAAGCAATTCCTGAATTTGATTCATAAACAGTAATTGTTTTAGTCAATGTGTAACCGGTAGACAAATCCTTGCAAGTTACTTTATGTTCACCCAGTTTATCCAGTTTGAAATTTAAAGTAGCGGCACCGTTTGCATTTGTTTTGACAGTATAAATTTTACCGTCAAGAGTCATTTCCATATTGGTATTTTTGGCAAGACTGCCGTCCTGGTTTAATAGTGTGGCAGTAAATACTGAATTGTGGTCTGCCTTGGCAACAGTATCCTTAGCATTTATGGAAGCTAGCTTAACGGTCACTTTAGTATTGATGCTTGATTTGGTATAAGGATCATAAGATTTAAAGGTATATGTACCCTTGTCCAATTTAAAATTGACACTTGCAACACCATTGGAATCTGTTTTTGCGACTTTTTTAACACCATTAATGTAAACGTGAACTTCCGCATTTTTAACAAGTTTGTCATTCTTATAAAGTTTGACTTTGAATGTGGAAGTCTTATCTGAAAACACAGACATTGAACTTGCAGTCATTGTTGGTGAAATCTTAACTGTATTGGCTATTTTTTCACCGGTTTGAGTGTTGACAGAATACATTGTGAATGTAGAAGGTTTTGAGATAATTGTAATGCTTGCAACACCTTTTGAATTGGTTTTTACATTAAAAGTTGTTCCGTGAGCTATAAATTTAATGTATTTATTGGACAATACCTTTCCATTTTTACCGTAAAATGTTGCAGTAAACACTTTAGAACTTAAATAATGCTTTGACACATCATTTGCAACTACAGACGGAGTGATTTTGACTTTCTTATATAATTTATATCCATTCGGATGGCAAACAACCATCGAATATTCTCCAACCTTAAAATCTACAGCAATAGTTGCAACACCTTTGGAATTTGTCTTTTTGGTGTATGTTTTTCCATTTAATATAAATTTTACATTCTTATTTTTTAACAACTTTCCGTTGCTGTCTAAAAATTTGGCAGAATACTGAGTAGTGCATTTATATGTTTTTGTCAAATCATTCGCCCTTAAGGAAGATGTTACTTTAATATTATCAGTACTGTTAACAATATTTCCATAAGATGCAGTCACCACATAGTTTCCCTGCCTTAAATTTAACGGAACGGAAACTTTACCATTACTGTCGGTTTTCTTGGTATAACTAACACCATTAATCTTTAAAGTAATGCCTGCATTTTTAACAGGTTTGCTGTTTTTAGTTAAAGTAACAGAATAATCATATCCACTGTAATAAGATTTAACATTACCACTATTCAATTCATACTTATCTTGAGAACTAGCGGTCAGATTATCATCATTTACAGATTGTAAAATATTGCCGCCCGAAGGAGGCTCTTCATCAATTTCTCCTGCAATCACATCATCGGTTGAATTTGTATCAGCTGCCGCAACCGCAGAGATTGATAACATGAATACAAGAGTAATTAAAAATAAACTCATTTTTTTATTAAACATACGTTAACCCCATTTAACATTTGTTCGTACATATTCTTATTTCACTTTTTGTATAAAAAGCTTTTGATTATAAAAAAAAGCACAAATAAGGTTAATTTAGTTGAAATAAACAACAATAATGTAAAAAATACATTAAAAAGATTAAAATAACTGAAAGTAATATCAAAAGACATTATATAATTAAAATTTGAATCTTGCAAACTAATAAAAGCTAAGTAACATCCCATTATTGCAGAATCATTAATTTAAGATAGGAAGGACGTTTAAAAGTTTAAAAAAAATAATATCCAAATATAGTGGAGTTACATGTTTAAAACCCAATGATTTGACTTTAAGTTGAATTTAAAGACCATAAAATAAAAAAAGAAAATAAGGTTAAAAAACCCTATTCCACAGTTACACATTTCGCTAAATTTTTAGGTTTGTCAGGGTCATGACCCTTTTCAAGAGTAATATAATATGCTATCAATTGCAAAGGAACAATGTAAACCAAAGGTGCAATAATTTCTTTTACCTCAGAGTTTATTCCTATGACAACATTGGCCTTACTCTTTAGGGATTCATCATCAACTGATCCTATAGCCAATACATTAGCGCCACGGGATTTAACCTCCTCCATATTGCTCATGGTTTTTCTATAATTGTCTCCAGGAGGGATTATTACAACCACAGGTATTCCTTCATCGATTAAAGCCAAAGGACCGTGCTTTAGCTCTCCGGCAGCATATCCTTCACCATGAATGTATGAGATTTCCTTAAGTTTCAGGGCACCTTCAAGTGCTGTAGGATAAGAATATCCCCTTCCCAAATAGAAAAAGTCACGTGCATAATTGTATCTGGTGGAAATGTCCTTAATGGCATCAACATCCTTTAAGGTCTCATCAATGAAATCCGGCACCTTGTCAAGCTCCTTAAGCAATTCCTGATTATTTGAAAGCAATGCCGCAAACAGATAAATTGAAGTCAGCTGAGCCACATAAGTTTTAGTTGCCGCAACTCCAATTTCAGGACCCGCCTGAGTCTGGATAACATAATGTGCCCTTCTGGTAATTGCTGAGCCTGCAACATTAACAATTCCCAAAGTTTTTGATGTCTGATTGGCAACATCCAATGCTTTTAGGGAATCTGCAGTTTCACCAGATTGGGAAATGAAAATAACTAAAGTCTTATCATTTAAAGTATTTGCCGAATATTTGAACTCAGATGCAAGAATGACATCAGTCGGAATGCCTGCAAGAGATTCAATCAGATATTTTCCGGTTAAAGATGCATGATAAGATGTTCCGCAGGCCACAAAGCAGATTCTTTGAATGTCTCCAATATCATCGATTATTTCCTGAATGTTTTCTGCCTGTGTTAAAGTATTTCTAACGGCTGTTGCCTGCTCATTGATTTCCTTTATCATGAAATGATCATAACCTTCCTTTTCAGCCATTTCAGGTGTCCAGTTTATGGTTTCAATTTCCTTGTTGACCACATTGTCAAACTCATCATGGACAACGACACCATCCTTATCAATTATGACAATTTCACCCTTTTCAGGATAGATTATGTCTTTTGCATATTTTAAAATGGCCGGAGAGTCAGAAGCAAGATAATATCCGTTTTCACCCAAACCGACAATCAAAGGAGAGTCTTTACGTGTTGCAACTATCTTGTTAGGTTCATTTACGCTAATTGCTGCAATTGCATATGCTCCTTCAATGATTTCAATGGTTTTTCTAACTGCATGTTCGAGATCAAATTTTTCATCCATGAACTTTTGAATGAGATGAGGAATTACTTCTGTATCGGTATCTGATTTAAATACATGACCTTCAAGAGTTAATTTTTCCTTAATTTCCAAATAATTTTCAATAATTCCATTGTGAACGACTGCAACAGTATTTTCTTCATCAACATGAGGATGAGCATTCAATTTAGATGGATCCCCATGTGTTGCCCACCTTACATGAGCAATCCCGAAGTTACCTGACATATCAGTAAGATTTAAGCTTTTGTCGACTTCCTCAATTTTTCCCTTATCTTTTTTGATGTGAATTTTACCTTCTGAAAATGTTGCAAGACCAATTGAATCGTAACCTCTGTATTCCAGTTTGGATATACAATCAAAGAGGATTGGTGCTACATCTTCATCATTTTTTAATATACAACCTACAATTCCGCACATCTAATCACCCTGATACTCGTAAATATCCCTATACATGTTTACAACATCTCCAATAATCAATATAGCCGGAGTGTTGATTTTTTTCTCGGAAATATCACCCAAGGTTCCGAAAACAAGATTTTCATTAGGAAGTGTTCCGCTTTCAATAGCACAAACAGGAGTATCCGCTGAGCGATATTTCATAATCTCAGAAGTATTCTCCTTGATATTTCCAATACCCATTAAAATAACTAATGTATCAGCAGTATAATCCCAATGAACCTGACTTTCAGCTTTAGTTGGGTCTTCATGACCAGTTACGATAGTTAGGGAAGTCGCAACTGCCCTATGAGTTACAGGCAGTCCCAGTGAAGTTGGTGCTCCAATAGCAGAAGTTACACCTGGAATAACTTCAAATTTGATATCATGTTCCATCAAAGCCAAAATCTCTTCTCCACCACGACCAAAGACAAAAGGATCACCACCTTTAAGTCTGACTACATTTTCATAAGCTTTTGCCTGCTCAATAATTAATTCGTTGATTTCATCCTGTGTCTTATAATGTTCACCTGCTTTTTTACCAACATAAATCCTTTCTGCAGAATCAGGAGCATGTGCCAATATTTCTTCATTAGCAAGATAATCATATAAAACAACATCAGCTTTGTTTAAAGCTTTAACGGCTTTAAGAGTTATTAAATCAGCATCTCCAGGTCCTGCACCAATCAAATAAACTACCATTTAAATCACTATAAAAATCCTTTAAAAAAGTTTAAACCATCATCTGAACCAAATAATTCCTCGCATGCCCTTTCTGGGTGAGGCATCATTGCACAGACAAGGCCTGACTCATCACATACGCTTGTGATTGCTTCCATGGATCCATTAGGGTTTTTGCCTTCAAACTGCAATACTATCTGGTCCTGATCTTTTATTAAATCAATATCTTCAGTGTAAAATCTTCCTTCAGCGTGTGCAATCGGAAGCTTGATTGTCTGATTATTCTTGAATGCTTTTGTAAATGGAGTTCTGTTGGTTGCAACTTTCAGGTCAACCCATTCACAGTTGAATTTTGGATATTCATTTGTTATGAAAATTCCAGGAACAAGTCCGATTTCTCCTAAAATCTGCGCACCGTTACAGATTCCCAAAACCGGTTTTTCCTCTTTTACCAAAGCTTTGATTCCATCGATTACCGGAGTAATGGAAGCCATTGCTCCTGCTCTTAGGTAGTCCCCATATGAAAATCCCCCAGGAATAACAATGCCGTCATAGTCTGTGAGGTTTTCTTCACTCCACCAGATGTATTCAGGAGTGAGGCCAGCTAACTCAATAGCCTGTGCAACATCCCTGTCACAATTGGTTCCCGGAAATCTAATTACACCAATTTTCATATAAATCCCTCTACTTACCACAAGCCATATTTTGTGGAATAACATTGATTTTATAATTATGAATTACAGGATTGCAGAGTAATCTTTCACACATGTCAACTACACTTTCCCTGATTGCTTCCCTGTCTTCGCCTTCCATCTGGAATTTGATGATTTCAACTGTTTTAACGTTTTTAACTTCATAGCCCAATAAGTCAAGAGACCTTTCAACTTGGGTAGCTTCAGGGTTTAACATACCGTCTTTAAGAGAAATTTTCACTTCAATATCAAATAACATCTAATCACCTAAAAATCAAATTTTTCATCGTCCGGAATAATTCTGTTATATACTTCTATATAAGCAGCCATAACTTCATCATCTTTACCTTTTCTAAATAATTCCTTATCCAACATTTCTAATGTTTCACTATCCCATAGTCTGCATCCGTCAGGAGATATTTCATCACCTAAAAGAATGTTTCCATCTTTATCCTTACCGAATTCAACTTTAAAGTCAACCAGTATAATTCCAGCATCAGCAAAAAATTTGGTTAAAACTTCATTGATTTTCAATGCCTTTTCGGTTAAGATATCGATTTCTTCCTGTGTTGCAATACCTAATGCTTTAATTAAAGAATCATTAAGCATAGGGTCGTGATATTCATCATCCTTAAAATCCATTTGTACAATCGGAGGATTGAGTCTTGTTCCATCAGCTATCGGATATTTTCTAACTAAACTGCCTGTGGCAATGTTTCTTACAATCACTTCAATCGGAATCATTTCAAGTTTTTTTGCAAGCATGACATTAGGCTCAGGCAAGTCGATGAATTGGGTTTCAACACCGTTTTCCTCTAAAACCTTGAAAATTTTAGTAGAAATTATGGCATTATACGCTCCTTTTTTATTCATTACTTCCTTTCTTGCACCGTCACCGGCAGTCATGTCATCCCTAAACTCGATGATGACTTCGTCTTCGTTGTCTGTAGTGAATACACTTTTTACTTTTCCACCATTAATTAACTCTTTTTTGTCCATGATATCAACAAAATTATTAAATTATTATATTATAATTTTTAGTTAAAATATTATATAATACTATTTAATGAGTATTTAAAAAAAGAAAAATAAAATTATCTTTTACGATTTATTATACTCATTGAAGAGACAATCATCAAAGATAATAAAATTGCTAAAATTGGATTTCCGGTTGCTTTAGAATCAGTGATTGCTTTGACACTACTCGGCTGACTTTGAATAACAGTTGCATTTGAAATGTCCGGTGAATCACCAATTGGAATGTCAGGATATGTTTCATGAACAACATAAATGATAACTTCCAAGTCACATGAATCATAATATTCGTTACCCATATAACCGAATGTTGCTTTTGTCATTCCCTCCTGGATTAAAACACTTTCAAAGACAGCGCTTCCATTTTTAACTTCACTAGTGTATAGCACCTCACCAATAACTAATGTAGCAGTCCCATTCATTACAGGATTGTCATTTTCATCTAAAACCTCAATGGGAACATAGATTGAATCGCCATCCTCACCAATGATCGAATCCGCCACAATTTTTGTTTTAACATACTGGTCTGTAACATCCCCATTATCCTGAAGGACATCATCATCAGAGGATGTTAAAACTGTTGAATTATCAGCAGCTGAAACTGATGAAATAGAAATGACTATTAAAAAAATAGACAATACAAAAATCAATTTTTTATTCATAATTATATATTATAATTCATTGGTATATGCAACTTGCCCTTTTTTGCGGCCAAACTTCATGCCATTCAATTTACCATTCGGAAGAACTGACATGATAACAACAGGATAATCCTCATCCGGCTTTAAAAACATCTGATGTGTAACATTCTGGCGAGTTGTAATTGCTATTTTATAATTATTTTCATTTTTAGTGAGGTCCCCGTCAAGGAAGACCTCATTGAATGTTTGTTCAAGCAAATACTCCGGAAATTCATCATCAATTCCAAAATGATCCAATAATTCTTCAAGTATCATTTTAATCATTCCAGAGTTGGCAGATTTGCCTGATCTGATTTGTATGAAGAACCTATCAATTCACCGGAATCAACATCATATTGTCTGAATCCACCGTCCTTGTAGGTTACTTCACGATAATATCCTTCACCGTTTTGCTCATTGAATTTGACAATTTCACTTACAATGTCTCCATCGCCTGAGCTTGAAGAATCAGAACTTTCAGAAGATGCGACATTACTTACTTTATTATTTATTTTTTCTATATTCGAATCGATATTTTCCATATTAACACCTAATTCATCCATGAAAGAATATGTTACAGCACCGCCAACAACCAGCAATGCTACAAAAATCCCTAAAAGGATTACAATAAAGCTTTTCATATTCTCACCCCTATAAAGCTTTCAGTTACAATATGACCCAAGCCATTAAAATACTTTTCTATCAATTTATATATCAAAAAAAATAATATTAAATCATGGATATGAAAAATGCCACAATACTTCTTATATTTTTATTATGTATTTTAGGTTTGATTGTAGGGGTTTACTATAGTGAATCCACAGAACCTACAATGAAAACTTATGATACCAAAGAAGTAATTCATGAAGATTCAAACGGAACAATCACCATCAATCTAGAAAAAAAAGAAAATAATGAAAGTAATTTAGATAAGTTTTTTACCTAAACCCTTTCTTCGGCTTTATCCCAATCCTTGTTTTTGGCCGGAAGCAAAGTAAATACTAATGCTGCCCCTAAAAGAAGTATTGCTGAGACTATTGTAAAGTTCAACTGGCCAATAGTACTGTTGTTGATAACATCAATCATACCTCCAATCCAAACAACTGAAATAACAATTGGAAGAACATATTTTACAACAACAATCCACCATTTACCGAGTTTTATGGTTTTTGTTCTTGCATTTAAAAAATCAATTAATTTTTCAGCTTTAAATACCCATGCAAATACAATACACTCAACTATAACTCCAAATAGAAGTGCAATTTGGTTGATGAACGTATCCACATAACCTAAAAGGGATCCTCCAAAGGATGTTGCATAAATCATTGAAATTAATGCCCCAACAATAATCAATATTGTCATTGTCCTTGACCTTGTAAGACCAAACTTGTTTTGGATTGAAAAGGATAAAGGCTCGATTGTAGACAATATGCTTGTAAGACCTGCCAGATAAACTTTCAGGAAAAATAGAGGCCCTAAAATAACCGCCCATTGACCTAACACATTAAATACTGTAGGATATGCTATAAATACCAGTCCGGTTCCCTGAGTTACAAGGTCTGCCACTGCAGTGCCTGACTGAAATGACATATAGCCTAAAATTGAAAACACGCCCAAAGCAGCAAAGTTTTCAAACAGTGAATTAGCAAGTGCTATTGAAATAGTGTTTGTAATCAAATCCGCATCGTCTTTGGTGTAGCTTGCATATGTAAACGCAATTGACATTCCCAAACTTAAAGAGAAAACAATTTGTCCAAACGCAGCCATCCAGATGTTAAAGTTAAATAAAAGCGACCAGTCCGGATTGAATAATTCCGCCAGTCCAATTGATGCACCCGGTAAAGTCAGAGAAAATCCGACAATAACAACCATTATAATAAATAATGCCGGCACCAAAACCTTTGAAACCTTACCTAGACCTGCTTCCAAGTCCCTGTGAGATATAAACCAAATAATTACCCAACCGACAAGCATTGCAACAGCAATAAGTGGAATGAAATTAAATAATCCTAAATAAGAGTCAGAAGATTGCAGGAGAGTTGTTGTAAAGAAAGTATTGGGATCTGCTCCCCAACCCTTAAAGACACTTAAAATCATATAAATTCCATCCCAGCCCAAAATAGCCGAATAATAGATCATAATCATAAATACCGCAACAGGCAACAGCCAGCCCAAATATTCAAATTTGGAGTTGATTTTTGTAATTGCCTTTGCAAAAGAAGATTTAAAATTATATCCAACACCGTACTCCAAAATCAAAAACGGCATTCCCATCAAAAGAATAGCCACAATGTAAGGAATGTAGAAAGCTCCTCCCCCATTAGAGTACAGTACATAAGGATATCTCCAAATGTTTCCAAGTCCAACTGCAGAACCAATCATTGCCAAAATAAATGAAAGGTTACTGCCCCATTCATTTTTATCTGCCATAATTTCCCATTTTCCTATTAATATTATGTCTTGTATTTTTGTCAATTGAGTAATAAATAGGTTTAGATTAATTGAAAAAAAATGTTTAAAAATAAATGAATAATAAAAATTAGCTAATCAAATGATAATGAATTTTTACAGTGCGTAAGGTCCGAAATCCAAGTTTTCAGTTATATGATTATACCTGTCTTCTTTTGGAGGCAATTGCATATAATCACCATAAAGACTTTTTAAAATTTCATCATAATTTCCAGGCACATTAACTTCAATATCCTCAAATGTTGCTCTTTTAACCTCTTTAAATTTCTTTTTATTAAAAATCTGAGGGTATTCTTCAGCTGTGGCTGAAATATCAAAAACACATTCTGCATTTTCATCCCGATATTTACTTAAAAAATTCAAGCATCTTTTATTAATCCATTTAGGTTTAATCCCCAATAAATTTAAAATATGATAACCTGAATGTGTTATTAATTTAGTTAAGAAAGGCAAATCATCTAATTTAATTTTTGACATTATCAAAAGTTTATTGTATAAAAAGGCCTTTTTAAGCTGATAATTTCTTTTAAAATTACTGTTGCTTAAATCATCTAAAACAAAAATATCTATATTAACACCAATATTGAAATCAACTTGATTTACCCAGTCTTCTTCAAAAAGAGTATCTTTAAGCATTAATTTTGAAAGAAGATGAAAATACTCTTCTTCAGTTTCAATGGACAATAATTTTAACTTATCAGGATGATTGGAAATGAAAACTTGTTTAAATTTTTCAAAATCATCTCTAAACATTATTACATCCAAATCATCATCCCAAGGAATGAATCCGTTATGCCTGATAGTTCCTAAAAGAGTACCGGCATACATATAATAAGTTAAATTATTCTCTTCACAAATCTTAATGAATTCCTTTAAAATCATTAATTCAAGACTCTGCAAATGTTTTAAGATTTTTTCATCATATTCGGTATATTTCAAGTTATCACTTAATTACTCTTTTAAAAAATTCATGAAATTCTCTTTATTTTCCAAGGCTGTTGTTGTTGGCCTTCCTAAATCATCACGAGCGCCAATTGATGACAATACTTCAATAAAGCAAAATTTATCCATTGATTTGACTTTTTCAAGTTCCACGTCCAAATCATCAAAATTATCAACTGATACTGCATACTCATAACCACAGGATTTTGCAATTTCAACCAAATCCATACTGACAGCAACAGTAGGCATTCCCCCCACAGTTTCATGAGCACCATTATTAATCACAACATGAACCAAATTTCCAGGTTTGAAATTACCCGCAACAGCCATGGACCCCATATGCATCAAAACAGAACCGTCACCATCAATACACCAAACCTTTTCATCAGGCTTGTTGATAGCAACCCCTAATGCAATTGACGAAGTATGACCCATAGACCCAACGGTTAAAAAATCATATTTATGAGACTGATTATTTCTCTCCCTAATTTCAAATAACTCACGGCTGGCCTTACCGGTAGTGGAAACAATAGGATCCTCACCAGTTACATCAACAATATGTTCAATGATTTCTTCTCGAACCAAATCATTATCGTTACTGTATTTCACTTTAACATCATATGTTAATGCTCCTTTTTCAACAACAAAAGCAACATTCTTACCAGATTCTAAGATTTCTCGGAATTTAACCATTATTTCTTCAAGCTCGCCCACAGTAGTATCTTTACTTATTACAAAATTCTTAATATCCATTAAATCAAGTAATTTGCAGGTTATTTCGCCCTGATAGATATGTTGAGGTTCATCATGAACACCTGGCTGGCCACGCCAACCGATAACAAAAATACAAGGAATAGCATAAACCTGATCATTAAGTAAAGAAGCAACAGGATTAATAATATTGCCCTCACCACTATTTTGCATATAAACAACAGGAACTTTACCAGTAGCCAAATGATAACCTGCAGCTAATGCCGCGCAATTACCTTCATTTGCAGCAATAATATGATGTTTTCTATCAATGCCATAAGTATTCATCAAATAATTACATAACGCTTTCAATTGTGAATCTGGAACTCCAGTGTAAAAATCTGAATCCAAAACGTTTACAAAATCTTCTACATTCATAATATACTATCTCTTATTTATTTGTTTAATTGCGGATTGATAATTTCTTCAATCAGGAAATTGGCGGTTTTTTCAATGTCTTCATATGCGACAGTTTTTGGAAGATCTGCGCCGAACACATCTTTCACTTTTTTGATTAAATCGTCAGTGTAATATAAAGTGCCGTCAATAATATCTTCAACACCGTCCAATGCAATGGATTCTCTGTCTGCACGATTCATTTCTTCAAAACTGAATACTGACTCGTCAATCCAAGCAGAAATTTCATCATCTTTATAACCGATGATTACTGGGTATCCTCCGATATTGCCGAATACTCCTGGTGAGAATATTTGTTGGTTTTCACCGGTTCTGATTGCGTCAAGAATAGCTTTGATAATCCTGTAATTACTGGATGCGTTCATCATGTTTCTTTTTTGGTCGACAGGCATACTGATGGAACATTCGCTGAAAATCTCATCGGCAGGAATGTCCTGTTCTTCACCATTGTAATAAACTTTCAATGGTAATGTGACACCTTCGGTTTGGCCTTCTTTACTTATTACGACATCATGGAAATGTCCTGCAGCAAAATTAAATCCAACATTCCAGAAATCGTCTACGCCTAATTTATTTGCTACTGCAAATTTCATTCTTGGAATCAGGTGATTTAGGTTTCCGCTTCCAAAGTCTGGATAAGCTTTTCCTGCACTTTTAAGCCAAGGAATAACCGCATCGGAATATGAAGTGTTAATTACAACCGCATCAGTATCTGCCTTGTCGCATGCCCCCATTATATTTTTTGTGAATTTAATTGATAATGGTGTCCAGATACCGTATGCTCTTATATTGTGCCAGGAGATACTGCCGTATTTTATTCCTGCATATGCTCTGCTTGAGTTTACAATAAAATCAGGACTATGTTTAGCAATTGCTTTTTCGATTGAATCAATGTCTTCTAAATCAACTCCGCCTTCAACAATGATTTGTGACTTATTTACTTCACGTATAAGGCCTGCAACACGGACAATATTAACATCGGACTGCATCTTATCTGCATTTCTTCCCACAACAACTATTTTAACTGCAGGATCATTCATGCTAACAAGATAATCCAGTAAATATGTTCCGACACTTCCTAAACCTATAATCATTATTGTAATTTCATCATCTTTAACGTGTTTTTCAACTATTTTTAATCTTTCATCTAAAGTTTTCATTATATTTCACTCCAGTATTTCTTTATAAATTCATAATCTTTACGTGTATTGCAGTTTACCCAGTGGCTAAAACCAATCACTTCAATTGAGTTATTGTCTATTAAATCAAAATATTTTTGGATTATTCCTAGATTGGTGTCTTCTATTAAGTTTTCCTTGAAGTTATCGTTTGCCTTTTTAAGCAAATCGATATCTTGGAATTTCCAAACCTGACCTGAATTAAAAATAGCCTTAAAAGGTTCATCTAAAGCTAACATTCCGTGGTCACTGTTAAATAAATAATGATAGTCGTCTTTTTCATTTTGATATAGCACTACTGCCTTGTTTGAATAAATCGGTTCATGATTATATGTTAAAACATTCGCTTTAGAATTGACAACGTTTGAGAATGATTCGCTGTCAATGTCCAAGTCGCCTTCAACGAATAATATTTCATTTATGTCATTAAAATTATCCAATGCTTCTTTAATGCCCATGTATAAGCTATAACCCGAACTTAAATCATGATAATGAGGATTATCAACAGTAATTATTTTTTCCTGCAAGTTCTGTGGAATTTGTTTGTTGATGTAGGCTTTTAAATCCTGGAATTTATATCCTCCAACAATAATGATGCTGTCGGCATATTCCAATTTTTCAAGCATTTGATAAATTAATGTGTCCTGTGGTTTTTCATTATAATACAGGCATTTGAGTATTTTTTCATCTTCCGGAATGTTCTTGTTGAATCTGGAAGAAATTCCAGCCACTGTGATAATTGCGATTTTCAATTAAAACCCTCTAATTTTTAGTATAATTTTCAACACATTCATCCAATCCTTTATCCAAATCAACAATTGGCTCCCAATTAGTTTTAGTTCTTAATTTTTCAGTGGATAATAATCTTCTTTCAGGATCAGATTCTCTGTAACCTTCAAATTTAATGACAGGTTCATCGATACCCATTTTTTCAGCAATCAGTTTAGTTAAATCGATGATTGATATTTCTTCATCTGTTGCGACGTTGTAAATTGTACCGTCTAATGCTGAATCTGTTTTTGCCAATGCTAATACTGCACTGCAGCTGTCACAATTGTTTAAAAATGTTCTGCAGTTCTTTTTGGAGTTTTCAAGTAATGTTACTTCCCCAGTATTTTTGAAACTGTCGATTATGTGAGGTATGATGTGTTTTGGGTATTTTTCATCCTTACTGTAAACATTAGCAAAACGAATGGAACAGCCTTTGATTTTACCGTTGTCAACTGCATCTTTCATGAAAAACTCAGTCAATAGTTTTCCTGTTGCATAACTGGTTCTTTGGCTGTGCTCCGCATCTGCCATGGTAATGTAATCTGATTCTTTTACTCCTCCGTCTTCGTTCCAGGAGTTCATGGAATAAATTTCAGAAGTAGAGCAGTTAATGTATTTATCAGCACCCACACGGATGGCCTGGGCTAAAAAGTCATTCATACCAACCACATTGGTTTCGTAGGTTTCATAAACATTATAGAAATGTTCTGTGTGAACAACAGCCGCACAATTAATGTAGATTACCTCATCAAATTCACTTTTAGATCTTACAACCAAAGTTTCAATTTCACCCATCTGTTCTGAGTTATTTAAATCATACTCAAAAAAAGTAAAACCGGGATTATCCAAACAATCTGCAACAGTATCAATTGAAGAAGCATAAAAGTTATCAAAACCGATAATTTCAACTTCATCATCACTTTGATTAATGAGCTGTCTTACTAACTCATTACCAGTCATTCCAGTAACACCGCTAATTACATACAAAACTTTCATAATTATTTACCCCATTTTCTAAATTCCATTTTCTAATCTTTTCATGTAAAATTCATCAACACTGCCATTATACAAAGCCATGGCTTTTTCTTTAGGATATTTCACTGCTTTTAAAGACACACTCATTGATTCTGTGTCTAAAATTGCATATTGAGCATAAGGATTCTGATTTCTAGGTTGTCCAACAGAGCCCGGATTAATAAATAAAACAGCTTTTTTATTTCTCATTTCAGGATTGTCCACCTCATAAAACTTTTGAAAAACGTGAGGATAATGAGAATGGCCTGATAAAACAATGTCAAATTCAGAATAATCTCCATTTAAATTATCCGGAAAAATAGCTTTCCAATAACAATCACTCAAAGAACCGTGAACTGCCAAAATCCGTTTTCCATCCAAATCAAATTGATATTTACCTTCTTGAGTTAATTTATTCAAATAATTTTTAGAATCTTCATTTAACTGTGAAGCTGTAAATTTTGCGCAATCTATTCCTCTTTGACTTGAAAAATGATTAAAATCTTTTGTAAGAATAGCTTTTTCATGATTGCCCCAAATACTGCAAATAATTTTATCTGATAAATTATTTTCAATAAACTCAATTACTTCATTGGATTGCATCCCATAATCTATCAAATCCCCTAAAAGAATAACTGATTCGATATTCTGATTATTTAAATCATTGATTACTTCTTTTAGAGCAAATAGGTTTCCATGAATATCTGATAATATAGCATATTTTGACATGTGACTCTCTATAATTCATCTATTAATGTGATAATATCTTTAATAGACAATAATTCTTCATCAATTTCATGTGCTCTATGATATTTTAAAATACTTTTCGCCGCATTTTGCATTGCAGGAAATGCTGCTCTCAACAACTGATTAGCATAAATAACAATATTAACACCATGTTCAACAAGTTCATCTTCTGTAATGGTATTATATGATGAAGGAACAACAATTATTGGAGTTTCTTTATCCTTTGCTCTGAATTTATCGCAGAACTCCAATATTTCATCAGGTTCTTTGCGTCTGCTGTGAATCATTATTCCATCAGCACCTGCATCTCTGAATGCAAATGCTCTAGTTAATGCATCTTCCATTCCCTGTTCAAGAATAAGACTTTCTATTCTAGCTATAATCATAAAATCGTCTGATAGCTGTGCATTTTTACCAGCTCTTATTTTTTCACAGAAATGTTCGATATCATCTTGGGTTTGTTCCACTTCAGTTCCAAACAACGAATTTTTCTTTAAACCCACTTTATCTTCGATTATAATTGCTGATACTCCCATACGTTCAAGAGATCTTACTGTGTAGACAAAGTGCTCTGCAATTCCACCAGTGTCCCCATCAAAAATAATAGGTTTTGTTGTAACTTCCATGATGTCAGTGATAGTTCTGAATCTGGAGGTCATATCCACCAGTTCAATGTCAGGTTTTCCCTTTTCTGTACTATCGCATAAACTAGAAATCCACATAGCTTCAAACTGGTCAATGTATTCATCCTCAGCAATAACAGTTTTTTCTGCAATTAAACCTGTTAAACCGCTATGAACTTCAATTGTCTTTACAATAGGAACCATATCTAATAATTGCCTTAATCTGGCCCTTCTAAGTTCGGGCATTGCTAATTTTTCTCTCATTTGCCGGTCAATTTTTTGAACATGAGGATTGAATGTATATGGAACTTCAATTAACTCCCCACCATATTCCTCTAAAACTTTTAGAATATTTTTCCTAATAACTTTCATTGAGTCTTCAGACCAATTATCCCCATGAATAACATAATTTGGACGTAATTCTTTTACAATATCATTATACATAACTTGATTTTGGATGACAACTTCTTTAATATCTGGAATTGATTTGACTAATTCAACACGTTCTTCTGTTGATTTTAATGGAAATTTATTGTATTTAACCATTTCAGAATCGCAGAGGACGCCAATAATAACTTCACCATACTTTTTAGCCTCATTAATTAAATTTAAGTGCCCATCATGGATTACATCAGTACAAAAACAAGTATAAACAATAGGTTTATCAGATTTCATAGTCATTACCTTTTATTATATAATATATTATTTATAAAAAAAGAAATATTTAAAAATTTCCAACACATAAATAAAATATAAGATTTAATTAAATTTTTAAAAATGGTAATTTGATGGGGAATTATGTTTAAATCAAAAAGATATGATGATGAAACACTAAAGCATTTACAAAAAGTCCAATTAATGATGTTAAAAGATTTTATAAAAATTTGTGAAAAAAATAATATAACTTACTTTGCAATTGGAGGAACATTACTTGGAGCAATACGACATCAAGGATTTATCCCATGGGATGACGATATTGATGTAATAATGTTTAGAGAAGACTTTGAGAAGTTAAATAGTATTATGAGCAATAACCCTAATGATAAATACCATCTAATCAATGTTCTAAATGAAGAAACCTATCATTATACATGGGGAAGATTTAATCTAAAAAATACTATTCTCAATGAATGGTGGGCTAAACAAGTAGACTATACTGTGAATATTTTTTTAGACATCTTTATTATGGACAACATCCCAAATAATAAATTAAAAAGATTTATTCATAGATGGAGTTCATTTACTCTTAATCAAATGGTTCAATACTCATTGGTTAAGTTTAAAAATGAATCTAAAATTAAAGAAATTATTCAGCAAAGCGCATATTATTTTTTAAAATTGATTCCCATTTCCCCAATGACAATCAAGAAAAGATGTATAAAAACATACAGAAAATATGAAAATATTAATTGTAACGAAGTTTGTGATTTTCCAAGCCTTATGCACATGCCAATTTATAATAAAAAAGATTTTTTACCTTTAAAAAAATGTAAATTTGAAAATATTGAAATAAATGTTCCCAACAATTATGATAAAATATTAACTAGACTTTATGGAAATTATATGGAATTACCACCAAAGAATAAAAGATTTAGACCCGCTCCGGAAAAATTAGATTTTGGAAAATATTAAAATATTTAATTTAACTCAATAAAACTTATATACTTAAATATATTATTCAATTATAATATTATTATAAAAATGATTTAAAATTTTAATGAAGTGATGTAATGAATTATGGTGTAATTTTAGCCGGGGGATCTGGAAGTCGAATGAAACAACTTGATATTCCAAAACAATATCATGAAATAAATGGAAAACCCATAATAATTTACACCTTAAAAACATTTATTGAGATTGAATGCTTTGATTATATTTATATTGCAGTTAATGAGAAATTTAGTGATTTAGTTAATTCCATGCTGGAAAAACATATTAGCGAAAACGATATTTCTAAAATTACCCTAGTTAATGGTGGAGCTGAAAGAATTGATTCCATTCATAATGTTATAAAATCCATTAAAGTACGTGAGATAAATGATGATGACATCATTGTTATTCATGATGCAGTTAGACCATTTGTAACTGAAAAGATAATTCTAGATAACATTGAAGGAGCAAAAAAATATGGGGCAACAGTAACTTCCGTTCCAGTAAATGATACAATATTATTATCAGAAAAAGGAGATTATGTTGATAGAATTCCAATTAGAAAGACATTATTCAATGGCCAATCTCCTGATAGCTTTAATCTAAAAACATTCATAGAACTAGAAAGCAGATTAACTAACTCCCAAAAAGATATTATTACCGGGACCTCTCAAGTTTGTACATTGAATAATTATCCGATAAAAATGATTGAAGGAAATACAAATAATTTTAAAATTACAACTGATGCAGATTTAGAACTTGCAGAACATATAATCTTAAAAAAAGAAGTTGGTGACTTATGAAAACTATTGAAGAAATTCCAAAATTGATGAATGTGTTAAACTTATATGGAATTGGTGATTTAAGATTCGAAAAAAAAGAAACTTATAAACTAACAAAAGACAATGTTTTAGTCAAAATAAAATACTGCGGAATTTGTTCTAGTGATATTGAAAGAGTTTTTATAAATGGAACATATAACTTTCCTACAATCCCTGGCCATGAAATGTCCGGCCAAATTGTAGCTGTTAATGATGAAGATGAAGAGTTATTGGGTAAAAAAACATCAATTTTTCCATTAATGCCCTGTTTTAAATGCGATGCATGCCAAAAACAAGAATTTGCACAATGTGCTACTTACAATTACTTTGGATCCAGATGTGATGGAGGATATTCTGAATATTTACTTGTCCCTAAATGGAATTTAGTTTTATTTAATGATAAGTTGGATTATAAAATTGCTGCTCTTTGTGAGCCGGGAGCCGTTGCAATTCACTCTGTTAATATTGGAAATATTCAAGAAGATGAGAATATAGCGATTAGTGGAACTGGAACTATTGGTATGATGATAGCATTAATAGTTAAAAGTAGAAATGCTAATGTTACTGTAATAGGGAGAAGCGATGAAAGTTTAGAATTTTCAAAGAAATTAGGATTTAATATATTATTAACATCTGAACTGAAAAATAAAACTTTTGATAAAGTATTCGAAGTTGTTGGAAATAATGAATCAATCAATCAAACTATTGATTTGACAGATAATTTTGGGACTGTTATCTTGGTTGGGAATCCCAAAGATGATGTTTTACTTGATAAACAAATTTATTGGAAAATATTGAGAAAACAACTTATCTTAAAAGGAATCTGGAACTCAAGCTATAGTTCAAAAGTTAATGATTGGAAAGAAATATTGAATCTAATGACTGAAGGAGACATTCCCTTTGAATCATTGATAAGTAAAGAATTTTCAATGCAGGATTATAATAAAGCTTTTGATTATCTAAGAAATTCAAACGAAAAAAAATTAAAGGTTATGTTTAAAAATGAATAAGAAAAAAGGAAAACTCTCAGCATCAATGATGTGTGCGGGATTAGATAAATTATTTTACTTTTTAACCGAATTTAAAGAAGTGAATTTGGAATATTTGCATATTGATATAATGGATGGACAATTCGTTCCAAATTTTGCTCTTGGAACAGATTATGTTAAAAGTCTGAGAAGAATAACAGATATTCCATTTGATTACCATTTTTTGGTAAATAATCCTTTAGAAAAAATGACTTGGTTTGATATAAGAGAAGGAGATCAAGTCTCATTCCATTTTGAGAACAATGATACAATTCAAGGGTGTATTGATTACTTAACAAGATTAGGTGCCAGAAAATTTATTGCAATTAACCCTGAGACAAATTTTCATTGTTTAGATGAATATTTTCCCCAATTAGATGGTATTTTAGTTATGCACACCTCTCCGGGCTTTGCGGGTAAAAAATTAATACCTGAAACAATAAATAAAGTTGAAGAGTTGAGAACATACTTAGATGAACTTAATTTAGATTTGGATATTGAATCTGATGGAAATGTTTCTATCGAACATGCTTCAATATTATATAATAAAGGAGCAACAATATTCGTATCTGGAACATCTAGTTTATTTATGAACTCTGAAAAATCAATTAAAGAAATTATCAAAACTAAAAGGAATGTTATTGGATGGGACTAATTTAAAATTAAAATAGTTATGAGAAAACTATATAAAATTTAAATAAAAATAATAGAATTAATAATTCTATCAATTAAAGAGTATTGGAGAATAATAAATGGGTTATAAAATTAGTGTTATTACACCAGTTTATAATGCTGAAAAATACTTAGAAACTGCTATAAATTCTGTCATTAATCAAACAATAGGATTTGAGAACATTGAATTGATTCTTGTAAATGATAATTCAACAGACAATTCTGGAAAAATCATTGATGAATATTGTGAAAAATATGAGAATATTATTGGAATTCATTTACCTGAAAATTCAGGTTTTTGCGGAAGACCTAGAAATATAGGTATGGAAGCTTCAACAGCACCGTATTTAGTTTTTTTAGATGCTGATGACGAATATCTTCCGAATGCATTTGAATTATATTACAACACAATTACTCGTGAAAAATCGGATTTGGTAATGGGCTCCCATTATTGGAATCTTGATGGAGATATGCATAAAATAAATATTTTGCATGAATGCAATGATACTTCAGATGTGGTAAATATTAATCCAATGCTAAATGAAAGAAATTTTAGAATTACCACTTATCACAATGTGGCATCATGGGGAAAAATTTTTGATAAAAAACTAATTATGGACAATAATATCAAGTTTTTAGAAGATACTGTATGTGAAGATTCTAATTTTTACTATAGTATCCTTTTAAAGTCAAAAAAATTTACATTATTGCCAAATGACCAATTATACATCTATAATGTTTTTGAATCTGGTGAATCATTAATTCATACACACGATTTAGAAAAATTCAACAGTTATTTGAGAGGGGTTTATGCAATTTTGGATTTATTTAAGGATATCACTTACACAAAAGAAAGAATCCTTTTTTCAGACATGAACAGTTTACTTTTAATTTTTTCAAATTTGAATATAAAAGATAAAAAAGAATGTGTTGTAAAATTAAATGAGTTTGAAAATATAATTGATGATGAAGTAAAAATGGACTTAAAAGAATTAAAATTATTATACCTTTTAATTTTAAAAAAACATTATACTCTTGCAATAATTCTATCAGAAATATATTCCTTTTTATACAACAATACTACAATTAGAAAGATTTACCGAAAATCTAGATCATAATACATAATTAGAACTGCAACTATGCTCAAAGGGTTAATTAATAATTCATAAAAATACTATCATCTGTTAAAATGCATTTATTCAAAATTATCATTAATCTCTTTTAAATATTCAATATCTTTTTTAAATTTATCATCCATTTCTTCTTTTGATTTAAATTGAGTTTTAATAAATAAATCAATATTGTGTCTTTCTATTATACTAGGTAAACTCATATAATTAGGACCAAAAAGACTTTTCAAACAATGATCAGTGTCTTTAGGACATTTAAAATCATATCCTTCAAAATTAATAGTGGTTAAAGGGAATACTTTATCAGTTTCAAAAATATATGCATCTGACAATTGTAAAACATCCAAAGAATCCGTGATATATTTAGCTTTTTCACTGGAAAAACCTATCTTTTTATTTTTTAACTGCATATATTCATCAAAATTTTTATTTCCTTGCTTAACCCTTTTATTGAGTTCATATTTTGTTGAAAGATAATTCTTTTTAAAGTAATCTAATTTTTCTTCTAAAACATAATCCTTAGGGAAAAAGTCTACTTTTATATATGGTTTAAGCCAAGCAAACTGCAAAAATAAAAATTTTGCTTCATCAAGCAAACCTTTTGGATCTTCAAAATCATAAACACTTTTAAAATCCTTAAAATAGTTTTCTTTATTTTCCCTTAACAAAGAAAGTCCACATTCCTGTTTAAGGTAGTCATATTTAGAAATTTCCTTGGGTAAAACTTCAATTAACTTATTATAATCCTCCCTCATAATACCCAAATCAATATCATCATCCCATGGAATAAAACCACCATGACGAACAGCACCTAAAAGAGTGCCACAGTCCAGCCAGTAATCAATGTCATATTTATTGCATACATTATCAATAAAACGCAACAATTCTATATACAAAAGTTGTATGTTCCTTGGAGTTCCAGTGAATTGAAAATCTGAATGTAAAAAAATTAATTCAAATAACTGATTGTGAGAATGGAACATTCTTGATTTTTTATTAAACTTTGATAATAGTTTAGGAATCTTTAAAAAGAAATTTAAAATATGGCGATTGTATTTTATAAAATCAGGCAACTTTGAATATAATCTCTCAAAATTCATTTAATCAACTCAATTATAACTATAAAAATTTATTTTTTAAATGTCAAATTAATTTTTATATTTATTATATATTATTAATACTATAAAATATTTATAATGAAAACAAAAAATAGATAATTTTTTACAACGATTTTTTTTTAAGCGCATTTGCAATAATAACTGTTATTATCGATTATGTTGACTTCTTTTTGGTCCGTTGACAGCATAATTCCAGATAATTGGCCAGATGCACTTCCATGACATAGGAAAAATGGCGTGCCAAGCTTAAAATCCTAACTCCACTTATTGTTCCCCGTGATGTTTGCATGTACAATATTCCTCTCATGGCAGCTTTCATATGTTTTATCAAAAACACCATATATTAAGACAGTAGTGGTGTTTAATTCATACAAAAATCATTAAATATAACATCCGAGTTATTACTTTTATGAACAAAAAAATCATTATTGCACTTGCAGCAATACTTATTATATTATGCGGTGTTGCTTTTGCACTAACTGCAACATCAACAAATACACAATCTAACATTGATGCAAATGCACTGGAAGATAGGGGAAACATTGTTGTTGATTCTAAAAGCTTGGATGAAAATAACGGATATTATCACACAGACTCCGGCGATACAAACACCATCCTAGTTAAAAATGGAGGAGTTTTAAAACTTGCCAACTCCATTTTAAATAAAACCGGAGATACACAGACTTCAGGAGATGATGCTGACTTTTATGGTGTCAACTCCGCAATTTTAGTAAATACTAATGGAACACTGGACATTTCAAATGTTGAAATCAATACAAACTCCAAAGGATCAAACGGTATCTTTGTAACAAATGCCGAATCATCTTCAACAGGCAATTCATCACAAGCCGGCGAAAATACATCCAGTGGTGCTGGAGGACAGCCTCCGGAGGCAACTGGCGGTGAAGGACAAGGAGGAGACGGAGGCCAACCCCCTGAAATGCCATCCGGTGAAGGAAGCGGTGAAGGACAAGGCGGAGGCGGCCAACCAGGTCAGTCTACAGTGTCCGGAACCACCGAAGCCACAATCAAAAACGTTAAAATCACAACTCACTCCGATAAATCAAGAGGACTTGATGCAACCTACAACGGTAAGATAACTGCTGATAACGTTGTCATTAACACTGACGGTCAAAGCTGTGCTGCTCTTGCAACCGACCGTGGTGAAGGTGAAGTGCATGTTTCAAACTCTGAAATCAACACAGGAGTAAGCAAAGATTCCGGGAGAGGATCACCTTTAATCTATTCAACCGGAAACATTACTGCTAAGAATACCAAGGGAACTGCCTATGTTTCACAAATAGCCTGTATTGAAGGTAAAAACTCAATCGAACTTTCAAACTGTGACCTGACAGGTTACGCAGAAGGTAACAGAAAAGATGGTGATAACTACGTTGATTTGGGTGGAATATTCATCTATCAGTCCATGAGCGGAGATGCTGATGTCGGAACATCACTCTTTACAGCCGAAAACTCAAAACTCTCAATAGCTTCTGATTCTTCAGTATATAAAGAAGCTCCGATGTTTCATGTGACAAACACAGCTTGCGTAATCAACCTGGTAAATACTGAGTTAAGCTTCGGTAGCGGAACATTTCTGGAAATTGCAGGTCAAAATCAGTGGGGAACTACCGGTTCCAACGGTGGTGTGGCTGAAGTAAACACAGAAAATGAAAACATTGAAGGAAATGTTATTGTCGATTCCATAAGCTCACTTAACTGGACAATGACAAACACCCAGTTTAAAGGAGCAATAAATTCAACCGGAAACACTACCGTTAATGTTGCCGGCGGTTCAACCTGGACATTAACTGGTGACAGTTCCGTGTCTAGTTTAGAATTAACTGGTGAAATTGACTATGGCAGCTTCACATTAACCGTCAACGGTCAAAAATACGACAGTTCAAATCCATATAAAGGATAGGAAAGATTAATTCTTTCCTAATTTTTCTATTTTTCAATCCATTCTCTTGCTTTTGATACATCACCCATGAATCTCATGCCTTTAGCAAAGTCAAGTTCAGGATATGTATCTTGAAGGTCACTTACGCATTTGTCGATTCCAGAACCGCCTGATGTGCAGAAAAGTTTAACTGTTTTTCCCTTAAGATCTACGCTTTCTATGAACGTGTTGATGATTGACGGGGCAGTATACCACCATACAGGAAAACCTATTACAACAGTTTCATAAGGTGAAACGTCACAGGTTTCTTTTATTGGCGGCCTAAATTCCTTATCGTTCATTTCAACTGTTGACCTTGAGTTTTTGTCAGTCCAGTCCAAATCGGCCGGAGTGTAGATTTCTTTAGGCACTATTTCAAAAATATCATAGCCATTCTGATCAGCTATTTTTTCGGCCACATTTTTAGTTACACCGCTAGCTGAAAAATATGCGATTAATACATTGCTCATTTTATCACCTATGTAAAAATTATATTTGATAATATATAATTGTTTATATTCGCAACAATTACTATCTTACAGTTAACAAATTAAAATTTTTACAACCATAAAACATTTTGAAAAATTTTAAAAAAAATATTATGCTGTAGAAAAAATAGTCTCCATTGCAGGAATTCCATAATTATTAGCCAAATTCTGTTTAAAGCAAACATCTTGCTCTTGTTCAAAAACAAAATAAGTAAATTTAATTTGAATACAAATTAATTCATCGCTAATAATAATACCCATATCAATATTTGGAGATATGAGATTTTGCTTATCAATTCCCAATATTTTTGAAGCACTAATTATTTCAATTGATGCAGGAAAACCGTTTTCGTCTAAATCCAATATAATTCCACTTGTGATTTCTATTGATTTGCCATATTTAAAGGATTCATCAATAGTAATATCAATCAAATCATGTTCACAATCATATATATAATCCAATTTAGATTTCATCAATGTTTCCTCCTCTCATTCTCTTTAGGTATTGCAGTAATGATGATTATTTCATTACAATTAGATATATCCACAACTATATATAAATCCTCATATTTTGTGTATTCAAAAATTAATTCGAATCTATTATCATAGCCTAAAGTCTTTTGAATACCAACAGGGACTTCAGACAACAATTTCCTATTTACCATGTCTATATCAACATTACGATAAAATGACCTTTTCAAAAAATGACTTGTATATCTTATCCCATATGGATTATCCTTTATTTTATCTAAAGTTTGCATTAAATAGTTAATATTATAACTCATTTATCCACCCCAAATTACTTTAAAGGAAGATATTATTATGTATTTTAAAAAATATATATTTTTCTATTTTAAAAAAGAAAATAAAACATGATAAAATCAATTTTACTAAATTAAAGCAATTTTACATAGTTAAAACAATTTTTATAAAAAAATAAATTAACAAACATTATAAACAAATAAAAACAAAATATAGAACATTATAAATTAATGAGGGTAATTTAAATGTCAAAACCTGTTGTTGCAATAACAAGGCCAAAAGATAGGGCAAAAAATGCTTGTGATATTGTTGAAGAATTGGGTGGCGAGGCAGTTCTGGCCCCGACACTTGATTTGAAACCTACAAATTCACAATCCTTAAAGGAATTAGTCGAAAGAAAAGATGAACTTGATTGGATTATTTTCACATCACCGACAACCATTGTTTCACTGAATAAATTCTACCCTGACTTTTTAAAAAGTCTTGATTGCAAAATAGCCGTTATCGGAAATAAAACCGGAAGACTGGTTGAAAAGCAAGGACTTAAAGTCGATTTGATGCCTCATGATTTTACGGCCGAAGGCCTTATAGAAGAATTTGAAAGGCGAAACATTACCAGTCAGACCATCGGAATTCCAAGAACCGCCTCTGCAAGAGCAACTTTACCAGAAGGCCTTGAGGAACTTGGAAATAAAGTAATTCTGGCTGAAGCATACATGTCACTCTTTCCGATGAATGAGGATGCAGTAAAAGAGCTTATCGAAAAAATTGAAAATAATCAGATTGATGCAATTACTTTTACAAGCCCTTTAACTGTTCGAAACTTCTTTGAAATAGCTGATGAGAAGAAAAAACTTGCCAAACTATTGAATGAAAACCTGTTAACAGTCTGCATCGGTCCGATTACAGCAAGAATCCTCGACATATATGGAATTACCTACATTTACCCAGACACCTATACCGTCCGGGACATGATGGAACTCTTATTCAAGACATGGAGAGAAGAAAATGAATGATAAGATAAGTATTATCCTGCCAATCTTTAATGTTGGAGACCACCTCCGAGGTGGAATCGACTCTCTTATAAACCAGACAATCGGAAATGAAAATTTGGAAATAATCATGGTCAACGACTGCTCAACCGACGGATCTGGCGAAGTAGTCGATGAATATGCTGAAAAATATGACTGCTGTGTTGCAATTCATCACAAAACCAACAGTGGAGGGGCACACACTCCCCGCAACACAGGTATTGAAGCATGTACCGGTGATTATATAATGTTTTTAGACCCTGATGACAGATACACACCAGATGCCTGTGAAAAGCTCTATGAAGCGGTGAAAAAATATGACGTTCAGTTGGCTTTCGCAAGATTCAGGAGAATATTCGAATACGGTGGAAGCGTTCAAAAGTCATATTCCCCATATAAGGATGATTTGGAAAGTGTATATCCTGATGAAACCTTTGAGTCTGCAAACTTCCTGGATATTCCCGATGCCCTATGGGACAATGTTGTCGAGAGATTTTTATACGGAAAAACACTGGAAGTAACATATCCAAGAGACAAACCATTGGACATAATCCATGTCGACAATATCGAGCAGGAACCTGACCTTTTAAAAATGCAGCCTTCAGTATGGTGTAAAATCTATAAAAGGGAACTCATAATGGATAATGATTTGAGATTCCAGAAATACGTTACCGGAGACGACATGGCATTTACCCTTGAAGCCCTTTTAAACGCCAAAGGAATTGTATACTTAAATAATTTCATGTCTTATGATTATTATATTCGTGATTTGCCTGATGATAAATCCATTACAAACACTGTCAACGTTAGGCTTCTGGACGAGTTGATGGAAGCCTACATTTACTGCAGAAAGAAAACCGAAGGATTTTCCAAAGAGGTGCAGACTGTCTCACTGAATCCGCACCTGCTTCACTGGATGCACACCTGGAAAGGTTCACCTTTCACCAAAGCAGAAAACAAGCTGCTGCTTGAAAAGGTAAAAAAGCTTAAAAAAATCCATAAAAGCGATTTGAAATCAAGAATGTTATTGTCTTCCATGACAACTGCACTGGAATCCAAAATACAAATTCAAAAGGAGTAATAATTATGGCTAATTATAAATACGTGATTGTAGGGGCCGGACTTTCCGGTCTTACAATAGCAGAAAGAATTGCAAACGAACTGGATGAAGAGGTACTGATTATAGAAAAGCGTAACCACATCGGAGGAAACGTTTATGACTTTTATGATGACGGACTTCTTGTTCAAAAATACGGACCTCACATCTACCATACAAACGACAAAAAGGTACATGACTACCTCTCACAGTTTACAGAATGGAACGACTATGTCCACAGGGTTCTAAGTTACGTTGACGGGAAACTCGTGCCGATGCCAATCTGCATTGACACTTTAAATGCGCTTTACGATTTGGATTTGGATGAAGAATCCATGAAGGAGTGGATTGACGAGCACAAGGAAGACATCGATGAGGTAAAATCCTCAGAGGATGTCGTTTTAAAAAATGCCGGCCGTGACATTTACAACAAGTTATTCAAGAACTACACAGAAAAGCAGTGGGGAACTTCAGCTGCCAATCTAAGCTCATCAGTCATTTCAAGAATTCCATTCAGATTCAACCATGACGACAGATACTTTGCCGATGCATATCAGGGAATGCCTAAGGAAGGCTTCACCAAGATGTGTGAAAACATGATCAAATCAGACAGGATTCATGTCGGACTCAATTCAGACTATAAGGACTACATTGATAAAATAGATTATGAAACCCTTATCTATACAGGCCCTATCGACTATTTCTATGACTACAAATACGGGGAACTGTTATACAGATGTCTGAACTTTGTATATGAAATTGTAGATGAGGATTCCTATCAGGATGTTGCTGTGGTCAACTATCCGAATGACCCTTACTTTACAAGAATAACCGAGTTTAAAAAGTTAACCTGGCAGGAAGTTGACGGCAAAACCGCCATCATGAGGGAATATCCTGGATTCAACGGTGAGAAATGCTATCCGTATCCAACACAGGAATATCTTGACAAATTCAAGTTGTACGAAGCGGAAATGGAAAAGGAAGACAACGTTATCTTTTTGGGAAGACTTGCAAAATACAAATACTACAATATGGACTTGGTAGTTAAGGATGCACTTGAAGTCTTTGAAAATCAAATTAAATAGGTGATTAGATGATTACAATTTGGCCACAATATTTAGACAAAAACCTAAGCTTATCCCAAGGCCGCAAAATATCAAAAGAACTGGCAGTCAAGGAGCCAAGCCTTTCAGACATTGAAAGGGCATTGAAAAGAATGGGTCTTCAATACAGTGTCGACAAGCAAAGGGCATATCCTGGAAAATGGTATGAGAAATCCGGAAGGATACTTGTCGAATGGGATAAGACAAAACTGGAATTACTCAAAGAAGTTAGCTTAAAAATTAAAGAAATTAGAAACTGATTATTATGCAAATACCACAACAAATGCACGAACAATACATCCGGGCAAAGGAGATTATCGAAAATTCCGATGACATTAAGGTCTACTCCCACATTGACTGCGATGGAATCTGTTCAGGTGCAATCCTATCAACCATACTAGACAGACAGAATAAGACTCATGAAATCGAATTTGTAAATTTGGATGTTCTCGATGATATTGAACTAACCCATGAACTTACAATCTTCTCCGATTTGGGTTCAGGCCAACGCATTGACACCAAGGCAATGGAAGACCAAAAAATCATCATCCTGGACCACCACCCTCCCCTAAGAGACATTGACTATTGTAAAGGAAAAGACTACACATACCTCGAAATCAATCCAATGCATCATGGATTTGACGGATCATACGATGTTTGCGGTGGAGGATTATGCTATTTCCTTGCACGTGAATTCGGATACATGGATTTAAGTTGGATTGGAGTTTTATCCGCAATCGGAGATATGCAAAATACAAAAACAGGTCGATTTGAAGGATTGAACAGAATAATCCAGCAGGACGCCATTGACGAAGGATATCTTGAAGTTATCGAAAATGATTTGAACATTTACGGGCGAAATACCCGACCGCTTTTTGTTGCGCTGTCATACTTCAGTGACGTCAGGCTTCCAATTACAAACAACACCACCGAAACCATGGCCATCCTGGAGGAATTGGGCATTGATGAAAAGCACAACAGGAAAAAATTGAATGAACTTACCGATGAGGAAAAGGGAAAGCTTTTCCAAAGACTTGTTGAGATGATTTCAAAAGTCGTTCCGGGGAAATATGTTCGATATATTCCCCAATTGATTATTGGCGATTCCTACACCTTTATAAAGGAAGATGAAACAAGCTTTCTAAGGGACGGTTCTGAGTTTTCAACAGCCATGAACGCATGTGGAAGAAATCATGAAGAGGAAATAGCCATGGAAGTTCTAAAAGGGGATAGAATTGAAGCCTTAGACCAGCTTGAAGCTGTCAGCAAAACCCACAGATACAACCTTGCAACTTCAATTAATAAAGTTGCCGAAGGTGAGCAAAGCGCCATTGTCGAGATGGAAAACCTCCAGTACTTTGACGGTGACGGCATCAAACCTGAAATTGTAGGAACCGTTGCAGGAATGATACTGGGTTACTGCAATTGGCAAAAACCAGTAATCGGATTTACACAAACCGATGAACATGGACTTAAGGTTTCCCTTAGATGTTCCAGACTCCTTTCATATGGAGGAATTCATTTTGGAAATATAATTAGAAAAATTGCATCCGATGTTGGTGGCAGTGGCGGCGGACACGCTATGGCATGTGGTGCCTACATTCCACTTGAAAAAAAATCAGAGTTCCTTGAACGCTTTAATGACGAATTAACCGGAAAATTAACTATATAGTATATATAATATAAAATAAAAATATACTATATATCAATTTAAATTGAGGAATGAATATGATGAAAGCATTTAAAAAAAGGGGTGCACTAACACATTTCCAAATATTAAGTGAAATATCCAAACAGGACCCTCATCTCAAACAAAAAGATTTGGCTAATACATTGGGAATTACTATACAAGCTGTTTCTGAAAATATCAAAACATTAATCGAATTAGGCTATATAACTTCCAAAGACGGAAGATCACCATACAAAATTACACAAGCAGGTATCGATAAAGTCAAAAAGGATGCAATTAGCTTGAGAAAATATTCAGACTCCGTTTTAGAAACTATGAACCATTATAAAACCATCTGGCCCGCAATAGCAAAAGAAGAACTTAAAAAGGACGATATAGTTGGACTATTTATGGAAGATGGAGTCTTATATGCTCACAAAAAAGAAGAAAATGCAACCGGCGTTGTACTATCCGATGCCGAAGAAAACATGGATGTGGCTTTAACTAACCTAACAGGACTTATTGACATGACCGTTGGAGAAGTTACCGTCATTAACGTGCCAACAATAAAAGATGGCGGATCCAAAAGCTGTGATTTAGATTTGATTAAAAATGTTTATGAAAAAGGAACCAACACTGGTGAGGCTATTGATAAAGTAGCGGCTGCTGGAACTGTTTCAAGAGCTGTAATTCAAAAATTAGGCTTACCTTTAGATATTGAATATGCAGCACCGCAGGCAACTGCAAATGCAGCACGTAAAGGATTGAATGTTTTGGCCATATGTGTTGGGGATATGAGCAAGGCATTTACACGTGAACTCGAAAATGAAAAAATCAAATACAACATTATTGACGGCGGAAAATAATTAATTTTCCCTCAATTTTTTTAATAAGGCAGCAGCTATCTCTTCACTAGTTAAATCATTAGAAGAATTTTTTTTAATCAATTCTATTTCTTTTTCTAAATTATCAGTTTTAATTGATTTTTTTATTTCCTTTAAAACTGACTTATTTTTTATATCCTCAATTTCACTATCTGTTGGGATGTTTTTCTCGATGATTTTAGCTTTGCTTTGTTTTTTAATGGCATTGAATGTTGAAATGTCCTGTGAACTTACCAATGTAAAGGCCTGACCTGAACTTCCTGCCCTTGCAGTTCTTCCGATTCTGTGAATGTATGAATCATAATTTTGAGGCACATCATAGTTTACAATGAAATCCAGATTTGTGATGTCCAGTCCTCTTGAAGCAACATCTGTTGCAACCAAAAAGCTGACATTTCCATTTCTGAACTTGTTCATTACCCTGTCCCTTGTTTTTTGGCTCATGTCCCCATGAAGGGCTTCACATGGATAACCTCTCTTTTTGAGATTTTTAAAAACAAAATCAACACCATTTTTTGTGTTTGCAAATATCAATGCAGATTTTATGCCATAAGCATCAAACAGCCTGCATAAATCATCGAATTTATGTTTGTGATTTGTTTTGAATGAATACTGAGTGATTCTTGGAGTGTTTTTCCTGTTTGAATCAATTTTTATAAACTTGGGATTTTTTTGATAATTTTTTGCTATCCTTTTAATCTCCTGAGGGATGGTTGCTGAGAAAAGCAGAGTCTGTCTTTGGTGTGGAGTGGCTTGCAATATCCTTTCAATATCCTGTCTAAAACCCATGTCAAGCATTTCATCGGCTTCATCCAAAACCACAGTTTCAATGCCAATCAAATCCATATTACCCCTTTCAATATGGTCAATTACACGGCCAGGAGTTCCGACAACAACATGTACTCCCTTTTTAAGAACCCTTGTTTGCTTTCCAATTGGTTGGCCACCATAAACCGCCAAGACCTTGAATTTTTTAATGTATTTGGAGAGCTTTTCAATTTCTCCGGCCACCTGAATGCACAGCTCCCTTGTCGGACACAAAACAATTGCCTGGGGAGATCTGTCGGGAACAAACACCTTTTCAAGAATAGGTATGACAAATGCAACTGTCTTTCCGCTTCCGGTTTGGGCCTGTGCGGTGATGTCCCTTCCATTCAATCCGAGAGGAATTGCCTTACTTTGTATTGGAGTGGTTTTGTCAAACCCAATATCATCAATGGCTTTTAAAACATTATCTGAAATATCAAAATCCCTGAAATTCATCATGTTAATATTTAAAAAAACAGATATTTAAATTAGTTTAGTCTGATAGGATTTCTGTGGAAATTCATGCAGATACCTGAATATTTCATCAGGATTATTTAGAATTCCATTTTCAGATGTTCTTCTTTTAAAAATTTCCATAAGCTGTTTTTCATTCGGTGATGGAATTGAATAGCTATTTCCATATTTTTTAATGTATTTTTCCTTCAATTGCGGAAAATGTTCATCAAGTTTACTGTAAAAGTATTGGCGATTGCCGTCTCTCAATGTCAATCCCATTCCAAAGCAAAGTACACCCTTAACGTCATTGTCAATGCAGATATCCAATATGGAATTAACATTATCTTCATCATCATTGATGTAGGGCAATATTGGGCATAACCAGACAACCGCAGGTATTCCCTCATCCCTTAATCTGGCTAAAACCTCAGCACGCCTTGAGGTCACACAAACATTCGGCTCCAGTATCCTGCACAACCCGTCATCGGCCGTCGTTATTGTCATCTGCACGACTGCCTTTGTCTTTTCGTTTATCTTTTTAAGCAAATCCAAATCCCTTAAAATCAAATCTGATTTTGTAATGCATGTAAACCCAAATCCATAGTCATATACCATATTCAGGGATTTTCTGACATATTCCAAATGTTTTTCAAGAGGAATGTAGGGGTCTGTCATTGCCCCTGTTCCAATCATTGATGGAGGTCTTCTCTTAAGTTCCCTTTTAAGCAAATCCAATGCATTTCTTTTTACCTCAACATCTTCAAACTTATGTTCCATGCCATAAACCTTGCTTCTGGAGTCACAGTAGATGCATCCATGGGTACAGCCCCTATAGAGATTCATCCCATTATTTTTGGAGAGGATAGTTTTTGAATTGACGTAATGCATGAAATAATCTTTATCAAAATGAGTATATAAAAAAATGCCAAGAGCAAATGATTAGTATTACGGAAGACAAAATAAAAATATGGAACAAAAAAACATTACCGAATATGAAAAAGAATACTCAATTAAAGACCATCCATCAATAAAAGGTGTTCAAATAATTGAAGGTAAAAACAATTTCCCCATCAGTTGGCTCAACCAGCAGGGATATTGTGAATATCAGATATATCTCCAATACATGAAAGGTATTGAAACAGCACCTACAGCTGAAATGACCCATGGAAGCGACATCCACCAGCAGCTTGAAGACATATTCAAACAGGAATCCACACCTGCAACATTCGATGAAGCCGTGGAAGCATCAAAGGAAAATGCAATAATGTCAAGAGAATGCTTTGTGGTTGCACCGGAATACGGAATCAGAGGATACATTGACGAGATATGGATGAAACCCGATGAAATAGTGATAATCGATGACAAACCTGGTCGCACACCATACATCTCAACTATGAATCAGGTAAGGGCATACTGCCTTGCATTCAAAAGCATGACCGGAGATACACGTAAAATGAAGGCTGCACTAAGGGAACGTGGAACATCAAACCTATTCTGGATTGAAATATTCACACCCGAAATTGAAAATGAAATAAAATTCACAATCGAACGTATGCAGGGATTGCTTGACGGTTCCAAACCATTCATTGCAACCAAAAATCCGAACAAATGCAGATCATGCAGATACAAACGTTACTGTGAGCATTTCAAAAATGAATAAGCAAAAGATTTCCGTAATTCTTCTTGTGATTTTTTTAATAACAATTGGCCTAACGCTAGCCAATGCCCTTTTGAATGAAAATAACACGGTTGAAAATCAGACCGGAACACTGGCCATCAACGGCAAAACCGTGCATTATGAAAATGCCGGAAAATGCGTTGATGTCATTGACGGAAATACCATTCAGGTTTACGGCATCGGCAAGGTTCAGCTGGTCCAGGTGAAAACACCCAATACAAATGAAGCCGGTTTCAGCGATGCCAAAAAGTTTGTTGAAGACAAATGCCTTGGAAAAACAGTTTATCTGAATATTGATGACAAACAGCCTACAGACAAATACGGAAGGACATTGGCAATAGTATACACCGATACGGAAGACATCAACAAGGAGTTAATAGATAGTAATTTAGCAAAAATTAGTTATTTTGAGCCAAGTGAGTTTAAAAAAGGAGAAATATAACTAAACAACTCTATGCAGGCCCAAATAAATTTTATTTTTCTTATAAACCTTATCCAAAATTTCATTCCACTCTTCAACTGTAATGTGGTTTTTGTTTGGAATCATGCTGTCAAGTGATGATTCGTTTAAGTTCAGGATATCTGCAAGAACATATGAAAGTGTCTTGCCTGTCAAAGACAAATCATAAGGGTCGTAGCCGGTTACCGCCAGAACCCACATGTTCTCCTTAGAAGAACTGTTGTATTCCGCTCTTAAGGCATCAAACCAGCTGGCTATTCTTTCACCGTCATCGATTGAGATATAATAGTCTTCACCGGAAAATTCGATATTTTCACATGCCTTTTTAATTTTGGCTTCAAGTTCAGGAGAGCCTATCTCCAAATCAAATTCGTTGTTGGTTATTGTGTCGGACAGATAGTTTTCAATTTCCTTAATGTTTTTGAAATAACCAAGAGGCTCCAATCTATCAGGGTCCCTATCACATAAATCATAAATCAAATCCTCATCAACATCACAGATTTCATATCCTTCGAGTTTATGGGATTTGTACTCCTTAAAATCAATGCAATAATTTTCCAAATCTTCCTTGTTCAAATACCAGAGAACCTGTACTTTTTTTATCATAAAATCAAAATAAATAATGAAATATGCCTAAAGCATATTTACAACAACTGTTTTTGTAAGATTTCCGAATAATCTGTCTGTTTTCATAATTCTGCCGATAAGCCAATCGAATATTATAGGAATCCAGTAGATTTTAGTCAGGTTACGTACAATAGCCTGCGGCCAATTGATGTTTGCGCCGTTTCTGGATCTCACTTCCAGATACATCAAAGCTTTTCCAATGGTTGCTCCTTTGGATTTTTCAAGGAAAACAAAATAAGCAAACCCTAATATAGGCACAATAAATGGAAATACTGAATAGACTGAAAGAATATCCATAGGACCAAATATTAAAGACAAAAGAAATGTGATAATCCACACTACTGCTGAAACGACAAAGAAATCTAAAACATAAGCAATAATCCTTCTTGAAAAGACACTTACCATATTATCACCTAACAAACTCTAGGAACCGGATCGGCAATTGGTGCTTCAAGGATTCTTTCCCCTCCGATAGGAGTGTTGACAACAACATAATCCCCTTCAACAACTTCACCAATTATTGCTGCATTTTCACCATATTTTTCGCCTTTGATAGCTTCAAGGATTTCTTCGGCCTTGTCTGGTCTAACACCCATGACAACTTTTCCTTCATTGGCTACTTCAAACGGATCAATGCCCAACATTTCAGATACTGCATGAACCTCTTCCCTGATTGGAATTGCATCCTGTTCAAGAACAACACCAACACCCGCTTTTGATGCCATTTCATTTATGGCATTTGCAAATCCTCCACGGGTAGGGTCCTTCATGGCAGTAACTCCACCAATATCAAGAGCTTTTTTAATAATATTCCACATAGGAGCAACATCAGATTTCAAATCTGTGTCAAATCCGAAACCTTCCCTGAATGACATCAGACTCATACCATGGTCACCTAAACTGCCTGTAACGATAATCTTATCGCCAACTTCCAAAGTTGAATCACGAATCACCTCGCCTTTTTTGGCTATACCTATACCTGTAGTGACCATGACAATACCGTCAAGCTTATCCTGAGGCATTACCTTAGTGTCTCCGGTAATGACCGCCACATCAACTTCTTCACAGGTTTCGTTTAGGGATTTCATGATTTTATCCAAATCATCGATCGGAAAACCTTCCTGCATAATTATTGCATTGGAAATAGCCAACGGACGAGCACCCATAACAGAAACATCATTGATTGTTCCTGCAGCTGAAATTCTTCCAATGTCTCCTCCTGGGAAAAACAACGGATCGATAGTATGACCATCGGTTGTTACAACAATTTCCCAATCATCTATTGGAATGGAAGCTCCATCATCCAATGCATCCAAACTAATACCACCATTAACGCTTTTTTTGGTGATATTATCCAAAACAGTGCTGGAAATCAACTTTGCCATTACTTCTCCACCAGCACCGTGATTCATACTAATCTTATCGTCTGACATTATATCTCCTATAATCTATTATCAATATATGATTATGTAAAAACAAGTATATAATTATAGTTAATCTGATTGAAAAATTTAAAAAAAAGAGAGAATTTAAGAAAAAATCTTAAATTAAAATTCCGTTGATAACACCGTCTTGACCAGGTCTGGATGTTACTTTAGCATTACCTTCAGGGGTTTCTACGATAGCACCTTTGGTAATGATGTTCCTTCTTACGTAGTTAGGGTTTGCGGTGTTTTCGATTACACCAAGAATGTCTAAAACTTGGGTTTTACCGTTAGCGTCAGTAACGTTGATTTTATTACCGGTAGCTAATCTGAGTTTTTCGTTTCCGCCACGGGTTCTGATTTTTCTTAATTTTTTTTCGTCTAATCTAGTTTCAGCAGGATCTCTTCCTAATTCTGATTTCCTTTTTCCACGGTTTGCAACATTTCTTGCACCGGATGGACTTCTTGTTGATTTTCCTTGAGAAATTGCCATTATTTCACCTAAATAAATATAATTTAATAATATAATAATCGCAGTCTATAAGCCTCTTTTCAATTAAAACTATTTGCAAGATAATTAATAGCCTAATTTTTGAGAGCAAAAAAGAGCCTTAAAGAATAATGATAATAAAATATTACTCTATCATTATATATAAATGTTTATTTTTCTGCTTAAAAATAGAAAATTTTATGATTTGTGTTTAAAAATAAAATCATCGACCATCCTGTCGAAATCCTCTTCGGAAATATTCTTGTCGGATGCAGCCCTGAGAACCTTTTGGATTTCCTCTTCGGGAACATCCTCACCAAGAAGTTCAATCAACAAATCCCTCAATTCCTCATCGTCAATGTATGCTTCACCATTTGAGCTTAAACGAGCATTTTCATCCTCATCAAAAATATAATAGGGAACGTCTTCCATCAAAAACACCTAGTCAAAATCCGGGAACTCATAATAGACAATCTCATATGGATCATCATCAAAATACCATTCGTTCGGCTCGATTATCTCATCATCCACATCATCGAAGAATTCCTCACCGATATCGTCGCCTTCAATTTGAACCACAATATTTACATTATCCCCCAGGGATTCCAAATCAATACCCAATTCATCCAAATCTATATTGATTTCATCACCTTCGACAGCACTTTCAGGTAGGACAATGACGATTTCATCTCCGGGCTTAACTTCAATATGCTGATTATTCAAATTATCATCTCCAGATTATACTTTATGATTAAATCATATTTAAAAGTTGAAGATAGTAACCTCAGTAGTTACTATCCATTTCAACATTTATGTTTGGAATTCCATAGCTGTTTTTGCATCTGATGGAACATATCTTCAGATTTTCAATAAACATTGTGAAATATAGACATATGCTGTCACAGTCAATGTCTATTTTAACGTTGGAATTTTCCAAAAGTTTTTTTGAGATGTCAAAGACTTTGGAGGCATTGTTTACAAATACTGATGTTGGAATGTTGTCCTTATCGATGCTTAGGAAAACACCATCTGAAATACCATAATCAGCACAATATCCATCTCGTCCGTCAATTTTACCTACAAAGGTATCGTTTACCTCATCATAACTTGATATCAATCTTTGTTTTTCCATTATATCAACTCCATGAATAGATTAGTTTTAATTACATATTAATAAAGTCCGAGAGCATTTGAAGAGTAATATACAAGCTTCATTAGGTAAATAATACACTATCAGGACAACAAAATTGATGCAGATTTATAAAATTGATTTCAAAAAAGAATATTAACAAGATACAATAAATTAGTCAATATGAGTGAGGAAAGCCCACAACAAATTGAACTTGAAGCCGAAATCAAACAGCAGGCTCAAAAATTTCTTACATATCTCAATTCAACCCTTCCGGAAAGCATGGAGCTTGAATATGAAGGATTTTACAGAAGGGGATTTTTCGTAAGCAAAAAAAGATATGCAGTTATCGAAGACGGAGAAATAATTGCAAAGGGATTGGAACTGGTGAGAAGGGACTGGGCACCCATAGTCAAAAAGACACAGGAAGAAATATTGATGGCCATTTTAAAGGAAGGAGATTCCGAAAAAGCCATAAAAGCCGTTAAAAAAGTTTTAAAAAGAATTAAAAAGGGCGAAGTTGAAAACAAGGAACTAGTTATCCACACACAAATCACCAAACCTCTTGATCAATACAAACAGGTCGGTCCCCATGTGGTTGCAGCAAGAAAGATTGAAGAGCACGGCATCAAAGTAAGCAGAGGAACCATCATCCAGTATATAATCATCAAGGGAAAGGGATCAATCAGCCAGCGAGCCGTTCCATACGAATACAGCGAGGGATATGCATATGACAAGGACTACTATATCAACAATCAGTTGATTCCGGCCGTTGAGAGAATCATGTATGCCTTCGGATATACCCGAAAGGACCTTGAGGACATGGCCCGTGGTGAAGTCCAACAAAGTTTGGATGCATTCTTCTAAAAAAATTTAAATAATTTCAAAACTATAATAAAATTCATATGATAAATGAAGATAATGACAGCGTAGTTTTTTTCGATATCGACGGCACATTGCTTGACACATCAGATTTTGCCGAAACCGCAAGAAAAGCTGCTATCGGATTGATGGTTGACAATGGATTGCCATTGGATAAGGATGAAGCATACGGTGTTTTAAAAACAATTATCCGTGAAAAAGGTTCCAACTATGGAAAACATTTCAATGTATTAACCCAAGTGGTATTGGGACATGAAGACCCAATGCTTGTAGCACTTGGAATGATAACATACCACAACGTTAAAATGGCTCTTTTAAGACCATTTCCAGAAACAATCGATACATTGATTTATCTGAAAAGTCAGGGATATCGTCTTGCAGTAATTTCAAACGGAATTACAATCAAACAATGGGAAAAACTTGTAAGACTCAACATTCATTCCTTCTTTGATGCAGTGATAACCTCAGAGGAAGTTGGAAAGGAAAAACCTGAAAAATTAATCTATGACGTTGCACTTAGAAAAATGCATGGAAATCCTGAAAAATCAGTGATGATTGGAAACAAATTCAAAGCTGATGCTCTTGGTGCTGTCAATGCAGGATTACGTGCAATTCTTGTAAACTCTGACGTTACAGAAGATGACAGAGAATACATTAAAAAAGAAAAATTAGACATTACTATTGTTAATGATATTGGTGATGTAAATACTATTTTATAATCACCAAAACTAACTATTTTTTAAAATTCAAGTTCCAAAGTTACCGGACAGTGATCTGAGCCATAGATGTCTGATAGAATTTTAGCAGATTTTACATTTTCCTTTATTTCTTCATTGACAAAGAAATAATCCAGGCGCCATCCGGAATTTCTCTCACGGGCCTTGAAACGATAACTCCACCAGCTGAAGTTACCCTCACTTTTATCAAACATTCTGAAAGTGTCTACAAAACCTGCTTCTTCAAGCTCATCAAGCCATGCACGCTCTTCTGGCAGATATCCTGATTTTCCTTCACAGTTTTTCGGATTGTAGACATCAATAGGATTGTGGGCAATATTGTAGTCACCGGTTATGACCAAATTCTTTCCCTGATTTTTAAGCTCGACGAGCTGCCTTAAGAGTTCATTGCAAAATCCAACCTTAAAATCAAGTCTTTTACCTTCCATTCCACTATTTGGGAAGTAAATGTTGAATAGGATAAAGTCAGGATATTCGATTTTCAAAACCCTGCCTTCTGCATCAAACTCTTCAACGCCAAGACCCTTGGTGACGGTGACGGGTTCGATTTTGGAGTATGTTCCAACTCCGCTGTAACCCTTCTTTTCAGCTTCATTATAACATTTATGATATCCTTCAATTTCAGCCAATTTCTTGGGAATCTGCTCTTCTGTTGCCCTTACTTCTTGAAAGTTAATGATATCAGCATCACTATTATCAAACCAATTCCAAAAATCCTCTTTTTTTGAAACAGCCCTGATCCCATTCACATTCCATGAAACCAGCTTTATTGACATTATAATTCGACTCCATTATCAATAGGCAATTCACGAAGCCATTTGATGTCACTTTTATAAAGCATACGAATGTCTTCAACATCGTATCTGATCATTGCAAGTCTTTCAATACCTAAACCGAAAGCTAAGGCAGGCTGGTCTATTCCAAGAGGTTTCAATACTTCCGGTCTGAACATTCCTGCACCTCCAAGTTCAATCCAGCTTTCCTTTTCCTCCAAATAGATTTCAGTTTCGGTAGACAAATAAGTGTAAGGGAAATATGCAGGTCTGAACCTTACTTCAAATCCTAATTTTTTGTAGAATTCCTTTAAGACACCCAGCAGGTTTTGATAGCTGATTCCTTCACCACAGACAAGCCCTTCAACCTGGTGGAATTCTGGCAAATGCTTATAATCGAAGGTTTCTCTTCTGAATACCCTTCCAACTGAAAACATTTTAATTGGAGGTTCATGCTCAAACAGGTGTTTTGTTGATATTCCTGTTGTGTGAGTTCTTAAAACACTTTGGCGAGCAATGTCTTCACTCCAGTCATACTGCCAACCAATGGACCCTGTGTCAGCACCTGTTTCATGGGTTTCGGCTGTAAGCTGAACAAGAGCATCATCAGGCAAGTCACAGGTTAAAGGATTTTTAAGATAAAATGTATCCTGCATTTCACGTGCCGCATGGTCCTGAGGTTGGAAAAGTGAGTCGAAGTTCCAGAATGCAGATTCAACATATTCTCCCTTGTCTTCAACAAAACCCATGTCCAAAAAGATATCTCTAATTTCATCAATGATTACTCTTAATGGGTGTTTTTTACCTGCAAAGACAACAGGAGCTTCCGCATTAATATCATAAGGACGATACTGTAAGCTTTTCCATTCTCCTTCCTTCAAGTGTTCGTGAGTCAATTGGGTAGCCTGTTCCTGAATTGTAAATCCAACTTCAAGAATGGCTTCACCTTTAGGTAAAAGTTTAAAAGAGTGTGAGGTTTCCTTTTTAACATTTAAAATATTTTTTCTACCGGTGAGTTTTTTAATACCACTCATCAAATCATCAGTGAAAAGTTTAACACCATCAGCATTGGCCTTAAGATAATCCAAGGTTTGTTCATCAACATCCATTTTGGATACGAAATCCTTACCGAAATCTGTGATTGTAACCATTCCCTTATCGATGTTCGCCCAGTTTTTACGGCGCAGCCAACCTATTGCAATATTGGTTTCCTTTTTATCCACACCTGTTTCATCGGACAGGTCTTTCATGTGGATTTGTTCCTTGTTTGCCAAGGCATCCAATATTCTACGTTCAGGAAGTCCCTTTTCAGCATATTCAATTCCGTCTTCGGTTAATGAATAGATTTCCTCAACATCCTTGTGCATTTCAATTATGTCTTTGGATGCGAGTGAACCTGCTGCACTCATAACGGATTTAATGTCCATGCCCGTATTTTCAGCAATCTCTTCAGGAGTTGCTTCTGGATTTGCTTCCAGTTCCTTTAAAAGTTTCTTTTCATAAATATGCAATTCACTAATGGTTTTTTTAATATCCTCACTCATTTAAACACCATAATTTTAAGATTATATAATATGATAATATATGTTCAAAAACATTTATAAAGATGATGTAAAAATTGAAAAACAAACATATATTTAACATTACTTGAAAATAATTAATTATGAATGAAATTACACAAGCAGTACAACTGTTCGAGAATGGATACGTGTGTTCACAGGCTGTTTTTGCAGCATTTTCACCTGATTTGGGTCTCGATAAAGAGCAGGCCTTAAAAATTGGAGCATGTTTTGGAAGCGGCATGAGAAAAGGAGAAGTTTGTGGAGCCTGCACCGGTGCTTTAATGGCATTGGGTTTGAAATATGGTGAAAGCAAGGAAAAATCAAATGAAGTCTGTGAGAGGTTTTTAGATGAATTTGAAAGTGAAAACGGATCATACATCTGCAACGAACTTCTCGGATGCGACATTAAAACCAAAGAAGGTGTGGAATTTGCAGTTGAAAACAATCTGTTTAAGGAACTCTGTCCGAAAATGGTTGAATCAGCGGCAAAAATTACAAAAAAAATAATATAAAGCTATTCGAAATTGGATTTTAAATAGCTGACAAAAATGGATGCTGCAGTCAAATCGGCTGTAGTTCCAGGATTGTACTTGTTTTTAAAGAGATATTCATCAAACTCCTTAAGCCTTTCGCCAAAGTCTGATTCATCCTTCAAATTAAGCAAATCCCTTGTCATCATTGATATTTTCAGGGCTTCATCAGAGCCGTATTTTCTTGAAATCAATGTATCAGGAACCTGCGATAGAATTGTCAGAAATGTCAGGACGCAGGCATCATTTTGGGATTTCACTTCTTTTAACTCATGATATGTAGGATAACCTATTTCAAAGACAGCAGGCATGTCAGAGGTCATCTCACGGGCCAGCATGTCCCATGGAGCTGAGATTTTAAGCACATCAAACATTGTCTGTCCGTTTTCCCGCAGCTCATTTTTAGCATTATCGCTTGCCACATCATATTCATCCTGGTCTCCCATTCCGCCGGCATCTGCAATATTGATTGCATCATACAAATCACATGCATCATCAACTGATGTATTTGCCATCAATTCTTTTACGTTTTCACGAATCTCATCAAATGAAGAACTGATTGCTGCCGCCACTGCTATTGGTGTGGTCATCATTACAATACCCAAATTGGTATTGTTTTTAATCCATCTGTCTGTTTCAGCAACTGCCTGGAGGATGTATTTGCCCAACATCGGGTTTTCAACATCAACATCGCTGCATGCTTCACGAATGGTATCTCCGATTACAATTCCGCTTATGATAAAATCTTCAAACTCCATGTCGTCATAATCACGGGTTCTGTGGACGTTTCCAGGTTTCGGATAGCCGCTCACTTCAAGTGCAGATGCAATCTGTGCAATTTTAGCAATTTCATTGGGATTCATTCTATCACATCATTCAACAGTAAATATGGTGCAAAATTAGTGATTATTAAGTCTGCTCCAGCTCTTTTGATTGAAATCAAGGATTCCGAAATGGCTCTTTCGGTGAGATATCCTTTTTCGATTGCAGCCATTATCATTGAATATTCTCCGCTTACGTTATATGCAACCAAAGGAAGCATGAATTCATCACGAACCATCCTTACAACATCAAGGTATGGCAGTGCAGGCTTTACCATTAAAAAGTCAGCACCTTCAATGACATCAAGTTCGCATTCCCTAATAGCTTCAATTGCATTGCCCGGATCCATCTGGTAAGATTTTCTATCACCCAAATGTGGTGATGAGCATGCCGCAACCCTAAACGGTTCATAAAATGCTGATGCATATTTGGCGGAATATGACATTATCATTACATTTTCGTATCCCTCATCATCCAAAGTCTGTCTGATAGCTGCGACCCTTCCATCCATCATGTCGGAAGGTGCAACAATGTCAGCTCCCGCTTCAGCATGGGATAGGGCAACCTTTGCGATGTATGGAAGAGATTCATCATTCAATATTTCAATTCCATCATCAGTATCATCATTTTCCTTTATCATTCCGCAATGGCCATGGGAAGTGTACTGGCACAGACACACATCACTGATAATTACGAGGTTGGTTTCCTTTTTAAGCTTTCTGATTGCCTTTTGAACTATTCCAGTTGCGGAGTAGTCCGGAGAGGCTATTTCATCTTTTGTTTCTTCTTTTGGTATTCCAAATACAATGATTGATTTTAAACCTTTATTTTCGAGCTGTTTTGCAAATTCAACACCTGCATCAAGGGAATATCTGAATTCTCCGGGAAGTGAAGATATTTCCTCTTTTTGCATTGCCTGAAGTTCCTCTTTAAAATAAATCGGATAAATCAGGTCTTCTTTTTGAAGTTTAGTTTCACGAACGATATCTCTAATCTTGGCATTTTTTCTTAATCTTCTCATTCTTGTAGTTGGAAATTCCATAATAATCACTTAATTAATAATTTTGATTTAAAATTATTTAAAACATATACTTTAAATGTTTAAAATACCAATATTACAATTAATTATATCAGAGAGGCTTAAAATGTCAAATTCAATTGGAGAAAAATTTAAAATTACAACTTTTGGTGCAAGCCATGGGGTGGCCGTTGGAGCTGTTGTTGATGGATGTCCGGCAAATCTTGAATTAAGTGCAGAAGACATTCAAAAAGAGCTGAATAAAAGAAAACCTGGAACAAGCAAAGTTACAACAGCCAGAAAAGAAGCTGATGAAGTTCAAATATTATCCGGTATTTTTGAAGGAAAAACAGATGGGACCCCAATTACAGGAGTGATTTTTAACAAAAACCAACATTCCAAAGATTATTCCATGTTTAAAAGTACTCCACGTCCCTCACATGGAGATTTCGGATGGATGACAAAGTACGGAAACTACGATTACAATGGGGGTGGAAGAGGCAGTGGAAGAGTAACCATCGGCCATGTAATTGGTGGTGCGATAGCTAAAAAACTACTAAAAACCCAAAATATTGAAATCATTTCACATGTAGTCCAAATTGGAGATGTTAAAGCAGAGCCTCAGGATTTAAAAACCATCAAAGAAAATATTGAAAAAACTCCAATCAGATGTGGAGATTTGGATGCCAGCAAAAAAATGGAAGAGTTGATTTTGGCCAAAAAGGCGGAAGGGGATTCTGTAGGTGGAATTGTAGAAACAATAACTGTTGGAGTTCCGCAAGGTCTTGGAGAACCTGTTTTTGAAAGACTTGATGGAGACCTTGCAAGGATATTAATGAATATAGGATCCGTGAAAGGCGTGGAAATCGGACTTGGATTTGGCGTTGCCACACATACAGCATCACAGATAAATGATGAATATCAAATTGAAGATAATAAAATTACAACAAAAACCAACAATTCAGGCGGAATTATCGGTGGAATGAGCAACGGAATGCCAATAGTTTCAAGAATTGCTGTTAAACCAACCCCATCGATTTCCAAATGTCAGAATTCAATTAATCTTGAAACAATGAAAAATGAAAAAATAGAAATTAAAGGAAGGCATGACCCTTGCATCTGCCCTAGAGTGACAGTAGTGGCTGAATCAAGCACTGCAATTGTTCTTGCAGACCATATGATTCGCTCAGGATTCATACATCCTACAAACTTATCTAAAAGTTAATGCTTTTTCATGAATGAAACTTCATCAAACTCATTGTGCTTAAATGACAACTGATATGAGTTTTTCCTCTCGGCATTGAACAGTTTATGATTTGTACTGTGACTTGGTGAGTTGACATCCTTTAGTGAAATCAGCCTGAATCTGCGAGGATTGTTATAGTTCACATTAAATGACAAACCGTCGAATGCTGCAATTGTCTTTACACCAGTTTGCTTTGAAATCTTTTTGGCTTCGGTAACAGGATTGTTTGAAATCATTTTCAATCCCAAATGAGTCATAACCGCAACTTTAGGTTTTACCTCATTTATCAGGTCTATGAAATTTCGAGTGCACATATGACCGTTGATTGTTCTGTTGCCCGGCCTCAACACGCTAGCTATCAGAATATCTGAACCTTCATGATAATCAGCCAGACCATCAAAATAACCGGTATCTGAAGTATATGAAATTTTAAACCCTTTATAATCTATTTGAAAACCGGAACCTGTCGGATCACCATGTTCTGTTTTTGTACCTTTAATGGTGATATTGTCAACATCCTGAGCTTCACCAGGTTTTAGAAGTACTTTCTTTGATTTTGACTGGTGATAACTGGAAATGCATGGACCCCAAGATTCATAACCTTTCAAAACACTTTCGCTTCCAAAGATTGTTCCGAAATCTCTGGTCATTCCTCTTGTCATTGATTCTATGAGTATTTCAGCATCATTATAGTGGTCTGTGTGTGCATGAGTTACAAAAACACCGCTCAAATTACGGGGATCAAAGCCAAACTGATAGGTTCTGATTAATGCTCCAGGACCCGGATCAACATGATAATTCTTTCCACCCAAATTATCAATCCTGAATCCCCCAGTCATTCTTCGCTGTGAAATGGCGGAAAACCTTCCGCCCCCACTGCCTAAAAATGTAATTTTCATTTAAATCCCCATCATAATGAACACAATATTATATCACATTTTAGAGGGGACTTATCCTTTTTAAGACATAAATCTTCATTTTCAATGACTACCTTATCCCCTATCTTGACATTGTCACTGTCAGTAAACATCAACACATTCTGACCGGGTGCCGCCTTCTGCTTCCAATTGCCGTCCATTGCCTGAGTCTTATCGTTGAGCTGAACAAAAAGCATATTTCCATCAATGGAAACGACCTTGCCTATTTCACCCTTGTCAATGATTTTACTGGCCATGTCAATTGCGATATTTTGCTGAACTAGCTGTTCTGTCAATTCCTGTCTGAATTTTGTCAATACCTTAATGTCATTGTCAATAGTAATGTTGAGATGTTTTTGAGCTTGGGAACTATTGAAAACAGGCTGTTGTATTAATGTATCAAACTTGTCACCAACTGTCGGTGTTTGGGATGAAACTTCAGCCAGAATGCCCTCAAATACCTCACCCATATACTTTAAGCTTTGTGAAGGCTTCCATTTTCTTTGTATAAGTGTCTGGGCCAACTGTTTTGCATGATTATTTCCAAATATTATGATGCCCTTTTCACCGGCCTTACGGGATTTTGTCTCTGAACCCAACAGTTCAACAATCTGGTAACCGTTGGTGGTACCGTAAATTCTTCTGCGTTTGGTTTCAAATGTTCCTTTGGTACTGACTTCACCACGAACGGAGTTGCCGACAATTTTCAGTTTGGTTGCATCATCTGTTATTTTAATGGAAATTCCCAGCTCCCCTGCACGTTTTTTAAACTCATCATCAGTTCTTATTTTTCCGTTATATAATTCTTTTTCCAACTCTTCCAAATTCTCTTTATCACCGAAATATCCTATCTTTCTTTTATCTCCGGTCATTACACATCCTTTTTTACCTATGTAAGCGATAATTAAGCTCATAATATCCCCTAATTAGATATTTTAAAATTTTTAAAATATCAAGAATTTATTAATTATATATAATTATATTAATCATCTATTAAATAGTTTAATGGAATATTGAATTAATTTTGAAAATTAATTATTGAAAAAAGAAATAAAATTTTTCAAATATTATAAAAAAGAATAAACAAGCATTAAAATTATTTTAAAAGAAATTAGATTGATGTTTAAACAACATATTTAAATATGAATATAACAATAAATATGATTATAATAATTGTTAATTATTTATCATTATAAATAGTTATAATGTTAACAAAAACTTATTAGGAGAAAAACATATGATAGATCTCAATAAAATGTTTAAACCTGATTCCGTGGCTGTTATTGGTGCTTCCAATACACCTGGAAAAGTTGGATACATTATTGTCGACAATCTCATCAACGATGGATTTGAAGGCGAAATATATCCTGTAAACCCAAAAGGTGGAGAAATTTTAGGTAAGAAAGCATATACAAACATTACTGAAATTCCTGGAGAAGTTGATTTAGCAATCATTACAATCCCATCTCCATTTGTAAACCCTGCCGTTAAAGAATGCGGTGAAAAAGGCGTTAAAAATATGGTAGTTATTACCGCAGGATTTAAAGAAGTTGGCGGAGAAGGAGCTAAATTAGAAGCTGAACTAACAGCTCTTGGTAAAGAATATGGAATAAACATTATTGGACCAAACAGTTTAGGAATTACCGATTCACACACTCCATTAAACGGATCATTTTCACAAATGATGCCACCAACAGGAAACATTGCATTCATTTCCCAAAGTGGGGCAATGATGGTTGCAATCATCGACTGGAGTGTAACTTCAGGAATTGGATTCAGTAAAGTAATTAGTTTAGGTAACAAAGCAGGAGTAAATGAAATTGAATTGTTACAATACCTTGCTGAAGATGACGAAACTGCAGTAATCATCTGTTATTTAGAATCCATTTCCGAAGATGAAGACTTTGTAAGAACAATGAGGGAAACAGCAGTTAAAAAACCAATCATTATCCTCAAATCCGGTTCAAGCAGTGCAGGAGCAGAAGCTGCATCCTCACACACAGGAGCATTGGCAGGCAGTGATTTGGCATTTGATACCTCATTTAGACAATCAGGAATCATGCGTGTAGAAACCATGGCAGAATTATTCGATTTAGGTTTAGCATTCTCCAAAGCACCACTTCCAAAAGGTGATAACGTAGCTATTATCACCAACGCAGGTGGAGGAGGAGTTTTAACTGTAGACGCTATGGAAAAAGCTGGTTTAAACCTTGTCCAATTCGATGAGGAAACCACCGCAAAATTAAAAGAATGCGTTACTGAAGAGGGCAGTGCAAAAAACCCTATTGACGTATTGGGTGACGCACCTGTAAGCAGATACAAAGAATCCCTTGAAATTGTACTCGGATACGATGAAGTTGACAGTCTAATCATTATGGTATGTCCTACCGCATCTGCAGATCCGGATGGAATTGCACAAGCAATTTTAGAGGAAAGAAAAGAATTTGACAAACCTATCATTGTAGTTAACATGGGCGGACCATCCTTTGAAGCTGCAAATGAAGCTTTAAGAGCAAATGGAGTGCCAACATACGTATTCCCTGAAACTGCAGTAACAGCACTCGAAGCAATGACCAGATATGCAAAATTGCCTGCAAGACAATATGACGATGTTGTTGAAAATATCGATGACGTCGACAAAGATGCAGTAAAAGCAATATTCGACAAGGTAACTGCTGACGGAAGAGACACATTACTCGGTAGTGAAGCTTATGCAGTAGCTGAAGCTTACGGAATTTCAGCAGCACCAATCAAATTATCAACAAGTGCTGATGAAGCAGCAGAGCTTGCAAAAGAAATGGAATTCCCTGTTGTACTTAAAATCGCATCAGACAAAATCCTACACAAGTCCGATATTGGCGGTGTAAAAGTCGGAATTGAAAATGAAGACGAAGCAAAAGCAGCATATGATGAAATCATTGCAAACGCAAAAGCAGCACACCCGGATATCATCCCGGATGGTGTGGAAGTACAGAAAATGATGGATTCAGGTGAAGAAGTAATCGTAGGTATGATTAAAGACAAACAATTCGGACCAATGATTGCATTCGGTATGGGCGGAATCTATGTTAACCTCATTGAGGACGTGGCATTCAATTTGGCTAAAGGATTATCCTCACAGGAAATTGAAGAACAAATTGAAAACACCAAAGTATCCAAATTACTTGAAGGTTACAGAGGAGAAGCACCTTGCGATGTAGAAGAAGTTAAAGAAGCTATCAAAAGAGTAGCAAGATTAACTTTAGACTTCCCTGAAATTACCGAGTTGGACATTAACCCAATCTTCGTTTACGAAGAAGGTTCATCCGCACTCGATATTAAAATCAAATTATAATTTCTCAATTTAGAGAAATTACTCTTTTTTCTTTTTTTAAACCAAAATGTGATAACATGAATGGTGAGCTTGATTTAGAATTATATACTATTTCTATAATTGGTTTGAATAACGCTCTTGAGACATTAGACAAAACATCCTTTGAAGAAGTTTGTGGTAATTTCCAAGAGTTTTATCAGGACGTAGTTAATGATTTGAACCTAGAAGAAATTCAAATGAATGACTATTATATGTTTTTTGAAAATGGAAAGACCGTATTTCCACAATACATTCAAACATTGAAGGATATTGAAAATGAAGATATCAAAGACAGTTTAGAGTCCTTGATTAATGTTTTTGAAAACTTGAATAAAATTGCCAGCGCATTTCCAGCACAGCAGGAAATGATAAATGAAACTCACTAAAGAGGAATACAAAACGAATTAATTTTTACTAAAAAAAGAAATTAAAGCATAGTTAATTTAACTATGCTTCCCAGTACAATTTATCTTGTGGGATGGTACTGTTTAAGATACCAATTTCCACTTCTAATTTTTGGAATGCATCCACATCAGATTTGAAACTGTCATCAATACCTGAGATGAATGGGAAACTTTCTAATGAAAGAGCTTCTAAATCTGCATCAGAAACAATGTCTTCAGGTAAAAGTTTTACAACTGCACTAGCGTTACCTGCTTCAATTTGTTCGTTAATGAAGTTAGTAGCGTTTTCGTGAATAGCTATAATGTCTTTTACATTGTCTTCATGGTTTTTGATAAAGTCATCGGATGCAACAACTACACAACATGGGTGGTTTGGTAAAATTTCAGAAGAGTCTTCTAACAATTTGTTTCCACTATCGTTTGTAGCAATGCTCACATAAGGTTGGAAAGTGATAATTCCATCAATTTGTTTGGTTTTTAAAGCGTCATTCATTGAAGGTACTTTCATAGCAGAAATGTTTAAATCATCAGCAGATAAATTATTTTCTTTCAAGTAGTATGTAAGTAATACATATTGAATTGAAGCTTCACCAGGAGTTGCAATTGATTTGCCTTTTAAATCAGCTGCTGAATTGATTCCGGAGTCTTCAGTTACAACAATTCCACTACCTTCAGTTTGAGCGGAGGAAATAACTTTTACAGGAACTCCTTTTGCAACAGATGACAATACAGGTGCAATTCCTACATATCCAACATCGACTTCACCACTGGCCATAGCAGTCATCAAGTCTCCACCATTGTTAAATTGAACAAGTTCTACAGTAATGTTTTTTTCGGCATATTTACCTTGAGCTTCTGCTACAAATAATGCAGCATCGTGATCGGAAGGTAAATAACCTATTTTTACAGTGTCGTCTCCCCCTCCTAAAAAGTCAAAGAGACCTGCACTGGCTGAACCCATTACTAAAAATGCAGCAAGTGCCAACACTAAAACGAATGTAATTTTTTTATTCATCTATAATCACCGAATAATAAATAAGTTAACTTATCTACAATACTACTATCTCAAGTAAACTATAAATAAATTACTTATTCATTTTATTAACAATTGTTATATTGAATCCCTAAACATACTTATTAACATAATTAATATTTAAACTTTAAGGACCTACTTCAAACAAACAGACATCATCACCCATGGAATGACATTTTGTTTCACGGACATTCATATCCAAATTGAAATAATTGCCAAATATTGACTCAAACATTCCAACTTCCAAATGACACTCAGGAAAACCTGTCTCTTCAAGTTTGACAGATTCAAAAGACTGTCTGCATGTAATTTGAATATTATGTCTTAATTCAAAGCTTAAAAAGCCCAAATTATTGTCCGCCCAATATTTAGAAATATTAAATAAAAAATCATCGAAATTCTCATTATAAACCTGGGCAAATATGTAATCCCCAATATGATTTCCTATGTTTTTCATGACATGGTTAATTTCCATCCCGTATTCCATCAAAATTGTTTTAAAGGTGTGAACCAAAAGCAAATTGTATTCAATGTCGCCTTCCTGAATGAAGCTTCTAATCAATCTTTTTGTTTTGTTTTTGGATCGGACATTATCCGAATCAACACTTCCAAGCATTTCTGCTTTCATGAAGTAAATTCTTTTTCGGCTATCTGAGGAGTCTATCCTATAATCCACAATTTTTTCATCCCTTAAATCCTTTAGATGAAGTGAAACGGCTGTTTTAGTTTTAGAAAGATTTTTAACAATGTCTTCGAAGTTCATTTCACCATGTCTCAGCAAATCCAATATCTCATATTTCATCGGACTTTTAATAATGTCTATATTTACCCTTTTTTTATTCTTCTTCTTGTTTAAAAGAATCTGAATCGGGTCGGACGTAGTCATGAAATTATCCCCCATTAATTATTAAATTTATATAATTGCCTTAATAGTATATAAATGTTTGTTTTTAGGGTTAAATTTTGTTTTAAGAAATCTTAATAATTTATTTAATAAAAAACAACATTAAAACAATTTAAATAAAATATCAACCATCTTTGATATTCAAAATATTTAAATATTTGTAAAAAAATAACTATTGTTATATAATTATGAAACAGGTGTAAATATGCCAACAAGATATATTGGAGATGGATACTGGGAAATAGCTTCCCGTCAAATGAGCATAGTAACTAGAAGTCAGCAGGAAAGATTTAAAGATGCAAAAATCACAGTTATCGGCTGCGGAGGCATTGGCGGTGAAACCATTGAAATGCTTGCAAGAATGGGAATTGGAGAACTGGTTTTAGTCGATAAGGACGCATTCGATTTGTCAAACCTTAACAGGCAAACATTAGCCACTGTTAAAAACTTAGGTCTTGATAAAAGTGCCGTAGCTAAAGAAAAAGTAAGACTGATTAACCCTTATGTTAAAGTAACCGTTTTTAATGAACATGTTGATGAAACCAATATCAATAAGGTCATAGGCGATTCGGACATTGTAATTGATGCACTGGATAATGTTTTAACAAGAGTAATCGTTTCAAGAGCTGCAAAAGAAAAAGGCATTCCATATATCCATGGAGCAATTCATGGCACATTAGGCCAAACTACAGTATTCCTACCGAACAGCGAAAAGACATATGAAGAAATGTTTAATTTACCATCCATAGGACAGGAATTAACTGCAGATACAATTGAAAAATTAAAAAATGTTACATCAGGAGTTCCACCTGTAATCGGACCTACACCAAACTTAATCGGTTGTCTTGAAGCTTTTGAAGCTTACAAAATAATTACTGGAGCAGGTAAAGTTACTGTAGCTCCAAAAATATTGACATTTGACCTGCTCGATTTAAGTTCATTTTCACTGGATGAACTTTAATTGAAATTATTTTTGCCACAACGCAATGTTATAATATTTTTTCAGCTCATCACACTCATCAGAATCAATGTTTTTAAGAATATTGAGGCTTGTCTGCTTATTGTTCTTTGACAGCTCAACATGAGTGTTGATGTATCCATTTTTTTCAATCAATTTTAAAAGCCTTTTTCCATAAGTCAAATCAGGATTTGAAATGCGATTAAGCATTAAATTCAGGGTATGATAGTCATCCAAACCCAATACTTCACACATCCCATACATCTCATTGATAATATCAGCCGCCCAACTTTTAAGGGTTACCTGCCGACCATCCCTAAGCAGCCTCATTGATTCAACATATGCGCATTCCGCACTGCGCTCTTCATTAATCTTTGCTTCCTTTTGCCAATCTGAGTAATCAGATTCAGTTTTAACAAGCAAATATATTAAAAACAGATGGAGAAACATCATGTCCCGTTTTACAAGACCGCATTTATAAAACGGATTGATATCCAAAGTTCTAATTTCAATATATTCTATTCCATCATTTTTAAGAGAATCCAGCATGTCTTCAGGATGTTTTGGTTTAAGTCTGATTTGAGTATATAATTCCTTAGCTTCAGACAAATCCCCATTTTCAATAAAACTCCCTACATCATTGGTAAATTCATTAATCGAATCATATGACGGATGTAAATCTTTCAGATTTTTATATCCACAGGATGAATTTCTAAATGATGGTCCTTTAGTGGAGTAATAACTGCCAAAATCGTCTTTTGCATCCATCAGATGAATGCAGTCAGTGGAAAACGTTTCATGAGATCCGATTGAACATCCTGTCAAATATATTATCAGCCAGCAATATCTCAGATAGTTTCGGGTAATTTTTAGATAAATGTTGTTTTTAAACTCCTTAAAACTTAAACCAGGATTTTCAAGAGCATGATATTTTTTTAAAAAATCCTCTGAAAATGAAAAATTAAAGTGAACACCTGAAATCAATTGTTTTTTGACCCCATACTTTTTAGCCAAATTCTCACGGTATTTTTGGGACGATTCACCCTCTTTTGAGTATTGGGCTATCGGAATTTCATCCCCATATGGCAGAATACAGGGAAGTGACTGAAACCAAAGATATTCATCTTCAGGAAGGGAATGGTTGACAATGTCAGAGATTATTGAAAAAGTGTCGAATGCCTCATCAATAGTGTCGAATGTGGGGGTGATTATTTCAATCTGGCTTTCAGAAAAATCAGTGGTTACAAGAGGATTTTTTAATTTATCGCCAAAAACTTTGGGGTGAGGAGTTAAAGATAATTTACCCTCATCCTTTGCTCTTAAACTTTCCCATTCTATTCCAAATGAACCAGCCAATATTTCATTTGGATGCATTTTTGATAAATTTAATAAATTCATTCTCATCCCCTATTAAACTTAACTAAAAATTATTACTAACGATAACTATAGTTATATAAATGACACATAATAAATTTTATTAAAATGTAAAAAAAATAGAAAAAAGTATTAAAAAGAATTATAACAATTCTTTTCTTAAATCAATTGTATCCTTTAAATCCGGACCTGTTGAAATAATGGTTACCGGAACACCTGTTTCGGTCTGGATATCTTCAATGAAAGCCTTAGTTTCACCGGACAAATCATCATAGTTCTGTACACGTGCACAGTCAAACAATCTGTCAACACAGGTTAAGGCTATTTGGGTTGCACCGTTAATTCTGCATGATTCCTTAGCAAGTTCCATATCAAAATAACCGATACGGCGCCTACGTCCAGTTACAACACCATACTCTTCAAGACCTTTGCTTTCAGCTTCTTCCTGACTCATTTCAGTTGGGAAAGGACCTTCTCCAACACGGGAAATATAAGCTTTAAACACATCAATGACTTCATCGACTTTAGTTGGTCCAACACCAACATCCGCTGCGAAAGTGGAAGCTGTAGTGTCTTTACTGGTTACAAAAGGATAAGATCCATAATAAAGTGAAAGGGCAAAACCCTGAGATCCTTCAATAAATACATCCTCACCGTTGTCAATTGATTCGTTGACTGCAAGAGATACATCTGTGATATATTCTTCAAGTTCAGGAATATCACGTGCCAAATCAATTGTTCTTAATACTCTGTCTGAGTTAGCAGGACCGCAACCTGACCCTGTACTTCCAATCTTTTTCGCCAAATGCTCTGATCCCTTATCCCTGGCCATATGATCCTGTGAGATTATTGCACATCTGGGATCCACACACATCCTTTCTTTAACGTTATATTTTTTTAAATCTTCAAATTCTTTGAATAAAACATCCGGATTAACTAAAACTCCAGCTCCAATCATGAGTTTAGCATCAGTATGTACAAAACCTGAGGGGGTTAATCTTAAACCATATTTTTCTCCATTGAATTCAACAGAATGTCCCGCATTAGGTCCAACTCCTGCACGGGCAATAATATCTGGTTTATCAGCATCACAGAGGTAAGTAATACATTTTCCTTTACCTTCATCACCCCATGCTCCACCAACTAAAATACTACAAGTCATTTAATAACTCCTTTTAATCATTAATAATGAAATATTTATCAAAAATTTCATACCACTATTATTTTATCATTTATTATTTAAAAATTTTTTCCAACATTATACTTCTATTATAACAACAAAAATTCATATATAATATAAATATTACATATAACAAAAATATAATTCAATATAAATTATGAATTTAGGTAATTCGCATGTATATTGAAAGACAATTTAGAGAACTAGAAAACATTGAAGAAATCAAGGTTTATAATATGAACCCTGAAGAAATATTTAATGATGTTCCCCCCGTAAAGAAACCTGAAAAAGTTCGTTTCAGCAATGTAATGAAACATGTTCCATCAGACATCAATGTATTCCTGCCAATTGATGATGGTGAAGACTTTATTGTTGAAAGAATTGGGTGGAATCTACTTGAAAGGTTAAATTTAAAATTGGAAGACGTTGAAGGTCGTAAATTAAGCGAATGCTCACCATTTTATTTTGACATATTTAAAGACACCTTTAAAGATGTTTTAAAAAATGGAACAACAAAAGCAATGAGAATCTTCTATTACCAAAGCGACAAAATTCAAGCACTAGCAAATATCCACATCATCACTGATGAAGGTGAAATATATGCAATTTCTGATTTGAGAAGAGCAGAAGAGGCGGGCAAAACTCCAGAAGAACAAAAAAGAGAAGAAGAGGAAAATAAAGCCACCTTAATAGAATATTTCTCTCAAACCGGAAGCTATTATAAGATTCATGACGAATATACTTGGACACCAGGCATATACAATATAATCAATCGTTCAAAAGAATCAAGTGATTCATATTACAACATTATCTTTGATTTAGTTATTCCCGAAGACAGACCGCTGGTCAAGGAGCTGCTTGAAACCATGAGCCCTGAAACCGACACTTATGAAAACATCATTCGTATCAAAACTCCCGGAGGCCACATCAAATATCTGGACACTTACCTTTACTCCAAATTTGATGAAAACGGTGAAGAAATTAGTCATTATGGACTGTTCAAAGATGTCAGTATAGACTCCCACAAACATAAGACCAGACCTGTTGATTTTATGTTGAACGGATTCAATCATCATTCAAAATTATCCCTGCTTGTAGAGCCATTGAGCAAAAGATATGAGTTCAGTGAAGGATTTTACAAAATGATTGAAATTCCTAAAAACGAATATCACCACACCAAAGACGTGGTTGAAAATATCATGGAAGAAAATGTAAAAAAAGAACTATATCAATTAATTGATGGCGAAATAGATGAATTAAATCAGGTATTTACCTATAAAGTCAATGGCGATGAAGACAACTTAAAAATATGCGAATTATTCATTGAACGCTTCAAATATGGTAATCAGGACCACAGTATTGGATTTTTAACTGACATTACACTTTCACGTAAAAAACAGCAGGAACTGATTAAATCCAATGCAACCAAAAACATTTTAATTAAAGAGGTTCACCACAGGGTCAAAAACAACCTGCAGGTACTGAACAGTTTCTTAAATCTTGAAAGAAGAGCATATAGAGATAATCCAAATCGTATTTTAGACAATATGCAGGCACGTTTATCTTCACTTGCCCTACTTCACGAAAAGACCTACAATACCGAAGACTTCATTAACATCAATCTTGACGATTACATGCAAGACCAGGATTCAACCCTGCATATGCTGTTTGGAGCAAAAGACATTAATTTCACATCTGATGTAAATAAAGACATACATTTGTCTATTCAGACAATAACACCATTACTTCTAGTTGTTGATGAATTAACTATGAATGCTATTAAACATGCATTTCCAGACCCGGACATGCCGGACAAAACAATTTCCAAAAAAATTGATTTAATTAACGAGAATGTCTGTGAATTAATACTTAGAGACAATGGAGTAGGATTGAAAGATCCTGAAGCTTTGACAAACCACAATTTAGGATGGGAGATAATCAATAATTTAACAAGACAAATAAATGGAAGAATTGAGATTTTAGACTGTGATGTTGGAACTGGATTTAGAATATTATTCCCAACAAGTTTCGAACATACCTTAGAAGAATATCTGGACGAGAAGGAGTAAAGATAACATGAGAATAGAAAAAGAATATCGTAAATTAGAAGATACAGAAGAAGTACGTATCTATGATATTTCAGAAAGAGACTTGTTTACCCAAGTTCCGGCAGAATTTGAAGTCATGAAAATGCCTTTTGAAACAACATTAAACAACATCTCCAACGATATTGATCTTTTTATTCCATATGATGATGGAAAAGATTTTATTATAGAAAGATTAGGTTTAAGTGCACTTGTTAGAGGCCATATTAAACAGGAAGATGTTGCAGGACGTTTGCTAAGTAAAACTTCCCCAGGATTTTTTAAAATTCTAGCTGAACCACTTAGAGAAGTTTATCAAACAAAAGAAATGAAAAAAATGAGATTTTATTATCATTTTAATGAGAAACTTGCTAGATTTTCAAATATTAAAATCCTTTGTGACATGGGTAAGATTATCCTAATTTCAGAACACAGGGACAACAGCGAAAGTAAATTATTTATACCTGAAACTGAAGGATATGAAGAAAAGGCACATCTGATTGAATACTTTTCACAAACTGGAAGTTACTACAAAATTAAGGATAGATACAGCTGGACACAAGGTATCTATAACATCATCAACCGTCCTAGGGAGGAAAATGATGAATATTACAACATTATCTTTGATTTAGTTATTCAAGAAGACAAACCAATACTTGAAAAAATACTTAGGGTAATGGATCAAGGAAGAACAAATTATGAATCCGTCATTAGAATTAGAACCGATGACGGAACTTTAAAATATATTGAAGTTAATCTTTATTCCAAATTCGATGAAAACGGAAATCTGGTTAGTCGTTATGGTTTGCTGAAGGATGTGAGTACAGATTCAAACAGAAAAATGACAAGACCTGTTGATTTCCTATTGAAAGGTTTTAAAAACAGTAAAAAATTAGCATTGCTCATCGAACCATTGAGTGCTAAACAACATGAATTTTCAGAAGGATTCTACGAAATTTGCGAAGTTGACCCACTGGAATATCATCACTCAAGAGAAGTTATAGACAATATTGTTGAAGAAGATGTCAAATGCAGATTCAGACAACTGTTTGACGGTGAAGTGAACGACCTTGATGCAAGCTTCACATATAATGTGCATGGAGACGAAAACCATCAAAAAACATGTGACATTTACATTGAAAGGTTTGAATTCGGACAAGCCACCCACAGTATTGGATTTTTAACCGACATTACCGAAGAGAGAAATAAACAAAAAGAATTGATTGAGGCAAACGAACATCAAAAGATCTTAATCAAGGAAGTTCACCATAGGGTTAAAAACAACCTGCAAGTATTGAACAGTTTCCTGAACTTAGAGAAAAGAGCTTATAAAAACAAGCCAAGCATAATCATTGACCACATGCAATCAAGACTCTCTTCACTTGCAATTTTACACGAAAAAACCTATAATACTACTGACTTTAAAAATATTAACTTAAAAGAGTATATTATAGACCAAGACAGTCAATTAAGAGGTTTGATTGGTTTGAGAGATGGAATTGAATTTGTATCCGATGTGGATGAAAACATCAATTTAACCATTGAAGTCATTACTCCTTTATTATTGGTTATTGATGAGCTGACCATGAATGCAATCAAACACGCATTCCCTGATAAAAGCGTCCCTAACAAAAAGATATTTAAACAAATATCCAAATTGGACAATGCAACAGGCCAGTTAATCCTCAAAGATAATGGAGTGGGTATTGAAAATCCTAAAGCCATAACTAAAAATCTTGGCTGTGAGATTATTAAAAATCTCACAAAACAACTGGATGGAAAAATTGAACTTATTCAATATGAACATGGAACCGGATACAAATTAACGTTCCCACTTGATATGGAACATACTATTGAAGAATAAATTAAAAGAGTTAAACTATAAATAAAATGAATAATAAAAATTTTAGAGTATAATGGGAAGGATAAAATGAATGAAAGAATTTTAATTGTAGAAGATGAAGCTATTACAGCACTTGATTTGAAATACAGTTTAGAAGAATTAGGATACGAAATAGTTGACACTGTTGACACCGGTCAAGACGCAATAGATACTGCTGCAGAAACAGTACCAGATGTTGTTTTAATGGATATTAAATTAAAAGGAGAAATGGAAGGAATTGAAGCTGCAGAAGTTATCTCAGAGCTCAGAATTCCAATCATATATTTGACTGCAAACACAGATACCGACACATTTGAAAAGTCAAATGTCAAAGGTTCTTACGGATTTGTTTCAAAACCATATGATATCAACAAATTAGACAAAACACTTAAAATCACAATTAACCGTGCTAAATTGGAAGAAAAGAGAATCAATGAAGCAAGCGGGTTTACAGAATAAATGATTATATATGACTGAATTCCAATTAATTGAAGGTAAACCTAAAATATTTGCAATAAGTGCTCAAAAAGAGTTATTGGGCTTTATACAAGAATATGTTGAAAATTATGACTACGATTATGTAGGTTCAGCATCCAAAGAAGTGGATATCTTTAGAAAAGTGGACGAACTTGAAGCCAACCTGATAATCTTAGATTCAGAAATCCCAGATATTGATTTAATCAAATTGACTGAAGATTTGGAGCTTTTCAACATTCCAATAATTATCATAATTGGAGATTTATTCAATGAAACCATTGATAAATTACTGATGAGTAATCCTTATGGATATTTAATCAAACCTCTTGACGAGGCAGAATTCCAACGTTCAATGGCGGTGGCTTTAAGAAAACATGAACAGAACATTCAAAATATTAAGGAAGCCCAATCCAAAGTCAAAGAAAAAAGCGTTGAACTTCTAATTGAAAAATCCGATTCAAGTTTGCTTTTAATTTTATGTGTATCATTAATCATAATTGCTGTTTTATCCAGAAATGCAACATGGCTACAATGGGTTCTGTTAATCCCAACAGGAGCTATGCTTATTAATTCAATAGTCAGTATCAAGAAACAGAAAAAACCAAAACCACCAGAAACACTACCTTTTGTCAGTATTTTTATCCCTGCACACAACGAGGAATTTACAATTGCCGAAACCGTGAGAAGCGTGTGCGGACTTGATTACCACATCGATGAAGAACCACAATACGAACTAATCGTCGTTAATGACGGTTCAACTGATAATACTGGAGAAATATTGGCTGACTTAAAAAAAGAACTCCCTCAAGTTAAAATCGTTACCCGACACCCTCCAAGGTCAGGAAAAGGTAAAGGATTTGTTTTAAATGATGCATTAACATTATCCAGAGGAGAAATCATTGGAGTTTTCGATGCAGATACCCAAATCAAACCGGATTATCTCCAGACTGTCGTCCAATATCTTGGAGAAGACATTGACGGTGTTCAGTCAAGGGTAAAAATGTTCAATAAAAACGAGAACTTCCTTGCCCGTATGCAGCATGTTGAATTTTCAACCTTTGGAAATACATTAATCGCAAAAGATAATTTAGGCCATACCGGATTTTTAGGTGGAAACGGCCAATTCGTAAAAAAACAAGCCATTATTGATTGCGGAAGATGGGACGGATTTGCAGTTACTGAAGATTTAAATTTAGCTATTAAAATAATCCTTCAGGGCGGAAAAATCAGTTACTGCGGAGAATGTGCAGTATATCAGGAAGCAGTTACTGAATGGAAAGCTTTCTTTAGGCAAAGAACAAGATGGGCTATAGGTAACTTTGAAACATTATTTGTGTATCTTCCTCAAATTTTAAGATCAAACATTCCGCTATTAAAAAAATTCAATGTAATAGAACACATTTCATTTTACAGTTTCAACTTATTAATCTTCTTCGGATTTGTAATTACAATACTCAATGCAATTTCCTGGTTCTTCTTCCAGAACGTTACATTAATCAGAATGGAAGCCCCTATTATTGTAGGAATATTATCAGCTATTGCATTTTTCCCAGGAATGATTTTAGCTCTTTTAAGAGATAAATTAGGACCTCTTGACTTTGTAAAAGATTTAGTCAAATATTACATTTATTGTTTCCATTTAATTCCATTGTTTTTCTTGACAATGCATAACATGATGACAAGAAAAGAAAGAAAATGGGCAAAAACAGTGCATAAAGGAGGAAAAGACCAATGAGAAAACAGGATATTGTAAGAACATTCATTATCATAGTTTTCATTATTTTCATTGCAGTTAACATTAATGGAATCAATAGCTTTTTAAGCTTCCAGACAGACAGAACTGTTGATTTCGGCCACAGTATAACCGTTGTGCCTCAAGCATGGAATACAACAGATGAACTGAATTTAACCAACATGTCCAAAACCCCACACGCAATTACCAATGAATATGTCTATATAGACCATTGGGATGACTGGCCTGAAGACCATATAACCTCCATATCGGAAGCAAAATTTAGGTCCATGGAAGATGGGGGATATAAAGTAATCAAAAATGAAAACAGTACAATAGGTGGAGTGCCTGTTTCAAAACAGTATTTCACAAATCCTTCAAGAGACACTGATGAAATCTGGAGCCCTATTGGTGTGAATTACGTATTTTCAAAAGAGGATACAAATTACGCAATACAGGTTCATTATTTCACAGAACACGATTACAACAACACAACCTTCATAAAAGAGGTTGACGACCGTATTGAAGATGATATGAGTAATATCCACAATAATGAGTATAATGGTTTTGTATCAGGTATATGGCACATTTATGACTTCATTGTAGGCCATATTCCACATTGAACTTAAAAATGAGAAAATATAATTTAATAGATATTTAAAAATAATATCTATTCAACTATTTTTTAGTGTTTAACAACGGATGATTTTCACACATCGGATCTTTAATTATGATATTTCTTTTCATGTGATACTTTAAAAAGTAAAGCATCCACTGGTTGGATAGCTCCCTAAGTGAAGAATCATCAAGCCTTTCGTGATTGGTGAAGAAATCCATCTGATTTCCACCAACAACAATTCCTATCTCCTTGGTTTTAATCAGCATGAAAAAGTCATTGCGTATATTATGAATATCAAACTCCTCATCGACAGAGATTGTTTTTTCTTTTTTATAGTCATAGAAAAAGGTATTGAGATATTCAAAATCAATAAACTTGACCTCTTCAATATCAAACAATACATTTTCACTCAACAGTTGGTTTTTAAAATCATATTTGGCTAAAAAATCGATATCCCAAATGTTGTTGTAGAAAATAGAAACAAATGATTCAGCAGCAAATCGGACTGTAAGGAAAAAGTCTTCAGTTTCCTTAGGAGTTCCTAACTCGACATCCTTAAATCCAAGATAAATTGAATCCTGAGCTATTTCTATAGAAATCCATTTGCCTGAATTAACCATTACTTCACGAATTAATTTTAGTGAACGAGTATTCATTTTAACACCTGTCTATTAATGAAAATATCATATGCACCTTCTATTTCATATTCCTTTTGACCGTCAAAAGACTTATCCCATTTAAAAGGATTAATTTCAATCTGATTGTTTACAGTTTCATCCCAAACAATTGTAAAATCTTTTTCAAGATATTTTTTGACAGTTCTGCCTATTTCCAATGCCTTTTTCTCACTGTCTTCAAAATCACCGAAGGTTATTTTCAATTTGTTATCCCAAATTGCATCCTCAATATCCTCAAAGGTGTAAAAGCAAAACCCCCTGGGATTGAATTTATTGTTTCTTAAATGAACATTGAGTTCAAAAGCATCGCCAACTCCTTCCTGTAAATCATAACCGCAATTATGAATAGCTACAATATCTTCATTGGCCAGTGCTTTGAAAACATTTTCCAGTTTATTAAAATTAACATTATCAAAACTATTTAAAGAAATGTCGAACTTGGAAAAATCAATGTCCTCATCGATAAACTGATCCTCCAAGATTTCTTCTATTTCACTGACATCAAAAAATCCAGATTTAGCAAGTAAATCTATCATGTATTCAATTTCCTCAACCAAATCCTTATTCATAATATCCCTAATCTTCCTCTAAAAGCAATTGAATATGGGTTACGTTTCCTCTTTCAGTAAATCCTACAATAACTCTGCTTTCACCTATTTTGGCAACGGCAAAATCATCATTGGGTTTGAAAGTGTAACCTTTAAGTTTGGTATATGCTTCAAAAGCTATTCTAGGAAATACATTGAAGTTTTTCTGGAAAATAGCATAATTTATTCTGAATTTTTCAGGAGAGTCATTATCCTTGATTAAATCAGAGTTTACAGCTACAAAGATAATGAGTCCGTCTTCAGGCACTGCATAATATGCATCCAAATCCAAAACTGAAGTTGTAACCATTGCAAAAGTATGGCAGGTATCCAAATCAGTCTCAATGATTGGAGTGTTCAATTGAGGAATGCTGAATTCATCCCCAATAGCTTTCATTTGGCGAGCGGATTGGATAATGCTGTCATCCAAGCCTATGCTGTCGTTATCCCATGCCCATGACCATTGATTAAACTCTTCGGTGAAAAATCCGATGACCTGAATTGGCAATTCAAAATCTTCAAAAATGAGACTGCCTTTTTCCAAATCCAAATCTCCCTTTGCATCACCAAGTAAATCTGACAAGTTTTCCTGTTTGTCCAATGCAACAGCACCATATTTGGACAAAACTATCTTAAATGAATCTCCAGGCTCTATTTCTACTGGTTTTTCAAATTTAGCTTTCAAATTAAACACCTAAAACTCCAATTTTGAAATTCTGTCCATTGCCTCTTTAGTATTTTCTAAAGTGTTGAATGCAGTTAATCTTAAATAACCTTCTCCACTTGGACCAAAGCCGGACCCCGGAGTTCCGATAACATTAGCTTCATTTAACAATAAATCAAAGAATGCCCATGAATCCATATCATTAGGAGTCTTTACCCAAATATATGGTGAACTTACGCCACCATAAACTTCAAGACCCAAATCGGACAGGCTTTGTCTAATGATTTCTGCATTTGCCATGTAGTAGTCAATGACCTCTTTGATTTGCTGTTTTCCTTCTGGAGAATATGTTGCTTCAGCAGCCCTTTGTACAGGGTATGAAACACCATTGAATTTTGTGGTTTGTCTTCTGTTCCATAACGGATTTATTTCCACTCCATTTCCTTCACTGTCATATCCTTTCAATTGTTTAGGAACGACTGTGTATGCACAACGGGTTCCTGTAAATCCTGCAGTTTTTGAAAAGCTTTTAAATTCAATAGCTACATCCTTTGCCCCTTCAATTTCATAAATACTGTGCGGAACATTATCCTCATTGATGAATACTTCATAAGCAGAATCAAATAAAATGATAGCTTTATTTTCTTTTGCCCAATCAACAAATACTTTCAGTTGGTCTTTTGTAAGAGTGGTTCCGGTAGGGTTGTTCGGATAACATAAATAGATAATGTCAACAGGTTCTGATGGAAGTTCAGGCACAAAACCATTTTCGGTATTGCATTTGAGATAAGTTAAGCCTTCATACATTCCGTCATCACCCATCTCACCGGTTCTTCCAGCCATTACATTTGTATCAACATAAACTGTATAGACCGGATCGGTTACTGCAATCTTATTGTCGATTCCAAATATTTCCTGAATGTTACCTGTGTCACATTTTGCACCGTCACTGATAAAGACCTCATCGGTATCAAGCTCGATTCCATACTTATTATAATCGTTTTTAATAATGGCTTCAGCCAAAAAGTCATATCCCTGTTCAGGCCCATAACCCATGAAAGTTTCTGCTTTGCCCATTTCTTCAACTGCATCATGGAACGCTTTTACAACAGCAGGAACTAACGGTTTAGTTACATCACCAATACCCATTTTAATAACGTTTGCATCAGGATTTGCTTTTACAAATTCCGCTTCTCTTCTTGCCACTTCGACAAAAAGATAACTGCTTTTTAATTTAAGATAGTTTTCATTAATTTTAACAACCATGATTAATCCTCATAAATATTAATCTAATTTATATTTTAATTTTAGAATATATAAAATGATGTATTGCAAAAAATCTTAATATTTTACTAAAAATTAAAAAAATAAAAATTAAGAAAAGTCCGAATAAAAACAAGAATTTTAAATATTATTTTTTGAAATGAAAACTTATAATAAAAAATCAGCCCCATTGAACCATAAATTTTAAGTTACAAAATAATTAAACAAAAAATAGAAAAAATCTAAAAAAGCATGAAAATATTTAAATTAACGATTTTACATAAATATATTATACTATAAACAAAGGATTGAAGTTGGGAAAAATGAACGGATTAACAGTATTATTATGGGTTACAATATTAGTTATTGGTGCTATTGCCATAATTGTAGTTAAACTACATTATGGAGGCAAAGAATTGGAAACTGATGAAAAACCAGTTATCTCTAAGGAAACATTTGATGGAATTCTATCATATGGTCAAAATAAAGCATCTGATGAAAATAAAATTTCCCAAAATAATTTTGCCCAACCTAATCTAGATTATGCTATTGACAATGATTATGAGATTTTACATGAAGTGGAGGTTGAAGATACCGACTACAAAAACATAGACTATGAATCTCAAAATCAGGTACTTATTAATTACGAAAATAAAGTTAAAAAATTCCAAGAACCAATGAACGAAACTCAGATTGATATTATGACACCTAATAACGACTCTAACAATGAAAAACATGAATTAAAAGACTTATTTACTATTGACGAACTTATTAAAGAATCTAAAAGAAAAGACAGTGAAAGAGAAAAAGAATCTCAAAAAATCCAAAAAGAAGACGAGGATACAACTGAGATTAAAGAAAGCATCAAAAAAAGACAGGAAGGCGATGAGGTTGAAGAAAAACTCATCGAAGAGATTTTGGCCGATGAAGAAATTGCAGAAATCCTGAATAATGAAGATGATGCTGAACCTATTGAAGAAGAAACTAAAGAGGAAACAATTCAGGACATTATCAATCAGGTTGAAAGTGAAAAGCCTGAAACAATCCAGGAAGTTATAGAAGCAGAAGAAACTCCAAAAGAAGAAACCATTCAAGAAGTTTTAGAAGCTGAAGAACCAAAAGAAGAGGTAAAAGAAGAAACCATTCAAGAAGTTTTAGATG
>NZ_CAMVTE010000008.1 GCF_947170395.1 uncultured Methanobrevibacter sp. | reverse complement strand
TTGTTTACAATATCGTTCAATTCAACAAAATTTCACAAAGGATTTCAACATAGCCGTTTTTCCATTAACTTTATATAACTTATTAAACATAAATAGAGAGCATATCTATTTGTGATACTAAAAAATTATATTTTATATAATTTGGATTTTTGCTGTTTGTAGACTTGATGCGTTACACCACAGTTTTAATCTCTAACATTTTTTGATATAACTGCTAGTTAGATAAATTTATGAATAGATTTCCAATGATTTATTAATTAAACACTTAAAAGTGTATAAAACGGTGAAAGAATGAAAATACCAAAAGAAAAAAGAACATACTGTCCTCACTGTAAAAGACACACAGTGCATGAAGTACACACTGCTAAAAAAAGGAAAGCTAGTGAGTTAACTTGGGGACAAAGACAATTCAGACGTGTAACTGCTGGTTACAGAGGTTATCCAAGGCCTTTACCTGCTGGAAACAAACCAGTTAAAAAATTAGACTTAAGACTTAAATGCAAAGAATGTGGTAAATCTCACATCAAACAATCTTTCAGAACAGGAAAACCTGAATTTGTAGCAAAATAGGTGATTAACATGGTTAGTAAAGGTAGAGGAAACTTTTTAAAAGTTAAATGTTTAGATTGTGACAATGAACAAGTAATATTTGACCGTGCAGCATCTGACGTAAAATGTATTATTTGTGGTAAAACCCTTGTCAAATCTCGCGGTGCTAAAGCTAAAATCACTGCACACATTGAAAAAGTTTTAAACTAAATATTTTAGTTTTTAACTTATTTTTTACTATTTTTTTATAATTTTTATTGATGTTGGTGAGAGTATGGTAAGAAAAAGTCAAGAATGGCCTGATGAAGGAGAACTTATTGTAGGTACAGTTTATAAAGTTCTTAATTATGGGGCTTTTGCTAAATTAGAAGAATATCAGGGCAAAGAAGCTTTTATTCATATTTCTGAAGTATCTTCTGGTTGGGTTAAAAATATCAGGGATCACGTAAGAGAAAACCAAAAAATCGTCTGTCGTGTTCTCAGAGTAAATCCTAAAAAAGGGCATGTGGATGCTTCTTTAAAAAGAATCCGTGAAGATCAAAGAACTAAAAAAATCCAACATTGGAAAATTGAGCAAAAAGCTGAAAAATTCTTAGAATTGGCTGCTAAATCATTAGATAAAGATTTGGACACTGCTTATGATGAAGTAGGTTATGAACTTATGGACATCTTTGGTGATGTTTATGGCGCTTTTGAAACTGCTTCTGATGAAGGTGCAGAATCACTTACTGAAGAGGGAATTCCTCAAGATTGGGCAGATGCTATTACTGAAGTAGCTAAGAAAAATATTACTCCTCCTGAAGTTCATATCAGCGGATATGTCGACATTGAAACTTTCGTGCCTAACGGTGTTGAAATTATCATTGCAGCATTGAAGGCCGCTGAGGACAATGGCGATGAGGAAGAGGAAATCAAAGTCCAATGTGTTGGAGCACCTAGATACAGAATTACAGTTAAATCTACAGATTATATATTGGCAGAAAAAGCTCTTAAATCTGCTGCTGATAGGTGTATTGCAGTTGTCGAAGAATCTGATGGAAATGGTTCATTTTTAAGAGAATTAGATAATAATTAGATTCTTATGAATATGAAAATGAATAAATGTCCTGAATGTGGTATTTATACTTTAAAGGAAGCCTGCCCTAAATGCGGAGGCAAGCTTAAAGTGATTTATCCTCCTAAATTTTCAGTCGAGGATAAATACGGTAAATACCGTCGTATATTGAAAAAGGAATCAATGAAGGAGTAATTGAGTATGGAAACTACTGAAATAACTGTTTTAGAAGACATTGAATTGGATAATCCTATTTTTATAGAGGCATTACCTGGTCTTGGACATGTGGGTAAACTGGCTGCCGACCACATGATTGATGAATTGGGAGCTACCAAATTTGCTGAAATCTATTCTCCAACATTTCCTCCTCAAGTTATTGTTAAAGAGGAAGGAATCATTGAAAACATGAAAAATGAATTGTATTACTTAAGGGATGTTGGCGAAGATGATTTGGATTTGATTATTCTTGTTGGCAATACTCAATCTTTATCCCCTGAAGGTCAATACCTTGTCTGTAAAGATATTTTGGAATTCGTAAAACAGTTTGATATTGACAGAATTTACACATTGGGCGGAATGGTTACCGGTCAACCTCCGGAATCTCCTAAAGTTTTCGGTGCAGCCACTAATGAAGCAAATGCTGAATTATTGAAGGAAGCTGAAATAGAACTTAGGTCAAATGATGGGGGTATTGTCGGAGCGTCCGGACTATTTTTAGGTTTGGGAGTTCGTCAGGGAATCCAAGGGTCCTGTCTGATGGGTGAAACTCCGGGATACTTTATTGATGCCGAATCTGCAGAAGCAATATTAAATAAACTGTCCATGTTGCTTAATTTTGAAATTAATGTTGATAAATTAGAGGAAAGAGCTGAAGAAACCAGACAAATGATTGCTAAAGCTCAACAAATGGAACAGGATATGATCAATAAGGCTAATGCAGGAAATGCTGATGATTTAAGATATATTGGATAAACCAATATATTTTTATTTTACTTTTTTTTTATGAATGTTATTGTAGTTCCAGACGCTTCAATGATTGTCATTCCATTAATTGAAAAAAATGGACATAACTATTTATCCCCCTCAAATTTCTCAAGATTTGACAATATGGACATCTGTGAGGGCAATTTGGTTTTTGATAATGTAATTTCAAAATACACTTCAAGTGAAGTGCCTTCCGGTGTTAAAAGCAGAATCATTCTGTTTTCCAAAGTTGCTGATAGGGCAGATGCAGCTATTGTAATTGGAAGGAGACCTAAAAATCGCACACCGATGTATAATGCATTAAACGATTTGATTTTGTTTGGCGGAAACTCATGCAACAATGCACATAGCCTTGTTTTAAAAATAGTTGATGATTTGGATATTCCTACATTGAAACTCGCCTATCCATTAAACCAAAAACAGATTATAGAAATGATAGATAAGACAAACTGTTTTTTAAAGAATTTACATGATTTTGTTCCCGATGATGATTTGGGTGTTGATTTGTATCCCAAAAAGGAAAAATGCCCTGTTTTGGATGTAAAAAGGATATTGGATAACTTAATATAATAACAGTTTCTAACATTTAATCATGTTGGTAAATGCTGATTTTCATGTTCACAGCTGTTTTTCAATGGCATCATCAAAAGATATGCTGATTAAGAATATGGCTCCAAAATCAAAATTGAAGGGATTGCAGCTTCTGGGCACAGGTGATGCATTCCATCCCGCCTGGTTAAATATGATTGAAGCGGAAACCTCCTATCTGGGAGACGGAATTTATGCCTTTGAGGATATGAATTTTGTTTTGACAACTGAAGTTGAAGGCAAAAACAAGATTCATCATTTGATTATAATTCCAAATATAGAAATTGCCAGGGAACTGTCTGACAAACTCCCTTCTAAAAACAAGGCGGCTGACGGAAGACCTAAAACCCAATTGGGTGGTGCCGAGATTTTGGAAATGGTCCGGGATTATGACTGTTTGATTGGACCTGCACATGCATTTACTCCATGGACCGGAATGTACAAGTCATTTGACAGCATTTATGACTGTTATGATAAAAAGCCTGACTTTGTGGAACTCGGGCTTTCTGCCGATACATTCATGGCCGATACGGTAGGTGAACTTAAGGATTTTCCGTTCCTTTCAAATTCCGATGCTCATTCCCCATGGCCTCACAGATTGGGTCGTGAATTTAATCAAATTGAGCTTCAAGATATTTCATTTTCTTCGATAAAACATGCAATTAAACATAAGGATATTAAAGCAAACTACGGTTTGATTCCAAACCTGGGAAAATATCACATGACTGCATGTACCAAATGCTACAAACTGATTGATCCGGTCATTGCAAAGGAAAACAGGATGAAATGCAGTTGCGGAGGAACAATCAAAAAGGGTGTTGATTTTAGAATCTCTGAAATTGCGGACTACAGCCAACCGAAACATCCGGATTTCAGACCTGATTACATTCATCTGATGCCTCTTGCCGAATTGATTTCAACTGTTTATGGTAAGGGAGTTACAACAAAAACAGTTCAGGGCAAATGGCAGGAGCTGATTGACTGTTTTGCAACTGAAATCGATGTTTTGATTAATGCTTCAATTGAAGAGATAGGTAATATTGATTCTAAAATAGCTCCTGCCATCGAATCATTCAGAAACAAAACTATTAATGTTATTCCTGGTGGTGGAGGTAAATATGGTGAAATTTCATTCGATAAGAGATTAACCAAGCCAAAAACAGAAAAAATCGTTACTTTGGATAATTTTTAAAAAAGCGGACTTGGAGGGATTTGAACCCTCGATCTTAAGATTAGGAGTCTTACGCCCTTCCAGACTAGGCTACAAGCCCATAAAATTTTTAATTCAATGAAATGTTATTTTAAAAAAAGTTAGTTTGCATTGAGAGCGGACCCGCCGGGATTTGAACCCGGGACCTTCGGATTAGAAGTCCGACGCCCTATCCAGCTAGGCTACGGGCCCTTCATATACAACAATAATTATTATATTTTTTGTATTATATATAGTTATCTATTCATTTAAAAAAAATAAATAAAGGATTAGAATAATCCTTACATTCTACTAACAGATCCGGTTGCATCATTAATGCCTATGCTGTCTACTGCATTTCCGTCTTCATCATAGATGGTTGCGTACCAGTATCCGCCAGAGTATCTCACACTTCCAGCATAACATCCAGGTTCTCCAACAGCACTATTTGCAATACTTTGAGCTTCAGAGTATGATAAGTGTGTACTTGAACTGGAACCTGATCCAGAGCCTGAGCCAGATCCAGAGCCACTTCCACTTCCGGAACCTGATCCTGAACCACTTCCGCTGCCTGATCCTGAACTTCCGGATGATGAACTTCCAGAACCGGAACCACTGCTTCCTCCATCAGTAGTAGCTACAGAGGATCCACTTCCGTTTCCATTGTGGGTATTATTTCCAAGCCCACTGCCATCATCACTGCTTGAGGATATACTGGATAAGTCGGAGAATATTGGACTATCACTATTTGTTATTCCGTATGCTGCAACAGCTGCTGCAATACATAATACAACAATTATAGAAATTATAATATTTGCTTTATCCAATTTTTTCCCTCCTTTAAATATATTATTATGTATAATATTTAAATTAAGTTTTTTATTTCTTATATATATTTCGATTAATTTTTTGTGGCATAATTTATTAATAATAATATTTATAAATAATTAATGTTAGTTTCTAATTGCTAATAATTGAGGTGACATATTTGAAAGATAGAGTAGTTATATCTCCAACAACTCGTCAAGAAGGCCATGCCGAATTGGTCATGGAAGTTGACGATGAAGGGATAGTTACAAAAGGTATGTATTTTAGTATAACTCCTGTTAGGGGTTTAGAGAAGATGGTTCTTAACAAAGCTCCTGAAACAGCACCTGTTTTATGTCAAAGAATTTGTGGAGTATGTCCAATTCCACACACATTAGCTTCCGCTGAGGCAATGGATATGGCATTAGGTATTGAAATTCCTAAAGCAGGTAAATTGTTAAGAAAAGCTGTCGCAGCAGCACACGGTATTAACAGTGCAGCAATTCACCACTTTTTAGTTGCTCCAGATATTACTGATGACAGTAATTTTGTAGCAGCTGTTGACAGTGTAAGTGAAATCAGAAAAACTGTTCAATACGTTGTAGATATGTGTGCTGGTGAAGGTATCCACCCTGCTGATATCAGAGTAGGTGGTATGGCAAGAAACATTACTCCATTCACTAAAGATAGATTAATCGAAAGAATGACTGCACTCAGACCAAAACTTGAAGCTCATGTTGAATTAATCAAAGGACTTGTTCTCGACGCAGGTTTACCAAAAGATCTAGGTGTAGTTAACCAACCATTAATGGCTATGGATGCTACTTACGGTACTAACGAATTTGATATGGACAAATTCTCTGAAGTTTTACCAGAAGCATGGTATGATGATCCAGAAATTGGTACCAGAGCTTGTTCCGTAATTCCTTTATGGGAAGGTCAAAACGTAGAAACCGGTCCTAGAGCAAGAATGGAAAAATTCCAAGGTTTCAAAGACAAAGGTGTAATCGCACAACACGTTGCACGTGCTGACGAAATGTTGAAAAACTACGACGCATGTATGGAAGCATTAGATGCACTTGACACATCCGCTCCTGCAAACGTAAGTTACGATAAAAGAGGAACTGGAGAACTTGGATTTGGTGTAATCGAAGGTCCTAGAGGTACTGACGTACACATGGCACAAGTTGTAGAAGGAAAAACTAAATTCTACTCTGCAATTGTACCAACTACATGGAACATTCCAACTATGGGTCCTGCAACTGAAGGATTCTCTCACGAGTTCGGTCCACATGTAATTAGGGCATACGACCCATGTTTATCCTGTGCTACTCACGTAATGGTAGTTGACGATGAAGACAAATCCATTCTTAAAAATGAAATGGTGAGAATCTAAGTAACTTGGAGGAATTAAATGCCTTATGATTCGGATATAATCGTCATCGGTTGTGGAAATGTTTTATTTAAAGATGATGGATTCGGGCCTATTCTTATAAACATTTTGCAAAAATATGCAAATGATACTAATGACTATTATGATCCAGCTGTTACTTCATATGTAGAGGATGAATTCGATAAAGAGATTTTAGAGCAAATTAAGCAAAAATTTGACGGTATTGAGTTACCTGAAGGGGTTCAATTCATTGATGGTGGAACTGCGGCTCCAACAAATTTCTTCCCATTATACGAAGAGTATGATTGGAAAAAACTCATCGTATTGGATGTGGTGGAATTTAATGCTGAGCCTGGAACCGTAGATGTATTTGATCCGAACGTTATGCAAAAAGGAAAATATGACAATCCTCATGGAATGACCGTGGAAAATCCTCTTCAAGAAATTTCCGAAAAATGTGAAGTAGTTATTGTGGGATGCAAACCGGCTGAGATTCCAACTCCGGATGTTGATATGGGTTTAACAGAACCTGTTACAAAGGCGATTCCTAAAGCTATTGATATTATTTTAAAAGAAATTGGGGTAAAATAATGTTTGATAAATTGAAAAAAGCTTTCGGTGGTTCTTCTGAAGAAGCACCAAAAGTAGAAGAAAAAGTTGAAGCTGCTCCTGTAGAAGAGAAAGTTGAAGCTGCTCCTGCAGAAGAAACTAAAGCTGCTTCATCAAAACCACGTATTGGTTACATACACTTAAGTGGTTGTACTGGAGATGCAATGTCTTTAACTGAAAACTATGACATTTTATCTACAGTTTTAACTGATATGATTGATATCGTATACGGACAAACTTTAGTTGACAAATGGATTCACGGTACTTATGCTGAAGAAATGCCAGAAATGGACTTATGTTTAATTGAAGGATCTGTATGTTTACAAGACGAACACAGTGTCCACGAAATTTTAGAAGCAAGGAAAAAATCTGGCTTAATCTGTGCATTCGGTTCCTGTGCTTTAACTGGTTGTTTCACTACTTTTGCACGTGGTGGTCAACAAGCACAACCTAAACACGAATCTTTCTTACCAATTAGTTCATTAGTAAAAGTAGATTTAGCACTTCCTGGTTGTCCTGTAGCACCTGAAGTAATCGCAAAAGCTGTTGTAGCATTATGTGAAGGCGACTTAGATTACTTAAAACCAGCAATGGATTGGGCTGCATGTGATAAAGGATGTGGTTGTGACGTATTAACCAATGTAATCCGCCAAGGATTATGTACCGGTTGTGGAACTTGTGCTCTTGCTTGTCCTACAAGGGCAATGGGCTTTTCTGAAGGTAGACCTAGCTGTGACAGAGACAGATGTATTAAATGTGGTTCTTGCTACATGATGTGTCCAAGATCTTGGTTACCTGTAGAAAGAATTAAAAAGGAAACAGGACTTTAGGAGGAATGGATATGCCATTAGGTACTTATAAAGAAGCATTATCTGCAAGATCTACTGATAAAAAAATTCTAGATGTATCACAAGACGGAGGAATTGTTTCAGCATTACTCTGTTACGCACTCGATGAAGGTATCATTGAAGGTGCAGTTGTAGCTGGAACTCCTGACGACGATTGGAGACCAATTCCTACTGTAGTAACTTCCTCTGATGAAGTTATTGCTGCAGCAGGTACTAAATACTCAATGTCCCCAACTTTATCCGCATTAAAAGAAGCAACACGTCAATACGGATTAGAAAAAGTTGGTGTTGTAGCAACTCCATGTCAAACCCAAGGTTTAAGAAAAGCACAAGCTTACCCATTCACTAGATTTGTCGCTGAAAAAATCAAATTAATCATCGGTATCTACTGTATGGAAAACTTCCCTATGGCTTCTCTTGACACCTTTGCAACCGCAAAATTAGGATTTGACAGCTTACAAGAAGCTACTAAAATGGACATCGGTAAAGGTAAATTCTGGTTAACCAAAGACGGTGAAGACTCTGGTTTAGCTATCAAAGAAACCCACGGTTACGAACAAGCAGGTTGTAACATCTGTCAAGACTATGTTTGTGAATGGGCTGACGTATCAACCGGTTCTGTCGGATCTCCTGACGGATGGTCTACTGTTTTAACCAGAACTGACGATGGTGACAGTGTATTTAAAGCAGCTGTTTCAGCTGGTTTAATTGAAACCAAACCAATGGACGAAGTAAAACCTGGTCTTCCTTTACTTGAAAAATTAGCTAAAGGTAAAAAAGACAAAAACACTGCAGAACGTGAAAGAAGAGCTAAAATGGGAGTTAAAATCCCTGCTTTATACTAAATCTTCTTTCTTTTTTCTTTTTTTTTAAAAATTTAGTATTTTAAATAAAATAAGTTTTGAAGAGAAATTAATCCCTTCTAGATAGTTGTAACTGTACAGCCTTCTTTTTCAATGATGATTGTATGTTCCTTTTGACTTACAAAACAGCCCTTTTTCTCACGAAGTGGCGCATAAGGATAAATTGCCATTGCTTCTGATAACTGTTTAAGTCCGATTGATCCTTTCCTTTCACCAAACTCATCGGTAATCCAGCGACCTGAAAATGGAACATATCTGTGGTTGTGCTGAATGTATTTTAAAACTTTTTGTGTTGTTTTCATTCTGAAAGGTTTGTTTGCCATATATGAGAAGATGTAATGTCCGGGAGCGTCGTTTACAATTCCTTCACCATTTGTTGCAAACGGTTCGATTGCTACTGCCTGGCCTTCATCCAGAATGTAGTTGTCATGGTTGTCATAATTTGGAATTGAAATTCCTGCATGGAGGTTGTTTTGCTCCAGGCTGTGTCCGGTCAGATTGAATATCGGATTTAGGTTATATTCTGAAATTGCTTCGTGAACTGCAGCACCAATTTTGGATACTTCAATTCCTGCCCTTGCAGTTGCAATTGCCGCTTCAAGACCCGCTGCTGATGCTTCTACTATTTCTTCATGTAAGTTAATTTCATCCTGAGTGTAATTTTCATCAATGTTGCCGTCAGCAATTATTGTAACAGCAGTATCTGCGATATAGCCGTCAACCATTGCACCTAAATCAAGTTTTACCATATCTCCTGCCTTAAATTTGGTTTCATCGCCTGCAGGTGAGGTGTAGTGTGCTGCTATTTCATTGATGGATACATTACATGGAAATGCAATTTCAGCACCATTTTTTAAAATTTCGCTTTCTACATAATTTACTAAGTCTAAAACTAATGTACCGTCTTTAATCATTTTGGAAGCTTCGTCACGAATTTTGGATGTAAGTTTTCCGGCTTCTATGTAAGATTCTATCATATAGTATTACCTTCTTTATTAAATAATTAATTTTATAATTGATGAAGTTTATATAATAATGTATTGTTAAACTAGTTTATATAAAATTGGAGGTAATTAAATGGAAATTCCTACAATACCTGACCAAATGTTTTATTTAATCATTGCGGTCATTGTTGCAATTGTATTGATTATCATTGTATTCCAATGGAGAAAAGTTGCGCAATCTAAAAATTCAATATTAATACTTGAAAAAGAAATTGAGCTTAAAAAAATGTCCATGGTGGAAAAAGACATTGAATCCAAAAGATTAATGGATAATCCAATTCCATTGCCACAAGAGCAACAGGACAGTCTTTCAGCTATCAGGCAATCCACAACTGAAGTCAGAAGCAACGTCGGCTATCTTCACTCTGAAATCAATGAAAGATTAGCCAGACTTGAAGCTGAAACTGAACAAAGAAAGTTAGAAAAAATGCTTAAAGAAATTGAAGAGAAAGAAGCTAAACTTAAAAAAATGAATAAATAGGTGGTAAGATGGATGCTATGGAAGTGGTTGCAGTTATAATCTTAATTGTAGCTATTATAATTTTAGTTTACTATTATCTATTAAATAGTCCTGGATCTATGAGTAAATTACGCAGTTATGTGCCAACTACTGCTGATGCCCATATGAACGAAATTTTAGGCAAATCTAACGATACCGGTTATGATATTCCTAAAGATGATGTTCCTGCTGAAAAAGAGGAATCCGAATCAATGGGTAAAAGAATTAAAATCAAATTGAGCGATATTGATTCTGCAATTAATACTGACGCTTTTTCTAATAAAATCGATGCATTTTTAGATGAAAAAAGTGATGAATTAATTAAAAGTTGGTCTTTAGCCACTACTGACGATTTGGAAGAGCTTCAAACCAAGTTTTCACAAACCACATCCAATGTGGATAAATTGGATAAGGATTTCAATGAATTCAGAAAAACTTCTGAAGAATTCCAAAAAGCAACTGAAGAAAAGTTAAATGACCTTGATAAAAGAATTGAATCATTAGAAAATAATTAAATTTATTTTCTTTGATTTTTTCCATTTTATGGAAAACTTTATATACAATCTAAACAATATTTATAATATAGTTTTATACTATTTTTGTTTGTATAGCAGGGTGGGGTAGTCTGGTGATCCCGCGGGGCTCATAACCCCGAGATCCCTAGTTCAAATCTAGGCCCTGCTACTTTTAATTAATATTTTTTGGCAAGTTAAAGACAGCTGCTGGTTTATTTTAAACTAAGGAAACTCCGCCCATCGCACAGAACTACGGCGTTGAAAAACGTATACTGAGAAGTATGACTCTGGAGCAGAAACGACACGGCTTTTAATGGTAGACGATGATATTTAATTGAGGACATTAAAAGAAGCGGTGAAACGGCCATTCCGTAGGATGCAAGAGCAAAGGTGCCGATGACAACCTGTATGAGGCAAGGTAGCACGCTAAGATGAATGCTGTTAAACAGAAGGTGGGTTACTCTTGACAGGCCATGAATATTAATTATTTCTTATTTTTTGAACTTTGCCTAATTTTTTCATGATAGAAATAATTAATGATAATTGGTTTGTCTAACGGATTAATTAAAAATGGTTCTTCATCAATAACATACATATGTCCATTTTTATTTGCAAATTTTTCTATTTTTTTATCTAATTCACTCCAATAATCCATATTTTTGTGTTTATAGATGTCCTCATATAATAATTCTAAATCCGGATGTTTTTCACTTATGTAATCGAGAATAACTTTTTTATATGCTCCGCGAAGATTTAGATTTTCAAGCCAGATATAGTCAACATAACCACTAACTTCATTTATTATTTCAAAAACATCTGTTATTCCTGGAAAAATTGGAGATACAAAACAAACGGTTTTTATTCCCTCGTCGTGAAATCTTTTAAGGGTGTTTAATCGCTCAGATATTGGAGATGCATTATCCATGTCTTTTCTGAACTCTTCATCCAAAGTGTTAATTGAAAGTGAAATTATTGGATCTGGAAACTTTTTAATCAAATCTATGTCTCTTAATATTAAAGATGATTTTGTAGTTATAATTAAATTAGCATCCACGCCTTCAAGTTCTTTTAAAAATTCTCTTGTTTTCTTAAATTCTTTTTCACATGGATGGTAACCGTCTGTTACAGATTCAACGATTATTGTTTTGCCTGAATATTTTTGAGGATTTTTAATATTTGGCCAATGCTTCACATCAACAAAAGTTCCCCACTTTTCTTTATGATTAGTAAAACGTTTCATGAAATCCGCATAACAATATTTGCATGCATGTGCACAGCCAATATAAGGATTGACTGTAAATCCTGCAATTGGTAAATTGGACTTTGAAATAACTGATTTTACTTCTTTGTGATTAATAATTATCATTAATTAAAATTACTTAATTAAAATATATAAATCTACATATATCAGTAATTGGTGAGATTACCTGAAGTTATTTTTCTATCCAGTTAGTATCAAGGTTGATTATTGATAAAAACGAATTTTATGCATCGTAAAGTTAATTATTAATTTCTTTTGTTTTACAATTTTAAAATGTCGGAAATGGTGGTAGGATTGGTCTATTTTGTATAGGTAACCCACCATATTTTTGGTGGCTTGCTCTTAACGGCCATGAATATTAATTATTTTCTTGTTTTGCTAATTTTAATTATCATTTTAACATTTTCATTATTAAAAATATTCTAAACATTGTCAAAACTTATTAATAGATAAATTGATAAAGTACTAATGAAAACTTAAAAGGGATTAGAATGGCATCAAGTAAAGACTATTTGGAATATATTTTGGAGCAGTTATCAGATTTGGATGATATATCTTATAGGGCAATGATGGGTGAATACATAATATATTATCGTGGCAAAATCATCGGGGGCATCTATGATAATCGTTTTCTTGTCAAACCTGTGAAAACAGCTATTGCAATGATGCCTAATGCAAATATGGAACTGCCATATGAAGGTGCAAAGGAAATGGTGCTTGTTAATGATGTTGAAAACAAAGCATTTCTAAGAGAACTTATAGAGTCAATGTATGAAGAACTTCCAACTCCAAAGAAAAAACGTAAGTAATTCTATTTTTTTGAAATGAATATTTCATATTGAAATTGCGAATATTTTAAATATCGCATGTGGTGGCAGTCTTTAGCTATTTTTTATAGGTAACCCACCAAATTTTTGGTGGACTGCTCTTAACATGCCATGAAATATTAATTGTTTTCTTATTTTAATAATTACAGTTTATTTTAAGTTTTTTTTATGTATTGTGTGATTTGGGGATTTTGTTTAGGATTAAAATTTGAATTTTTGTAAGATAAAAAATTAAATCTAACAATTAATTTTATTTATTCAAATTTTAAATTATTATTATGGCAATAGTTGATAAAAAAGTAGAATTGATAGAATTATTTTATGATCTGATTTTTGTTTATGCTATTTCGAGGTTAACTACCCTTATTAGGGAGCCAGTTAATGGGATTATGCATCCTTTTTTTGTATATTTGATTATTTCCTTTGTTATAATTCAAGTATGGTTGTATTTCACGAATTACATAAATCGATATGGGAAATGGGAGGTGCATGATTATATACTGACGGTTGTTAACATGATTGCCGTAATATATATGGCAAATACAATTAATACTCAATGGAATCAAATGGCTCTTCCATTTAACATTTCAATGCTTGTAATGTTTTTAACCGTTATTGGATTATACTATATTCATGATAGAAGACAAGAAAATAAGAATAATGCAGCCCACAATTCCATAAAAATCATAATTATTGTCTGCATGATTTATATTGTAGCTTTAATCGCCCTGTTTTCTAATAATTTACGTTTTGCTATTTGGATTGATGCTGTTGCTGTTGTTGTTGGTGCATTTTTACCATTTTTAAGCGGTGATTTTGATAAAGGAATTGTTAATTTTCCTCATTTAGTTGAGAGATTTGAACTATTAACAATTATTACATTTGGTGAAGCGATTGTTGGAATGACATATTTCTTTGATATAACTTCACTTAACTTAAGGTCATTTTTCGTCTTTTTCATTGTTTTATCATTGTTTGCCACTTATGTTATCCAAATCCATAGACTTATGGATCATCATAGGGAAGAAAGGGGTTTTAAATTAATGTTTACTCATTATTTCATTATTATCAGCATTAATTTAATGACTGTTATTTTCGAATTACTGCATTCTGGCAAATTTGATCCCCTTTTTGAATCAATCGTAATGATTATTTCATTAATTGTTTTCTATATATCTTTAATGGCTAATAAATCCTATTATAAAGAGGGCGTTGTATTTACAAGAAATGATTCAATTAAAATGATAATTTGCATTGCTGCAGGTTCTTTAATCATGTTGCTTTTCAATAATACTCCCCACGGATTTTTACTTGGTGCTTTGGTGATTGCTTGTGGAAATTTCATTGTTTTAGTTCAAATTCAACAAAAGTTTTTGAAATAATTTATTGAAAGTGTCAATGGGGGTTGTTTCAGTTATTTTTTGATAGTAACCCACACGATTTTAAGTGACCTACTCTTAAAAACCTTGAATATTAATTATTTTCTTATTTTTCACTGCCATTCGATGGCCTGCCAGGTCATATCAAAGTTTTTCTCGAAAAGGGAATCAATATCCTCATTTGGGAAATCTAACCAAAAGCATTGAACTCCCATATACATGATGTATAATGTTTCGGCAATGTTTTTAGTTGAGAAGTCATTCCTGATTTCATTTTTCCTTTTGCCGTCTTCGACAAGGTCGGTTAAAAATATCCCAATATCATCTCCTATTTGTGAAACTGTCCTGTTGACCTCATCATCGGCATATCCTGTTGCGGTTAAAAGAATTAATACAGTCCCGTAATTGATTTTTTCATTGATGCTTTCAATTTCCACACCGTCGGTGAAGTGATGCAAAATATAAAGCAATCCATCATGGATTCTCTCCTTTGTGGAACCTTCAAGAGGGATTTTATCAAAATCGATTTTCATATAATCCACCATATACTTTTGCATAATCGCTTCAAATATGTCGTTTTTATCTGAAAAATGATAATATATGCCGCCGGTTGTCAGTCCGGTGCATTTTTGAATATCTCTAATTGAAATATCGATTGTACCTTTCTCCAGTATTAATTTCAGCGTTTTTTCAACAATCAAGTCCTTAGTGTTCATCTAACCACACAATGTTTTCAAGTTAATTAATTATTCTCTGAATCTTATCTTTTCCCATTGCAAATCAAAATTATTTTCAAAGACAGAAATCATATCATCAATTATATATGCCTCCCATTTATATGCAATTCCCATGTACATGATAATTAATGACTCTACAATGTCTTCGGTTGAAAAGTCCTGTCGGATTTGCCTGTTTTTTTGACCTTCCTCAATAATTTCTGTGAATAATTCCTTCAATTCGTTTAGGAGGCTTTGGAGTAACTCCTGAAAATTTTCATGAACAAATCCTTTTGCAGTCAAAATTGCCAATATGATTCTGTAGTCTATTTCATCATCAATCGCTTCAATCTCGATTTCGCTTTGTTGTTGCTTAAAAATTTCAGCCATGACATCGTGGATTTTCTCTTTTGCATTTCCCTTAATCTGCCTGAGTTCATCTATATTGAATTTGTAATAGTTTAGATAGTATCTTTCAGTAATTTCATTGTATATCTCTTCTTTATTAGAAAAATAGTGATATATTCCGCCGGTAGCAATTCCGGATGCGGCACTGATTTCTCTAATTGAAATAATTGAGTTCTGCTTTTCAATCATTAATTTTAAAGTACTTTCTAAAATTAATTTTTTTGTATCCATACATATAATAATTTATATTTTATGGTAATTAAATGGTGTAGAGAACGAACGTTCTGTTTGTGAAAATTTAATATAAAGAACAAACGTTCAGTTATGTTGGAAAATAGTGACTAATCTCATGGTTTTTATAGATTAAAAAAAATAGTTTTCATTGGAATTCGATGGCCTGCCAGGTCATGTCAAAGTTTTTCTCAAAAATGGAATCAACATCATCATTTGGGAAAGTTAGCCAAAAACCTTGAATTCCCATATACATTGTATACAATGATTCTACAATGGTTTTAGTTGATAAATCTTTTCTGATTTCATTTTGAATTTTACCGTCTTCGACAATGTAGCTTAAAAACGTTCTAATGTCAGTTCCTATTTGTGAAATTGTCCCGTTAACCTCATCATGGGCATATCCTGTTGCGGTTAAAAGATGTATTACACTTTGATAATTGATTTTTTCATTGATGCTTTCGATTTCCACGCCGTTTACGTATTGATGTAAAATATAAAGCAATGTGTCATGGATTTGGTCCTTTGTGGAACCTTCAAGTGGGATTTTATCAAAATCTATTTTAATGTAATCAATCATATACTTTTGCAGAATCGCTTCGAATATTTCTTTTTTATCTGAAAAATGATAATATATGCCGCCTGTTGTCAGTCCGGTGCAATTTCGAATTTCACTAATTGAAATGTCAATTGTACCTTTCTCCAGTATTAATTTTAGCGTTTTTTCAACAATCAAGTCCTTAGTGTTCATCTAACAGCCTCATGTTTCTCAATATTTATTCTCTAAATCTTATCTTTTCCCATTCCAAATTAAAACTATCTTCAAAGGCTGAAATCATATCATCAATTAAATATACGTCCCATTTATATTGAATTCCGAGGTACATAATAAGTAGTGACTCTGCAATGTCTTCGGCTGAGAAGTCCTGTCGGATTTGGCTGTTTTTTTGACCTTCCTCAATAATTTCTGTGAAAAATTCCTCCAATCCTTTTAGGCTATTGGGGAGAAACCCGGGGTATTTTTCGCTAGCAAATCCTTTTGCAGTCAAAATCAGCAATATGAATCTGTAGTCTATTTCATCTTCAATCGTTTCAATCTTGATTCCTGCCTGTTTTTGTGTAAAAATTTCAGCCATGACATCGTGGATTTTTTCTTTTGCATTTCCCTTAATCTGTCTGAGTTCGTCAATATTGAATTTGAAATAGTTAATAAAATATCTTTCAGTAATTTCATTGTATATTTCTTCTTTATTTGAAAAATAGTGATATATTCCGCCAATAGTAATTCCAGTGGCTTCACTGATTTCTCTAACTGAAACGAGAGAGTTTTCCTTTTCAATCATTAATTTTAAAGTCTTTTCTAAAATTAATTCTTTTGTATTCATACATCTTATGGTTTATATTTTATTGTAATTAAATGATGTAGAGAACGAACGTTCGGTTATTGAAAATTAAGATAAGAATAAACGTTCGGTTATGTTTGAAAAAAGTGACTAACTACGTAGTTTTATGAATTAAACAACAAAAAATTTTATAAAGCAATAAAAGGATAAATATTAACAAGAAAAATATTGGACATCTTCTGTTAATATTTTCTTAAGATTTTTATATTGATATGGAGGATTAATAAATGAATGAAACGCTTAAGGAACACTCTTGGATTCCATTAATATTAGTGGCCTGTGCTTCATTTATTATAACATTGGATGCTACATTCATGAATGTCAGTATTTCCAAGGTTGTAGTTGATCTGCATACTGATGTGAGTACCATTCAATTGATTATGTCATTTTATACTCTCATCACTGCTGCATTCATGCTGCTGAGTACCAAACTTCAGGACATTGTCGGTAAAAAGAAACTGTTCATAATCGGTACTATACTTTATGGTGTCGGTACTTTTACCGCAGCAATAAGTTGGAGCACACCAGTGTTATTTATTGGATGGGCATTGATTGAAGGTATTGCAGGAGCATTGATGACACCTGCTACTGTTTCCCTTATTAGTGGAATTTATTCCGGTGAAAAACGTACATTTGCTTTGGCAATTGAAAGTGTAATGGTTTCCGTTTCTGCTGCTGTCGGTCCGCTGTTCGGTGGGGTCATGACAACATTTTTCAGTTGGAGATGGGGATTTGCAGTTGAATTAGTATTTGTTATCTTTATTTTAGTAATGCAACATAAAATACCTGATTTCGAACCTACAGAATCCAAAAGTGATTTGGACATTACTGGTGCTATAATTTCATTAATAGGACTTGTCCTGTTCGTATGGGGTATTTTAATGCTGACAAAAGACACCTCAACCAGTATAATGGTAATCGTTGCAGGTTTAATTATCTTAGCAGCATTTGCATGGTTTGAAAGTAGAAGAAAAAGTAATGGTAAAGTGCCGTTACTTGATATGGGGTTATTCAAAGACAGAAATTTACGTGTAGGAGCAATCATTAGATTGATAGGTTGTCTTGCAATGGGAGGAGCATTGTTTGCTGTTTCCCTGTTCCTGCAAAGTGTAATGCAGTTAAACGCATTAAATACAGGTCTGACTACACTTCCGATGACTATAGGTCTGCTTATATTTGCAATAGCGGCTCCAAGTTTATCTACTAAAGTGGGTCATAAAAAACTGATAGCCGTAGGATCTCTAATCGCAATCCTCGGATGTGTGATTTTAAGCTATCAATTCAGATTGAATACAACAATGTATGATTTAATGCCTGGTTTGTTTGTATTGGGTGCTGGACTTGGTTTTGTCATGTCCTTAAGTACAGACATTTCCCTGGCTTATATTCCTAAGGAAAATGAAAACAACGCATCCGGTGTTCTTACAACCACACAGACATTAGGTGAATCAATGGGTACAGCAATTATCGGTGTAATCTTAATTCTTGGAGTTATGGGAGGTCTCAGCACTGCAATCAATATGTATGCACCAGAACATGCAAACGATGCGCAATTCTTTGATGATGCTGCAGAGTACCTCCAAACAGCAGGTACTGATAATATCACACAGGACAGTACTGTTTTAAAAGCTGTAGATACTATTATTCAGGAAGCCATGGGATTCGTAATGATAATAACGGCTATTCTGCTGGCTATTGTATTCATTGCAACGTTGCGGCTTAAGAATATGAAAAATCAATGAGAGTTTAACTCTCATTTCCCTTTTTTATATATAAAATTTTTGGAGGAAAAAAAATATGGAATCAAATCAAATATCTGGAATTTTATCAATACTTTTAGGATTAATTTTTATAATTTGTCCTATTTTCAGTACTGCATTTCTGTCTATTCTTATTGGACTGAGTTTAGTATTCTTTGGTATAGCTTCAATACTATCAGGATTTAATGCAATAAATATTGTTATTGGAATTCTGGCCATTTTTGTCGGGCTGGTATTTGTATTTAACATTTCTGCATTGTCATTTATTTTCGCATTACAATTCTATATCATTGGTATTATACTGATTTTAGCAGGTATTGTTGGTCTTATTTCAGATTCACAAATATCAAAAATCGCTTCTATATTCATTATAATTTTAGGTATAATATCCTTTGCTCTTGGAGGATTTTCAATCGGTCAACCACTTTTCGCTGCAATCCTTATCGGTGTAGCTTTAATCGTCCAAGGTGTAAGATTATATCTTGAATAGAAGCTTATAAACAATCTTTCGATTGCTTATTTTTATTTTTTTTTTTTTTTTTTTAAAAGTTTTGCTTTATTATGAGGTAAACTATTAACAGAATAATAGTTATACAGATATTGCAGATTGAATGTTTTTGAAAAGATTCACTAAACAAACTAGAAGGTTGAATTTAAAAAAAGATGAAATTTTCGAATAGAACAATTGTCGGAGGTTATAAAACATGATGGATATGATGATAATGAATGTTATTAGGATAATAATATTAGTTCTAATAATATATGCTGTGGTAAAAGGATTGAAAACATTATTAAAAATAGGAATAATTATATTTGTTATTTCTATAATATTGGGATTATTAGGATTTTAAAGTCAAAAATAGGGATAGCAATGGTATCTGGAAAAGATAAAATCAAAAATCAAAGGTATTATTGGTGGAGTTCATGATTTCTTCTCAGGATTCATGTCTGTGCGAAATGACGGATTCACAATGCCCAGCATTATTTCAAAATATTTGGGAAGTAACATCCAAAAGTTCATGGCGGTTCTTATTGTAATTACCGGAATTTTTGTTTCGACCACATTTGCAAAAGGAGCTGCAGCTTTGCTTGCAGACCTAACCAGTATTCCTATACTTATTTGGGTAACAATAATATTCATTTACTTTTTGATTGCAACCGTATTTCCGGTTGATAAAATTATCGGAAGAATATATCCTGTTTGGAGCATTGCTGTTAATCATGGCGGTGCTGATGATTGGGGCATTGATTTTAAATCCGCCATATTCAATTCTGGAATTCACAACACAAGGCCTATATTTGACTGACAAAAACATTTTCCCATATCTCTTCATTACAATTGCGTGCGGTGCCGTTTCAGGTTTCCACGCATCCCAATCCCCGATTGTTGCAAGATGCATTGAAAATGAGAATGATTCAAGGCCAGTATTTTATGGCGCTATGGTTTTGGAGGGTCTGGTTGCTCTTGTCTGGGCTGCAGTTGCAATGGCATTTTTCCACGGACAGCCTCAACTTGCAGTAATCTATGGCGCAACACCATCAGTAGGAGTCTATGAAATGGCAAAAACATTAGTGGGGCCTGTCGGTTTGGTTTTAACCATTATTGGAGTTGTCATCTGTCCGATTACATCCGGTGATACTGCACTTAGAAGTTCAAGAATAACAATTGCCGATGAACTTCATCTCAATCATGAAAAACTAATTTCAAGACTTAAAATTGCCGTACCATTGTTTTTAGTTGCATTTGGATTAACTTTCATTGATTTTAGTCTGATTTGGAGATACTTTGCTGTGTCTCAGTTAATAGTGGCTACAGTTGTATTATATGCTGCAAGCGCTTATCTTAACAATAATGACAAACCGTATATTGTCGCATTGATTCCGGCAATCCTGTGCACATTAATCACATTCGGATATATTCTGCAGGCTCCTGAATGTTTGGGACTGCCTTCAATGACTGCAAATGTGATTTCGGTTATTGCAACAGTTATTGTTTCAATAATATTTCTTAAAAAGTCAAAGAAGTCAATTCAATAATTTTCTTCTTTGATTTTTTTCAACATGTTTTTAAAGTCCAAAATCAAAAATTAGATTATGAAAGGGATTTTTGAATTTATCGAAAAATATTTTTTCATAGTAATATTGTTGGCAGTAGCTATTTCTTTAGTTTATCCCAATTCATTCAAATGGGTTTTAAGTGAATATAACGGCATCAACATTATCAATCTGCTTTTAAGCATAGTTCTTTTTACAATGGGAACCACTTTGAAAGCGGATGATTTCATTAATGTAATCAAAAATCCTAAGGCAATTGCAGTTGGAATTTCAGCACAATACATCATAATGCCCCTTATGGCCTTTACTCTTGCAAGCGCGTTTTGCCTTGACACCGCTTTGACCGCCGGACTCATTCTTGTTGGGACCGTGCCTGGAGGAACCGCATCTGACGTCATTACTTTTCTTGCAAAGGGAGATGTGGCATTGTCCGTTTCTTTGACTGCAGTTTCTACTGTGATTTCACCAATATTAACCCCAATAATCACATTATTGTTAATAGGAAATCAAATTCAATTCAATCCGGTTGACATGTTCATTTCAATTGTTGAAATAGTAATCGTCCCAATAATTTTAGGTTTGATTCTGAATTACAAATTCCCTAATTTTTGTGAAAAATTAAAAGATTATTTGCCTACAGTATCCTCCATTGTGATTTGTTTAATCGTTGCAGGAGTAATTGGAGCTAATAAACAAGCTATTTTAACTTCATCTACTGTAATACTCATTGTCATTGTCCTGCAGTATTTCCTTTCAATGTTAATTGGATTTGGAATAGGACGCCTTGCAGGAATGAATAAAAAACAGATAATTACAGTAGCCATTGAAATCGCATTTCAAAATTCAGGTTTGTCAACCAGCCTTGCAAAAACCCATTTTCCAAACTTGTCCCAAGCAACAGTTCCCGGAGCGATTTATTCTGTCTTTCAGAATTTTGCAGGCTCAATTCTTGCCTATGCATTCAGAAAATATCAATCCTAACTATGGGTTCTTATAGTTATGTACAAATCTTTCTTAGCAAAACCTTCGCTTCTGTGAATGCTATTTACATTTAACTCTCAACTGGGAGTATGGTGTTTAAAAAGAAATTGTAAAATTCATTTTCCAGGGGTTATGAAATAGTATATATTATATTTAAAACTAAATTATATTCATGAGAAAGTTTTTGAAGGTTTCACTGAAATTCCAATGGAAGACAATATTGGTTATTTTCGCTTTGATAGTCATTCAGACATTCTTTCAAATGGAGATAATTGATTTGTTCAGTGCGGCTTTGACTGGAGTTAAAGAACAGAATATCGATTTGCTTGTCAAATCCGGATCATACATGTTGATGTATACGGTCATTTCAGTGATTGCCATTTATGTAATTTCATTTCTCTCAACAAAAGTGGCTTCAAATGCCGCATATACTGTCCGTGAAAAAATATTTCATATACTGATGAACCTGCCTAGTGAGGAGCTTGAGCAATTTAAAATTTCAGGGCTGGTTACACGGTCAACCAGGGGGATGTCCTCAGAACAGGGTTTTATAGTGATAATACTCACACAATTAATGCTCGTTCCAGTTACACTCGTAGCAATTATTTATGAAATAGCACTGATTGATACGACTTATGCGTTATTCTTCTTGGCATTTGTTGGAGTTCTTAGCCTGATTCTAATTTGGAGAATGAAACAAATCGTAAAAATATTTTTCAGGGCCAAAAAGACATACGGAAAACTGAACCTTATGTTTTTATCCAAAATCAGTGATATTTCTGGCAGGATTCCATTCAATAAACAGGAATATGAAGCTGAATTTGAAGAGGCATGCGAGAATTCCTATGACAAGAATGTCACCTATATTTTAAGCCAATATTATCTCGGGCCAGTATTGTTATGGGGTTTATATGCCATTGTTCTGATTACATTTGCAATGGTTAATTCCGGATACACCATTGGTTTTGAAACCGACAGTGTAGTTGATTCATTCGTTATTCTTATATATGTTGCCTACTTCGTCAGCACATTAACTTTCCTTCCGGCATTAATTGACAGGTGGCCACGTGCATATGCCACTTCCGTGCGTTTGGAGGAAGTCCTGAATCTGGAAGATAAAACCATAAAATCCAAAAGCACTGATGATCCAAAAACAATAGAGATTGTAGAGGAGGATGTATCCTGGCCGGATAAGGGCATATGGGCTGAAAGAAAGGAAATCTCTCAAAAATTCACTCTAATTTTAAAGGATGATAGGATTAAAGTAACACTATCAATGATTTTGCTTACGATATCCACATTGTGCATGGTTTATGCCCCTAAAGTTGCAGGAAAGACGGTTAATTTATTGAGTTCCAATGCGAATTCATTCAACGATGCTGGCGTCTACTTTAACCTTGCCTTGCTTTTCGTATTATATTCTGCAGGGTATCTCTTAAAATTAACTCCAAAGAGAATCATGGGGATTCTCGGTGAAAAGGTGGCCTATAATTTAAGAATGGGATTATTTGACGGAATTGATGCTGTCGGATCCGGTTTCATTAAGGAAAACTCAAAGGGTCTCATCTTGTCCAGACTAAACAACGATGTGATGAACATCCGTGAGTTCGTCTCTTCCCGATTTTCTGAAATTTATGCCCAAATCCTATCGATAGTCCTTGTAATAGTACTGATGATGACTACAGACTTTAGATTGAGCTTAATTTATCTGGTGATACTACCGATTTATATCATTTCCTTTTCTTTATGCGATTATAAATCTAAAGCCTATTATGATGGTCATCAAAAGCATTTGGGGCGATTGATGAGCTATTTTGAAAGAGGCCTCACAAATCGTGATTCATTCCATGAAAAAGGGTTTAAAAAACTAAACCAAACCGTAATTGACTATTATGCCAAATCCAGAAACGTTACTAATATTATGGATCCTGTTACAACCCTTTTGACAAATGTAAGTAATATAACTGTTTATATGGCGGGAATTTACTTTTTATCAGTTGGTGAAATACAGCTGGGAACCCTATTGGCGGTTATCATGTATGGACAGTTATTGACAAAACCTATTAAAAAACTAAGTTCATCTATGGCTTCTATTGAAACTGCATTTTCAAGTATCAAAAGGATATTTGCGATAATTGACTATCAAAAAGCGGAATGATTGGATTTTCAGTCATGTTAATGTATGAAGGTAACTTTTAAACCTTTATTTATTTTTTTAATTCAGATGACTCTAACATTAATGGGAATTGTATACTTATTGTAAATTTCGCTTTTGCTTTTTTTACTTTAAAACCATTTTTGGTATGAATTCATTTAAATCATCACTTCAAAAAAAATGGTATATATTTATTAATAATCAAAAATAAAACTATATATCAAGTATTGTACTTATTGACAATATTTATGTATGTATTATTGTACAGAACGAACGTTCTGTTTGATTACTTGATTTTTAGACAATATGGGGTAATTAAAAATGACGAAAAAAAGGATGGTAATATTGCTGATGCTACTCCTTGTAATGATTATGAGTATCGGTGCAATTTCAGCGGCCGATGCTAATGAAACCTTGCAAGGAGAAGTTAGTGATACAAATATCGCTTTGACAGATGAAGTTGGTGATACAAATATCGCAACAACTTCTTCTGATTTGAAACAAGAGGTCAATGACACTTCACCTGCTATTGAAAGTGTCAATGATGTTGATGAAATTAATGTAGATGATAGTCGAAATGAAAATCATAAGGTGGGAGATGCATCCCCTGCTTCAGATGATGTGCTTTCCGCTTCAGATGATGATTTACTTAAACACAATGAAAACAATTTTTTTTATGGTGGAACTTGGTACTATGATTTTGAAGATGCCCTTTCTGCAGCTGAGAGTAATAAAGGAGGAACAATAAAGATTTGGAGGGGTACATATAAATACACTTCCGATGATGATGATTTTCAATATAAGATTAATACGGAGGGTACATATACAATCCAGCCTTACGGCTCAGACCATCAAGTTATTTTTGACGGTGAGAATAAAGGTTGGTTCTTGCATATAACTAATGCGAATATACATGTCACCATCAGTGACATCACCTTTAAAAATGGGAAAGGAAATGATGGTCCTCTGGAAGTTGAAGATGGTGCACAATTGACCTTGTACAGATGTATATTTGAGGGAAATCATGCTTCTTCCGATGGAGTTAGTTATGGATTGGGTGGTGCCATAATTGTGGATGAAGGTTCACTTGTGGCCAACGACTGTAAGTTCATAAACAATAAGGCTGATAGACACGGTGGTGCCATCTGTATTGAAGATTCAGGTTCAGTTACACTTAACAACTGTTATTTTAAAGACAATAAAAAGGGCTCTGATGAAGCAAACGACTTTGAGGATTATAGTATAGATGGGGGTGAAAGTGCAGATTGGTCTTTTACAAATTGTCTGTTTGTAGGAAGCGGTTCTCTTGATATTGACGTGGATGCTTCTGAAAAATCAGTTTCAATAACTCCTTGGGTTGATGATAATATAAATTTGGTGGTTTTATATAAAGATGGTAAGTTTTATGATGATAATCCTGGGGCTAGTGGCCGTACTACAACTTTCACAGACCTTGAAAAAGGAACCTATACAGTTTACATGATGAAAGATGATGAAAAAAGATATGAGTATAGCGGCAGTACTTTTACAATTATAGAACCTAATTTTATTTTAGATGATGATAAAGTATTTGAAACTTTAAGTGCTGCCATAGATGCTATTCCTAATGGTGGAAGCGGCGAAATTGCTGTTAAAGGCGGAAATTACACAGGTTCTGGTAATCGTTATGTGAAGATTAACAATAAAGTAGTTACAATTAGACCTAAATCTGATTTGGATCATGTTACTTTTTCAGGAGACCGTGTTTTAGATTATACAACCCCCGCTCCAAGTTATTTCTTGACTGTAGGTTCTAATTCCAAACTCACTATTGAAGATATAACTATAACAGGCTACTTTGAAGATTCAGCATTAGAATTCACTGCTGGTTCAGAGGGTTACATTTCAGGTTGTGAATTTAACAATATTAAATATATTAATAATCAACCTGTAAATCCGATTAATGCGCAAAATTCAAATCTGGCACTGTATAAATGTACTTTCGAATCAAACGGTCCAACACTATTTAAAAGCACTATTGTAAATATAGATGAATGTACTTTCACTTCCAATTCAGGTACTCAGGGTGGAGCTATCAATGCTGATTCTTCCACAAATTTAAATGTTACCAACTCAGAATTTAACATGAATGAGGCCAATGAAGGTGGGGCAATATATGCTACTAATCTTGAACTCCATGGTAATGAATTTATAGGAAATTCTGCTAACTTGGGAGGGGCTGTTTATATAACCAGTCAGAGTGAAAGTCTCATAAACATGACATACTGTGTTTTTGATACAAATTATGGAAATTACAGGAATGTATACTTCGAATCACTTACAAGGAAATTTAATTTCGAGTTTAATGAATATGATTTGAATTTGACAATACGTTTAGATGATATTTCCTATGGTTCTGATTCTATTCTTTATGGTAACTTTGACTGGGGATCAAATTTAAATAATACTTATACTCTTTTAACAGGAGTTGCAGATGAGGAAAATATCTTTGGAGATATGGTTACTGTTGTAAATAAAAAATTTGAAATGAATCTTGGAGTACTTCCTGGCGGAACACATCAAATAGTAATGGAAGGTATGTATAATCAGGGAGACAGTAGGGACCATTTCTGGCAACAGGACTACTATTCTGATTTATACCAAAATGAATTCTATTTAATTAATCCGGCATATGCAAAAATTGGAATTGACAAGGCTAAAATATCATTAACTCTTGAAGTAAAGGATGTATTAATACCTGAAACACCTGTTTTAAATGTTTATGCCGATAGGGATTTGAATTACACTATTTTCATTCAAAATAAATATTATCAAGTTCAGGTTGTAAACGGTAAAGGCAGCATGCAACTGACCGGCCTTGATTTGGGCAATTATACTGTTGTTGCTATGCGTGACTCTGATGATAACTATGAGCTTGCAATGAATTTCACTACATTTGCAATTGCTAAAACATACAGCAACTTCCTTGTATTAAGTACAAATGTGGAATATGATACCTTAAATGAGGCAGTAGCCAATTCCAATGATGATGATACTATTCATGTTAAAAAAGGAACATATAAAAACACTGGAATAGTGATATCCAATAAGACTCTCGAGATTATTGCATTGGAAGGTGCAGTCTTTGATGCTCAAGGCGCCGACGCCAATTTCATAATAGTCAATGAATACGCTGTAGCCGATATATCCGGAATTACATTCAGAGGACTTCACAACAGAAATACCAATTATGGTGCTATAGTCAATCACGGATATCTTTCACTGACTTCATGTAATTTCACAGACAATAAGATTACAAAGACCACATTTGCTGAAAATGGTGGGGCAGCAATATTCAGTGACGGAGATTTATTGGATATTGACGGTTGTAATTTCATAAACAATGTCGCTCCTTTAAAAGTAGGTACTGCAGCAGTCACATCACTGGGTCATGAAGACGTTTCAATTACAGATTCCAAATTCATAAATAACACTGCACGTGAAGGTGGAGCATTGCACTTCAAAAACATAATCCAATTTGAAGCAGCAGTTACTTCATGTGACTTTGAACGCAATACTGCTGTTAAAGGATCTGCAATATATGTAGGCAACAATTCCAGATATATATCAGTCACTTACTCTGATTTCAAGAAAAACGACATCAAAAATAATCTTGGAGAAAAAACTCAACTTGAGGGTGGAGTAATATATGTCAACGCCGACACTAATGACGTAACCCTTGATATTAGTTTATCCAATTTTGAAGACAACTCCAACAGCAATGTTGATGGTGGAGTCATATGCCTTGACGGATCTTCAAAAGCCACCATTGAAAGTTGTGTCTTTACCAACAATAGCGGTAAGGTGGGTTCAGTAATTTTAATCAAAAACCCTTATGATAAAAAGCTCACCTTAATTATGGATAGCAGTGCGTTTACAAATAACAATGCGACAACCGGAGCCGTTGCAACATCTCCTAAAGTTACTGCATTAATCGATGAGTGTGTTTTTGCAAATAACACTGGAGAAAACAGACATATCTACAGCAATGGATTTACCGTAGTCCATGATTCCATGTTTGATGTTAAGGATGCTAAATTGAATGCACCTTCTGTTCAATATGGTGAAAGCTCAACAATCACTGGTACAGCAGATATCGGTACCAATATATATGCGGCAGCCAATTTAACAGTAGCTGGTAAAAACAACATTGCGGAAATCAAAAACAATGCATTCACATATGATGCAGGCATATTGAGTTACGGCAAATATTATGCTGTTTTAAACAATATTGTTGATAACAATAATAATATATATCAGATGGACAGCATCACTGAAATTTTCAGAGTTACCCGCGGTAGTATGGAATTAAATGTTTCAGTTGACAATATTACCTATGGTGAAACCCTTAAAGTCGTTGAAAGTATACCTTCAATCGCTACAGGTACAGTTGATTACCAACTGAACGGAAAGTATTATACAAAAGATGAAATTGAGTCATTGAAACTGGATGCAGGAAAATATACTCTTGTAGCTATCTATGACCATGATGATTTCGCATTCACATCAACTGCTGTTAATTTCGAAGTTTATAAAGCTAATCCGACCATATCTGTACCGGATGTAGATGTAAAATATAATGACAGTATTGTTATAAACATAGAATCAGATGTTGCATCAATTTATACAATAGAAATTGAAGATTACAGAAATGTCGTATTTGTCAATGGCAGCAGATCTATTGTAATAGATAAAACATTGAATCCGGGTAATTACACAATCAAGGTGACTTCACAGGAACGTGTAAACTACATATCAAATTCCACTGAGGCAATTTTGAATGTCAATGGAAATATTCCTGTATTTAGCTTAAGTATCTCAAACGCTAATATGGCTGATATTGGAACCGGCAATGTGGGAGAAACTGATTCTGCAGTTGATGTTTCCAATAATGTTCAATCCAAACCTTTAATGGCAATTAGGTATTTTGCAATTGATGATACTAAATCAAAAGAACAGCTCAGTAATTCTCCAGATAACAACCTCGGTGAGGAATATGAGGAAGGCAGATTCCTTTTCCAATACGATGAGGATGATGATTATGACTACTTTGATACTTTAGAAGATGCAGTCGATGAAGCTGTGTTATATGGCTCAGGTATCATTACAGTTAGAGGCGGAACATATCCTGTATATAGTATTGATATTGAAGGAGAAGTGGAATTAACAATCAAGGCTTATGAAAATGAAGAGGTTATCTTTGACTGTGGTGGCGAATATTACTTCATGCTTTTAACATATGATACTGAAATGGAGTGGGTTCAGGTACCTCCGCCTCCACATCCAGAGTTTGAGCAGACAGACGGTCCTACCGTCACACTTGAAAACATTACAGTAATCAATGGGGTTGCTAATTATGGTGGGGCTATTGACCTGAGAGCAGGTACTTTGGTCTTGAACAACTGTAATTTCCACAATAACCATGCTAATGATGAGGGCGGAGCCATATATATTGGTACATGGGATGCAGAATATGATGCAACTCTCATTGCAGTAAACACTACCTTTACAAACAATTACGCAGAAAGTGAAGGTGGAGCAATCTATATTGCATCCGACAATTTGGACGGTCAAACAACATCAGCTTCATTTATGTTATGTACCTTCTTAGACAACTACCAAGGTGAAGATGAAGAGAGAATGAGGAATTACTTTGCTGGTGGTAATGCTGATGAAATAATTTGTCAATATTGTATCTTTAACGCTAATGGGGAAATATACAATTTCACTATGGATAAAATCAATCAGGCTGTCTATGTAAATGGTACATCTAATGATACCTTTGATTCAGTGGTCTTATTGTACTTCGATACAGCACCTTTATACACTATTAACAACAACGGTTCAAGTGATTTCAGCATCACTTTTGAGGATGTTATGGGCGGAAACTATACAGTAGGTGTAATGAACGACCATGACTTCAATACATATATCTTTGATGTCAAATTTGAAATGAAAGTGCCGAATTTCATCATATCCGAAGATGAAGTATATGAAAACTTGACTGACGCTATTGATGCTGTTGCGGAAAATGGAGTTATATATGCAAATGCAAATTACTATCTTGAAGAGCAAATGGGAATTGATATCAGCAAATCATTCACTCTTAAGAATTTCAGAGGCCGTGATGTTGTTTTCGACGGAAACAGTACAACATGGTTCTTTACAATAGCTGAAGGATGCACTGTTGCATTTGAAGGCATATACTTTACTGACGGTGCTGTAAAAAATCATGCAAGCATTGAAAATTACGGTACTTTAGTAATCAATAACTGTACATTCGACAGTTTTGAAACAGCTGAAATTATATACAATTCAGGTTTGTTAAATCTATTAAACAGTACATTTTCACTTAACTTCGTTAATAATGCTGTTGTCTTCAATGATGGACAATTATTCATCGATACAGTTGAATTTTCAAGCAATATTGTCAATATGAGTTCTGTGGTATACACCAATGGTGCTGCAGAAATCATCTCCGCTAATTTCACAGATAACTTTAATTTAGGAAATGGTGGTGCAATCTATAACGCCAAGTCATTATCTGTTAAAGACACCGTTTTCACAGAAAATGAGGGTTACAATGGTGGAGCTGTTTATAGTGAAGGAACCTTAGAAGTTATAAACTCCACTTTTGAAGACAACACTGCAAACGGATATGGTGGAGCTATTTACAATGGAAATGAAGCAAACATATTTAATTCAACATTCACAGGATCATCCAGTGAATTTGACGGTGGTGCCATTTATAACAATAATGTAATGGTTATCGATAATTCCACATTCGTTGGAAATACCGCAACCGGCAGAGGTGGAGCAATCTACAACAACAAATCTCTGGTACTTACAAAATCACTATTCGGAATTAACTATGCTGAAGAGTTTGCTAACATTTACAATGCAGGTGATATTCAATTCAGTGAAAACATATTCGATTTCTATGATGTGATATTGGTTGTACCGGATGGTGAATACGGCATTCCAACAACAATTACTGGTACACTTAACCCTGAATTCAATATGGATCTCCAAACTGTATTGCCTGGTTTTGTCAATCAAAAAGATGCCACAGTCACTATTCAAGAAGGTGTATTTGAATACGTTACAGACATCCTGCCAAAAGGCATTTATGATGTTGTATTAAATGAAGTCATTTACGACATCTACGGCAACATATATTATGGTGAAGCAATAACTGACAGGCTTGTCATAAATAAGGCGAATGTCTACATCAATCTGACTGTAGATGATATTGTCCTTAGAAATACTGATCAGGCAGCACCGGTTTTAAAAATCAGTGCAAGTAAAGACGGATTATTGAGTATTGTTTTCAACAATAAGATTTTAAATGTCAATATTGTTGGCGGTCAGGCCACAGTAACATTGGATGCAGTCGGTGAAGGAAATTACACTGTATTTGCTGCTCGTGAAGGTGATGAAAATTATAATGATGCTGTAAACACAACCACATTTGCTGTCACTGAATATGAAGGCAATTTCATTGTCAACAGTACTGGCGGTAAATTTGATACATTACGTGAAGCCATTGAAAATTCTGCAAATGAAGACATTATTTATGTAATGGAAGGAAACTATACTGGTGCTGACAATTTGGGCTTGTCCATTTACAGTAAAAAATTAACTATAATTTCACTTGGAGATGTTGTTTTTAATGGGGATGCAACTGATTTAAACTTTTTGACTGTTGATGCAACTGCCGATGTTACTATATGTGATGTTGTAGTTTCTAGCTTTAATGTTAAAAATAAGGTGTCAATCCTTGAGAATAGAGGTGATTTGACTCTTGATGGATGTATCTTTATCAATAACACTTATGCGGATGACTGTATGACAATTGTTTACAATTCTGGAAATTTAAATATTACTGGATCCGCATTTTATGATAATATTGCAGAACATTACATTATTCAGTGTGATTCCGGACTTGTCATTAATGAATCAACATTTGAGAATAATACTGTTAACGAAGCTATTATTTCAATCCATGATGCACAAGATTCATCAAAAATTATATCAACAGAATTCATTGGAAACACATTATCATGTGCTCTTATTGATGTTGTAGGTTGTAGTGATGTTCTTATCAGTTCTGAATTTTACAATAACACTAAAAAAGGTGAAGATATTGTAGATATTGTTTATGCAAGGGATTCCAATTTACTTGTTGAAAATTCCATATTTAGGGGCAATGCTGTGAATGCGTTAATACGTGGAATGAGTAATAATAATGTTATTTCAGAATCTCTCTTCACAGATAATACCGTTGCAAATGTTGTTTTCAGTGCGGACAATAATCTATCCGTTATTGATTCTATATTTACAGGCAACACACTTTCAGATGATGGTGCATTATGTATTGCAGTAGATGTGCATGCAACTGTCAATGGATGTGTCTTTTCAGACAATAAGGCAGACGAGTACAGAAACATTTATAGTGTTTCTACTGATGTGAATATTGTCAATACAACATTTGATGCAATAAACGTTGATTTCACTGTTCATGATATTGACTATGGACAAAACGAAACAATTGAAGGTACTATTGACATCGGTACAAACATCAACTTTACCGTTAATTTGGACATTAACTCCAAGATTTATTCAGTCAATGTATCTGACAATAAGTTCACATTAAATGCAGGTATTCTTAACGGTGGAGACTATACTGTGGTATTAAATCCAAAAGATACTAATTCAAACACTTTTGTATTTGATAAAATAACCAAAGTATTCACTGTAAGCCGTATTGATCCTGGTTTAAGCGTATCAATAGATGATATTACTCAAGGTGAAAAATTAAATGTTACTTCAACTATTGCTAAGAATGCTAAGGGTAATGTTGTCTATGAATTGAACGGTAATGTCTACAGTAAGGCTCAACTTGAAAATCTCACATTAACTCCGGGTAGTTATTTAGTTACAGCTGTCTACAGAGGAGATAAAAACTACCTTCCTGCTAGTGAAATGGTTAATGTGAAGGTTAACAAAGTCGCTCCAAACATAACAGTAAATGATGTTGCAGTTGACTATGGTGATGAGATTAAAATCAATGTAACTGTCGGTGCTGCTGATTATTACACAGTATTTTTAGACAACAGATACAATGAATCAGTTTCATTATATGTTGACAATAGCGCAATATTCACCTTCCCAAGTGAAACCTTCAAAGCGGGCAGTTATAAAATCACTGTTTATGTATTTGAAAGTGACAATTATGCTGAAGAATATGCATATGCCACTTTAACACTTAATAAGGCTATAGGAGTTTTCAATTTAACAAACGATACAATTATTCAGGGTGAAAATGCAACAATTACTGTAGAAGTTCCACTTAATGCATACGGAAACATTGCATACAATGTATATGATGTGGATGGAAAATCAGTTTACAGTATCGTACAATCCTGTCTGGAAAATCTTACTGTTCCTAATTTGAATCCTGGAAAATATATTGTCAACGGTACTTATGAAGGCGATTCTTATTACAGTAACGAATCTATAATCAGTTCTAGTGAAATATTTGTCAGAGAATGTGTAGACATAATCATTACTGTAGGTAATATAACCTATGGTGAAAATGCTACTGTTACTGTTGAAAGTAATGTTGATGGCGAATACCTTGTTTATGTGGGAACTGAACCTATTGTGGTTACTGTCATAAAAGGTACTGGAAATGTATCTGTTTCCAATTTAAATGCTGGAAGTTATGTTGCTAACGTTACTGTTATCGATGGCAATTATTCAGGATTTAATGAAACAGTATTTGGCGTAGCTCCTAAATCCACTTCAGTTGATATTTCTATTGAAGATATTGTATTTGGTGAGAATGCTATTGCTGTTGTTAATGGTGAAATTGATGGCGAATACATTATAGAGATAGATAATCAGAATTACACTGTAAATGTTGTTGACGGTAAAGGAAATACTGCAATTGATGGTCTGGCTATTGGTGAAGATATTTTAGCTTCCATAACAATTGCCAACGCTAACTATGCTGCATCCAATACTACAACATTTAATGTATTCAGCAGATATAACACTCCAATTGAAATGGATATGGAGATTGTGGAAAACAATATTACAATGACCGTTACTATTAATGATAAGGCAACCGGCCTTGTTAAATTCCAGGTAACCGGTCAGGAAGAATATGTGGTATACTCTGATGTTATTGATGGTGTAGCTATTCTTGAAGATGTTCTTGAGACTGGCGATTACACAGTTGTCGCAACCTATATGGGTAATGACAGGTTCAACACTAACATTACTTATGCTGATTTCACTATCAAAGGCCACATTAAGAAGAATACTACTATTGATGCTCATGCTGATGTGGTTGGATACAGGGTTACTTTAACTGTAACTGTTGATGAAAACGCTACTGGTTTTGTAAAACTGGTTGTTGGTGGTACTGTTGCCAATATTGAATTGGAAAACGGTAAAGGAACATTAACAACTAATTTACTGCCAAACAGTTACTATATTGATGTAACTTACCTTGGTGATGATGACTACAATATGAACAGTACTGCTGTGACATTTACCGTAACAGAAATTTCCAAGGATAATACTACAATTGATCTTAATGTTATAGCTGGTGAAGACACTGCTTGGATTGTGGTTGATTTGAATGAAACCGCAACCGGATTGGTTAAATTCTATATGGTAAATAAAGAAACAGGCGAAAACGCTACTATGTACATGGATGTTGTAGAAGGTCATGTAGAAACCTTTACTAACAGTCTCACACCTGGAAACTACACTGTAGTTGCAACATATATGGGTGATTCAGTATTCAATACCAACACTACATCCAAGGGTGTTGAAATCCTCGGACATATTCTGAAAGATACTCCAATCGAGGCAACAGTTGAAACTAATGCAAATAGAGTCATATTAACAGTTAAAGTTGATGAAAACGCAACCGGATTTGTAAAGGTAACTGTTGGTGGCACTGTAGCTAACATTGAATTGGAAAACGGTAAAGGAATATTAACAACTGTATTGCCTTACGGAAGTTACAGCTTAAATATAACTTATTTAGGTGATGCAAACTACAATAAGAACTCAACAAAATCTGAATTTACACTTGTAGAGCCTGCTAAGGAAAACACTCCTATCGCTTTGGATGTTGTGACTGATGAAAACTATGTGGGAATGACAGCTACTGTTAGTGATGCTGCAACCGGTCTTGTCAAATTCCAAGTAATTGGCAGCACAGGAGAATACACACTCTATGCAGATGTAATTGGTGGAAAAGCCATTCTTGAAGATACTCTACCAGTCGGCAATTACACAGTATTAGCAACATTTATGGGAGACAGCAGGTTTAATACCAACATTACTTATAAGGACTTTACTATCGTGGGTCATATTAAGAAGGATACTCCTATTAATGCTCGTGCTGATGTGAATGGAAACAGAGTCACATTAACAGTTAATGTTGATGAAGATGCTACCGGTTTTGTAAAATTAACCATTGGTGGCACTGTTACTAATATTGAAGTGGTGGATGGTGTCGCAACACTGACAACTTTACTTGTGCCAAACAGTTACTATGTTGATGTAACTTATCTTGGTGATGATGACTTCAATATGAACAGTACCAAAGTGTCATTTACCATAACAGAAGTTGCCAAGAAAAATACTAATATTGATCTTAACATTATAGCTTATGAGGACACTGCTCTGATTATGGTTGATTTGAATAAGGCTACAACCGGATTGGTTAAATTCTATATGGTATGGAAAGAAACCGGTGAAGAATATACTATGTACATGGATGTTGTAGATGGTCATGTGGAAACATTAACTAACAACATTGAACCTGGAAACTACACTGTAGTTGCAACATACATGGGTGATTCAGTATTCAACACCAACACTACCTCTGAGGATGTTGAAATCATTGGTCATGTGCTGAAAGATACTCCAATCACAGCAAGTGTTGTATCAAGTGGAACCAGAGTCACATTGACTGCTAAAGTTGATGAAGAGGCTACCGGATTTGTTGAACTTAAATTTGGTGATAATGTATTTAACATTGCATTAAAAGACGGAATCGGAACATTGACAACTTCATTGCCTTATGGAAGCTACAGTCTTGATATTACTTATCTTGGTGATGAAAACTACAATAAGAACTCCACTAAACTCGATTTCACACTTGTAGAGCCTGCTAAGGAAAACACTCCAATCGCTTTGGATATCGTGACTGACGAAAGTTATGTTGGAATGACTGTTATTCTTGATGATGCTGCAACAGGTCTTGTCAAATTCCATGTAACTGGTGAAGAAGACTATGTGGTATACTCTGATGTTATTGACGGTGTAGCTATTCTTGAAGATGTTCTTACAGTCGGCAATTACTCAGTAATTGCAACATATATGGGAGACAGCAGGTTTAATACCAACATTACTTATGGAGATTTCACCATCAAAGGTCATATTAAGAAAGACACTCCAATCTCAGCACGTGCTGTTGTGAACGGAAACAGAGTAACATTAACTGCAAATGTTGATGAAGATGCTACTGGTTTTGTAAAATTAACCATTAGTGGAACTGTTGTTAATGTTGAAGTGGTGGATGGTGTCGCAACACTTACTACTACATTGCCTGCAAACAGTTACTTTGTTGATGTAACTTACCTTGGTGATGAGGACTTCAATATGAACAGTACTAAAGTGGTATTTACCATAACAGAAGTTTCCAAGTTGAATACTACTATTGATCTTAACATTGTAACTTATGAAGACGCTGCCTTTATTACAGTTGATTTGGATAAAGCTGCAACCGGATTGGTTAAATTCTATATGGTATGGAAAGAAACCGGTGAAAACTCTACTGTGTACATGGATGTTGTAGATGGTCATGTCGAATCTTATACTAACAGCATTGCACCTGGAAACTACTCCATAACTGTAACATACATGGGTGATTCAGTATTCAATACCAACACTACATCTGGAGATGTTGAAATCCTTGGACATATTCTGAAAGATACTCCAATTACAGCAAATGTTGCTGCAAACGGAAACAGAGTCACATTAACTGCTAAAGTTGATGAAGAGGCTACAGGATTTGTCGAACTTAAATTTGGTGATAATGTATTTAACATTGCATTAAAAGACGGAATCGGAACTTTAACAACTTCATTGCCTTACGGAAGCTACAGCTTAGATATTACTTATCTTGGTGATGAAAACTACAATAAGAACTCCACTAAACTCGAATTCACACTCACAGAGCCTGCTAAGGAAAACACTCCAATTTCCATGGATATTGTGACTTATGAAGATGAGGTGTGGATGACTGTTAGTGTTGATGATGCTGCTACTGGTCTTGTTAAATTCCAAGTAACTGGTCCAGAAGAATTTACACTTTATGTGGATGTAATTGATGGTAAAGCGATTGTTGATGAGGTTCTTTTAATTGGGGATTACAGCGTAATTGTAACCTATATGGGAGACAGCAGGTTTAATACCAACATTACTTATGGTGATTTCACTATTGCAGGTCATATTAAGAAGGATACTCCTATTGATGCACATGCTGTTGTGAACGGAAACAGAGTTACATTAACTGTTAATGTTGATGAAGATGCTACTGGTTTCGTAAAACTGGCCATTGGAGGTACTGTTACTAATATTGAAGTAGTGGACGGTGTCGCAAAACTGACAACCACATTACTGCCAAACAGTTACTATGTTGATGTAACCTACCTTGGTGATAATGACTTCAATATGAACAATACCAAAGTGACATTTACTGTAACCGAAGCTTCCAAGAAAGATACTCCTATTGACCTTAACGTTACAGCTGGTGAAGACGTTATCTGGATTACAGTTGATTTGGATAAAGATGCAACTGGATTGGTTAAACTCTATATGGTTTGGAAAGAAACAGGCGAAAACATTACTGCATACATGGATGTTATTGATGGTCGTGTAGAAACATTAACTAACAGCCTTTTACCTGGAAACTATTCTGTTGTTGCAACATACATGGGTGATTCACTATTCAATACCAACACTACATCCAAGGATGTTGAAATCATTGGACATGTGATGAAAGATACTCCAATCTCAGCAAATGTTGCTGCAAACGGAAACAGGGTTACTTTAACTGTTACTGTTGATGAAGAGGCTACTGGATTTGTTGAACTTAAATTTGGTGATAATGTATTTAACATTGCATTAAAAGATGGAATCGGAACATTGACAACTTCATTGCCTTACGGAAGCTATAGCTTAGATATTACTTATCTTGGTGATGAAAACTACAATAAGAACTCCACTAAACTCGAATTCACACTCACAGAGCCTGCTAAGGAAAACACTCCAATCTCCTTGGATATTGTGACTTATGAAAACGATGTGCTGATGACTGTTACTGTTGATGATGCTGCTACTGGTCTTGTCAAATTCCAAGTAACTGGTCCAGAAGAATTTACACTCTATGTGGATGTAATTGATGGTATAGCAGTTGTTGAAGAGGTTCTTTTAACTGGCGATTACTCAGTAGTTGCAACATTTATGGGAGACAGCAAGTTTAATACTAACATTACTTATGGTGATTTCACCATTAGTGGTCATATTAAGAAAGATACTCCTATTAGTGCTCATGCTGATGTGATTGGTAACAGGGTTACTTTAACTGTGAATGTTGATGAAGATGCTACTGGTTTTGTAAAATTAACCATTAGTGGAACTGTTGTTAATGTTGAAGTGGTGGATGGTGTCGCAAAACTGACAACCACATTGCCTGCAAACAGTTACTTTGCTGATGTAACTTATCTTGGTGATGAAGACTTCAATATGAACAGTACTCAAGTGACATTTACAATAACAGAAGTTTCCAAACAGAATACTACAATTGATCTTAACATTTCAGTTTATGAAGACACTGCTCTGGTTATGGTTGATTTGAATAATGCTACAACCGGATTGGTTAAACTTTATATGCTCTGGAAAGAAACCGGTGAAGAATATACCATGTACATGGATGTTGTAGATGGTCATGTAGAAACATTAACTAACAGCATTTTACCTGGAAACTACACTATAGTTGCAACATACATGGGTGATTCAGTATTCAACACCAACACTACATCTCAGGACGTTGAAATCATTGGTCATGTGATGAAAGATACACCAATCACAGTTGATGCTGTTGTGAATGGAAGCAGAGTTACATTAACTGCTGAAGTTGATGCGAATGCTACCGGATTGGTTAAATTTGAAATAATCGGTGATGAAGGCAATTCAGTATATGTTGATGTAATCGACGGAAAAGCAGTTATAGAAGGAGTATTGAAAGATGGAAATTACACTGTAATTGCTATTTATATGGGTGATTTCATATTTAATGCAAATGTAACTTCATTAGACTTTACAATCAATGCTCCAAAATCAGCAAACATCACAGTAGATGTCCCAAGCGACATCAAGGCTGGTGAGGATATTCCTGTAACCGTTGATATTCCTGGAGGCAGTGGAAACGTAAGTGTCATTGTTGACGGTGTTGAAACTGTTGTTCCTATTGTTGACGGTAAGGCAAACTACACTATTCCTGCTCTCGATGTTGGAAATCATACTGTTGTAGTATCCTATCCTGGTGATGATGCTCATGTAGCTACTACAGTCGCTAAATCCATTAGCGTTTCTGCAATTGCAAGTGAGTTTACAAACATCACAGTATCCGGTAGTGGTGTCATTTCTGTCAGTTTAGTTGATGAGACCGGTTCTCCGATTGCAAATGCCAACTTGACTTACACTATAAACGGTAAGCCATTCACTGGCATGACTGACTCCAAAGGTGGTGTTGTAATCACTGTTTCTGAAAATAGTGTTGTTGAATTGAAATACGCTGGAACAAGCACAATATTGCCTGCCAATGCTACAATTACCTTAAAAGATTTAATTCCTATAAGAACAAATACTTCTGTTTTAGGTAATAACTACACACAATACGCAATTGAGTACTATTCCGGTGAAAGAGGACAGAACTTTACTGTAAAACTTGTTGACTCTATGGGCAATCCGCTTGCTAATCAAACAGTGCTGATAGGTTATAATGGTAAGTGTTTGTTCAGGATAACCAATGCTACTGGTCATGCATCTGTGCAAATCAACTTGGTTGCTGCACAGAGACTAACATTTGCTGTGGCATTTTTAGGTGATGATGACTATAATGGAACTATGTCAGTATATCTGATTACCATTAACAAAAAACCGGTTACTATGACTGCTGCTGATAAAACATATAAGGCTACAGCAAAAACTAAAAAGTACACTGTAACCTTAAAAACAATCAAAGGCGCATCAGCTGACGGTAAAACCTACTTCACAGCAGGTAAAAAAGTCACCATGAAACTTAATGGTAAAACCTACACAGCAAAAACCAATAGTAAAGGTCAGGCTACTTTCAACCTTGATATTACCAAGAAAGGTAAATTCAACGCAGTAATAGAGTATGCCGGTGACAATACATATGTTGCAGTAAGCAAGTCCGTAAAAATAACAATTAAATAAGAGATTTAATATATCTCTTATTCTTTTTCTTTTTTTAGTATCAGCATTAATTTGATGACTGTTCTTTTTGAATTATTGCTTCTGGCAAATTATATTCTGTTTTTGAATCAATCATGATGATTGTTTCATTATGTGTTTTCTATATATCTTTAATGGCCAATAGGACCTAATATAGCGAGGGCATTGTATTTACAAGAAACGATTCGAAAATGATACTTTGCATTGTTATCAGTTCTTTAATCATGCTGTACGTGGATTTTTAATTGGTGTTTTAGTATGTACTTGCGGAAATTTCATTGTTTTGTCTCAAATCCATCAGAAGTTTTTAAAATGATTACTTGAACTTCTTTTATTATTGTTGTGCCGATAAACATTTAAATACAAATTTTAAAAATATATTATATATGGCAGATGTGCTACTTTTATAGAATTGGGTGAATTTATGAACGATTCCTTGAATATGTATGATGATTTTGCAGACGTTGTTAGCTCAGAGGAGTTTGTATCTGCAGATGAGGTCTTAAAAGTTTTAAAAAAATATTCTTCAACAATATCTGTATTTGATTTGATGGAGGTTAATGCCGAGATGATTGAAGAGTCAAAGTATGTTCAGGACAGTTATAAGCAAAAAAGTCACGGCATATATGCAAAATATTTTTTAGGCCGCATCCGTGACATATCAAGCGATAATCATGAGTATAATAAGAATATTGATAAGGGAGAGTTCATAGATTCGGTTGCTACATTAAAGTCCTATCATATCAATGAATCAATAACTTCAAAAACCAAATTCCCATTGATATATGGGATTGTATCATTATATACTACGTTTATTTTGGAAGAACCGATTCATCCTGTGGGCACTCCGTTTCCAGGATCTTTGGAAGTGGAGGAACATGATGGAAAGTTCTATTGTCCTGTTAAGGATGCGAATATGGAATCGCCAAATGCGGTCTGTAAAATGTGCATTGCAGAGCAATTGGAGTTTTAGATTGTGTGAAGTTAAAATGAATTTAGGATTTTCACCCATAGGTTTGGCATTGGTGATAATGCTGTTTGTATTCTTTTCAATTATATTGATTGGAGATACTATAATTTGACTGATTCTTGCAATAGCTTTCATTTTAATGGTCCTGTATGAAATATACTGGGTCCGATATTTTAGAAGTTCAAAAACAATGAAGGACATGTATAGTGACTTCCTAAAAATTCCTGTTCTGGGTAACTCTTCCGGTTTTTTGCTTTTGGAATCTGTGAAAAAAATGTATTTTTAATAATTTCAACAATAGTTCTGGTGATTGGTCATATTGGAATTCATCTGAATCATCAAAAGGAGGCGAACTAATAGGCAATCATCTGTCTGAATTCTTCCAATAAGTCATATAGCTCTTCTTTTGTATTCATTTTAAATATTTTTGGTTTTATTTCAGAGCTTCTGTATGTGTTTTTCAGATAATATGCAGTGTGGGTTCTCATTTTATGGATTGCTATTTTTTCAGTTTTTATTTCGGATAACAGCTCGGCATGCCTTTTAATCATGGCTATCTTTTCATCTATCGTTACTTTTTGAGGTTCGATTCCCTCATCCAAATAATCTATGCATTGCTTTATCAGCCATGGATTTCCGCGAATCGCCCTTCCAAGCATGATTGCATCACAGTTGGTTTCATCAATCATTTTTTTGGCATCATAGCATGTCCATATGTCTCCGTTTCCAATTACTGGAATTGAAAGTGTGTCTTTAATGTCTTTGATAATGCTCCAATCGGCCGGAACATCATATCGGTCTTCACGGGTACGTGGATGAACCGTAATTGCTGATGCGCCTGCATCTTCAACGATTCCTGCAACTTCCAGGGCATTGACATGTCCAGGGTCCCATCCGCTTCTTATCTTAACAGTTACTGGTATTGGGACGCTTTTTACCACGCTTTCAACAATGTCTCTGATTTTATCGGTGTCTTTTAGAAGCGCACTTCCGGATTGGCTTTTTATTGCCACTTTGGTTACGGGGCATCCCATATTGATGTCAATGATGTCCGGTTTCATTGTTTCGCAGATGAATTTTGATGCAATTTCAAACGATTTTGCTTCAGCTCCAAAAATCTGCTGTGAAATGGGGCGTTCTCCATCTGTCATATACAACATTTCCTTTGTCTTTTTGTTGTCATATACGATTGACTTTGCCGAAACCATTTCAGTTTCGATAAGTCCGCAACCCATTGATTTAGCGATTCTTCTAAAAGCGGAGTCACATATTCCCGCCATTGGTGCTAAAACGACTTGGTTGTCTATTTTGACATTGCCTATTTTCCATTTCATGTTTTCAAAAATAGTTTTTATAAAAAAATAATATTGGGACTATTTAATTAAAATAGCCCATCCAAGAATCCTTTCACTGAATCACTGTCAGTTGCATTGCCTAAAACATCTGATACCTGTGATTCATAGTTGTTTATGTCCCCTTGCGCATTTTGAATTTGTTCGATTGTTGTTGCAAGGTTTTCAATATCACTATCTGTAATATTAATATTATTTATGATAGTGTAATTGTTGATTATGTTTACTATAGTTTGGTGATCTGTAATGTTTTCCTCTTTAACTGTATCCTTTACATCATCAACCAATTTTGATAGGTCTTCTGAGCTGACGTTTGAATTTTCAACAATTTCTGCCTGGGTGTAAATTTCATTGTTGGCAGCTTCCTTTACTGAATCCGGAATTTCAACGTTTGTTGCGACTTCATATGAATTCATGATTCCTGCCAGGGCAGATTCACCGGTTGCTGTGACCGGACTTGTAACGTAAACGTGTCCTTTAGTAATTCCGGCGGATTTTAATGCTGATAAATACATGTCTCCGGTAATTGTGGTGATTTTTGATTTGTCCACACTCACTTCGAGATTGTCGTTGTCGTTCAAGTCAACGAGAGCTGATGAAAATATTTGGTTTGATCCGTAAGTTTTACCAGTTATTGTACTTGCAATTTTATTCACTTCACTAGCTGTGATTACTTTTGAATTTGCACTTCCCAAATCGGCATGTGCCTGATTTTTGAAAAATGTGTCAACAGTATTCTTATAGTTTGAATTTGCATATGTGGTCTCACCGTAGGTAACTACCACAGAGTCGACTTGGCCTGAAAATCCGACTGGGATAATCATTCCAACTACAATTATAGATAAAATTACTATACCAATAGTACTCTTGCGCATATTATCACCTCTTTATAATAGCAAACTTTAATTAGTCAATTAAGTATTTAAAGGTATCCTTTTTGTGTATATATTTAATTTTGTTTAGTAAGTTTTATATGTTTTCAAATCAGATTTACAAATGTAGTAAAGATTATTGCTATGTTTATTAAAAAGCGTAAAGGGAGGTGAAAATACGGTAAAATTAAATAATAGAGTGATATTTGCATTAATGATTTCTATATTGCTTCTGTTTTCTGTAAGCGCAGTTTTTGCAGGAAATAATGAAACAGTATCTGATGTGATGAGTGTTTCCAATGATTTTGTGACGAGCAATAATATTTCAAATGTTGATGAAGTATTGAATTCTCCATCGGATGAAGGGGTATTGACAGCAAGCAATACGATTAATGTTCATGTTACTGATTCTTATAATGAAACTAGCAAGACTTGGAGTGAAGACGGGTTTAATTTAGCTGGAGCCACAGTTAAAGTCTATAATTCAAAAAACAAAACGATTTCAACATTGATTACGGATGCGTCCGGTAATGTTGTGATTAAGAATTTGGGCTCTGACATATACAGTTTGGAAATAAGTTATTCAACCTATGAGCCTATAAAATTAAAGGATATTGACTTTAAAAAACAGAGCGGTTCGGTTAAAATCGATGATATCATGTTCGTTCCGGATATATTGCTTCTGGTGGACTATAACTCCCACAATGAAAAGGTGGACGTATTGATGAACATGTCCAGAAGAGTGGCATATATCAGTACCACCGATTTCGATAAATCCAGAGCATGGCTCGTTGAATATGCAAATTACATGCATATTGACATGTTTTCAGAGTCTGCATACAGTGTTTTGACAGGACAGTATCTAAAGGAGCTTTTGGCAAGGTCTCCCGCCAATGCAAAATATAATGTTGCATACACATTCAGTGTATTCTCACAGCAAATCCTAAACAACACAGGTTTGCACGTTGTCGGGGCTTCAGCTAAAAACAATACCTACGATACCATTGAAAACACTTATATAGGTTCTTATTTCCAGGCCCGTGACATTGAAGAGTCAGATATCCTTCAAAGCAACATGAAAAATTATCTTGCTTATGTCAAATATCTTATCAATCCGTCAGAATATGAAGATCCTACACTTGATGAAGATAACGCTCCTCTGATGTCTCCTGAATGCGGATTTTATCATCCTGATTTGGGAATGTATACTCTGGTGCCTGAAGGAAAACTGATTAACCAATGGATTCGTGAAAATCCGGGTTATACCCACAGTTCCGACGGCAGTTTGAATTGGATGACTGAAAACTATGTGGTCTGGCTAACCACTGTACTGGACCCGACTGCACTGTTTAAAAAGTTTGAAAGCGATTACATTGCCAAATTCCATCCTACAAAACCATTCATAGCTATTGCTTCATATTATGGTGGCGAGGAAGTTTCAGATGCATTAATCAGAGGTTATGAGGCTAATGGCAGACCTGCATTCAACGTGTTCAAGACAGGAACTCAACCGCCTATGTCTTCAATTCTAAATACAATCAATAATATCTCTGAAGTTGGGCTTGCTGCTGTAAATTCATTGTGCAGCTGGTCTCTGGACTATGCCAATGGTACTGCAGAGCCTGATTTGACTGATATTGATTTGCATGTGCTGAAAGGAATTGTTGAAATTTCAGAATACAGTTATAAAAGCGAATTGGGTCTTCAGGTTGAATGGACATACATGGTTACATATCCAAGTTTTGAAGGAGTATTCGGTCAGGTGGCCTTATCTTGGGTTGACAGTTTGGGAAAATCCCACGTGATTCAGGAAGGTGTCGACAAGATGGTTCAGCTGAACTGTAAATGGGCAGATTTGCATGATTTGGAAAATTCCGATAAGAAAATTGCTGTCATGCTTTATAATTATCCGCCTGGTAAGGCAGAAATCGGTGCTTCATATCTGGATGTATTTACAAGTGCATATGAGCTATTGCTTCAACTGTATGTTCAGGGATATGACATTGGCGGATCTATTGAGTATTCCAACTACTATAACAATACTTATGAATGGTTAATCAAATCAAATGAAGGTCATAAAATCAATAAAACCCTTACAAAGCTTATTTCAGTATATAATTTAACTCAAATAATTTTTGACATGAACAATAAGGGTTCATGGGCTTCAGGTTTGCTTGAAAAGTATGTTGAAGAAAATTGGGACGAACTGATGGCTCATCATCAACTGATTTCACTTGAGGACTTTGAGCATTTGACTTCAGACGTCAGGGATGATTTGTATAATGATCTTATTGGCTATTGGGGAGACAATTTGGGTCCTGCAATGGTTTATAAGAACAAGTATATTGTAATTCCGGGTGTCTGGTTCGGTAACGTGTTCATCACATTCCAGCCAAGTAGAGGTTGGGAGGAAGTTCAGGATTACCACAGTCTGGTCATTCCTCCGCATCAGCAGTATGTTGCATTCTATAAATGGATGGAAAAGACAGCCAATATCAATGCAATTGTAAGTATGGGTACTCACGGTACTTTGGAATGGCTGCCGGGTATTAACCTTGGTGCATTCCCTGGAGACTGGACTTTTGAGCTGTCACTGATTCCTACAGTATATCCTTATATTGTATCCAACCCTGGTGAAGCGATGGTTGCAAGGGACAGGAGTTCAGCATTGCTGATTACTCACATGACTCCTGCAATGGTTTCATCCGAGTTGTACGGTAACTACACTACCCTAAAAAATTACATTAATTACTATAAGGAACAGATGGCTGTTAACGTAACATCAAATGCTGAATCATACATGAAAAAGATTTTGGATTTGGCTCCTGCATTAGGTTTTAGAAACATTTCAGATAATGAAACCTTCCAGGATTATATTGATGAATTGCACCATTATCTTGATGCAATGGAAGATGATTTCAATACTTTCGGTCTTCATACCATTGGTAAAGTACTGACAGGTTATGAACTGGCTGAGGAGGTCATTACGATTGTTACTTCTCAAACCAAGATTTATGACCAATTGGTTGCATTCCTATATCCTGAACTGGCAGGAATGAGTTTCTATAAGGAAATGCAAGGTGATTTCAAATATTCCAAAGAGGTTCAGGCAGTAAAGGATTTCCTAAAAAATTATTCCAATCGTCTGGTTAACGGAACTTCCGTAAAAGACCTGAACAGGGAATTTGGCATCAAGGAAGGTTCTGCATTGTATAACTCAACACTTTACTGTGAGGATGTCATTGCAAACATTCAAAGGAACAATGAATGGAACGCAATCCTGCTCTCTTTAAGTGGTCGTTATGTTAAATCAGGACTGTTTGCCGACCCTTCATATGGGGACTCAATACCTACCGGATATGACGGTTATGCATCTGACCCTACAAGAATGCCGTCTCATGCGGCTTATGAATCTGCCGTCAACATAGTAAACATGCTTCTGGCAAACTACTATGAACAGCACGGCAAATGGCCGGAACTGACTTCATTAATCCTATGGGGTACTGAGATTTCCAGGACTGAAGGAATCGGTGTGGCCGAATTCATGTACCTTTTGGGTTGCAAGCCTGTATGGGCAGACAACGGTAAGGTGCTTGGTGTGGAACAGATTCCTCTGAAGGATTTGAATGTAACCTTGAATAACGGTTCTGTTGTAAACAGGCCAAGAATAGACGTATTTGCAAGTATGGTTACAAACAACAAGGATTGGATTACATGGATGCTGACTTCAGTCAATCTGGCATTGAATGCTACCGGTGAGGATGAAACCAACAATTACGTTAAAAAACATTATGCGGAAAATCCAATTCTCGACAGGCTCTTTGGTCTTCCTGGAAATGTATTGGAAGGAACCGGTATGTCAAACCTTATTCCGAATACTGCAGATTGGGATATTTCCAGCGTCAATGAATATGCCATGGACATTTACCTAAGCAAGGTATCCTATTCATGGACTCTTGACAGCAAGGGAAATATTGTTGTAAACAACCAGAAGGAGAACTACAAATATCTGCTTGAAAGAGTGGATGTTATCACCCAAAACTTTGACAGTTCATGGAGATTATTCGATTCTGATGATTACTATGACTGGTTCGGTGGGTTGTATAATGCTGCAAACGTATTGAAAAACAGAACAGGCAAATCAAGGCCTGACACTGCATTTTTCGATATCAGGAATAAGAACAATTATATTTCAAGAACTTACAAAGAGGAAATAGACTTTGAAGTAAGAAGCATATTGTTAAATCCTCAATACATCAATTCATTGGTCAACTCCCCTGCGGGTATGAATGCTTATGCATCAAGATTCCAGAACTTCTATGCAAGTACAGTTATCGGCGGCGAAAAGATCAATAAAGAACTTGGTAATCAATTGGCAGACACTGTTTTAGGCATTAATGCCGGTGTAAGCAATGCGCAATTGGCTGCAGGTTCCCAGTCTTCCACTGCATGGATGATTTATATGGCTCAGCAGGGAATCTGGGACGGGGATGCAAGCACAGTTCAGAAATTGGTTGATTCATATATGCAAAGCGTAATCGACTATGGTGTTGCATGTTGTCACCACACATGTAAAAATCTAGCCTGGAATGCGGAAATCATTCAGTTGAGTTCACTGACTCCGGCTCAAAAGCAGAAATTTGCAGAAATTCTTGCTCAGGCAACCAATACTGAACCATTATATCAGGATCCATCCGATAATGGTAATCAAGGCCAAAGCAACGGGAATCAAAACGCAAACACATTAAGCAACAATACTTCCCAGCAACAGTCTGATGGTTCAAACAATGGGGGTAGAACTGCATATGGTCTTGATCCGTCTGCAAGCGGTGATGCGAAATCTGCTAGTGATTCACAATCTTCCCAGGATTCATCATCCGGTGGAGGTGCAAAGTCCTATGAACTTTCACAGAAATCTGCATCTAAATCTGCAAGTTCAACAGAGTCCAGCATGCCTATATTCGTGATTATTGCGGTTATTATTTTAATTGCAATATTCCTGGTAGGATACTGGCGCAATAATGAAGACGATGAAGATGATTATTAATTTAATCATCAACTTTTTTTTATTTTTTTGACTTTTTTTTGAGAAATTCTGCTTTTTCAGTAATTTTTAAATAATATATCTTTTCATAAATTAACAATATAATAGAAAATTTTTAAAGTAAAATTTATTAAATTTTCGATGATATTTGTAAAAATAATATGATGAGGTATAATAATGATTAAAAAAATTAATATTTTTTTAGTTTTATTGCTACTGATAGTTTCCATAAGTGCGGTTAGCGCCGCCAGTGATGGAAATATCACTGATTTGGGTAGCAATGAAGCTAGTCAGGCCACTTTGGAAGTGCCTGTTGATAATGATATTAGTTATAGCTCTTCTAATCTGGATGATGCTGTTGCAGATGCAAATGCTTCAGCCGCACCTTCCTCGCATACTGTAACTGAAAGCACTTATGCTAGATATTTCAGTTCTTATGACGGAAAACTGGTATCTTCTGACGTAAATCCGGGAGATACAATTGTATTGCAGGGAAGTTTCACAGGCAAATCATTCGTTTTTGAAAAGCCGGTTAATGTAGTTGGGGGTACTTCAAACAAATTGGTCAATTCAATGATTACTCTTTTAAGCGGTGCTTCAGGAAGTTCTATAGCTAATTTAAACATTGTAAATACAAATGCTACAACCTATGGTATATTTTTAAACACTGCCAGCAACTGTTCAGTTAGGGATTGTACAATAAAGAACACCGGAATGTCTTCATATTGTATTTGCATTGCTAATGGAGCAAATTATAATAACATTACAGGCAATGACCTGACAACATACGGAATTACATATGGTCACGGTAGCTTTACAAGATCCACTCCTACATTGATTCTAAGCGGTTCACATAATAACTACATAGCCAATAACCATATTGAAGCTGATGATGCTAATGGAATTTACCTGTCAAGTTATTCCGGCGGACCTTTGAAAGGCGGTGAATCAAATTACAACACCATTTTCAACAATACAGTTCACTATAACGTATTGCCTACCTCGTGGGCTTATGGTATTCAGGCAATGGGTAAAAATAATATAATTAAACAGAATACTGTAATTGGAGGTTATAGGGGTATTTCAACCGCCTCCAGTGGTAACATTATAATCGATAATAAGATTATTAACCTTACCGGAGCAGATTATAATCACCCTGGTGTTGAAACCGGTGGGGAATATGGAATTGTGGCTTCATATAATTCATATGTGGCCAACAACACAATAATTGGCGCTAAAGTCATTTCCACTGGTGCTGGAATCACAGCCATTGACAATTCAATTGTGGAAGATAACTTTGTTAATGTAACATTAAAAGGTAGAGGTATTGTCGGAGGTGGAAATAATGTAATCATTAGAAATAATGTTATTTTCACTGTATCTGGTTCAGGAGTTTATCAAAGCGGTGAAGATTCTGGTTTGATAGTCGATGGTAATAATATCACTTCTGATTCCGGAGCAGGTATTTTAATTGAAAAATTAAGTTCAAAAAGAATGCCAAAAAATGTTACTATCGCTAATAACATCATATCTACTAACAACAAATATGCTATTGATGTTGCTGGAGTGCAGGCTGATACTTCCAATATTGATTATGAATCCAATAAAGGAGGGTTAATCAACTCTCCTGCTGGTGTAATAGATACATCCAAACCAATTTATATATTTAAAGGAACCACACATACAATCACTCCTGAAAATATCCGCAAATACATTAACGACAACGGCGGTTTAACATCAGAGATTAAAGACGATGATATCTTAAACTTTGCAGGTACATTCAGCAATGAAGTTATATATGTTACAAAAGCGGTCAAAATCACTGGTAAAAACCCGATATTTTATAACTCCACTTTCAAAGTAACTTCCGGCGGAGTATTGATTGAAAACTTAACTATTATCAACAAAGCGGCTGAAAGAGTAAACGCTTGGGGTATTTTCATTAATCAGGCAACTGGTGTTAAAGTCACAAATAACAAAATCAGCGTAAGCGATCCAAAAGCGGCTTATGCAGTTTATGTTTTACAATCAACGGATATTGAAGTGTCAGACAATGAATTGGCTTCTGAAGGAGATTATTTAACTTTCACATTACTTTCCTATGCATGTGAAGACTGTTCCTTTGAAAATAATGTGATAAAAACAATAGGTACTGGCAAACCATACCAATTCTCACCTGAAAAATGTATTGACGGTAATGAACTTGTAATCAATGGTAAATCCTATTGTTTGGACGGTAATGAACTGGTTATTGACGGTAAATCATATCGTATTGATGACAATGGGTTAACAATTAATGGAACTAGTTACTGTCTGGATGGTAATGAGTTCGTCATAGACGGTACTGCTTACTGTATTGACGGTAATGAATTTGTCATTGACGGTACAAGCTACTGTTTGGATGGTAATGAGCTGACAATTGACGGAGTTTCTTATCAGTTTAAAGATAACAAATTGACAATCAACGGAACTACTTACTGTCTGGATGGTAATGAAGTGACCATTGGTGGAAATACTTACTGTCTGGATGCCAATGAAGTAAACATTGATGGAAAAGAATACTGTTTGGACGGCAATGAGCTTGTCATTGACGGTGTTCACTATCAGTTCAACAACAAAAAGTTAACAGTCAATGGCACTAGCTACTGTTTGGATGGTAATGAAGTGACCATTGGTGGAAATACTTACTGTCTGGATGGTAATGAGCTTGTAATTGATGGTAAATCCTATTGTTTGGATGGTAATGAGTTAGTTATTGACGGTACTCGCTACTGTGTAGACGGTAATGAATACTGTATGGATGGTGCACATGTTGTTTCTGAAATTTATCAAACTTACGGAATCCTATTGTTATACTCATCAAATAATTTAATTTATGGAAATGACGTGAATGTCACCTCAAAACTCGAATCCCAGCAAGCAACCAAAGGCAGCAACTCCTCTCAAAATTCCATTGTAGGTATTGACATATACTTTAACAGCCATAACAACACTGTTTCATACAATGATGTTTACCTAAAAGCTAACGATAATTATATTTATGGAATGGGTGTTTTAGGTTATTACACCGGACACAGCGCTCCTGTAGGTCAGGGTGCTACTAACAATTCATTCGTTGGAAATCAAATAACTATTGATGGAGTTTACTGTGTTGAAGGTATCATTATCGGCGATGAATCCGAAGATACCTTTGTAGAAGACAACGTGTTGAATTTAAAATCCGATGCTGTAGTTTATGGAATCTATTTTGAATTGTCCCATAAATCCACTGTTAAAAACAACGGACTCAATTTAAATTCACAGGCAATCTACGGTATTGAAGGATACGGTTCCAATAATAACAATGTATTGGACAATACAATTGATGCAAATGCTAAAGATGTATACGGAGTCATATTCCTGAATGGAAACAACAATATCATTACTGGCAATAAAATTAATGCCAACGGTAATGGTGAAGCTATTGATACTGCAATTCTGGACTCTATTAAACCGGGCAATGCAGGAATTATACTGATGGCTAATTCCACCGGAAATTACATTGCAGATAACGAAGTAAAATCAACTAAAGGTTATGCAGTTTCTTTAGATGATGAAGCGATTAACAATGTCATTGCCGATAACTATCTGATCTGTGAAAAAGGCGTTGCCAATAAAGCTATAAACAATGCTAAAAACAATAACGTTTCAGACAACTACGTCTACATTGCAAACGCTTCTGTTGAAGACGTCACTGTTAAATATAGAGGAACCGGTGAATTCAAATTAGTCACAGATAAAAAAATGGATGGGGCTATTGTCAAATTCTATGACCTTGACGGCAAATATCTGGTTCAGTCAACAGTGTCAAATGGCGTAGCTGTTGCAAAATATAAATTTGATGCATCCTATACTCCAGCCCAATATCTGTTTACAGCCAAAATCTTCAAGGAAGACTACAAGGCATCTTCTTTCGATATTAACGTTTTCGTATCTAAAAGCAACATGAAAATTAATGTTGCTGCTGTAAGCATTGGACAGGGAGATAAAGGGAATGTTGTTGCAAAAGTTTTGGATGAATTTGGAAATCCAATTAGTGGCGTATCAGTAGTATTTAAACGTATCAATTCAGCAGGAAAAGCTGTAAATATGGGCAGTGCAAAAACAAACAGCAATGGTGTTGCTACACTATCATATTCCGTTGGAGCATCATTGACTTTGAGAACATACTCCATGACTGCTGAAGTGGCAAATCAGGATAACTATAATGGTGCAAAAACCACTTCAAAATTAACTGTCAAAGAAAAGATATCTTTTGTTGGTGCTAAAAACTATAACGTTTACTTTGGAAATACCGTAACTTACAAGATACAGATTAAGGATGCAAACACCAAAAAGGTTCTTTCAGGCAAATCCGTAACCTTCAAGATAAACGGTAAAACCAAAACAGTCAAAACAGACAAAAAAGGCTATGCATCATATTCTGTCAAATTGAATGCAGGATCATATACTATAACTGCTACCTGCAACGGTTATTCATCATCCAAGAAAATAACCTTCAAACCTACCTTGACAGCTAAGGATGTTTCCCAGAAAAAATCCAAAACAACAAAATTCACCGTAAAGCTGGTGGACAAGAAAGGTAAGATACTGAAAAACAAGAAAATTACCTTCAAGTTCAAAAACAAACAGTATTCCGCCAAAACAAACAGCAAAGGTATTGCTACATTATCACTTAAGAACTTAGGCGTTGGCAAAAATACAATTACTTCCAGCTATGGCGGATGCACAATTAAAAACAAAATAACAATTAAAAAATAAAGGTTTAACCTTTATTTTACTTTTTTTTAAATTTTCCTTGAATTATATTTAAATATCTTTAAATTTATAAATATTTATCAATAGTCAATTTTTTATTTGTTTATTTTACAGGCTATTATTAAATTTATCTATATTTAAATGAGGTGAAAATATTAAAACAAAAACTTTGGTTATTTCATTAATCATGATTTGTTTAGTGATGTTGTCTGTCGGTACAACCTTTGCTGCAGATGACGGCGCTGATGTAATCGCAGCTGATGATGAAATAGCTGTTGATGGGGGAGAACTTGCTGTAGAGCAAGATACTCAAATAAATGCTCCTGAATCAGAGGTTGTAACACCTGATAATTTTTACAATTATTTTGATAAGGACGGGTTGTTACGAACTAATGTCACTTCCAAGGAATTGATATTTGAGGGTACTTTTGAAAATTATGATTTTAAAGATTTGGATATTGATCGCACAATAACCTTAACAGGTAAAAATGCTACATTCAATGGTATTTCTTTATTAATTACTGCTAATAATGTGACAGTTTCAGGCTTTGAAATAAATCAAGTCAATTCAACTGATGCTATTTTAGTCGGCGCTTCTGATGTAACCATTGCAAACAACACTGTTAATTTCGTTGACAGCCGTGCTCCTGAAGGTGTTGCGATTTGTGCAATCAATTCAGATAATTTAAACTTGTTAAATAATGTTGTTTTCTATGGTGGAAATACTGACGGAACCTATAAAAACAATGGAATTTTCATTACAAACTCAAGCAATGCCAGAATTAAAGGCAATAAATTTGAGTTCCAGTTAGTTTCCGCTGCTGTGGATTGGCAGGAAGTCCCTGCTGGTTCAGGTAATTGGGTAGGTACTCCTTTCAGTGAAGGTGTCGTTGTAGATTCTTCTGAAGGAGTTATAATGGATGACAATTACATTGATATTTGGTATCTTGGAGTTGCAGGATGGTTTGACACTATTTATGCTGTTGACTTTAGAAACTCCAGTAATGCAGTGATTACAAACAATAACATTACAGTTAAAGGTCACAGTTACACTTATGGTTTGATTATTACAGATAATAACTTCACTATTGAAAATAACACCATTAAAGTAGAATCTGATAATAATTATGCTAACGGTATTGATATTGAAGGTCCTGCAGTCGGTGTTGTATACAATAACGATATTGATGTTAAAGGTGTCCAATCCGCTTATGCGATTTACTCTGGCATGAACGGTAAAAGCGTTTACACTTATTATACCTATAATGTCATTTCCGCTGAAGCTTACAATGTATTCGGTTTCTCTTTAGGTGATGTATATGCTAAACTCACTAACAACTCTATCAATCTTGTAGGTAATTATACAACCGGTATTGCTTATAATGGAACTTATTTGTATGCACAAGGTAATGTAATCGGTTTAGTATCTTCTGAAAAAGGCAATGAAACAGTTTCTGAAAGTTTCGGTGTTGAAACTGTTGGTATTAAAGCCACCAACCCTAACGGTTATGCATTTATTGAAGGCAATTATATTATTGGTCAGGGTAAAGGTATTTCTCTAACTGGCGGAACTGCTACAGTAAGTGAGAACAATATTACAGTCAACGCCAATAAGGATGCTGATGCATATGCTATTTATGCTAAAGACTTAGGTGCACAATTGTATGTTTTTAACAATGTAATTGAATACGTTGGCGCTACTGAAGGTGCCGGAATTAATAATGCAATTTATATTTCTAACTGTGAAAGACCTATGATTTATGTAAATAAAATTGTCTTGTCTTTAGTTTCATCTTATGTTCCTTGGTTTGAAATTCCTGCCGGATCAGGTAATTGGGTAAGTTTCCCAATCAGTGAAGGTATTGTAATTGATTCATGTTATTATCCTGTAGTGATGGGTAATGCAATAAACGTGACATATAATAATGTTGTAGGCTCTTATGATACAATTTATGCAATTAGTGTTAAAAATTCTAATCTCACTACAATTAATCTAAATGACATCACTGCAAAAGGTCACACCTATATTTATGGAATTCAGGCAAGTGGTGATAATATCACTATAGAACTTAACAATATTACTGTAGAATCCGATAATTATTATGCTAACGGTATTGATATTGAAGGTCCGGCTAGCGCTACAGTATACGGCAATTATATTGATGTTAAAGGTGTCCAATCCGCTTATGCAATTTATTCAGGTATGAACGGTCAGAGTGTTTCATCAGAATATGATTCAAATGCCATTTTTGCTGAAGCTTACAATGTATTCGGTTTCTCTTTAGGTGAAATTATGACTTCAATTTCAAATAATCTCATTGATCTTGCAGGTAATTACACCACAGGTATTGCATTTAACGGAACCGTGTTGACAGCCCAAAATAATACAATTATCTTAAATTCATCCGAAAAAGGTGATGAAAGTGTTTGGGAAAGCTTCGGTGTTGAAAGTGTGGCTATTAAAGCTCTTAATGGTAATGCTACCATAGTAGATAACTCTATCATCGGTCAAGGTAAAGGTATTTTATTAACCGGTAACGGTGCTTTAGTACAAAATAACACAATCGATATCACTGATATGGACGGTCTTGACTCATACGGCATCTACGCTGAAGAATTGTCTTCATTGAATATCACAGGCAATGATGTTAAATTCACAGGCCATACTGAAGGTTTAGGCATTAACAATGCACTTTATGTTGCTGATGTTTTAGGCGCTTCAATTACAGACAACAAATTCAATATGTCTTTGGTTTCCTGTTATGTTCCTTGGGCCGAAATCCCTGCAGGTTCAGGAAATTGGGTAAGCTCTCCTGTAAGTGAAGGTATTGTTGTGGAAGATTGTGAAGGTGCCGGATTTGAAAACAATGTTGTTGATGTAACCTACAATAATATTTCAGGTCTTTATGATACTATTTATGCAGTTGACTTCAAAAACTCTGATTATGCAATGATTTCTGGAAATAACATTACCGCTTTAGGTCACACTTACATTTACGGAATCATTATTTCAGGTCAAAACTTCAACATTAACAACAACACCATTCAAGCAGTATCTGATGAATATTATGCTAACGGTATTGACATTGAAGGTCCTGCCAGCGGTGTAGTTGACAGCAATGTGTTGGATGTTAAAGGTGTCCAATCCGCTTATGCTATTTACTCCGGTATGAATGGTCAAAATGTTACAGCAATGTATATTGACAACGTCATCTTTGCTGAAGCTTACAACGTATTCGGTTTATCTTTAGGTGATGTTGAAAGTGAAGTATTGTCCAATTTCATAACCCTTTCAGGTAACTACACTACAGGTATTGCATTTAGAGGATCTAACTTAACAGTCAATAATACTTTAATCGTTGCGGCAGGTTCTAATATCGGTGATGAATATGTATGGGAAGCATTTGGTGTAGAAACTATCGGTATTAAAGTTCAACAGGGTACTTCCGAAATTACAAATAACATAGTAGTCTCTACCGGCTCATATCCAATAGACGTTTTCAACAACAATGCTTCAGTGCACGACAACATGTTGAAAGCTGCTAGATTTATTGGTGACGAAGGTGTCAGAAACGCTGCTAATGCAGAAGTTTACAACAACACTCCTGAAATCGGTGAGAAAAACGCTACTTCAATTGTCATTACCGAAGTTGACGGTGACTGTAACATTACAGGTGTCCTGAAAGATGCTGAAGGTAAAGCTATGGCTGATACTAAAGTTCAATATTCCGTTGACGGTAAAATCGTAGGTGTCACCACCACTGATAAGGATGGTGTCTTCAAAGCTACCGGTTTAACCAACGGTAAAATCGAATTGGTAAATCTCGGTGACAGTTTCAATGCAAATTCCACCGTTAAAATTACCTTAAAAGATATTGCTTCAGTTAGAACAGCTACAGTTGTTGAAGGTAACAACTACACTCAAAACGCTGTAGAATACAATGCCGGTGAAAGAGGTGGAAACTTTACCGTACAGCTTAAAGATATCAACGGCAAACCTCTTGCAAACAAATTGGTCTTAATCGGTTACAACGGTAAATGCCTTGAAAGATCCACTGATAAAAACGGTTATGCAAGCGTACAAATCAACCTTGCAGCCGAAAACAGATTAACTTTCGCTGTAGCATTCTTAGGTGATGACAAGTATGACGCATCAATGTCAGTATACTTGATTACCATTACCAAAAAACCTGTTACAATCAGCGCTCCTAATAAATCATATAAAGCATCTGCAAAAACCAAATCATACACAGTAACATTAAGTACTGTAAAAGGTGCAGACGGTAAAACATACTTCGGAGCAGGCAAAAAAGTAACCTTAAAAGTTGACGGAAAAACTATCACAGCAAAAACCAATGATAAAGGCCAAGCAACCTTCAAACTTAGTTTAACTAAAAAAGGTTCATATAAAGCCACTGTCAGCTACGCTGGAGATAATACATACAAATCCGCAACTAAAACAGCAACAATAAAAATTAACTAGTGAGATTTAATTTCTCACTAACTTTTTTCTTTTTTTAATAATTTCAAAAAGTGTCTTCAAACATATAGGTCATGCAATTCAAATATCTTTTTTTAAAAATTTGAATCGTTTAAATTCAATCATCAATTATTTATTTTGATAAATTTTCATGTAAAGTATCATTTATTTGACTGAATTTTCAATAATTCGATGGCGTAAATGAGGGGGTGTTTGTGGAATAATTTCAAAAAAAATAAGAAAAATAAATTAGCGTTGGCTAACTTATTTCATGGCATCTTTGACCCTGTCAAAGAGTCCTTTTTCAACATGTTTAATTTCGTCTCCGCTGATTTCAGCGAATTCGTTGAGTAATTTTTTCTGTTTGGAATTTAATTTTTTAGGAACCACGACATTTACGGTAACGTACATATTTCCTCTGCCGGAATGTCTGACTGAGTTCATACCTTGTCCCCTAAGTTTGAATACTGTTCCGCTTTGGGTTCCAGGTGTTATTTTAAACTCAACCTCTTTTCCTTCAATTGTCGGAATGCTGATCAGGTCACCTAAAGCAGCTTGAGGGAAACTGATTTGCTGTTCTAAATATAGGTGGTCTCCTTCACGGGTGAAATTCCTATGTCCTTTGATATGGACTGTAACTATTAAATCGCCTTCAAGTCCCGGTGCTTCACCGCAGTTTCCTTCACCGGATACTCTCAGGTGGTTGCCTTCGTCAACTCCTTCCGGAATTTCAATTTTAATGGTTTTTGTTTTCCTTTTGCTTCCCTTACCATGACAGTCTTCACACGGTTCGGTAATGATTTTACCGGTTCCGCCACATTCTCTGCATGGCCTTACATTAACCATTTGGCCCAGGAAGGTGTTGCTTACTTCTTTAATCTGTCCTGTTCCGCCACATCTTGGGCATGTTTGTGGATCTACGCCAGGTTTTGATTTGGACCCGTTACATGTCGGACATAACTCGCTTCTGGTAATCTTGATTTCCTTGTCACATCCTTGGAATGCCTCTTCGAGAGAAATTGGAACTTCGGTGTATATGTCTGAACCCCTTTGAGGACCTGTTCTTCCACGGTTGCGACTTCCTCCTCCAAAACCGAACATATCGAAGATGTTTCCTATATCGAATCCCTGGAAAATGTCTTCAAAGTTCACGTTCTGATAGAAGTCTTCTGCAGTAAATCCATCCATTCCAGCATGACCAAACTGATCATATCTTTGACGTTTTTCATCATCAGACAAGACGGCATATGCTTCACTTACCTCTTTAAATTTTTCTTCAGCGCCTTCTTCATCACAAACGTCTGGATGGTATTTCCTGGCTAATTTACGATAAGCTTTTTTAATTGTCTTTTCATCCGCAGATTTATCCACTCCAAGAACTTCATAATAATCTCGCTTGTCTGCCATTTGTTCACCTTAAAAAAATAATTTTAAAAAAAATAGATAGAAAAAATAATAGTTTTATCTATTGTTAGTTTATTGATTGATTCTGATTTCTGATTTTAATATATTTTTCCTAACAATGTAATAAAACTTTATTATTTAATCTAGTCTTTTACTTCATAGTCTGCATCAATTGTGTCATCATCGTTGTTGTCTTGAGCACCTGCATTAGGGTCAGCTCCAGCTTGTTGTTGAGCTTGTGCTTCTGCTTGTGCTTGTTGGTAAATTTTTGCACCAATCTCTTGAATTACATTTGATAATTCATCAGACTTTTCTTTAATGGCAGCAACATCATCGCCAGCTATAAGTTCTCTTAATTCAGCTACAAGTCCTTCGACTTTTGTTTTTTCATCTTCAGATACTTGATCTTTGAGTTCGTCTAAGGTTTTTTCTGAAGTGTAAATTAATGAGTCTGCGTTGTTTCTAATTTCGATTTCTTCTTGTCTTTTTGCATCCGCTTCAGCATTCATTTCCGCTTCTTTGATTTTTTGTTCGATTTCTTCATCGGACAATTTGGTGGAAGAGGTAATGGTAATTGCCTGTTCTTTACCGGTTCCTTTGTCTTTAGCGGTTACATTGATAATACCGTTAGCGTCAATATCGAAAGTTACTTCAATTTGTGGAACACCTCTAGGTGCAGGTGGGATTCCTACGAGTTGGAAACGTCCAAGTGAAGTGTTGTCTGCAGCCATTTTTCTTTCTCCTTGCAATACGTTGATGTCTACAGATGGTTGGTTATCTGCAGCAGTGGAGAACACTTGACTTTTCTTGGTAGGAATGGTAGTGTTTCTTTCGATTAATGTAGTGGATACTCCACCTAAGGTTTCAATACCTAAGGATAATGGAGTTACATCTAAAAGAACGATGTCTTTAATTTCACCAGCTAATACTCCTCCTTGAATAGCTGCACCCATGGATACACATTCCATTGGGTCGATACCACGTTCAACTGGTTTTCCTATGAATTTTTCTACAAATTGTTGTACGATTGGCATTCTGGTAGGTCCACCAACTAAAATGATTTTGTCAATATCTGCTTTGTTCATTTTTGCATCATCTAATGCCTGTTGCATTGGTTTTCCGGATTTTTCCACAATGCTGTCAACCAGTTCTTCTAATTTTGCTCTAGTAAGTGAAATGATTAAGTTTTTAGGAGTTCCATCGCTTCCCATTGCAATAAATGGTAAGTTTACTTCAGTGGTTGTAGTGGTGGATAATTCGATTTTTGCTTTTTCAGCAGCTTCTCTTAATCTTTGTACTGCTTGGTCGTTATCCATCAAATCGATACCTTCTTGTGCTTTGAATTCATCTGCAAGGTATTTGATTAATACGTTATCCATATCGGTACCACCGAGTTGGGTGTCTCCGCTGGTGGATCTTACTTCAAATACTCCTCCACCGAATTCCATGATGGTTACATCCAAGGTACCTCCACCTAAATCGTAAACCATAATGTTCATGTCTTCTTCATCAGCTTTGTCAAGACCGTATGCGAGACTTGCTGCGGTTGGTTCGTTTACAAGCCTTACTACATCAAGACCGGCAATGGTTCCTGCGTCTTTGGTTGCGGTCCTTTGGTTATCGTCAAAGTAAGCAGGTACGGTAATTACAGCTTTTTGAATAGGTTCTCCGAGGAAGGTTTCAGCATCTTTTTTAATTTTTTGCAAGATGAATGCGGAGATTTCTTGTGGAGAATATTGTTTTCCGTTTACAGTCACTTTGTGGTCAGTACCCATGCTTCTTTTGATGGCACTGATTGTGTTTTCAGGGTTGGTAACTGCCTGTCTTCTTGCAGGTTCTCCAACTAACATTTGACCTTCTTCAGTAAATGCAACATAACTTGGGAAGGATTTACCGTATTGACTTGCTCCTTCAGCTGAAGGGATTGTGGTTGGTTTTCCTCCTACAAGTACTGATGCTGCTGAGTTACTTGTACCTAAATCAATTCCAATAATTTTTTCTTTTTTAGTATCAGACATAATTATCACCAATTTTTTTTATTATATAATTAAATAAACGTAATATTATTTTTTACAAACAATAACTTTTGAGTATTTGAGAACTTTATCCTTATACATATATCCTTTCATCAGTTCTTCTATGACATATCCGTTTTCAACATCATCTGATTTTTGAACCATCAATGCCTCATGTTTGTTCAAGTCGAATTTTTCGCCTTTTGCGGAAATTTCTTCCACACCTTCTTTTGCTAAAATGTCTTTGAACTTGTTGTAGGTAAGTTCTATTCCTTCTCTTAAATTATCATCGTTTTCAACTTCTAAAGCTCTTCCGAAGTCTTCATAACAGTCAAGAAACTCTTTTATAATGTTCTCATTGGCAAATTTAATGATTTCCTTATTCTGTTTGTCGGTAATTTTTTTGAAATTCTCAAAATCTGCCTGCAGTCTTTGAGACAGTGAAATGTATTCCTGAGTTTCAGCTTCCTTTTTTTCAAGATCTTCTTTGAGTTTTGCAATCTCTTCATCCTTGAGGGCTAACTCATCGACGACCTCTTCGGTTGGTTCTTGAAGATCCTCTTGGCAAACTTCAGTTTCACTCTTTTTTTCGTCAGTCATATGGACACCTTTTTTAGGGTTGTTTGAAAAACCTTTGTAATAACTCTTAATCGAGAATTGAACTTAATGCTCTTTAATATTTGGTTTTGGGAATTTATGGACATATAGGAAAATGGTTCATCAAATCAGAGTTATTACTTCAAGTTTTTCGGAACCAAAATATTAAAGTAACAAAAAGTTATCTTTCTCTTACTATATTATAGTAACAAAAAGTTATATAAAGGTTTCGATAATGAAAGTGTTTGTGATATTCGATTTAAATCATTTATTTGCATTGAATCTTGCTTATGTTATTTTATATTTTAAAATATGGGATTTTTGCATATTTCAGATTTTTAAAAATTGTTGGGTTTGGTATTCTCTATTTTTAATGCTCATTTGGGGGGTTAATCCTTTTCTTACATGTTGTAACAAAAACATAGGGATTTATATATTATCTTTAATATAATGTATAATCATGACAGATAGTAACGACATTCGAAAAAATAATAGAAATGTCAATTCTTCTAATGGCCACATAGAAATTAGAGGAAACTATAACGACCACTTAGGAGAGATTGATAAAGAGGATATCCTCGATGTAATGGGTTGTAAAACCAGAAGAGACATCATTAACCTTTTAAGGGAAGAGCCTATGTTCGTCAGTGAAATATCTAATGAACTCGACATCGGTCAAAAGGCAATCATAGAACATTTGCGTGCAATGGAAGAGATAGGTATCCTGAACTCTTCATATAAAAAAATCCTGAGAGGTCGTCCGCGTAAATATTATGATTTGCAAAATGAGGTTAACATTCACATTACCATTAACAGAAACACCTTTGACGTAAACCTTTCAGAGGACATGTTAAACACCCTTCAGCTTCCTTCAGGTGACGAATGGTCAAAATTATTGGATATTGAAAAGAGAATAGATTCAGGCCAGCTTGAAGCGATAGATGAGCTTAAAAATCAGATAAGATTATACGGCAACCTTAAGGAAAGGGCCGAATATATTCTTGAGAGAACTTTAAATAACAGATAAAAACTTTTTTGTGGTCATTAATTCAATGGTTTATTTGCATAAACCATTTTTTATTCTTTTTTTGAAATAATTGCCTGTCCGAGTGAAACGGATCCGTCTCCAGCACAGGTGTTTAGATGTTGGATGAATTTGCATCCGTTGCCTTCAACATGATTTTTGACGGCATTTGTGATGGCTTCGTTATAAAATACTCCTCCGGTAGCGCCTATATCCTGAATATTCTTTTTATCAGAGACCCTGACTGCAAGTTCTGCCAGACCTTTTGCAACTGCATTCTGTCCTGCATATGCGACATTTGCCTTTTTTTCTCCGTTTTGATATAGTTTAACAACTTCCTTTAGGATTTCTGTTGTGTTTAGAGTATTATTTTCAATCAAATATGGGATTTCCAAATCTTCGGTTGCATAATATGCGCAGGATTCAAGTTTCATGGAACATTCCCCTTCGTATGTTCTTTCATGACATACTTCAAGGGCAACTGCCATTGAATCCAGTACTCTTCCGGTACTTGTTGTTGTTCCCACATTCAATCCGGATTCGAGCTGTTTGAAAATCATGCCGATTTCCCTTTCGCCATATTTGAAATAATTTGCATAATTATTAATTAGTTTTTCGTCATTTAGAATACTTGCAAGCATCCTTGCAGGATATCTGGTTGCCACATCTCCTCCGGGCATCAGCTGAGGTTTCAAATGGCCCAATCTTTCAAAGCTATTGATGTCGGTATAAAGGATTTCACCGCCCCAGCTTGTGCCGTCACTTCCATATCCCACTCCGTCAGCGGCAATGACTATTATTTCATCAATGGAATGGTCATTTGCAAGAGCTGCTGAATGGGCATGGTGGTGCTGGACAGGCAGCACTTCGCAGCCATATTTTTCCGCCAGTTCATGGGCAAGCCTTGTTGTAAAAAAGTGGGGATGCATATCACATGCAATAACATCAAATTCATTGATTTTGGTAATTCTTTCCATATTTTCAATGGCTTGGCGCAGAAACTCCAATGTCTTCGGTTTGTTGGTGTTTCCGATATGCTGCGAAGGATAAACTATATTGTCCTTGGCTATTGAAAATGTCACGTCAAGCTCAGGGCCCAATGCAAGCACATTAAGGTCATTTACCTCATAGCTGATGGTATATGGTTCGGGAGTGTATCCCCGAGACCTTCTTATGAATGACAGTTCATTGTTTCTGAATCTTATGACTGAATCGTCACACCTGTTTAGAATTCTGCGGTTGTGAACAAGGGAATAATCATTGACTCCGCCTATAATGTCTTCGTTTTCAATCATCATCGGCTCTCCGGGGATATTTGCCGAAGTCATTACGTAGGTGTCAATTTCGCCTTCATCAAAAAGCAGATAGTGCATTGGTGAGTATGGAAGCATGACTCCTATGTTGTGAAGTCCCGGTGATAGGCTGTCCGGGAAAGGGTAGTTGTCGTTTTTCTTTAAAATAACGATTGGCCTTTTATTTGATGTGATTGTTCGGATTTCCTTTTCAGACATCTGGGCGTAGTTTTGAACTGATTTTAAATCTTTGCTCATGACCGCAAATGCCTGATTTGGACGGTTCAAACGTTTTCTCAATTCCTTTATTGCCTCATCATTATATGCATCAACAACAAGGTGTGTTCCGCCAATCCCTTTAATGGCCAGTATTTTCCCGTCTTTAAGAACGTCCGCTCCCATTTTAATGGGATTTTCCGTATAGATTTTATTCTGTTTGTCATAAAACGCCATTTGGGGTCCGCAGTCAGGACAGCAAATAGCCTCTCCATGATATCTTCGGTCAAGAGGTTGCCTGTATTCGACAAGACACTCGTCACATAGCGGAAATTCATCCATTGAAGTCCTGATTCTGTCATATGGAACACTTTCAATGACTGTAAACCTCGGTCCGCAATCTGTACATGCATTGAATGCGTATTTGTATCGCCTGTCTTTTGGATTTCTTATTTCCTCAAGGCATTTATCACAAATTGCAATGTCGGGCGGAATTACGCTGATGCCGGAATATTCATCACCGCTTTCAAGAATCTGAAAATCAGCATAACAGATTTCGTCAACATCATCAATGCTCATGGAATCTATTTTGGCTATTGGTGGCAGTTCCTTCGGTAGTCTTTCAATAAACAAATCGGTTTTGTCGCCCTCAATTATGATTTCAACCACATTTCCAAGGTTTCTCACGTGTCCTTTAAGGTCCAATTCGGATGCAAGACGATACACGTAAGGCCTGAATCCCACACCTTGAACTATACCTTGGGTTAAAATCTTTCGGGCTTTCATAAATATATTATTTAAGTTAAATTTTATATAAAATTTTATCCTAATTAGTAATATGAAAGAAATACTTGAAAGACTGATTAATGGGGAAATTGATATAAACGACGCTGAAAATCTCCTGAAGGCAGATGCCATTTTGGAACTTGACGGGATTGCTCAATTTGACAGCAAGCGCAGCAGTCGAACAGGTTTTCCCGAAGCGGTCTTTTCTCCAAGCAAGGATTATGACGATTTATTGCTGATTATTGAAAAGTATCTGGAAAACAATGATGATGATTTGATAATAACCAAGCTGTCCGATGAAAGGTATGAGAAGATTTTGGACGATTTGGGTGATAACTCATTTATCCTTGATTACAATAAAAAGGCCCAGATATTGGTTATAAGAAAGCAGGAAAGGACAAAAGAAAATATTGCAAAGATAGGCATCATTACTGCCGGCACTTCCGACATTAACATAGCCGAAGAGGCCCGTGTAATTGTAGAGGAAGGGGGATGTGAAGCGATTACCTCATATGATATAGGAGTTGCCGGAATTCACAGGCTGTTTCCCCAAATTGCGCATATGGTTAAGGAAGGCGTCAGGGCATTTATAGTATGTGCCGGAATGGAAGGTGCGCTTCCTTCAGTTGTTGCAGGGCTTGTGGACGTTCCTGTAATTGGTGTTCCGACCTCTGTTGGATATGGTGTAGGAGAAGGCGGCCGTGTGGCTTTGGATGCGATGCTTCAGTCATGCGCTCCGGGCATAGCTGTTGTCAATATTGACAATGGTTTTGGAGCAGGTGTTTTTGCATTGACTATTGTTAACAGTGATTGATTTGATTTACGAGACTTTTGATAAGCAAAAACATGACGTTTCACAGGTTGCCAAGTTAGTTTATGATGTTGACTATAGAACTTTCGACATGTTTTTCAAATCCGATAAGGATGCAATCGATGCGATTTCAAAATATTTATCCAAAAAAAGTTTAAATAATTATTTTAAGGTCATTTTGGATGAAAATAACAAGATTATAGGTTATGTAAGCATCTATCTGCATGATGACAAGCATGAATTTCACTGGAAATCCCCAAAGCTATTTTTGGTGGATATTCTGGATCATTTTGTTTTATGCGACATTGAAGAAGGTGATCTGTACCTTGCCGAAGTGGCCATCGATGAATCCCAAAGAGGATGTGGCCTTGGAAGAAAGGTAGTATGTGATGTAATCAATTATGCAAGGTCTAAAAACTATTCTCGCGTAATTCTCGATGCCGACTTTAGAAATAAAGGCGCCAAAAAACTTTATGAATCTATAGGATTTAAGGAGTTCAATAAAAAAAGAGTTAAGATAGGCAGTTTTGAAAGGGGAATGCACAATATGGAGTTCAGTCTCTAGGCGGAATTTTACTAATGGCTTCGTGCACTCTTTTACAGTTGTTTTTGTCAGTGAATATGAAGTAGTCTTCAACGTTTTTAATGTGCTTTTCCTTCATTTCACAGTCGTTTTCAATATATTCTCCAATTACCTCAACCAATTCATCCTCACTGGAACATACCTCACCGAAACCCATGGTTTCATAATTGAAGTAACTTTCTTCGAGATTGAAATGATAATCTTCACCGTAATGGTAATATAAAACCGGTTTTTTGAGATATGCAAAATCAAAGGCCACAGATGAATAGTCGGTGATTAAAATGGCTCCGGTTTTGAACAGATCCTGATAGCTGCCTCTTTCATAATCAATTTTAATGTATTCGTTTTCATCAAAAAGCCCTATGAATTCGTAAACATGAGGATGCGGTCTGAAAATTATTTTATAATTGTTGTCCTTTAGTGTTTGAATCAGTTTTTTATTATTTATAAGGGAATTGTATGTTTTCAGATAGTTGGAATTGCTGATTGTGTATTTGTTTTCCTGATTCAGATATCTTCTCCAGGAAGGCATCAGCAAAATAGTTTTTGTCTTTTCATCTTTCAGATTGTCAAATCTTGGAAAACCCAAAAGTTGGATGATGTCCTCATCATAGTTATAATAGTATTTGAACAGTGAATCGTATTCCTTTTGGGATGCTGTTAACATGAAATCAAGGTTTTTGTCAAATTTATTAAGCCAGCCGGAAATGTTGTTAAGGGTTATTCCGTGCTGTAAAAATAATGTGCTTGATTTGAGAAGGCCAGCAAAATTAGGGTAATGGCCCCAAAAAGCATAGATGTAGTTGTTGTCTGGATGGGAAGTAATGATTTTTTCTGCAAAAAGACCCAAAATCCTATGTTTTATTGAATGATATCCTATTACGGGACCTATCTCTTTCATTTTTTCATAATATGGTGTGTTCTTGTCGATAATAAAGTACTTTTTAATGTCCTTATCGTCCTGTTTTATTGAATATTTGAAAAGATGCATTCCATTGTCGTCAGCTATTGTTGGAAAATCCATGTAAAACCAAATTCGCTTGTTCTTTAAAAACGGGTATAATGCCATGTATATCATGCGTATTGGGATTGCGGTTTCAAATCCGGGGGTCCTGTTTTTCAGCATTCTTGCCAGGGTTCTGATTTCATTTTTTATCCAGTCTGTTCTGCTTTTTCGTGCAATGTGAATTTGATTATTTTTTAAGGTGCTGAGGTATTTTTTTGTTTTTGCATATCCTCCGACTTTTGAGAAGTTGCAGGGTCTTGAAAAGTCAATGTTTAACTTTTTGTTGATGTTTGTCTCAAATCTGATGGCATATTTTTTATTTCCATCCAGTTTGTAGCGAAATTCAAATGTATGGTTGGAGAGGTATTTTTCATTGAGATAATATTTTTCCCTTTGTGGAAATTCAAGTGTTTTTGTTTTCACTTTTTCATCATTGACATAGACATTTATCTTTTCATATTCTGCTATTGAGTTGATGTTTGCAAGGATATGCAATTCATCATCGAGGATTTCATAGATGTCAATGAAAATAGTGTCTAATTTCAAATACTTTGTCAATTTAATGAAATCGTTTTCAGTATAGGAATAATCGTTTTTAAGATACAGCAGAAATGTTTTAATTTTCTCATCAATGTGGTCTTTATTGTAGATGTTCTCGTCATCTATGTATTTTAGAATATCCCTCATTTCACTGCTTACTTTTTTTATTTCCTTTTTGGTCAACTTTTCGTTGATTGATTCGTTTAGAATGATTTCGTTAAAGTAGTAAATGATAGTATTTTGGATGAAATCCGGAATCTGGGTGAAGTTTTCAACGGCATTTTCAATCAGGTTTTTTAGAAAATACTTAACTTCAGAATCATTCACTTCCTTTGCATTTGGGATAATATTCAACAATGCAGCTTTAGGTTTGACTTTATTGTTGTAGTAATTGCATTCCCTGCAGATTCCAAGGTTAGGATTTTCAATTAATATGTTGTTGATAAAGAAGATATCTTCTGAAAGTTTCAGCTGATTTGAGAAATTGACATTTTTGAGGACGGACCTTCTAAAAAAGCAGGGGTTTGTCTGTATTTGTATGAACTCGGGATTTTCAATTAGGTTGACCACACCGGTTTTTTCATATTTCAAATCAAAATAAGGGAAACTGTTTTCAGATTTCAGAAAGATGGTTGGTATTGAAACGATATCTATCTTTCTGTTGTTTTCAAAAAAGTCCAATACATTTCTCAATGCATTTCTTGAAAGGTAATCGTCTCCATCAAGAAATTCAATGTATTCTCCCTTTGCAAACTGAAGTCCCAAGTTTCTGCTTGCGCCCTTGCCTTCATGCTTTTTGGAGATATATTGAATGTTTTCAGGATATTTTGATGCATAGTCCTTGCAGATTTCATTTGTCTTGTCTCTGCTGCCGTCATTAATGAGTATTATTTCAACATTGTTTTTAAAATTCAATGTCTGATTTACAATGGATTTTATGCATCTTGAAATATCGATTTCAGAGTTATACGCCGAAATGATAATTGAAAACTTAAAGCCATCCATATTCTCATCTTATTAATCTTGTTTTTGCTTGTAATTAGGAGTCAGTGAATCCATGATGAATTTGATATTGTCCTTTAGGGTATTGTTGTTCTGTATGTTGGTGCTTTCAATTCTAAAGGTATGATTGTATTTGGTAAAGTAGATTATTTGATTTGTTGTGTTGTCATCACTGTCAGTTTCATAACTGATGCAGGTGTATGATTCATTGTCTATTTTAAAAGTGCCCTTTTCCACTTTGCTAAATGATTCGTTCATTTCTAACATGTCAATTTCGATGTCTGAAAAATCTTTGATTGTGTTTCCTTTGCCCATATCTTCAACGTTTATTATCTCATTAGTATTTCTGTTTATAAGCTGGGCATAGGCTCCACCGGTATCATCGATATTGTATGAATCGGGTATGGTAATGAGAAAAGCGTTTACCTTAACGTTTGCCTTTCCGATTGTGGTTGATGTGTCGGCAACCAAATATAGGCATGAAACTCCAATAATAAATATTATTAAAATATAAATCCATCTTTTATCCATGTTATGACCTATTTCTTATTTTTGTTTTTCTCTTTTTGATAGTCTCTTCTAGCGCCTTTGACATATGCATCACATACATCTTCGGCTTCGCCGTACATTTTTATTTTACCGTTTTCAAGCCAGATGCATCTGTCACAAATCTTTCTGATTTGAGGAATTGAGTGTGAAACGAGCAGTACGGTTACGCCGTCCTTCATCATTGAATTGATTTTATCAGCACTCTTTTTCTTGAATTTGATGTCTCCAACAGATAGGATTTCATCGATGATTAAAATATCGGGATTGATTTGTGTAGCTATTGAAAAACCAAGCTTGGTTCTCATTCCTGAGGAATAATTCTTGATAGGGTAGTTTATAAATTCTCCCAATTCCGAAAACTCGACAATCTCATCGTATTTTTCCTCGAGAACGTCTTCACTGATGCTCAGCAAAGCTCCGTTTAGATAAATGTTATTTTTACCGGTATAGTTTTTATCAAAACCTGCACCAAGTTCCAGCAATGGTGCAATTTTTCCATAGGTTGTTATTGATCCTGATGTAGGTTCGTAAATTCCGGACATGATTTTCAGCAACGTACTTTTTCCGGCACCGTTGAATCCAAGAATACCTAATTTATCCCCTTTATACACTTTAAATGAAATGTCGTCAATAACTTTTATTTTTTCATGCTCTTCCTTGTTTCTTTTGATGGTTCTGATAATGAATTCCTTTATTGTGTCGATCTTGTCTTTAGTGACTTTAAATTCCATGGTCAGATTTTTAACGTCAATGATAACTTCCTTGTCAATGTCTCTGATTGCCATATGCAGCTGTGATTTTGTCTTGCACGGATTGTATTTTTCGCTTCCTTCATATTCGCTGACGACATCATATTTTCCGGGGCCCAGACCTTTGACATCCACCTTTGCAAATCCTTTTCTGTCAGTTATAACTTCATGAGTTTCACCGTTAATGGTAATCTTTACCTTTTCGTTTGCAAGGGAACGGTACCTGTAATCCCTTAATTTTGCATAGAACTGCCCTTCGTTGTGTATATACATTTTCATGTTTGGGACATTTAATGAACAGTGCTTTTCATCTATTTTTTTAGGTTTCGGATTTTTAGGTTTTCTGGCAGCCTTATGGATTGTCAGCACACTTTCAATGATTTGCGAATATTCACCATTCGGAAATTCGATTTTCAGTACATGTTCTTTTGGAGGCAAATCAACAAGCCATTTTACAAGCCCTGTTTCATCGGTAACAAATTCATATTCGTCACCTGAAATCTTTGCCTTTATTGTTTCATTGCCGATAGGTTCATTATTCTCATCATAAGCTTCAATATGGAAATAGTTTTCATCACCGTCGTAAATTGTTTTGCCCGGTGCAAGCAGGGTCATGTTTTTGTATTTAGGTTCAATTTTTACAATAGGTCTTTCCTTGGTTTCAAGAATGGGATCTTCTTTTTTATTAAAAATGTTCTTTAATTTTTCTATTAAACTCATAATAAAACCTATCTTATAATTCTAACGCTAATTTTTTATTGTATATGTTGAATAAGAGTATTCCTATACCTAATGTTGTAAATGCAAACACTGCCAGATATGTCAATGTGGAAACATCCGGGAATAATCCATAAATCACACATTCCCTAAATGAGGCAATTGCGCAGTAAACAGGGTTCAGCGTAAATATTTTTTGAACTGTAACCGGTACGATTTCCATCGGATAGAAAAGTGCAGAGGCATACATCAGTATCAGTGCAAATACGCTGTATAGGTGTTCAACATCTGTGAAATAAGTATTTCCAACAGCCAGTATCAGCCCGATTCCAAATATCAATACAACTAAAAAGAACAGCGGAATCACTGCAAAGATTGTAGTTATGTGGAATTGAGCGCCGGTAACCAGCATAACTCCAAACAGTATGATGAATGAAATTAGGAAGTTAATGAATTCATAACATACCTTACTTATTGTAAACATGTATTTTGGAACATAAATCTTTTTAAGGATGGATGCATTTCCCTTAACGGATCTCATCGCTCCCTGGGTTGCGGATTTGTAAAAATCATAAATTACTCTTCCAGATAAGAAATAAACAGGATAATTTTCAATTTGACGGCCAAACAGCATTGAAAAGATAGCTGTAAATACAATCATGATTAACAGCGGATTAAGAAAACTCCAGGCTATTCCCAAAACTGAATCCTTGTACTTGGAAGTCAAATCCCTTTTAACCAATTGTTTGAGTAAAAATTTTTTCTCAGCATATGTGTCAAACATGTCTGCACCGCTTTAGTTGATTATTTTCTTCTTCTTGCAAATTCGTCAAATATTTCATCGATTTCCACACCTTTGTATGCTAAAATGAGCAATGTGTGGAAAATCAAATCCACTGATTCGTAAACAAGATTTTCATCGTTTTTTGCAGCAAGCAACACTTCGCCAGCTTCTTCAGCTATTTTTTCAAGAATCTTGTCTTCAGCCTTTTTGTCGCTGTCCTGCATGATTTTGGAAGTGTATGAATCAATCGGGTTGTCACGTCTTGATTCTAGAACTTCATATACTTCCCTTATAATCTTTTCATCAGCCATTTAATTGTCACCTTTTGATTCTTGATCTTGCATGCTTTCGGTAAGTGCAATTAAAGGATGTTTATCGTCATCAATGATTTCAATGTCATCAAATGTTTTGATTCCGGCTTTATCGGCAGTTTTTTCCATTCCCAATTTGATGTCCTTGCCCAAATCAATGACATATGAGTCAACGGTTTCATAACCCCTTTGCGCTGATGCAACAGCTCTGTGGTGTCCGTCAACAAGAATCCATCGCTCTCCTGTTTTCACAACAATTGCAGGTTCTGCCAATCCTTTTTCAAGTTCATAAGCTCTTCCTTCAAGCTCATCAGCATAGACTCTGTCCTGTGTAGGTCTTAATTTATTGGTTTCAACGTCCATATGTCTTAAAGTAGTGTGGATGCCGTATAACTGTTCCAATGTCTTTTTAAAATAGTCCACTTTGTTTGGAGTTGACCTTTCGATGTGTGACCTTACCATATCAGTATTGGTAATGATTCCGACAAGCTCTCCCTTTTCGTTTACAACAGGCATGCGTGAAATTCCTCTTCTAAACATTACACGGGATGCGTCGTTGATTGTTAAGTTCTGATTTGCAACAACAAGTTTTGTGGTCATTATTCCCTTAACAGTTTCTGCCCTTTTTTTCGCTACGATATCGAATGCTGTTACCATTCCAACTAACTTGTTGTTTTCAACTACTGGATAACTGTTGTGATGACTTTCCTTCATTAGATTGATGATTTCATCAGTTTTTGTATCTGGTGAAACGCTAATAACGTTTTTTGTCATATAATCTTTAACAAAAGATTTCTTTCCAGCCATTTTTATCCCCTATTCAATATTTTCTTTAAGAAGTTTGACAGTTTCACCTGGATCTGCTTTTCCACGGGTCAATCTCATTACTTGACCAACCAAAAAGTTGATTGATGCTTTTTGACCTGACAGGTAATCTTCAACGGCTTTCGGATTTTCATCAATTGCCTGTTTTACTGCAGCAAGTACTTCATCATCCTTTACAACACCCAGTAATCCCATTTCTTCTGCAATTGCTTTAGGTGATTTTTCATTATTTGGCATTTGTTCGATGATTCTTTGCCCTGCTTTAACTGTAATCTCCTTGTTTTGAATCATGTTCAATAATTCGATTATGTTTTCTGCAGTTATTTCGCTGTCTGCAAAGTCTAATTTATTGTAGGATAAAACTCTTTTAAGTTCATCTCTCATCCATTTGCCGGCAAAAACAGGTTCAATTTCTTTTACAACTTCTTCATATGCAATTGCCAAGTCGATTTCTGAGGTTAAAACTTTAGCGGTCTCTTCATCAATCTTGTACTCGCTAACGAATCTTTTAACTTTGTTGTGAGGGGCTTCAGGCATGATGTCTAAAACCTTTTCGATGGATTCGTCAGAGATTTCCATCGGTGGCAAATCAGGGTCAGTGATGAATCTGTAATCGTCAGCATCTTCCTTGAATCTCATGTGCTTTGTGGATCCGGTTTTACCGTTATCGATATATGCACGGGTTTCCTGTTTGATGAATCCTCCTCTTTTAAGAGTGTTTTTCTGTCTGATAAGTTCGAAATTCAAAGCCTTATATGCACTTTTAATAGAGTTGATGTTTTTCATTTCCACTCTGTTTCCGCCATTGATGGAAATGTTTACGTCTGCTCTCATTGTACCTTCTCCACGAGCAGCTCCACTGTATTGTAAAACACGTATCAGTTCTTTTAAAAAGTTCCTGGCTTCTTCCGGAGATTTGATGTCAGGTTCAGTAACAATTTCGACCAGTGGAATTCCGGAACGGTTGAAGTTAACAATACCTAAATCAGGTTTGTATTGGCCAGGGTCTTCTTCAACGTGAATTTCCCTGATTCTGATTCCGTTCAATTCTCCTTTGATTCCAATAGGAACTGAAGTCCTTTGGTAACCTGAAGGCAAGTCAGGATAATCATAGTGTTTTCTCATAAAGTATGTAACGCCTTGGTCAATTTCACAGTTTAACATTAACGCAATCATTAACGCATTTTCCAATGCTTTTTCGTTTGTAGGATGTGGTTTGGCACCTGGCTGGTTTAAACAAACAGGGCAGATGTTTGAATTTGCAGGTGCGTCCTGATAATTTGTAGGACAATCACAGAATAATTTTGATTCGGTTTCTAGTTGTACGTGGATTTCAAGTCCACACATCATATCGACATCGTCACTAATAATAATTCCTCCAATTGGGTAATTTTTATATTATAATAATATTTATTTAATGTAATTTATAAAGATTTTTGAAAATTGGAAAATCCGTTGGGCATCAAACCAAAATGAAAATTTTAATTGATGGCTATTTAATTTTTTTCACGACATTTTTAAAATTAAATATTTGGGTATCCAACTTTTCTTTTAAAATTCTGTTTTCTTCTTTAAGTGAATCCAGCTCTTTAGTATGGTAGATGGATGATTTGTTGAACGGTAGCCATTCTATGTTAACTGAAATGATGTCTCCATTATTTACTTCCTTTTCAAATTTAATAGGATCATCATGATTGACGAGCGTGTTTGTTTCAAGCATGTTTTCTCCATCAACTTCGAATTTGGTGCAGTCAATGTAAATCGGGAATTTCTTGCCGTTTTGTGCTTTTGCAAATTGGCCTTTGAGTTTAATGTCTATTTTACCGTCATTAATCACTTTTAACTTAAGATGTAATTTGCTCCTTTCGGTTTTTATTACGTGTCCGGTTCCTTTTTCGTCACAAAACCAGTCTGGTGTTGTCTCATCCAATTCAATGTCTGTGGACTCCAAGATTTCCAGGTTATTGTTTTCAAGCCCGAAATTTTTCAAATCCACCCTTAATGTGTGGTAATTATCGAGCATTTTATCGATTTCAAATTCCCTTTCATCTATTTCTGCAGGATATGATTCCAACCAAGATCCGATGGAGTCTCTTCTTAATGTATTGTTTATATTGATGTATTCAATGACTTTCAGCATGTCTATTGCTGAGTAAACGTCCTGAAGGGGATGATTTGGGTCTTTGTCAATTTTATCTCTAATTTTTCTATAGGATTTCTTTGTGAAATACTTCTCATATTCCTTAATGAAATTTTTGGAATAAAAGATGTTTTTAAATTTTTTCTCGCAATCGCCATTTTTAAGGATATTTTCTTCGTTTTCAATGTCCTCATCCAGTTTAGGACCTTCAATAAATGAATAATCTTTAGGAGTATAAGGATATTTCTCATTTATTTCGGATGCATATCTTATTGTCTCTTCATTGATTTGGCGGTTGCCTTCAACATTGAAGTATAATAAATCAGGGCAATGCCTTAGCAAAATGAATGTGTGAATTAATAAATCGTCATCACATTCAGGTGTTGTTATCTGCAATTTGCATAAATCAGGATCGGCCAGTGGTGAAATGGTAATCTTATTGTGCAGATATCCTTCAATAAATTCCTTGCCGTAATGATATCTGTTCCTTGTTTCAGTATATAATATAGAGGATAACTCTTTAGACTCAGAATTTGAATCGTATTTATCACACAGTTCTTTAAATTTCCTGTCAATTAATGTTTTGGTTGAATTAAAGTAGGTATTACCATATGATTTTGATTTTTTAAGAATTGCCTCACCATAATCCTTTAAAGGCTTATTCGGATATCTTCTTCTGATTTCTCCGCAATGGCCGGAAATTCTGTAGTGTGGCTGAGCGAATCTGAATATCGGGAAATTTCTAAGCTTATGAAATCCTAGCTGACTGTATTCTGTAATATTAATGGAATCCTTCATGCTGTATGGGATTGTCTGTTTTGCAACGGTATTGTTCAGTTCAAAATCAAAATGTTCAGCTATTTTCGATGCGATTTCATAATCTTCACTGAATACGTCTTTTTGGTTTGAGAATATTTTCAGATTTTTCAAATTGATGTTGGCTGATAACCATATTGCTGCATTCACTCTTGAATCATATCCTCCGCTTAAATCAAGGGTTATGGAATTGGTGGTGTGTCTGATTGACCTGAACAGTTCAACGTATTTGTCAAACCACTTGTCCAATATCGCCACACCTTCTTCACAATCAAGTGAAATTGTTTTTTCCTGATAGTCGATTTTTTCAAATGAAATTTCTGAGGTATTTTTATTGATATGTGCTGTATAATTTCTTGGCAGGACACAAATCTCATCAATAAGTGTTTCGTCAGGAAATAGAGGCACAATCCCTGCACTCAAGTAATAATTTGCAAAATCACGATTCAATGAAATCGGATACTTGGATTTTGATAAAAATTCAATGAGTTTTAAAAAGGAATTGGAGATGGCAAAATAGTTTTCAGTTTTGTATATGTATATTCCATAAGATCCGGTCTGGTCCTGGAACACGGAGATTTTATCATCTTTTACATCAATAAATACATATGCTCCGCTTCCGTTAATGCCCTTTTCGCTTCTGAATTCATTTTCAAATGCAATTTCATTGTTCTGGATGGTGTATCCGAAAAATCTATTCTGAATTGAGTTAATGTTATCTGAATCAATTATGAAGAATTCTTCATTCAAATCGATATTATTTCTAGAGATGATGATTCCTCCTTATGTTTAGATTGGGCATTATATCCTCACTATTTAAATAAAATTTATATATATTATGTATTTATTTCATGTAATATATAGGTTGGTTTTAGGCATTCTGATATGGTAAATGGGGGTGTTTTTTTAATTTAGCTATAGTTTTTCATTTTATTGGCATAAAATCTTTTCAGGAAGTTTGTGGTGTTTTTACAATGTTGTCTTCCATTTTATTTCCCGGTTTTTAAAATTTGAAAAATTAGTTTATTGGTTTAGGGTTTTTAATGCATCTTATTTGTTTTTTTTTAAAGAATCGTTGGATAAGTATTGGTAACTAGTATTTATTTTTTAATGATTCCTTGACATAGCGTTTAATAAATTTATCTAATTCTGGTGATATTTCACTTTTCTGAGGGTCTAACATATTTTTATCGGTAAATGTTCCTTTCAAGTCCCGTCCGGCCCATTTGACTTCTTCCTCTACTCTTTTGCCGTATTTTGTTCCAAACATTTTGAAAAGAGGGAACTTTGTAATTCCGTTGGCTCCGCTTAAAATCAGTATTCCGATATTTGCCAGGTTGTCTATCCATGTTCCGCAGATTATTTCAATGTCCGGAAATGCCAATCTGACCTGTGCTACAACCTGAGCATAATAAAGTGAAGCAGGCTGTGAGGAGTTTGCGTAAATGGTTTCCTTGTGAGGATTTAGAGAATAAAATATTACACGATCTATTTTGTGGTCTTTGATATAATCGATAATATAATTAACGTCATCTAGGGTTTCGCCAAGGCCTAAAATTATTGTTATTGCTTTTTTAAAGCCCAAATCACCTGCAACATCTAACATATTGCTGATATCATCTAACTTTTTGGATGGGCACACTCTTTCATGAATCTGCGGATTTGCCACTTCAACAGCACCTGTTATTCCTTGGATTTCTGAGCCGTATTCTGCCAAATCGTCGGTAATTCCCGTATTCAGCCATACTCCCTCGCCGGTAATGTCCTTGATTGTTGTGGCGATATCCTTGATTTCCTGTGTTGTGAACGATTCGTATCCTCCGGATAAAAATTCGATATTCCAATCCAGACGTTTGCACATTTCCGCTTCTGCATAAATGTTGTTGATGTTTCTTCTGGCCTTTTTAGGGTCCTTAATTTTATCTTTTTGAGTGGACATGTAGCAGAATGCACAGTCTCCCTTGTCACACCACCAGGAGAGGAATACTGCTCTTTCAAGAGTTATCAGATTTCCATGCCTATTTAATGTTGTTTCATTGGCTTTTTTAATCAGGTCAAATAAGTCTAAATCCATGTTTTTATATAAGTTTCTTAAAGTTTATATATTAGTTAGTAGTAATTATTTTATAGAATTTTATTATTTTGCAATAATTTTCCAAAAAACCAAAAGGTTTATATAGTATCCAAATAATAACTATTATTACTGTTTAAAGTCTTTGATTTTTAGACATGGGTTTTATTTGGTTAAGTGAGATGGGTGTTCATATGCCGTCGTAGCTCAGTAGGTAGAGCGTTCGGCTGTTAACCGATTGGTCACAGGTTCGAG
>NZ_CAMVTE010000007.1 GCF_947170395.1 uncultured Methanobrevibacter sp. | reverse complement strand
CGACCACGAGATTACAAGTCTCGCGCTCTACCAGACTGAGCCACCGAGGCAATATGTTAATATTATAGAACAATGTAATTTATATAAAAAGTCATTTAAATACTTTACGATAAAACCACTTTTTTTAATAATTGAAATATTAAACTATAAATATAAAATAATTTATAATTAATAATCATGATAAATAAAGAAGAAGAATTATTGAATCATATTGAAGAAACGCTAAAAGAAATTCAAACAAAAAATCCATTAACTCATTGTATAACAAATTCAGTAACCATCAACGATTGCGCAAATGCAGTTCTTGCAATAGGCGGTTCACCATTCATGGCCGAAGATGTAGAAGAGCTAAAAGAGGTTGTAGCAATAGCAGATGCGCTGGTCATAAACATCGGAAAACTAAGCAAAGACCAGGTTGAAGCCATGAAAGTAAGTGCCGAAGCCGCAAACAAAACCGATACACCGATAATCCTTGATCCGGTAGGAGTCGGAGTGACACAACTTAGAAACAAAACCACATTGGATTTAATTGAAAATTATAAAATGGCCGCAATTCGAGGAAACATAAGTGAAATAAAAGCGATTGCAAAATTGATTGGCGTTATTGACGAAAACAACACCGCAAAAGGCGTTGACGTTAATGCCGATGACATCATCACAGATGAAAACCTCGCCGCAAACGGAGAAATCATAAAAGAGGTTGCAAATAAATTGGACACCACAATACTTGCAAGCGGACCTATCGACATATTAAGCGACGGCGAAACCACAATAGCAATCGACAATGGAGATGACATGATGCCATTGATTACAGGAAGCGGCTGCATGCTCTCATCAATAGTTGGAAGCTGTATCGGAGGGTCAACACCTCTTGAAGGAAGTCTCGTTGCAATTTTGGCAATGAACCTTGCAGGTGAAAAGGCAAGAGCAAAAGTGGATGAAAATGATGAAGGAACCGGTTCATTTAGAGCATATCTAATCGATTATCTCTACAAAACAAATGCCGAAAGCCTGATTACAGAATCAAACATTAAGATATTATGAAAAATCTAGATTTGTCACTCTATCTTGTCACAGACAAAAGCGATGATGTAGAGAAATTCCTAAAAACAATAGAAGAATCAATCAAAGGCGGAGTCAGCGTAGTCCAGATTAGAGAAAAAACCGCAGATACCCTTGACTTTTATAATTTGGCATTGAAAGTAAAGAAAATAACTGCAAAATACAATGTTCCACTAATCATTAACGACAGGGTCGATGTTGCACTGGCGGTTGATGCTGACGGAGTCCATGTAGGCCAATCAGACATGCCATGTGATGTTACAAGAAGACTTATCGGCGAAGACAAGATTCTTGGAGTTTCAGCAGCCACAGTTTCTGAAGCAAAAAAGGCCCAGAATGATGGTGCCGACTACATTGGATGTGGAGCCGTCTTTCCAACACAAACCAAGGACGATGCAGATTCAGTAACAAAAGAAGAACTGAAAAAAATCGTTGAATCCATCGACATTCCTGTAGTGGCCATTGGCGGGATAAATCTGGACAATGCCTCTGAACTGTCAGATACAGGAATAGCAGGATTATCCGTTGTAAGTGCCATAATGAGTTCTGATAATCCTAAAAAATCTTCCGAAGAGCTATTAAAAATCTTTAATAGCTAATATTTTATTTTTTTAAAAAAAAGAGATAAAAAGTAAAAAAATTATTTTTTACTGTTTTTTAAAGCTTCTACAGCTGCAAGCTTTTTGCCTGCAAGCATACTGATACAAGCCCCACCACCACTGCTTAAGTGACTCATGTGATCTTCAAGACCCAGTCCAGCTGTAGCGGCTGCAATATGACCTCCTCCAATGAGTGTAAAACCTGTTGAGGTTGCCATAGCATTAATCAGGTCTTCTGTTCCCATTGCAAATTTAGGGTCTTCAAATACACCTGCAGGACCGTTTGCAAAAATGTATTTGGCATCCCTGATTTCCTTTGCATAAAATGCAATTGTCTTGATGCCTATATCAAAAATGGCTTCGTTAGGAATTTCACCGATGTCAATGTCGACCCTCTCACCATCGATTTCACATGCAACATCAATAGGATATTTGACCTTGTCGCCAAACCTTTCAATCAGGCCTCTGGCCTTTTCAACCATGTCCTCATATCCTTTGCTTTTTATGAAATCCATATTGACCTGACCTATATCAGCACCGGAAGCCCACAGTACAATGTTTCCAACAATACCTGTTGTCAGAATTGAATCTGCAGTTCCGTTGCTCAATACGTTTTCCATAACATCTATTGAATCGTCAGGTTTCATTCCGCCCAAAAGGAATACGCAAGGATGTTCCACATTGTCAAGGGCATCCTGAATGACTGTCAGTTCCTCTTCCATTACACGGCCTGCTGCGGAAGGAGTGTTTACTGTAAATCCGACAAGTGATGCCTGGGAACGGTGGGCCGCTGCAAACGCATCATTTACATAATAGTCAACCAATGGAGTCAAATGTCTTACAAGCAGGGTCTTTGACTGCTCCTCAGGTGTTCTTGAAAGGGTTTCCTCGGAGAAAAATCTTACATTTTCAAGCAATAAAATTTCGTGGGGTTTTAAATTACGGATAGCTTCTTTTGCGGAGCTTGAAAATATGGAATCTGCATAGTTAACCCTTAAGTTTAGAATTTCAGACAGGGCATCTGCATGCTGGGAAAGTGTTGTGAAATCCTTTTTTCCAGGACGGCTTTGGTGTGCAAGAATTACGACCTTTGCCCCTTTGTTTGACAGTTCCTTGATTGTTCTTGCATGGAGCTTGAGCCTTGTATCATCGAGAATTATTCCTGAACTTGGATCTACAGGGGCGTTGACATCAACCCTTACCAATACTGTCTTGTCCTCAATGTCAAAATCGTCAATAGTATTAAAATCAGCCATTTTCTCACTCTAATAATTATAATTTGCTTACCAAATCAAGTAAAGCATCTTTTGGACTTTCCGCCTTAATAATTCCTGATGCAAGAAGTACCCCATCAGCACCCAAATCCATTGCTGCCTTCATGTCATCACCTGTGGTGATTCCTGCACCGCACAACACTTTAATGTCTTTGTTGATGGCTTTAACCTCTTTTACAGTGTCCTCAACGACTTCAGGCTGTGCCTGTGATACTGGAATTCCGGTTCCTATCAGTTCAGGAGGCTCCACTGCAACTGCAGTAGGTGCAAGTGCCGCAACAGCCTTTGAGGTTTCGATGTTGTTTGTGCAGACGCATGATTCAATTTCATTCTCGTTGCATAATCTTATGACCTCTGCAATGTCTGCCAACTTCATCCTGTTTTCTGAATGGTTAATCAATGAACCGCTTATTCCAGCATCGATTAATGTGCTTATTAAGTTTGACCCTGTGTGTCCGCCGGGAGCAATAGGGTCAATGTGTTGAGCATAAATTGGAAGGGAGGCTTCCTGACTGATTCTGTAGATATCAGCCGCTTGTGGAGCTGCAACCATTGTGATTCCAGATTCACTGGCAGCGCTTTCCAAATCATGTGCAAGTTCCAAAGCCTTTATACCGCTTGATTCCAAGTAAGTTTTATAGTTCAATATCACTATTGGTGTATCCATAATAATCCCACAAATAAGTTTATTATTATAATATTAGTTGATACTATTAAATAATATTATCCTCAAATCATCTTGACTAATCCCTTATCACACCACCAATACCCCTGATGTAGTCTTCGACATAGCTCTTATCAGACCCATCAAACACCGAGTAGCGGAATGTGAAGCTTGAAAGAGACTCGTCAATCTGGCCGCCGTCACAGACATCAATGATTTCAGCGTCAATGACCTGTTCGATATTTTTAAACATCTCAAGGAGGCATTTCTCATCGCATGTTGAGGCGAGAAGCACCCGGAGAGTGAAATGCTCCAGCTTGAGATTGTTCCTTTTCCATTCAAACAGCTCTTCGTCAGATAAAATGTCGAGTTTGGAAAGCTTTAATTTGATTTGGCTGCCGTCAGGACTTTCAAGGGTTGCGAATTTTGAATCTACATACCTTACAACACCCACATGGACCTTTTTGGAGACGTTGTGCTGCAGTCCCACTTCCTCACCCATCCTTTTTGTCAGTACGTTCGCCTTCTGGGTGAGCATGCCTATTGCCATGTCTGATCTTATCAGAGCATCCTCATATTCGTCGATGTGGTTTGCCGATTCGACTATGCTTTTGACAAAGTCCTCCTCATCGCCCTCCTCAATGAGATTTGACAGATAGATGCATTCCTTTATAAGTGTTTTTCTTGCATTTGAGGTTTCCTTGTTATTTTTCTGTATTGAATAGTACAGATGCGGATTCTGAAAGACGACACGGCTAGCCATATCCAACATTATTGTGTAAACCGGACTTGAAAATGACCTTGACCTTTTGACGTTGATGTTGAGCTTTCTGATTGCCGATGCAAGGCTGATGTATGAAAAGTGGGTCAGGCCCTGGACGATGCTCATGTATTTGTCGTGTTCGGAAGGGGTTGTAATGACTACTTCGCATTCTGTCTTTTTAAGATAATTTTCAACACGGCCGAACCATTGCCCTGATTTGTTTTTGATTGGAGTCAAGATTATGATTTGCCTTTTGAGTGTGGGAACCCTCGGTCCGAACATCGGATGGCAAGGCAATATCTCCACGTTTTCAGGAGCGTATTTCTCCAATGCCTCTGCAGGTTCTGTTTTAACGCTTGCAACATCCATGAGAAGAGACCCTTCAGGAGCATGGGGAGCGACCTGGGCTATTGTATCCACCATATGCTCAATCGGAACGCAGAAAAGGATAATGTCTGCATCCTTTACAGCTGCGATATTGTCATTGTTATAGCCCACATTCATCTCACTGGCCACTTTACGCCCTGAGGCCTCGTCACGGCTTGTTATTGTTATTTCAAAATCATTACCCAGATGCTCCGCCATCCATCTTCCAAGGCCACGTGTGCCTCCGATAATCGTCATGGCGCTTTTGTTTTGTGTCATTTTTCCCTCTCCAGTCTGTCTTTTGCAAGTTCAATATACTTCTCGTTGATGTCATAGCATATATAGTTTCTTCTGTTTTTAACTGCAGCAATCGCAGTTGTTCCGCTTCCGCAGAACGGGTCGAGGATTACATCCCCCTCATAGGAATAAAGGTTTATCAGCCTGTGCGGAAGTTCAACAGGAAACGGTGCGGGATGACCTATCCTTTTGGCGTTGACAGCCGGAAACTTCCAGACGCTTTGCGTCCAGTGAATGAAATCATCCTTTTCAATCGTGTCCCTTTTAGTTTGGGAAGGGTTTTTGGAATAGGAATCCTTTGAAAAAATCAGTATGTATTCGTGATAGTCCCTTAAAACAGGATTTGACGCTGACATCCAGCTTCCCCAGGCACATGAGCCTCCAGCACTTGCGGACTTGTCCCATATTATTTCACCGCGCATGAGATATCCCAAATCAAGCATCGTTTCAATCACCATTGCATGAAGGGGAATGTAGGGCTTTCTTCCTACATTGGTAATGTTTATGCATGCCCTCCCGCCTGTGACAAGTTTTTTATAGGTTTGCCTGAAAACTCCCGTAAGCAAATCCAGATATTCATCTAAAGACAAATCATCATCATACTCCTTTCCCACATTGTAGGGAGGCGATGTAATCATCAGATGAATGCTATTGTCTGGTATTTCATCCATGTTTTCACTGGATTTGCAGTACAGTCTGTTTAAATTCTCTTTAGCGATGTTATTTTCCTGATATTCTATCTTTTTGGGGATTTCAAATCCCTCAAACAGCTTTGAGCTGTAGAACTTTTTTGAACTGTGAGACTCCCTTAATACCGAACCGAAAGATGAAGTTTGCGTTTTTCTTGCCACACTAAGACCTCTTTAGAAGGTTTAAAAACTTTAAACCCTTGTTTTCATATGTCTCCTCCTCATTAGCTATTTCAATCAGTTTTCCCAAATTTCTAGGACTTTCCATTCCTGAAAAGAAGTTCAAATCCTGGGAAAACAGCCCTTCCAGATGCAATCTCAACTCATCGGTCGTATCGAACCTGATGAACCCTCCTTTCGGAGTTGTTTTTCTTGTATTTCCATGGTTTAGAGGAAATGGATTTAGGGACCAAAACCCTTGAATCAGACCTGAATGCTTAAGGTAATCCGCCTTTTTGGAAAATCCATTGGAAAGCGGAGCGTTTCCCACAACGACAATGGGAATTTTTGCCGACTCGAAGTTTGAAACACGAATGTCAATGCATTTTCCAATGGCTTTTAGAACCGAATCGGAACGGGTAAAACTCGGCTTTCCCTGATGAGTGCGGTAGTCACCGACTTCAAAGACACTGTCCAAATCAGGTTTGTACTCCCAATTCCACACTAAAGACATTTTGACTTCACATATTAGTTTTACCTGTGATGCCTTTAAAATTTTTTTATCCTCTGTTGCAACGACGATGTCTGCCGGAGAACTTGACGTTATTCCTAAAGACGGGATTCTTGCCTGTTGGACAACATGCAGGTCATCGCCAATCAGTGCCGAGAAAAGGTCGCTTGTCCATTTTTCTGTAAAGTTGCCGATAAGTGAATTTCTCGCCTGAAGGGTCGATTTTCTGCCCCTGTATCTTTTTGGCCAGTATGTCAGATACCTGCCGTCATCTGTCCTGTAGAAAAGCTGCCTTGGAGATGCGAAGCTTTTCGAGTTGATAAAAAATAACTTTTCTTGCGATTTATTCCATAATTTCATGATTGAACATATGAAAAGTGAACATATAAATACATTAAATAGTTTAAATGCAATATTGTTCAATATTTGTTATATTTTTTTGTCCTGTAAAAATGTATATACCAGCAGAGCCAAAAATAAAACTGATTTTATGTCATTTACTGAAAGCCAAATAGAAAAACTGGAAAAAAGCGGATACAGGTTCGTTGGAAAACATGGCCATGCGGCCGTTAAGGTGTGCCACTGGACACGCCAAAGTATTACAGACAAGGGAGTATGCTATAAGGAAAAATTCTACGGCATTGAGTCCCACAGATGTCTTCAGATGTCTCCTGCAGTTCCAAACTGCCAGCAGGAATGTGAATTCTGCTGGAGAGACCTGACATACACCCAGACAAGCTGGGAAGATGAGGAATACGACGACCCAAAAACCATAATAGACGAGGCCATCAAGGCCCAGAACAATCTGCTTTGCGGTTTTTATGGAAATGACAAAGCAAACAGGAAAAAACTCGAAGAGCTCAAAAGGCCTACAAACGCTGCAATTTCACTTGCAGGAGAGCCTACACTGTACCCTAAAATCGACGAGCTCATCGGTGAGTTCAACCGCCGTGACTTTACAACCTTTGTGGTAAGCAACGGCCAATGCGTTGAGAGACTGCGAAACCTCGAAAACAATCCTTACCAACTGTACCTTTCCTTGGATGCACCTAACGAGAAAGTGTTTAAAGACGTATGCAGACCAAGAATAAATGATGCCTGGAGCAATTTAAATGAATCACTTGAAACTCTGGCAAGTTTTGACTCACGTACATGTATAAGAAATACCTGCGTTCGTGGCAAAAACATGGAAATGCCTGAGGAATACGCAAAACTTATCCAAAAAGCAGACCCCGATTTCGTTGAAATCAAGGCATATATGTGTGTCGGCTCATCACGTGAACGCCTTACCCTCGACAACATGCCGACATTCGATGAGATTAAGGAATTTGCAAAAAAAATAGGTGATGAGTGTTCAAAAGAGATAGTGAACGAATCCGAAATCAGTCGTGTTGTTCTGCTTGAATAGCTATTTTTCTTCCCAACTCGAAAGCTGACTCCAAATCCTTAGGAAACTGGGTTTTCCTTAAATTTCTTCTTTCTTTTTCATCGAAAGCATCGGAAACGTATTTTGAATAATCCTTGAACTGATATGTTTCATCTATATTTGGCAAGGATACCTCGACCTCTTTTAGGTCGAGGAGGAATTGCCGTTTTGTTTAGTTTGTAAACTAATATAAAGTTTACCCCCTATTCCTGGGTAAGTTTAGCCTTCGCCAATGTTATTTGAGAGTTTTATATGTGAGCAACACTGTTCTTACCATCTCAGAACTGTTTAATCGCCCACCTTAGAGCTACAGACTAGGCTTAAACATCTATAGGTAACTATAATATTTCTCAATAACGTAGACTTATTAATAATAAGTCTGAGGCTATTCAACTAGTGGATTGTGAAAATAACTCACAATCCACGACCTCTACAGGTCGTGGTAGTTGAATTATTTTCCTTCCGCTTTCAGTTCTTCACAAAGTTCAACAGCCTTTTTAGCAGCCTTTTCCATTGATGTTTCATATGGAATTCCTGCCTCTTCAAGAAGTCTTTGGCCTTCCTCTTCGTTGGTACCTGTAAGTCTGATTACGATGTGTACCTTGCGGTCAGCCTGATCCAATGCCTTGATTACTCCTCTTGCAACGTCATCAGCCTTGGTAATACCGCCTAGAACGTTTAGGAATACGACTTTAACTGGATCGTAGTTGAGTACGATGTTTAGAGCCTGGTTGATAATGTTTTCTGAAGCTCCACCACCGATATCAAGAAATGTTGCAGGCTCTCCGCCGTTGAGCTTGATCATGTCCATAGCGGTCAGGGTCAGTCCTGCACCGTTACCGATAACGGCAATATCCCCGTCCAGCTGAACGAAGTCCACAGCCTTTTTCTTATAGTGCATCCTTTCAACAAGTTCCTGGTGTCTGAAAAGCGCATCGTTTTCAACGACCATCTTTGCATCAGCTGCAATGAGGCCGTCAGGAGTCAATACAAGAGGGTTGATTTCTGCAGTGTCTGCATCGTATTTTGTAAAGACCTTGTACAGTTTCCAGATTATGTCACCCATCGGTGAAATCAGTTCTGATGGAACTTCCATCTTACGTGCGATTTCACGTGCTTCGTAAGGTAAAAACTCAATCAACGGGTTTGGATAGTATCTGATAATCTTTTCAGGGTTTGTCTTAGCGAGGTTTTCGATTTCAACCCCACCTTCCTTACTTGCCAAAATTACAGGTCTTCTGGCACCTCTGTCAACGGACACTGTTACGAAAAACTCGTTTAGGATTTCAGCTTTCTCTTCAATTAAAAGGTGTTTTACCTTTTCACCTTTAATTTCCATTCCTAAAATTTCGTCTGAAACTTTTAAAGCTTCACCAGGGTTGTTGGCGAATTTTACACCACCGGCTTTACCTCTACCGCCTGTTAAAACTTGTGCCTTTATAACGACAGGAACATCCATCTCTGAAGAGATTGTCATTGCCTCTTCAGGAGAGTATGCCACGTGTCCCTCTAAAATTGGAATACCTTCATCGTGAAAAATCTGTTTTGCTACATTTTCAAAAAATCTCATTTTAACACCTATTTCTCAACCAAAGCATATCCAGCTTCAAAAGCTGCAATGTTTTTCTCTTCTGTTCCTTTTGGAACGCTTGCCTCAATTGCCTTTATGGCGGCTTCCTTGGATATCACTTCAGTTATTTTTGTAATAGCTCCAACCATGACAATGTTTGCTACAATCTTTAATCCTATCTCATCTGTAGCGGTTTTTGTAGCGGGAGCTTCGTAAACCTTAATGTTATGTTCATCTATAAATTCTTTAACGTCTTCAACATCTGTTGTTGTCGGATCTACAATCAATGTACCTTCATCCTTTAAATCCACGATATATTTCATCAAAGCCTCATTGGACATTGCCACAAGAATATCCGGACTTTGGACTTTAGGATAGTCAACTGATGTGTCACTGATAACAACTTCACATTTGGAAGCTCCTCCACGTGCTTCCGGACCGTATGATTGGGTTTGGACAGCTTCCTTGCCGTCGAACAGGCTTGCAGATTTACCTAAGATAATTCCTGCAAGAATAATTCCCTGACCTCCAAATCCACAAATTCTGATTTCAGTTCTCATTTTATCCACCTACAGCTCCTCTTCATATGCTGAATTGATAAGGGTTTTCTTACCGAATTTTTCCACACTTATCTTGTCAATGTTTTGTGTGAATTCATCCCTTTGGGCATTTGCAAATTCACCGACGACTATTTTTCCTTCAAGTTCCTTTGGCCTCATCCTGTCTGCAGCGGATTTGAATACTGTATTTGCTTTCATTACAGCTGCCATTGCAGTTGGAGTTTTCAGTTTGTTTTTACGGCCAAAGTAAGTTGGACATTGGGTTGCAACTTCGATAAATGAGAAACCAGGATTTTGCAAACCTTCCTTGATTGCCAATACAAGGTTTTCAATCTGTACGGTAGTCCATCTTGCAGAATATGTTGCGCCTGCAGCTGCAACGAGTTCAGCGAGTTTGAACGGTGCGTCCTGATTTCCGTACGGAGCGGTTGTTCCGAAACTTCCTTTAGGAGATGTAGGGCTGATTTGACCCCCGGTCATTCCGTAAATGTTATTGTTGATACAGATTACTGTTAAGTTGATGTTTCTTCTGGCCGCATGAATCAGATGGTTACCACCGATGGATGCCGCATCTCCGTCACCGGTAAATACAACCACATCCAAATCCTTGTTTGCTGTTTTCAAACCTGTTGCAAAGCTTAATGCCCTTCCGTGAGTGGTATGCAATGAATCGCATTTAAGGTATCCCGGAATCCTTGAGGAACATCCGATTCCTGAAACCATTGCAATGTTGTCGAAATCCATTTCCGCCTTTTCCATCGCAGCCAAAAATGCGTTGATGATTGCACCGTTTCCGCATCCAGGGCAGAAAATGTGAGGTAATCTGTCTTCTCTCATGTAAGGAAGGAATCTGTTTTGTTTCTGTTCGCTCATTTTAGTTACCTCCTAATCTGTCAATTTGTTCCAGTATCTCATCAGGTGTCGGCAGAAGTCCTCCAATGACTCCCATCAGGTGCACGTTTGAATTTCTCTTGCATGCCCTGTCGACTTCATAATACATCTGACCGAGGTTCATTTCAACAACCAATACATCCTTTGCATTAGCTGTAAGTTTAGCAACCTCTTCATCAGGAAATGGCCATGGAGTATCGATTTTGATGTATCCGATTTTCTTGTCTGAGCGGTTTACTGCCTCAACGACAGACCTTACAGGCGCTCCATAGGATACTATAACAATGTCTGCGTCCTCACAGCCTTCTGATTTTACAGAACAGATTTTGTCCTTGTTGTTCAGGACCTTATCACATATTCTTTGAATGAGCTTGTCGTGAGTTTCAGGATTGTTTGTATCCGGATAACCCCTTTCATCGTGGGTAAGGCCAGTTACGTGAATGTTGAATCCGTCACCGAAAGCAGGCATAGGAGTTGTTCCGTTTTCTATGTTTTCAAACGGCAAATAGTCATCTGACATTTCAGGCCTTTTTCTTGCAACTATTTCAATGTCATCATCAACGACTATCTTTTCCCTCATGTGTCCGATGACCTCATCGGCCATTACAAATACCGGACATCTGTACTCCTCTGCAAGGTTGAATGCCTTGATTGTGAAATCAAAGAATTCCTGTACGCTTGACGGGGAAAGTGCAATCGGTTCGTAATCTCCGTGTGATCCCCAACGGGCCTGCATCATATCCCCCTGTGCGGCCATGGTCGGTTGGGCTGTTGAAGGAGAACCTCTCTGTACATCAACGATGACGATAGGAGTTTCGCTTATGAATGCATAACCGATGTTTTCCTGCATTAAAGAGATACCAGGTCCGGATGTTGCAGTCATTGATTTGGCTCCTCCCCAGGAACCTCCAATGATTGCACCTGCAGATGCGATTTCATCCTCCATCTGGACAAATGAACCTCCCACCTTAGGCAATTCCCTTGCCAAAGTTTCAGCAACTTCAGTGGAAGGAGTAATCGGATAACCTGCAAAGAATCTGCAGCCTGCAGCTATTGCTCCTTTAGCACATGCTTCATTTCCTTGAATAAAAAATTCTTCAGCCATTTTATACACCTACTTTTTCCCCTTTGTGAAATTAGGATTAAAGTTCACTTCATTTCCTTCTTTCATCCACCAATTTTCAGGCAAATCCACTGTGATAGCCTGATCAGGACATGCCACTTCACAAGTGCCGCATTTGGTACACCTCTCTTCAAACTTAACAAAAGGTAACTGAACCCCTTTTTTGTTAACTTCAGGAGATATTGCATACACGTTCTTATAACACATGAATAAGCAAAGATGGCATCCTTTACATAAATTTTCATCAACAATAATCAATTTTTAATCTCCTAATATATTCATGATAAATAAATATAGAATGTGTATATGTCTGTTTTTAAACATTTAAATATATTATGAAATAATGGAAAATTTATTAAAAATCAAAAGTTAATAACTATTAATATGATTCAACTGACTACACCTATCAGCGATGAGGATTTGGCAAACGTTAATGTCGGAGATCAAATCTCAATTTCCGGAACCATCTATACCGGCCGTGATGCGGCTCTTCCCCAATTTGTGGAGCTGATTAAAAAAGGCGAGGTTCCATTTGATGTTGATGGGATGGTCATCATGCATACCGCCTTCAGCGATGCAGGAATTGCCCCTACAACAAGCAGCAAAGTGGAAATAGAATCTACAATTCCTTTTTTAAGCAAAAGCGGCGTTAAAGTCCATATCGGAAAGGGCATGCTGAGTGATGAAACCGTCAAAAGCCTTGATGAAAACAACTCGATTTTTGTAATAACACCGCCTGTGGCAGCGCTTCTTACAAGCAGGGTGAAGAAAAAGAAATGCGTCCTGTTTGAAAATGAAGGCATGGAAGCCATGTATGAGCTGGAAGTGGAAGACATACCAGGAATTGTCGGCGCCTGCAGGGGCGAGAAACTCTAGAATTTGATGTCTCTGATGTATTTTGCCGGAATGCCTCCGACTACTGTATTTTTTGCCACATCACGGGTAACGACAGCACCTGCTGCAACGATTGCCCCGTCACCAATGCTTACACCGGCAAGCACAGTTGCATTGGAGCCAATCCATACGTCATTTCCTATTTTTATTGGAGCAGGAATCAGATTGCCTCTTTTTGATGGATTTTCCTCATGATTCAAAGTGGCCAAAACCACATTATGGCCAATTAGCACATTATCTCCAATGTAAATGCCGCCCTGGTCCTGAAACTTGCATCCTGCATTTATGAATACGTTTTTGCCAAGATGGATGTTTTTTCCAAAATCAGTAAAAAATGGTGGAAACAGTCGGAAATCATCACTTACTTTGTCGCCTATCAATTTATCAAACAGCTGTCTGATTTCATCAAAGTCATGGTATTTGTAGTTCAGCTCACAGGTAATCCTTTGCGCCTCCTGTGCGTAATAGTTGCATGCTGAAGCGGCATCCTCATCCATTGAGAGGGTTTTGCCTTCGTTGAAAATTGCCAATAGCTCGTCAAGTTCTAACATGAATGATGGTTTGTTAAAAATAGTATTTTAATTTAGTGCTTTGAAAAAAATAAGAAAGGGAGTTATTTGAAATAACTCAATATTTATTCTTCTTCATCTTCGTCTTCGGAAGATTCTTCTCTTTTTTCGAATTCATCTACAAAGTTGACTTTGGTAATGCCTTCGATGTTTTCCCAGATGTCTTTTGCAATTCTGAATCTTGCAAAGGTAACGTCCATGTAGGATTGCTGGTCGAATTTGGACATTTCATCCAATTTGATGTTTGCTACACCGTCAACAATGTTGATTTCGGTTTTTTCAATATCAACGTTAGGGTTGGAGTAGTGTAACTCGATCATGCTTTTGATTTTTTCTTCTTCATCGTCGATGATTTCGGTTACTTCAACATCATATACCAGGTCTTTTCCAGCTAATTCATGGTTGAAATCAACTTTTACTCTTCCGCCGTTTACGGTTAGGATTTTTCCGGTTGCTCCTTCGGATTGGATTCTCATACCTGGAACAGGAGTCATGCCTTGTTTTTTGAACTCTTTCATAGGGACCAATTGAATCATTTTAGGGTCACGTGGTCCGAATGCATCGTCGGAATCGACTTCAATGTGTTTGGTTTCCCCTTCTTTTAAACCAATGATAGCTTCTTCAATTGCAGGCAATAAGTGATTTCCGCCTACAACAATTGGGATTGCCTTATAAGTTTTATTTTCATCAAAAATTCCTGCTTCCTGTGCAATTTCATCGTAAGTAGTATCAAATACTTCATCAGTTTCTTTAACTTTACCAGTAAAGTTTACTCTAACAAAATCTCCGTTATCTATAGCCATAATTATCGCTCCTTAATAATTTTGATTAAATAATTTGTTAATAAATATAACATTTTATACTTTTAGTAACCATCATTTATTAAAGTTTTGCCTAATTCGATGAAAATGGCAAAAAATGAGATGTGATAAAAAAAATTAAAAAATGACTAGAATGGCAGGCTTGAATATTTTGCCTTTATCTTGTAGTTGGTGGTTTTCCAATTGTTAATCTTGCCCAAGGAGTTTTTATAGCTTATGGAATCTCCTACAACCCATGTGTTTCCAATCTTGACCTGAGTCCATACATGGCCGAACACCCCATCGCTGAAGCGACATACTCCATGAACATACCTTGCCTTAAAGCCCGCAGTCCGATACATTGACACAAGAAGGTGTGCCTGGTCGACGCAGTTGCCTGATCCGGATTTCAATGTGGATGTTGCGCCCTTATGGGTGTTGTAGTAATAGTCGTAATCGATATTGTCCCTTACGTAATTGAATATGGCCTTTGCCTTGTCGATGTCATCACTCAGGCCTTTGGTCAGTGACTTTACAAGTGCCTTGATTGCGGCGCTGTTTACAGGACAGTTTCTGGATGCCTTGAGATATGCTGAGAGAGACCCAGCATTTTTCTCGTTAAGCCCGTTTCCGAATTTTGAAAGCTTGACATTTACGGTTTTGGACATTGAAGTTGGAAGGAAATTGTTGTTTCCAAGAAACTTTACGACAACCTTATTTTTACCTAAAGCGGAAGTGGCCTTGATTGTTGCATAGCCGTCTGATGAGGTTTTGCCGTAGTATGTCTCACCGTCGACTTCAAGCTCGAGACGGCCTGAGGCGATTGGAGTTCCGTTCATGTCGGTTAAAAGCACCTTGAATGACTGTGACGAATCAGAAAACGATGTTCCGCATTTCCAGGCGAGTTTTGAATTGTCCCTTTGGAAAACTGTTATGTTGCATGATGCGGAAGTTCCGCTTATCTTATAAAGCGCATTTGTCCTGTAGGTTACAGTATAATTGCCGATTTCCAAATCAATCGGCACTGATGCCATACCGCTGTTGTCTGTGATTTCTGAATATTCAACGCCATTGATATTGAATGTCATTGTCCTTTTCGGCAGAGGAACGCCATCAGCCGCCAGTGCAACCTTAAATAGCGTGTATGCACCATAACCGAAGTTCTTGGTGCTTTTGACAGTCAGTTTAGGAACTGTTGAACCGAAAATTGAAACCATTCCTGACGTCTTAGCTGATTTGAAAAACTTGTTTCCGTCAAACTGGTAGTCAACAGTATATAATCCTTTGGAAAATGATGCCATGTCAAGGGTTGCCACACCTTTTGAATCTGTCTTTCTTGTGTAGGTCTTGCCGTTTATAATGAACTTGACTGATTTTCCTGAAACGTCATCGATTGTGTTGGTAAACTTGACCTTGATTTGCTTGGTTTCGTTTGAAAGGAAATTGTAAAAGCCGGAAGTTGCAGCCAGTTTTGTGTTTGCAACCTTATAGATTGTAATCTTGTTTTTCTTTGAATAGCCGTCCTTATTGTATGACACTACAGTGTATGTGCCTTTCTTGAAGTTTTTAAGTGACAGAGTTGCCTGGCCGTTGGCATTGGTTTTGACAGTATATGTTTTGCCCTTTATCTTGAATTTTACGTTTTGATTGGCCAGAGGCTTTCCGTTGTTTTTAAAGAATTTCACAACGAAATTTTTGCCGTCCCCTTCAACCTTTTTCAAATCGGATGAAGTGATTGTCGAGAGGACCTTGACGGTTGTATTTACGCTGTATCCTGTGACGGGATTGGTTGTGGTTGCCTTGAAGCTGCAGGGATAATAGTTTATTGCAAGGGTTGCAACTCCTTTGGAATTGGTTTTAAGCGGGTATTGTCTGGCGTTGATTGTAACTGAAACATTGGCGTTTGCCAGACAGTTTCCCCAAAAGTCAAAGAATGTTGCAGTGTAGTGCTGGCTTCCCTTATAGTATTTCAAAACATCGTTTACTATTACTGTAGGCAATACGTTGACCTTGCAGGTCAAATCACTTTCTTCATAATCATTATCGCCTGCAAAATAAGCGCTTACAGTATATTTTCCGACATCACCCAAAAAGACACTGGCAATACCTCTGTCGTCTGTGGACGCATCATAATTGATGCCGTCAATGCCGAAATAGACAGTTCTGTTTGACAGTGTGGCGTTTGTATTTGAGTCTTTCAAAACGACACTGTAGTATCCGTACACGTCATTTTCTGGAGATGAAAGCACTGTCTGGTTTTTAGCCTGTTCATGTAAAATCATTTCATCGTCCGGTTGTGAAAGGTAGTGCTCTTCAATGGCAACGGCACCATCACTATCGGACATTTGTGAATCTGTGAGATTAACGTCACCTGCGCAGACCATACCAATGGATAAGATTGCCAGCAATACCAAAAAAGTCGATAAAATCATTCTTTTAGCCAAAACAATGCCTCCGGAAAATAAAATTTCTTAAAAAAGTTTACATATATATTTCTGAAAAACAATCGTTATAAATATTTGTACAAGTTACTCTTCAAATGCTCTTTCTAAAAAACTAATATTTATTAAACATATATCATATTACATGCAAAGAAGAGGTGCAGTCAACTTACCGCTCCACGGAGGACATCCGCCAAAATGGCTGTTTACAAGAATGGTCAAGCTATCCGGAGCTCTTGCAAGCGTCATTATCGAAGAATACAGTCTGGCGGAATTTTTAAACAGGGTTTCAAATCCCTACTGGTTTCAGGCGTTCTCCTGCGTTTTAGGTTTTGACTGGCATTCCTCGGGAACAACAACAACCACGCTGGGCGCACTCAAGGCATCCCTAAGTCCGGAAGAGCATGGAATTTATCTGACAGGCGGAAAAGGAGCAAAATCCAGGAAAACGCCTGAGGGAATCATGCATGCGGGAGATGTCTTTAACCTGAAGAGCAAAACCACCGAAAAGCTGGTTGAGACAAGCAAATTATCCGCAAAAATCGACAACTCCTGCATTCAGGACGGATATACCCTATACCAGCATAACTTTTTTGTAACGGAAAAGGGAGACTGGGCAGTCATCCAGCAGGGCATGAACACGCAAAACAAATATGCCCGAAGATATCACTGGCTGGGCTCGCAGGTCGAAAAGCTTCTCAATGACCCCCACAGCGGAATATCCTGCGACATGAAAACTCCAAATACCCTGAACATGTCTTCAAAGGAAAGTGAGGAAGCCCAAAAAATAAGCGTTGATTTGATTAACGATAATCCAAATCATTTAAGACAATACTTTAAAAGAAAAGACAATCAGATGCTTTTAGAGGACTTTACAATGCCTGAACATCACCCTGTTCTGGACATGGACATATCTGACAAGGAGTTTGAAGTCCTGACAAAGGCATGGGAAATACAGCCTGAAAACTATGAGGAGCTGATTCTTCTTCAGGGAATCGGTCCAAAAAAAATAAGGGCGCTGGCGCTGATTTCAGATCTGGTTTATGGCGAGCCTGCAAGCTGGAAGGATCCCGTCAAATACAGTTTTACACACGGAGGAAAGGACGGCTTTCCATATCCTGTTGACAGGGAAGTCTATGACCATTCAATCCAGACCATACGTGATGCCATTGACCAGGCGAGAATTGAAAAAAGGGATAAAATAAGAGCCATCAAGAGACTGGACGATTTTATCTCCTAACGGTTTTCGTCATGAATATTAACGGTTTTTCCATGTGCTGTCGGTATGACCTCAAGTACGGGGTTTTCAAATTCCAAATCGAACTCCTTTCCGTCCATCAGCAAATGCTGAAATACGGCCAGAGAGGACACTTCTGAGTGAGGCTGTGTTGTAACTGACACGTTCCAGTCTGCAGCCTTATAGACCTTTCCAGGAACCTTTGCCCCTCCGACAACTATCAGAATGTCGCTTCCGTCCTGTCTGATTTCGGGAGCAACTTCGTGGGCCTGTGATCCGTACATGGTAAGGTGAACCACTTTTCCGCCGTCTGCCTTCCATGAGTTGATGACGCCCATGTAGCTTTCGGCATATTCTATTTCAAAATTTCCTCCAAATCTTGAAGCAGTATCCATGACGTTTTCCATAAGCCTGTTGTCACGTTCTCCTGCAAGATAAATTTTGCTTGCTCCGAATGCACGGGCAGTCAGGCATACATGAGTCGTAATGCGTGTGTCTCTTTTCAGTCTGTGGTCCAATCTTAAAACATTAACATTCATATTATCATTAATACATTAATCTTGAAAATATATAATTGTTTTCAAATGATGAGAATACCGCCTTTTTAAATCCTGGGAGGTAAATATGTAATTCTAGAGAAAATTTCAAAGCCATCATGTCAAATGATGAAAAAATTAAATAATTTGCATACAGTGGCGGTGAATCTCATCAATACTACATCTAGCCCTTATCATATATAAATATGAGATAATAAGACTTCAATATTGATTTTGACTTGTAAAAATAATCTAAACGTAAAATAAAGCCACTGCCATAAACAGAAGTGCAAACAGACGTCCGACTTCATTGCTCATTCCAAGCACATCACCATTTGCAAGGACAAAATTGCGCCTTGCAATCACAGCTATTATAATGCCACTGATGACGGCACCCACAACGCCAAATATTCCAACGGTACCGCCCAAAAGACCTGCAATGATGGCGATTATTACAGTTGATGCGAAATAATTGGCAATATTAGTCTCTTTTATAAAATAGCTTCCGATTCCGGGAGTGAGAGGAAGTGAAAGCAATGCGGTTGTAAGAAGGGAAATCTTTGCTGACATCTCACAGATTATGATTCCAACAAGAAATCCGTAATCGAGAATGTTGTAGAGCCCGGCAATTGTAAGAGTTGCCACCAAAAACAGTGTTGCAACGCCGCCAGCACCTACTGATGAGTCTTTCATGACTCTGATTTTCTTTTCGGGCGGCCCATGAACCATTACACCGTCGGCCATATCCATTACGCCGTCAAGATGGTTGTATCCAGTAATAAGCATTAAAAAAGCATATACTATTGCAGCTGTGAAAAATGAATTCAAATGCAGAAATTCTACTGAAACATACCCGCAGACTGCAGCCAGAATACCTATGAAAATGTGTAAAAACGGCCAGCACCATGTAAGCTTTGTCATGTACTCGATTGATGTGAAAACATTAATCGGAAGTATTGTTGAGAATGTCAGAAGTCCCAAAAGAGATCTGACCGGTGAGAATTCCTCATCTTCAAAATAATCGTCATTTTCCATTTTTCTATGCTCCAGCAACTGATATCAGTATGAACCTAATTATCAATATATGGAACATTATATATTAAAGTTGAGTTATATTGAACCTCATCAATGCTTAAGTCGGATGAAATGAAAACACTGAAAGGACTGCTTTTCAAATCTTTAAGCAAAAATTAACTAATCATCAAAAAGCCTTGCAGCACATCCTGCAATAAGGCCTGCAAAAGCGCCGTCCAATACCGGAGGCAGCCCGTAAATGATTCCAGGTTCGCCATCTGCGTATCTTTTGAAATTTAGGGCTCCTTTTGTTGCGCCGATATGGTTTGAAACGGCAACGCCAAATACCTCACCGGCACAGAAATCATCATCAATGCCCACTTCCCTGATGCGGTCTGCTGAAAGGTCATGTTCCGTTCTTATTGCAGCAATCAAAAGGCAAATCACATCAATGTCTGCTAATGAGGCAAGAATCAGAGCTTCCATTTTGCCTTTAAGCTCATCGGTGATTTCAACACCATCCAAAAGCTCAAGGCCGGCCTCGACCAAATCCCCGATAAGAATGCCTTCGGACACCAGATAATCCAAAATGCCGTAAGTCAGATTGAGCTTTTCAAAGGCATCCTCGATTGTTATCTCGATTGCCTCCTCAAGCCTGACTTTAAGCTCTCCAAAGTCTATTTCATCATACTGGGCGTTGTTGATGTCCAGGCTTTCGTCTTCGCTTACACGAACGTTGGAAAGGACTGCAAGAAAATCATCTGTGTTGAGGATGTTTTGAATATGGAAAGGCAGCGCCATGGAGGATAGAAACTTTGCCTTTGCGTTTGAAACTATCCTGAATATTCCAATCAAATCCTTGGGTGAAATTACCTTATCCATGTAGATTACATGGCTAATGTTTATCCGTGCGTCCGCAAAGCCCCTAGGAGAGTTTGCAACCCCAAGACCATCACTGAAGTCTTCAACTTCAACATCATTTGCCATGAAAGTGAATATTGTCAAATCGCCATATGTATTTGTGAAATATTTCAGGGAATCTGTGGGATGAGCGATGTATGATGCCTCGGACTGGTTGAATGCCTGAGCCCTTTTGGCCGTTGCAACAAAATCGTCCTTTGCCTTAACGATATTGACGTTTTCAATAATGTCAATGCCGTCGCTTACCCTGAAGTCACTTACCGCCAAAAAATAATCGGGATTTCTGATGCAAATCCCATAGTCCTTTTCAATGATGTTAATGTTTTCCATGCTGCAACCTACAAATCAATACATATACTATATTAATTATTTAATTTAAATCTTATATTAACTAAAAAATTGAAGGGAATTATATCATGACAATTATTATTGACCCGCAGTCCAGCGGAATTGCCGGAAATATGATTATAGGTGCCCTGGTGGATTTGGGCGCCGATGCAGATGCGCTAAAGCAGATCATGGAAAAGTCAGCAAGCGAATTTGGAAAAGTCAGGGTGAACTTTAAAAAGACATCAAAACATGGAATCGAGTCAACATACTGTGAAGTCGAAATGCTTGAAAAAAGGGATGCCATAAGCTATTCGGACTTTATCGGGAAAATCGAAAACCTTGATTTGGATGAAAATGTCAAAGAGACATCGATTAAAGTTTTTAAAAGAATCGGAGAAGCTGAAGCGAAAGTGCATGGAAAACCATTGGATGAAGTTCATTTCCATGAAGTCGGAACCAGTGATGCGGTAGCGGATGTAATCGGGTCAATATATGCATACCATTCACTGAACCTCAAAAGCCACAATGTAATCGGTCTTCCGATAGCAGTTGGAGGCGGAAGAGTAAAAACAGATCACGGAATAATTCCCGTTCCGGCACCTGCCGTTGTGGAAATCCTAAAAGGTGGCAAAATGGTTGGAGGACCTGTTGAAAGCGAGCTTGCAACACCGACAGGATGTGCCATTTATGCAGAAATATGCGATGAAATCAGAGAGTTCATGCCACTCATCCAACCGAAAAAGACAGGTTACGGTGCCGGCAAAAAGGACTTTGACCATCCGAACGTGCTAAGGATAATAGAAGCATCAGACATTACCGAAAGCGATGAAATTGATGTTATTGAAACAAATCTGGACCACCTAACCGGTGAGGAAATCGGATATCTCTTCGACAGGCTTCTTAATATGGGAGCCTCTGATGTGTCCGTTACACCAATCATAATGAAGAAAAACCGCCCCGGAAGTCTTCTGAAAGTGATTTCACCGCAAAAAAACAGAGATATTCTGGTTGAAGAGATATTCAGGCAAACCGGAAGTCTGGGAATTAGGATTTCCCCAAACATGCATAGAGGCATTGCCAAACGTGAATTTGAAAAAAAGACAATTGAGATAAACGGCGAGGAGTTTGAAGTGACCTTCAAAATAGGATACGTCAACGGAGAAATAATCTCAAAAAGGGCAGAATATGAAGATTTAAAAGCAATAGCTGAAAAGACAGGCATACCCCTTAAAAACGTCAGGGAGATGATAAAATGAAAAAAGCGATTTCAGTTTTATCCGGAGGTCTTGACTGCTGCGTTGCAACAAGCGCATATGCAAATGAATATGAAATTCATGCAATAACATTCGACTACGGGCAAAAAAGCTTTAAAAGAGAACTTCGAGCTGCACGGGAAATCTGTGAGAAAATGAACTGGACACATGAAGTGATTGAACTTCCATGGCTTTCACAGATAAGCACATCAAGCCTCAATACTTGTGAAGAAATCCCTGAAGTCACAGCAGACGATTTGGATGATGCCAAAAGAAGCATTGAAACCGCAAGCAGCGTCTGGGTTCCCGCAAGAAATACCGTCTTTACATCCATCGCACTTTCATATGCCGAAAGCATGGGTGCTGAAATAATAATTGTCGGATGGGATGCAGAGGAGGCAGCCACATTTCCAGACAACTCAAAGGAATTTCTGGAAAACTTCAACAAATTGATTGAAGCCGGTTCACCTGATGACATCAGAATTGAAGCTCCTGCCATCGATTTAAATAAGGAAGAAATAGTCATGCTGGGCCGTGAGGTTGGCGCTCCAATGGATGTGAGCTATTCATGCTATAAAGGAGGAGACAAACACTGCGGTGTTTGTGAAAGTTGCATGAGAAGAAAAAGAGCCTTCAAAAAGGCAAAAATTAAAGATTTAAGTGAATATGAAAACTAATCATATTCCTCCAAATCACGTTTCCAATTTGCATTATCCAAATCAACATCGTTTCTCATGCAGTAGGTTACATTTTCAATGGAATCAAATGCCCTTTTAAAGCCTTCTCTTGATTTTACATAATTGGCCGTTCTGGATTTTCTAATGCCGATATTGCTTGCCTCGGAATATGAATCAATGTCAGCACCAAGGAAAATGAATTCCCATTTATGAGAGTCAATCATTTTTCTGATTTGGGATTTTGAAAATTCGCGTGAGGAATTCTCCATACCGTCGGTTATTATGACAAAGAGCACCTTATTGTCAATTTCGCCTTCAAGACTTACAACTGTCCTTCCGATTGCATCGAGAAGTGCGGTTGAACCTCTGACCTGATATTCGTTTCTGGTCAAATCACCAACATCACAAATCGGTTTTCTTTTGTACAATACATCATATTCATTGTCAAAAAGGATTGTGGTTACTTTTGTGTTGAAATCCTTTGCACGTTCCTTTTGGATGAATGCATTGAATCCACCCATTGTATCCTCTTCAGAGCCATACATTGAACCGCTTTTGTCAATCAGAAATATCAAATCCAAATCCTGCATGCAATGTGTTATTTTAACCATCGATTATCACTCCCTGAAATTAATTAATATAATGTTAATAGGTTGTTAATAACTTACACACATTATATTATCAATAGGAAATATATAAAGTTTTCCAAAAAAAGTTATTTGAGACACTTCAAAGACTTCAAACCCATGTCCGTAAGCTTGTAAAGACGTCCCTTATAGGCATCAGGATTAAGACACACGACAATGCCTTTCTTTCTCAAAAGCTTTAATGAATATGACACATGATTTAAAAGAAGTCCTGTTTCAATAGATATTGTCTTCGGCATTTTGACTCCAGTGCCTATTGATTTTACGATTTTTAACCTGTAAGATGATCTGTTGATGAATTTTACCGTTTCTTCCAAATCCACATTAATACCCCCTAAAGTTTGCATCCGCAATTGGTGCAGAAAACATCACCCTCAAATATTTGGGCTCCGCAATTTGCGCATTTCAGCTCATCATCGAACTTGGATCCGCAAGAAGTGCAGAATTTAGCATCAATATCCGCCTTAGCCCCACAGTTCGGACAGTATTTGACCACATTTTCACCCACAACACTCCGGCTTTGGGAGGTCGGCTTTGAAGAGTCGGCCAAAACGGGAGCTGAGTAAAAGTCCTTTTCATTTTCGATTTCCACAATAAGCTGTTTCATAGCTTCGATTCTCTTGGTGTCTGACGGGTGGGTTGAAAAGAAGTCATGGTCGTTCGGATTTCCTCCGGCCATTGCCTGCCAGAATGCAGGAATCGGCGATATGTCATATCCCGCCCAGTGGATAATCATCATTCCAAGCCTGTCGGCTTCCATCTCCTGGTCTCTTCCCCACGGATTTAAAAGGAAAAATTGAGATCCAATACTTGCAACATTGGTAGCTGCCCTTGTCAAATCCCCGATACCCCCAAGACCGACCAAATCCAGGGCAAAGCTTCCAAACCATGCTGCGGAAGTGATAGCGTTTTGAGCGTTTTGGGCGCTTATTTGGGTTCTTGAGTGGTCAAGAAGGGCATGTGCCATTTCATGGCCCAATATGAAAGCCACCTTCTCTTCTGTATTTGCAACAGAAAGAATTCCTGAAAACATCACTATTTTGCCTCCAGGCATGCAGAAAGCATTTACAGTATCGTCTGCAACAAGATGGAAATCCCAGTCATAGTAATCCTCGGTATAATCGCTTCTTCCGATTTTTGCCAGGTGGTTTTCCACTGCCTGAATCAGTCTGATTGCAACATTTCTGACCAGTTGCCCGTTTGGAGTGTCATCGAGAAGTTGTGATCTGTTTATGATGGAATAGTATTCATTGTATGAATCCCTTAAAAAATCATCGTCGTTTATTATGTCAAAATGGGACCTGCCCGTAAACGGATTGACACTGCTTCTGTCATCTTTTGCCATGTATAATTATATATTGGAAGTTTTTAATATAGATGATGCATTTGAAAAAAGTCAACAAATCTAATAGAAGCCAGCAAGTTAAAAATAGAGTTAATAAAATTAGTGTGAACTGAATCAAGTATTAATTTAATTGGTTGGAAATTCAATTAAAAAAGAAATATTCTAGTACCAATTTAATGAAAAAGGATTCCACTATGAACGTAGATAAAAACATTAAAAACCATGTTCAAACCATATAATAATCATGCACATCAGAAAAGCAAAACATGAGGACATAACTGCGATAATGGAGATTTATCGAACAGCACAGGATTTTATGATTGCATCGGGCAATCCCAACCAGTGGGGACGCTCATATCCCGGCAAAGATTTAATCACAGACGACATCACAAACCAGGCCTGTTACCTGATTTTTGATGATGATGGCATTCATGGAGTATTTGCCCTTTTTGACACTATTGAACCTTCCTACCAACATATAGAAAATGGCCAATGGCTTAATGATGAAGCCTATGTAACCGTGCACAGAATAGCAAGCGACGGGAAAGTGCACGGCATTTTTAAGTGTGCGATAGATTACTGCAAAACCGTATCAAACAATATCAGAATAGACACCCACAAAGACAATTTAATCATGCAAAAACAAATTGAAAAGAACGGTTTTAAGAAATGTGGAATAATCCATGTGAGAAAATCGCCCCGAATTGCATACCAGTGGTCAAGATACTGAACATCAAAAAGGAACGCAAGGGTCATGCTTAAAACAAACACTTGTTAGAACTGAATAGTATTTTAAACAAATGTAATAACTATTTAGCTAATCATATTACAGAATAGATTAAATTTAAAAAAAATACTTTATAAAAATTTTTGAGCTTCAGCTATAAACTCTTCTGCTTGAATAATTTTATCATTAGCTATTTCCTCAGTTATCCCATCAAAAGCAGAATAATCAGATTTTTCTCTTAAAGATTGTGTTCTAGCAAAATTTTTAAATATTTCTTCATCAAAATCCCCATTACCCACATATTCATTATAAAATGTGTTAATCATTCCAGAATGAGTTTTAGGATAAAAACCTTTTTTAATTAAAAGAATTTTAGCCATTAAAAACATTGAATAATATGATAAACTAACAGAGTCGGAATAATCTTCAGATTCAAATAAAATTTTACTGGCGACTAGTTTTGTATTAGCTTTTTTAAGAAATTCTTCTGTTTCATCCAATTAAAACACCTTCCTTCATGACATTAGTTAAAAAAGAGAAATGTTTTGTTTGATTGAAAATTTCTTCAGAAATAATTTGAGCAGAAATATACTCATTATAATTGGCAATTATATTAAATACTTCATTAGATATTTTTGGTTCAATTTTGCTTTCATAGTCTGAAATGATTAAAATATCTATGTCTGATTCTTCTGTATCATCACCACGAGCAACAGAACCATATAATATGATTTTAATAATATCATCGGAATTAATCTCATTTGCGAACTCATAAGCAATTTCAATTCTATTGTTCATTATAATCACCAACGATTATCAGTTAATAACTACTATCAACTTCATCAATAATAAATACTTTGAAAGTGCACAACTACACAAAATCACACTTCCAAAATACTTAAATATCATAATCAAAAAAAAATAAATCGAAATTAATAAAATAAAAGTAAAAATCTTATTTTAGTATTTAAAACAAGTGCTCTTCTTTTTGCTATAACAATTATTGCAACTTTGACAAATAGCCACACCTTCACCGTTTGCCTTCCAATCCGCTAAAAAGTCAGCCTGGGCCACAAATGGTTTGGACATAGAAACAAATTCAACTTGAGTACTGTTTAAAACCTCATTGATTGTTTTCATATCCCTTAGAGATCCGCCCAACACCACAGGAATGTCAACCGCATCAATCAGCTCGTCAACATAAACCAAAAACGGATGCTTTACGCCCTTGTCATAGATTTGGGAAATGGTTCTTGCAGTCAGTTGAATGCTATCTGCACCTGCCTTTTCAAGCTCCCTTGCAATTGCAATGCTTTCCTCAGAGGTCACCCCTCCTTTTCTAACATCCCACGGATTGATTCTGCAGCTTACATGCATGTCCATGGTCTTTTTGATGACCTTGATTATTTCAGAAGAAATCCTTACCCTGTTTTCGGTGTTTCCACCATATTTGTCGGTTCTCTGGTTGAAGTAGGGATTCATGAATCGTGAAAGATAAAAGTTATTCCCCATATTGATTTGAATGCCGTCAAAGCCTGCAAATGAGAATTTCTTGGCCGCCATTATCACTTCAGCCTGTAGTTTTCTGATGCCCTCTTCGGTAATGTCATTGGCTTCCACCTTCTGATTTTCACCGTCATCGTAATAGAAAAATGCCAGCTGGCCCAAAATAGGAACTCCGTATTTGTGGACAATATCTGTAACCATCTGATAGTCCTTGATGAATCCTCTGTAATTCAGATTTGTTGAATATTCAAAGAACCTGTCCTTATGGTCAAGGGCAAATATTTCAGAAACTATCAGACCTGTTCCGCTGCTTGCAATCCTTTCGTATCTGTCATAAATTGCAGGTGTCAAAAATCCGCCCTCTTCGGTTTCTGTCTCCCAGGTTCCTGTTCTTACAATACGCCCATTGAGTTTCAAATCGCCGAATTGGCATTCATCAAAAATATCCTTCATGATATCATCCAAAAAAAGAAAATATGAGGTTATCTATTTGATAACCATTAAAATATCGCCGATACTTACGGCATCACCAGGTTCAACGAAGATTTCCTCGACAGTACCTTCAAATTCTGATTGGATGTCGTTTTCCATCTTCATTGCTTCGATTACACCGATGTTATCGCCTTTTTCAACTTTGTCTCCAACATTTACATTGAGCTTGATGATCATACCCTGCATTGAAGATATTACACCACCTTCAACGTTTCCGACCGGCCTTTGGCTGCCTTCAGTGACGTCCATGAATCCGGTAGGCATGATTTTGACTTCAAAGATATCTCCATCGACTTCGACGTTGTATTCTGTTGGAATTTCAATTCCCTCATCTGAAAGTGTGTGAGGAGGCAGGAGCTCTTCTTCTTCGGCTTCGCCTTTGAGGAATCTTGGAGCGACCTGAGGATATAACGCATAGGTCAGCACATCCTCATCGGATTCTATGAATCCTTGCTCTTCACCATCTGCTTTGAATTTGTCGAATTCAGGCTCGAGGAGATCGGCAGGCCTGCAGGTAATGACCTCTTCGTCTCCGATGATTTTTTTGGAAATTTCATCATTTACAGGAGCAGGGGTTTTACCGTACATTCCTTTCATGTATTCCTTGACCTCTTTGGATACTGTTTTGTATCTTTCACCGCCCAATACGTTCATAACTGATTGGATACCTACAATCTGACTTGTAGGAGTTACTAAAGGCGGATATCCCATATCCTTTCTTACACGAGGCATTTCCTCTAAAACGTCATCATATCTGTCGATTGCGTTTTGTTCCTTGAGCTGGGATATGAGGTTTGAAAGCATTCCTCCAGGAATCTGGTATAACAGTACATCAGCATCGATACTTTCAGAGATAGGATCCAGAATGCCAAGGTATTTTTCCTTGATGTCGTCAAAGTATTTTTTGATGTGAGTGAGTAATTTTAAATCAAGGCCTGTATCGAATTCTGTGCCTTGAAGGGCTGCAACCATACTTTCTGTTGGTGGTTGGCTTGTTCCCCATGAAAGCGGAGATATTGCAGTGTCCAAAATGTCAACACCGGCCTGACAGGCAGCATAATAACTGATTGGAGTCATACCGCTGGTACAGTGACAGTGCAAGTCAACAAGCAAATCGGTTTCCTCTTTTAATGCAGAAACCAATTCATAAGCAGCCTTAGGAGTAATTAATCCGGCCATGTCCTTGATGGCTACAGAATCACAGTCAAGAGCTTCAAGGTCTTTTGCAAGCTCTACGAAACCGTCCAATGTGTGAACAGGACTTATAGTATAACTGATGGTACCCTGTACATGTGCTCCCTGGTCTTTAGCCACTTTGATTGCCTTTTCCATGTTCCTTACATCGTTTAAGGCATCAAAAATTCTGAAGATATCAACACCGTTTTCATAAGACTTTTCCACAAATTTGGTGACAATATCATCAGGATAATGCTTATAACCTACTAAATTCTGCCCTCTCAAAAGCATTTGAATAGGAGTCTTGTTGAATTCAGATTTCAATTGTCTTAATCTTTCCCACGGGTCTTCGTTCAAGTATCTAATGCAGGTATCAAAAGTAGCTCCACCCCAAGCTTCAACAGAGAAGTATCCGACATTGTCCATCTCTTCTGCAATAGGAATCATATCTCTTGTTCTCATCCTGGTTGCAAGCAAGGATTGGTGAGCATCACGAAGTGCTGTTTCTGTAAATCTTACTTTTGCCATTAAATTACACCTCTTTTAAAATTTAGTTATAAATAATGTTAAAATATCCAACTATAATATATGTTTTTCGTAATATATAAATTAATAATATAAATTACTTTAAACGGAAAAAAAGTTAAAAATAAAAAAAAGAATATGAAAAATTATCTTTCCAGCTCGCCGGAAATGAATTTTTCAACATTTTCATATGCTTCATCGTCTGTGTATTGAATCGGAGGATGTTTCATGGTGTATGAAGAAATAGAAGTCAATTGTCCACCAATTCCTCTTTCTAGACCTAATTTACAGCATCTGACAGCATCAATCACACAACCTGCAGAGTTTGGAGAGTCTTCCACACTCAATCTGAGTTCTATGTTCATAGGAACATCACCGAATGTGCGCCCTTCCATCCTAAGGAAGCATAGCTTGTTGTCGTTTTGCCATGGAACATAATCACTAGGACCTATGTGAATGTCACGGTCTTCCATTCTTTCATCCAATACTGACTGAACAGCTTCGGTTTTTGATTCCTTTTTGGAGTCCAGTCTTTCACGGTTGAGCATATTTAAAAAATCAGTGTTACCGCCTGTGTTAATCTGATATGTTCTGTCGAGTTTAACACCACGATCCATGAATAAACTAGCTAGTGTTCTGTGAGTAATTGTAGCACCAATTTGAGCTTTGATATCGTCTCCAACTATAGGTATTCCTTTTGCCTTGAACTTTTTATCCCATTCATCATCGCTTACAATGAAAACAGGCATACAGTTAACGTAAGCTATTTCCGCATCAAGAGCGCACTGCGCATAATATCTTGCAGCCTCTTCAGAACCTACAGGCAAGTAGTTCACCAAAATTTCAGCACCACTTTGCTTCAGTACTGAAACGACATCAACAGGTTCCTCATCACTTACGACAAATGTGTATTCATCATCATAATTGGACATGTGCTCAGCAACACCATCCAACACATGACCCATACTGACCTTTACGTCGTATTTCGGAATGTCTTTCTGGAAAACTGTTGTACAGTTGGGTTTTGCAAAAATTGCCTCATCAATGGTTTTTCCAACCTTTCTTGCATCCACATCAAAAGCCGCAACGACTTCAATGTCACTAGGTTCATATCCTCCAATTTCCCAGTGCATGAGCCCTATTGAATCTTCCGGCTTTTTACCATCATAATAATGAATTCCCTGAATAAGTGAACTTGCACAGTTACCTATTCCAACAATAGCGATTTTAATTTTATCCAAATTTAACACCAGCTAATAAATTAATTTAAGTAATAATTTTATTAAATAAGATACTAATATTATGTTATAGAAATAATCTATATAAAAGTATGCTTTAATCAATAGATTTAAACTGAATAAAAGGAAGATAACATGAATCCATATATAGAGATATTAAGGCCAGGAAATGCATTGATGGGAGCAATAGCAATAATTCTAATAGCCATTATTGACAAGACCATTTCCATACCGTTAGTTCTTGCAATGCTTGCAGTGTTTTTTGAAACCGCTGCGGGAAACGTGATTAACGACTATTTCGACTACAACATCGATTTGATAAACAAGCCGGAAAGGCCAATACCATCCGGAAGGATTTCACTAAATGCAGGAAGAAATTACGGATACCTTCTCTTTTTGCTTGGAACAGTCTGCGGGTTTTTAATCAGTTATATTACATCCAACTGGATTCCATTCATCATCGTTTTAATCTCAGATGTCATACTTTATCTATATGCATACAAACTGAAGACAATGCCGCTTATTGGAAACATCACTGTCGGATTCATGACAGGCTTCGGATTTGTATTCGGAGGATTTACACTTAACAATCCTACAATCATACTTACATCCCTGTATTTGGGTTTCTTCGCATTTGTAATGACAACAGCCAGGGAACTTGTAAAGGACATTGAAGACATGGAAGGGGACAAATCGGAGGGTGCAAAGACACTTCCGATTTTATACGGCGAAAAAATCACCGCCGCACTTGCAGTCATTTTGATAATCATTGACTGCACACTATGCCCTATCCTGTACTTCAACCACATATTCGGATTTTATTATCTGATTGTTATTGCAATAGCCGTTTTGTTATTCCTGTATTCAGCATTGCTTATTGGAAAAAATCAGGACAGGCAAACTGCAGGAAAGGTATCAAAGTATCTGAAAATTGGAATGCTGATTGCGTTTGTCGCATTCGTATTCGGATCGATTTAGAGGGAGAACCATGAATTTCAAGGAACATAAAAAGGACATAATCGCAATATCATCACTGCTTGTGATTGTTGCGGCAATTACTCTGCTGCTTTTAAACATTGACGGCAGGGCCGGAGTATACTATGTTCGGGACGTATTTTTCTATTTAAACAATGCGCTGTTTTATGCAGGATACGATACCGGACTGGCAAATACAAGAGGACTGTCCCCGCTCATTCCGATGATAACATCGATATTTTTCAGAATGGGATTCATATCAGACACTACAATAATCGTTGTAAGCAGCATATTTTATATATTTTCAGCCCTTGGAATGTATGCGCTTTTAAGGCTCCGCTTTGATGAGGTTTTAAGCTTTACAGGTTCAATGATTCTTTCAACATTTCCGTTGGTAATCGTCTGGGTTACAAAAGGAATGCTGGACATTCCGGGAATGTGCCTGTCAATCTGGACAATATATTTCACAGTATTGTCATTCAAAAGGAACACCAAATTCCTCTACATCGCATTTCCCCTTGCAATTCTCGGATTCTTTACAAGATACACAGCGCTGCTGATGATTCCGGTAATGCTGATTCCATTTTTCCTGGTAAAGGACCCTATCGCATACATCAGACAAAACATAAAAGACATTTTTATCGGAATCGGTGCCGGAGCATTGGTTTTTGCAGCATTTATCGCAATATACTTCAGTCTCAACATAGATTTGACATTCATAGTCCAGGGAGGATACATCTCAAACTCAACCGACAATGCCATCAGCGCTGCAACCAACAACGTGTTCTATTACACAAACAACTTTTTGATTTATCTTGGAACACCTAATTTCGTTCCGTATTCCCTGAAACCCGGAGCATTTCAAATCGGAGCAATGAGCTGGATTGGAGGATACCCTTCAATAGTTTCATATATTCTTATTGTCATTTTAATTGCAGGACTCATACTGTATCTCAAAAAGCTTTTCTCAGCCGAAAACAGAGAAATATTGAAAAATGAAAACAAAAAGCTGAAACTGGCAATATTTGTCCTAGGACTGGCAATATACCTAATAACATTTCTAAGCATATCAATCATATATTCCATCATAATCATTTCAATAGCCCTGCTGGCATTATATAGGCTATTATACAAGACAAAAATGGACCATCTGGCTTTTGATTTTGTAATGCTTTGCTGGTTTGTAATCAATTTCTCATTCTTTACATATTACCACATCAAGGTGGACAGATATTTCATGCCTATGCTTCCTGTCGTTGCATACTTCATAATACTGTCAATGACACTGATTTTTGAGAGATTGAAGGAAGTAAAATACATGGACAAAATCAAAACTATCGCTCCGATAGCGCTGATTTGTGCAATATTATTATGTACAGGCGTTTTTGCCCTTGGAAACTCACCCCACACATTTGACAATCAGATGCATCCGAATTTCATGACAGCGGCCAGTGAGGAGAAGGCTGTCGGAGAATGGCTCAGCCAATACGACCCCCAATATGCAAACAAGACAATCTGGGCAGACCGTGGTGGAGACATGTCATTTATCCTGAAGATGCAGATTCCATCATATGAAAAGGTATCCAATGAAACAAACTTCACAGACCAAATGCTTGAAAACAATGTGGAATATTTCATAGCCAAGGACAACAAGACAATCGGCGAACCGTATGTTGAGATATATCGAAACGGAGAAGTTCACATATACCATCTGGAAAAATAACTGTTATTTAAACCATTTAAATGAAAACAACTAAATTCCACTCCATCATGAATAATACAATAATGACATTAATTAGAAAGATATATAAAAACAAAAATAAAAAAGTAATATCATAAGTAATTTTAAAGAGGATAATATGAAAGTTGTATGCTGTAAGAACTGTGGTGCAAAATACCAACTCGATGATGATGACGATATATCAACATTCGAGTGTTCTTCATGTGCAGGAGACCTGGAATACTTGGAAGAATATTCTGATGTAGAAGCTAGTTCTCGTTCCTCATTTATTGATTCATTTAAGTATGACAATTCCCAGATAGTCCAATGTGAGGACTGCGGATTGAAATACAAAATCAAAAGTAGCGATAGCATACTTGATTATGAATGTGATAGCTGCGGAGGTTCCTTAAGATATTTGGACGACGAGCTGAATGCGGAATTGGACAAATATGTTGAGGAAAGAAGAAAAGAAATTCAAACCATCAGACAAGAAAATAAAGTCCAAGATGCTGAACCTGAGATGGAAGAACAAGCAGAAGATAATACACGCTCCTTAAAATCAATTACTAACAGATTGGAAAACTTCTTCTCCGAAGAGAGCATGCTCAAAATTGCTGATGCAGAAAAAGAAGAGCAAGAACTCAAAGAGGCAGAAGAGTTTGAATTGAAAACCGCAAGGACAACAATTCCGGAATCTGTTTTATCCAAATTTGGAAAGGAATTTGCCCTTCCAAAAACTAACGATTACAATATTTTGAAAACTTTCCTTAAAGATGAGTTTTTCAAAAGCATGAATCAATATTATCCAACCTCTACTGAAGAACAGCATGAAAGGTCCTTTGGAGGCTTTATTGACAGGCTTACAATCCCTGAACCTGAACCTGGAGTTGGAGATTCAACTACAGGATCCCTTCTAAGTACCGGATATGATGATTTCGATATAAAGAACATGGACACCAACACTACACTCCTTCTTGTAGGTGCGGTGATATTCGTTTTAAGCATTATCGAAATCCTCTTGATAAACAGTGGCGTTGGAATCATTGCTTTATTCATTGGAGTTATTATCTTATGTTATGGAATTTACAAAACTAGAGATGTTAAAGAAACTGAAATAAGAACAAGAATCATCAGGGAACACCTGTTAAGCTTGCCTGAAGAGTTCTATGTTTTCTATAATGTAAAGACTCCAACATCCAACTCAAGCATCAACCACCTGGTTGTAGGTCCAACAGGAATTTATGCACTTCTCTCACAGAAATACAATCCTAAACTTAGATTAGAATCTGAAAATGAAAATTTAAATCTGATTGGATCAACCGAAAGCGATGATGAAAAAATTGAAGAGATTCCTGCTTCAGGAAACATGAGAAGATTTAGATACACAACCAAACAGGCTAAATTCTCCCAGGACAATAAAATCAAACAAAAAGCTTTAAGTTTAGGTGAAGATTTAATTAACTTCCTTAATGACAACAACATCAAAAACTGTTTTGTTGAACCTCTGGTAGGTTTCATCAACAACGAGGTTGTAGTTATCAATATGCCTTTAACCGATGAGGATCTGTTCATTGAAGAGTTATTGAATCAAATCCAGACAAGCACTATAAAATTAGATTCTGAAACAATCGACAAATGTGCCGTTTTAATAAACAACTATTCTGCAGATTGTTCTTCAGAAATTTAATTTCTTTTTTTTATTTCAAATTTTTATTGAATTCAAATTTACGGTATTCTTCCTCAATAACAGCAAGAATATTTTCAAAACCGTTTTTCAAATCGATTGAAAGCATCTTTTTGTGCATCTGCATTCTCAAATCGAAATCATTGACCACATTGACAAACTGATCGATTATATCTTTTTGGGACAAATCCTCCACACGACCCATGTTTATGAATCCGTTTTTGCTGTTTGCAAATACATGGGAGACATCCCTGTCATCCTGACACAGACAGATTGTCGGAACCCCGATTGAACAAATCTCATACATGGATTTGTTTGGAGATGTGAAAATAAGGTCAGCCTTGAATATGAACTCGCTGACATTTGAAACGTTTCTGTATATCTGAATCAGAGGGTTTGATTCATATTTTGATATGAGATTATCAAGACCTTCATAGTCAAGGCCCAAGATAACGTCGATTCTGCCTTCATAATTTGTGGCAAGTATGGAATCGATTATCTTTTCGGTTACGTTGTTTGAATCAAACTGCCCGAATGCAATCAGAACCCGATTTACCGCATTCGTAATTATCTTAGGAGGCTGATAGTAGAACTCATCCTTCAATATGAAATACTTGTGGCCGGTAAACACGTTTCGTGCACCCAGTTCATGTTCATACAAATCATCAAATACAACATCTGCAAGGTCACTTCCGACACCCAAATCCTCAAAATTGACAACGAAATAGTCTTCAATCTTTAAAGCGGAAATGTATTCTTCAGAAGTATCCAAAATATCATTGATTACAATCTGAGGACCATATGCCCTCAGGTATTTCAGCAAATCCCCCATATCGTCATATGTCTGGTATGAGAAATTGTTTTTATCAACCATATCCACTCCCAGCTGATAATGCTCGTCAATCAAAAACAGCACGTCGTGAAACACCAGTTTGGAAGCGAGGGACAGACACCTGTTAATGTGACTGATTCCGATTTCATCAGAAGCGTTGACAACAATTGCAGTCCTTTTCTTTTGAAGGTAATTTTCTGCAATCCACCAGTCCTCATAGGTCTGGATGTTGACACGTTCCTCACGGGACACTTCAACAATACCTATATTGGTTCCCAGACGGGAATCCTCCCGGACAAACTGTCTTCTGGTGGCCAGAATAGCTCCGGTTTCCCTGAATGATTTCGGAAGCTGATCTGCATCAAGTCTTTCAATGTAATTCGGGAAATATCTTTTGTTGTCCTCATCATATCCCCAGCTCAAATGCCTGTCATCAACTACTGAAAGCACACTGTCGAGACTGAAGTCATCGAATTTTTCAATTACCCTGTCAAGGGTTTGTGTGGTAATCAGCGGTGAGGTCGGCTGAAGGGTGATAATGATATCATATTCATCGAATGCCAGCTTTTCCTTTTGAATCATGGCATCGTGAACTACCGGGTCCAATGTTACTTCATCGGTTGCAAGCTCAGGTGAACGTCTGATGACGCTGGCTCCGAACTTTTCGGCTATCAATGCGATTTGTGAATCATCGGTAGTTACCACAACATCATCAACATACTCACAAGCCTTTGCGGTTTCAATCGAATATGAAATGAGAGGCTTGTTGTTAAGCAGTCTGAGATTCTTACGGGGAATGCCTTTTGAACCGCCCCTTGCAGGAATAACTACCAGAATAAGATTATTGTTAAACATGATAATCACTAATAAATTATAACAAAATATAATACATCTTATACTAAATATATTCAATGTATAATATTAAATCTTCGGTGTTAATATGAAAAATATGTCAAAAGAATTAATAGAAAGAATAAATAAATTAGCTACACCCGTTAAAATAATGCACGTTTGTGGGTCCCACGAACACACAATAATGGAAAATGGGATTAGAAGCCTGCTTCCTGACGAAGTGGAAATTATTGCAGGTCCGGGATGTCCAGTCTGCGTAGTGCCGTCACGTGAAATCGATGAGGCCCTTGAACTTATCGACAGAGGAGTTACAATAACCACTTTCGGAGATATGTTAAGGGTTCCGGGTTCTGAAAGATCCCTTGCAGATGCAAAGGCAGAAGGTGGAGATGTAAGAGTGGTTTACGGAATCAACAGAGCTATTGAAATAGCTGAAAAGCAGGACAATGATGTTGCATTCATTTCAGCAGGATTTGAAACAACCGCACCGACAACCGCTGCGGAACTTCTCTCAACACCGCCTGAAAACTTCTCTGTGCTTTCATGCCACAGGCTGATACCTCCGGCAATTGACTTTTTAATCAATTCAGGAGAGACAAGCCTGAACGCACTGATTCAGCCGGGACACGTATGTACAATAATCGGAACAAAACCTTTCGAATACTTCTCAACAGACTTTGGAATCCCACAGGCAGTGGCCGGATTCAACCCTCTTGACATTTTAATGTCAGTTTATATGATTTTAAGACAGATTCACAATGAAACACCGAAAGTAGACAATGAATACTCAAGAGCAGTAAAAGAGGAAGGCAACGTCATAGCCCAGGAAATGATGGAACAGGTATTTGACGTGACATCAAGGGAATGGAGAGGATTTCCCAAAATACCTAATTCAATTCTGGAAATCAAGGACGAGTTTTCCGAGTTCAATGCACGTGAAAAATACGACATTGAAGTCAAAGACGTTAATGAAGCTCCTAAAGGCTGTATCTGCGGACCTATTTTAAGGGGTCTTGCAAGGCCTGAAGATTGCAAGCTATTCAGAAAGGCATGCAATCCGCTCCACCCTATTGGAGCATGTATGGTAAGTAAAGAAGGAACCTGTAACATTGCACACAGATACTCAAGAGGATAGAATGACAATTGAAGCAATAGCAGTAGACATCGACGGAACAATAACAGACGAGAAAAGGCAAATCTGCATATCAGCAATCGAAGCCTTAAGAAAAGCGGAATCTGCAGGAATACCAACAATAATCGTTACAGGAAATGTGGTCAACTATGCATATGCCGCTGAAGTCCTTATCGGATGCAGCGGAGGACTTGTTGCAGAAAACGGAGGTGTTGTCTTTAAGGAAGGTGAAAACGACAATGCCGTTGAAACATTAGTCGACAGGGACTTTGTCACATCAGCGGAAAATCACCTGAAAGAAAAGCTAGGAGACAGATTCGCCCAGCATGCATCTCATGACAACATGTACAGACTGACAGAAACTGTATTCTACAAGACACTTGCCCTTGAAGATTTAAATGAAGCGCTGAAGGACTTCAAATATCTCGATGAACTTGAAATTTATGACAGCGGCTTTGCACTCCACGTAACCGATAAAAGAGTAAACAAGGGAACATCACTGAAATACCTTTGTGAGAGAAACGGCATAAACATGGAAAACGTCATGGCCATCGGAGACAGCCAAAACGACGAGGACTTTCTAAAAGAGGTCGGTTACAAAATAGCCGTGGGAAATGCCGAAGACAGACTCAAAGAGATTAGCACATACACCTGCGAGAAGAACTTTGGTGATGGAGTGGCTGAAGCCATTGAAAAATTTGCACTGTAGTGATAATATGATATATGAACTGGCTGACGAAGCAAGAAGAGCCGTTGAAGGCAAATGCGATGAATATGAAATTTTTATTGACGAGTCAAAAGTCATTGAACTGGACTCCAAACAGGACGAGCTGAACTTTGCCAAGGAAGAAATCGAACAGGGAATTGGAATAAGAATCCTTAAAGACCATAAGCTCGGTTTTGCATTTACATCAAATCTTGATAAAATTGCCCAAACCGGCCTTCAGGCTATTGAAAACAGCAAACTGAACAAAAATGATGAAAATTATGCATTTTCCCAAAAAGAAAAGGTAGCGGAAGTTGAAAAGGTTTATGACAAGAAATTCAATGACCTTGATCTTGACGAATCCGTCGAGTTTCTAAAAAACGTGATTGAAACAGCATCCGACAGCGGCTGTGAAATTACCGGTTCAGGATTTTCCGCAAGCGAAGGCAGGTCACTGATTGTCAACTCAAATGGAGTTTCAATCGAAAATGAAGGAACCGGCTTCGGCGTGGGACTGTCCGTAACCATTCAAAAGGACGGCAGGATTGCAACCGCATATAACTCACAGTCATCAAGGTTCTTTGATATGGACGGTGAAAAGCTAGCCCAGGAAGTCTGTGATTTGGCAAAAAGCTCACTTGATACAAAACCTATTGAAACCGGAGACTACAGTGTTGTTTTGGACTATTATGCTGCAACAGGACTTCTTCAAACATTCATGTCTGCATTCAACGGTGAAAACGTGATGCGCGGAAGGTCAATTCTGAAGGACAGAACAGGAAGTGAAATCGCAAATCCTACCCTTACCATAACAGACAATCCCCTTTTGGAAAAGGGACTGCTCAGCACAAAATGTGACGGTGAAGGAAGCGTCAGCCAAAAGACTGACCTGATTAAGGATGGCGTTTTGAATTCATTCATTTATGACATTTACACTGCCAACAAGGAAGGCGTCAAGACAACCTCAAACGGATATAGAGGGTCTTATCTTTCAACACCCATGATTTCACCAAGCAATCTGGAATTCAAATTCAGTGAAATGAGAAATCTTGATGAAATTGAAAGTGGCGTGCTTACAACAAGCGTTTTGGGAGCACATACAGCAAATCCTATTTCCGGAGACTTCTCAGTAGAGGCAAGCAATGCATTTAAAATAGAAAATGGTGAACTGGCAGACCCTATTGACAAGGCAATGATTTCAGGCAACATCTTTGAAATAATGAAAAAAGTAGAAGGTTTAAACTGTGAAATCAAACAGTACGGTCCATACATCATACCAAAACTGCTGGTACATGATTTGAGGGTTGTCGGAAAAAATTAGAAAGAGAAAATTAAATCTTTTTTAATTTTTCTCTATATCTGTCAATTGTATCCTGTTTATAGTCAATTGTTAAATAATCTGAAGTCAGCTGCTTGTTTTCATCAAAATCCTTCAGTTTCTGATTCATGGCAGCATCAATTTCCTTATCCAATTTTTTTAACTGCTTTTCAAAGGAATATTCTGTTTTTCTGATATTGAAATTTGAATTGCGGGCAATCTTTTCGATTTCCTCATCGATATCAAACTTATCTTTTTTAGACATTCTAACACCTACATTTCAATAATCGGCAATTGAATTTCGGTTATGAACTCATTTTCATTGTCACAGTTATGGAAACCTTTGATTAGGACTTCCTTAGGAGATCCGATGATATGATAATTGTTCTTTTGAGCAACCTCAACAAGACCTGCATAGGTATCCATGATTGAATCTGTAGACCCGAAATGTTTGGCTGCCAATACCTTGTTTTCTATCATGTCAACGACACGGATTCTGTCGGTTTCATCGGCATCACCTTTAATGGCAATGCTTACGTCATATACCGCATCACCTTCGTTGACTTCATGCCTTGGTGAGAAATAAACAACGAAAGGTTCCCCTTCGGTTTCAATTTCCTCTGCATCAACCCAACCCATCAATATGGAAAGAAATATGCCTAAATCTTCAATTGGAGTCTTGCAGTTTATTACTCCCAATTTCTGTTCTGGAATTACTTTTACTTCATAATCCATAATTACACCTTACATAATTTTTTAATCTTAATTGAATAAAAAGACTTCTACTTGCTCGCCTTCATCAAGGATTTCAACAAGTTTTGGAATTTTGACATAACCGTCTGCTGTTGAAAGTGAAAATATCGCTCCGGAATCCTTGAAAATTGGATGAACCTCATCACCATCGACTTTAACCAACTGGTATTGCATCCTTCCGACTTGAGAGTGGATTCTGCGGGTCATTGTTCCCTTTGTGGTTTTAAGCTCAAAGTCCCTGTCGATTCCTGCAAGTCTTGTTAAAGGTTCGGCAACAAATGCGTTGAATATCATCAGTGCAGAGACAGGATTTCCTGGAAGTCCGATGACAATCTTTCCATCAATAACACCTACGATTGTAGGTTTTCCAGGCTGTACTGATATTCCATGAATGTAAACTTCTCCAAGCTCATCGAGAACATGTTTGAGGACATCGCCAAGACCTGCTGAGGTTCCGCCTGAGCAGAAAAGCACATCAACTTCCTTAAGGGATTGCGTAATCTTGCTTTTTACCTCATCGTAGTCATCCCTCATGACCCCTAAGAATTTTGCATCCGCACCGCAGGAAATTGCATCGTTTTTAATCATTCCACCGTTTACGTCATAGATTTTTCCATATTCCAACTCCTCGCCCTGAAGTGTGATTTCATTTCCTGATGACACTATACCGACTGTAGGTTTTTTGTAAACTTCAATTGTTTCAAAACCCTGTGAGAGCAGAACGCCTATTTTACCCGGATTTAAAAAGTCCCCTTTTTTAAGAATCAGTTTTCCTTCCTCTATATCGGAGCCTTTCTTTGCAACATCCTGTGAAGGAGTGGCTGTTGTAAGAAGATTGACCTTACCGTCGAACTTTTCGGCATATTCCACCATCACTACAGCTTCACCACCTTCAGGCATGGCTGCACCAGTACTTATTTCGATGCATTTGCCTTTTTCGACCTTTTTGTCTGTGGTTGAACCTGCCTCCAAAAAGTCGATGACCTCGAGGGTGTTTGGAGACTCTTCTGAAGCCCCAAAACTGTCTTCGGCAAGAATTGCAAATCCGTCCTTTAATGCCTTGTCAAAAGGCGGGAAGTCCATTCTTGAGTAAACGTCTTCAAAAAGAATCCTTCCATAGGATTCTGTTACTGCTATCTCTTCACTTTGTGCAGCAAGGTTTTTGTCGAATAATTCATTAATAATGTCAATAGCTTCATCACATTCTTTTATTTTTAAAAATTCAGTTCCCATAGTTACCCCTTTATATAGTATCCAATAACTTAATATAATAATATATTCATAAATATATAAATAATTTAATCTAATGTGAAAGGTATTATATTTTTGGAGGAGAGTATTTGTCAAAACCTAATCAAAATCAACAGCAAGAGTACAGGAGAGTAAGAACCCCTAAAAAAGGTGAAATTCCTGGAGTAGTCGAACAAATTATGGGACATGGAAAACTAAAAGTCCGTTGTGCAGATGGAAATATAAGAATGACCAGAATCCCTGGAAAAATGAAAAAACGTATTTGGATTCGTGAAGGAGACGTAATCCTTGTAAAACCATGGGATTTCCAATCTGATGAAAAAGCCGATGTAATCTGGAGATACACCAAAACAGAATCAAACTGGCTTGAAAGAAAAGGCTACTTAAAAATGTAGCTTTATTTACTTATTTTTTTGATATAAATGGATTCCAAAATAGCTAAAGCAGATGCCGCTCACGAAAAATTGCATTCCCGAAAACGAAAAAAGGACAGTTCAGAAAGAAAAGTGGGAAATGAAATTTTCGATAAAATAACACTGGAAACATTATACAAACTAGCTAATCAGGGATTCATTGACGTTTTAAATGGAGCCATAAGTACCGGCAAAGAAGCAAACGTGCTTACAGGCATCAGAGATGATGAAAGTTTTGTGGCAGTTAAAATCTACAGGATAGCCACTTCCGATTTTAAAAAAATGGATTATTATCTTAAAGGAGATCCGAGATTTAACGTCAAAACCAAAAACAAAAGGAAAATAATTTATTCCTGGGTTACAAAAGAATTTAAAAACCTGACAAGACTATACGATGCGGGAGTAACCGTTCCAAAACCATTTACAAGTTCCAATAATGTTTTGATTATTGAATTTATTGGAGATGAAGACAGAAATCCGGCACAGCCCGTCAAAAACCAGCCACCTAAAAATCCGGATGAATTCTTTAACAAACTATTGGTGCAGCTCAAATTGTTCGTTCGTGAAGCGAAACTGGTCCATGGTGACTTGTCCAACTACAATATTTTAAATTTAAATGAAGAACCTGTCATCATTGACGTTTCACAGTCAGTAGTACTGGACAATCCGATTTCTAAAGAGCTTCTTGAACGAGACATAAACACCCTTGTCAGAGAATATACAAAACTGGGTGTTGAAACTAATTTTAAAGAAATTTGGGAATATGTGGATCCCAAGTTTTAGATAAAAACAAATTTATGGAAATTGATGAGATCTTTGATAATCTAAAAGATGATGAATTAATTAGATTTGTTAAAAAACAATTAAAAAGTGATTACAATTCCTATAGGGAATTCAAAGATGAATTTGAATCCTGAAAAACCAACTCCATTCATTTAAAGTAATCATTCAAATTCATCTGAAGAGTATCGTCACTGCGATTTTTCCCAAAGTATTTTCCTTTAATTTCTTTATTAATTAATTTCAAATCCTCATGATTATTTAGCAGTCTTTCAAGAATAACTTTAGCATCCTCTTTTGAAACAATGCCCCTATTAAACTTAAAATAATCCCAAGATTTTTCAAATGAATCCATTAATATTTTAATTGAAAATTCATCTTTCAATAACCTTAAATTATCTATATTTTCTTGGTTTAAAGGTAAGTAAAAATTATAATATTCTTTATCTAAATATACTGGATTAATTGCTAAACAAAATCTCATCATTTCCCAGTTTAGCGCATCATCTAGATTTTCATCCAATACACAAAATGTTGCTTTAGCAGAAAAACAATTTATCAAATAGTCAAAATCTCTTTTCTTCTTAGCCAGTTTAATATGCTCATCAAGATATTTAGAAACTATTTGGTTGAAATCCCCATCATTAACATCATGAAATCTGTTAAAATCATCGAAATCAAACCTGATTAAAAAATTCATCTATATTTGGCAAGGATACCTCGACCTCTTTTAGGTCGAGGAGGAATTGCCGTTTTGTTTAGTTTGTAAACTAATATAAAGTTTACCCCCTATTCCTGGGTAAGTTTAGCCTTCGCCAATGTTATTTGAGAGTTTTATATGTGAGCAACACTGTTCTTACCATCTCAGAACTGTTTAATCGCCCACCTTAGAGCTACAGACTAGGCTTAAACATCTATAGGTAACTATAATATTTCTCAATAACGTAGACTTATTAATAATAAGTCTGAGGCTATTCAACTAGCGGATTGTGAAAATAACTCACAATCCACGACCTCTACAGGTCGGGGTAGTTGAAAAGTAACATATTCTTCACTAAATAATAATTCAGAAAATATATCCTAAGGCAATTTTAAATTATTAATTATAATAAATGCCAAATCCAAATTATGATATTCATCAATGAATTTTAAAATTTTAAATTGATCCAAATCATAGCTTGTGGGATACTCTTTTCCATAATTAATATTTTCAAGTTTGTATTTTCTATTTTATCTTTCAAATAACTCCGACAGGGAAGAAGAAATATTTTCTTTATCAATGAGAATCCCTCTTCAAAATCATCATCAATCAGGCTCATATAACAGATTATAACCACAGATTTGACATGATTCATCAGATAAATTTATGGGGTTGTAACAATATGGACATATCTTTGTATTCAACTGAAAAATATCCAATATGTCTATTTGTGAATCCAAATCGTTTAGGAAAAAGTTAAAACGGGTGATTATTCCATCATCTGTAACTTCACCACGTTCATATTCTTCTGTTAAAACATCCTTAATTTCCTGAGCTTTATTTTTAGAAATGATTCCATCATCAATCATATCTTGCATATAATCTGAAAATTCATCGCCATGCCCTACAACTATATCAAATCCCAATTGAGACTTCGGCAATTTATCTTTTAAATCAAACATTATTTGAGCAAATTCTTCAGAATTCTGCAGGAATAAATCTTTGATTTCATTAAAATAACTATCATTTAATGATTTACGTTTTCCATACTCATTAAAATCATTTTCAAGTTCTTCGTGATAATAAATAATATTTCGTCCTGGAGTTGAAATATCCATAAGAAATAAACTGGAGCGAATATCTAAATCATAAATATTGGAAGACATTATCTGCTCATCATCAAATTCTTCATTAGAATTGGATAAGATATCTTCATTTTTAAAATCAAAGCTAATGGCACTAGCTACAATATTTTTACTTAATTTAGATGCAAATCCATAATGAATCAAAATTTCAACAAGATTTTTTGTTGGCTGCAAAATACTTAATGAATTGCCTGCTGCAAGAAGTATATAAATTTCCAATAAAAATAATGAATTGCCTCTAAATTCCGGTAAAACATAAATTTCATTTAAAACAAAATCCGTTGCAGAATTTAATTCATAAAAAGCAAACCCTACGACTTTGTTTTCAAATAATATTTCTTTAAAAACATCCCCTAACTTATTTTCCAATATAAATCCTTCATTTAGAATAGATTCATAAATATATTCATAATCCTTTTTTAAAATAGATTCAACATCAAGATAATCTGACAAATCATTGTGAATAATTTTAGGATTATCATCATCTCTAATAATGAATTTTTTTGTCATGAATTTCCTCCAATACTAATTATTGACTTTTTTATTAAAAACTAATAATGATAATGCATTTGATATATTAAATTGTCCAACATTAACATCCGCTGGTTTTTTAAATTTAATATATATTTTATATTAATCCGATATTAAATCATTCAATATTATAAATGTAACCTATTATTACATTAGTGTCTAAAAAGGTATTCATTAGCCTACCCCAAGATATTTGTTACTTTATCTATTGCATCATCATATTTTGAATCACCGTCAAAGATTTCAGTGTAGAAGTAATCTTCCTGTTCATATAAGAACTTATCAAATTTCTCATATTCTTCTTGATAATCATCCAATTGTCTTTCTTTAACAATCAAATCGTTGAAGTTTTTTAAAAGAAGTACTATGAAATGAGACTGGAAAAAGTATTTTTCAGGATTATCAACAATGTAGATAATCATTCTTTTGATTGATGCAAAGTTATAATATTCATCATTTTCAAAGTTGATTTGTTCCATCATTTCTGAAATTTCATTTAAGGAAGATTTAATGAAGTCTAAATCTTTCAGAAATTCATTATCTTCTGAATATTTGATAATAATCTCATCAAAAGATATTTCTTCATTTTTAGTGAATTTATCTTTAACGGAATTGTAAAACTTGTTAAGAATGTCTGAAAAATCATCCATCACATTATTATTTGCGTAAACCGTTTCATACCCTGACATGATGTACCTGCTAATAATTAATAAAAATAACCTAAAATTATAATAGTTTATCCAAATTAGATCTATACACTCTAAATTTATCTAGAGAATCCCTAATTTGTTCTTTAGTATTGATATACTCATAAGTTGATTCACTTCGGTTTAACATGTGTTTATATTTCATTAATTCCAATCCAACACGTTCAGTATTGAACAACTTCTGAGAATCTGTTGCCCTTTGCTTTATGATAGCTGGGTCAAAGCAATCTAAAGTAATTGCAGTTTCATTAAATGGATACATTTTTTTAATAGCATCCAAATCTGAAAATTTATAATGCCCATAATCATCTGAATTAAATAATCTGATATTTAAATCATTACCTGCACGTTCATTCAGTTTTCTTGCAACATCAGGGGGCCATTTAGATTTGACATGAGAATCCCCCATCACATCAAAACCATAATTATAAACCGCAATATCATTGCCTTTAATGATAGTTGATCCTTTGCTTACTTTTCCTCTTTGAGTATTGCAGGAGTATAGGAAAGACTCGTTGGAGATGTCCAATTCTAAAATTTTAGTAATCATAGCCCTGATTTGAACTTCATAGTTTTTATGGATTCTTCCTTGGAAATCAAAAGCAAATGAAGTGATATCATTCTTATAATAAAAATCAATCAGGAATCCCACTAATGGAGAGGGGATAGTTCCCGGAATAATTCCAAGTATAGGTTTATTATTTAATCTGTTAATCGAGTCTATACATTTTTGCATGAACTCATTAACACTCCCAAATCTTTAATACCATCATTACCTTTAAACAAACTTTGAACTAAGGGTAATGGAGTAATATCTGAGTAAACATAAGAAACATTAGCTATAAAATCAATTTCATTGTCTTGAGGCAATTGTGAATCTGGCAATTGAATGAAACATATGTTGACTTCAGTATTCCTATCAGTTTTATTTAATGGAGTATTGATGCTTTTATAAATATTTGTTTCATCTTTTTCACCAGTGCAATATCCTTTAATATCCTTGTATTTGAATGTTTTAAAGATTTCATTCACACCTTTAACAATAGGGTTTAAAGGAACATCATTCCTTAAGCTAGGCATGTTAACTGCTTTTATTGGAGTTCTTAATGTTTTGTTATTGATTTTAAGTTTTTCAGAACGAATGAATAAATCTTCATCTATTTCTTGATGTGATACTTTAACTTTATGCATTTAATACCTCCAATACTGTATTTGATATTCTGAATGGAGATTCGCGAATTTTATTGGCAACTTCATTTGGATTTTCAAGTAATCCTTTTTCTTTTAGAAGCACTAGTAATCCAATAGATCCTTTGACATTCAATTCCAATTTTTGGCAAACATCTCTAGCATATTTGTCATCAAGAACACAATAACATTCATAGCCATGTTCTTGATATTCTAAAGCCAGACTCATGATACTTTTTTCACCGATTCCTAATTTAAAGTATCTTCTTTTGAATATTTCATTAATTTCACAGGTTTCTTTAATAATTATTTCTTTTTCTAATAGTTTATCTAAATTATAATTTGGATTTTGTATCGATGAATCTTTTTTCTCATTGTATTCTTCTTCTACTTGTGCGGTGATAATCATTACTTCACCTGATTCAGAAAATTTAATTAGAAATTCATATTCTGAAATAAACTCTAAAAATAGTACCATGCTTGAAGTGTCCATTAGTTTCATAATACTAACTCCACTTTTATATTTCTAGAATTTAATAAATCTAGGAATTCCCTATAATTTAATCCGGAGATTTCGACCGCTTTTTCAAGACTAACTTTGCCTTTACTATACAATCCTAATGCCAACTTTTGACGTTTAGCCCATATTTTATTTTTTACCAATGATTCTTCAGTCATTTCCGGAAATGAAAAATAAGTTAATGCCAACAGTTCATCATTAGTTATACCATGACATAATATTTTCATTTCAGAGATTAATTCATAATCAAGGTCTAAATTTTCTTGTTCGAGGAATTTTTTTCCATATTCACCTAAACTGTAAGTTACATTTCCATGGCTTCTTTTTTCAGCAGCAATTAATTTCATTTGACTCATATCATCTATGTATCCCATTATCACATCACTGCTTGGACCATAGTTGTCTGCTTCAAATTCAAATTCTTTACTTAATTCAGGAACATTTAAAGATATGAAAAACAATTCCTTCATTAAACGAGTTTTCCCATGGACAGGTTCTTGGTTATTACTATCTAAAAGGGATAATATGTATTGTTTTCCTAAATTACCTTTTAAATCATCGAATAATATTTCCACAAGTTGAGACATCATGAAAAATTCCTCCTTAATTGAACAATACTTTCTCCAAATTTTATTTTACTTTTTTATATTCTCTATTTATATTTAAATCATATTAAATATTAGCTGACTAACGTTATTTCTAACAGTAATAACCCTAACCCAACATGATTTCAGACATATATATAATTTGTATTATTGTATATTTAAACCTACCTATAATTCTTAAAATCAAAAATATCTAACAAAACAGTCAAAATGAAGTAAATAAAATGAAATAAATACAATTTTTCAAGTATAAAGCAATATTACATGGATAAAATAATATTGAACACATCATTAAAATTATACAAATTTATATTAAGTTAGGTCCAAATTTTATTACAGAAAAATGCTGCCCGAAGAGCTGCAAGTAAAAAATCGTTTTTACGAAAATATGTGGATTCCAAGTTTAGATAACACCCAATTTATCAAACAAACCTACATAGCCTCTAAAAATTTAGGAACATCCAACAAACAAGCCGCCACAGCAGCCACCAGCATCAACGGAATCAAATTCATAGGAAATATAATTATCAAAAGCAATACCACAGCTATCGGTTTTCTTAAAATGCTGGCCATGAAAGATGCTGTAACAACAGACATTGAAATTATCGGATCCATATTCAAAAGAACGCCCAAAGCATATCCCATCGAGGTTCCTGAAAATATCAGTGGGAAGAAATGCCCACCCTTAAGGCCAGTTTCTATGCAAACGTTTGTCAGAACTATCTTCACGACACTTGTCAAAATCAAAACGGCAAATCCCAGCTGGGCACCGTTATCCAATAGCATATACATCTGATGTTCACCTGAAAACATTGTCAAAGGCAGTAAAGTTCCGATTATTCCTAAAATCAAACCGCCAATTGCTCCCTTGACAATGAAATTGCCCTCCAGCTTTTTAAATAATTTTTTGGACAAACGATGGCTTAAGAAATATACATATGACAGAATCATTCCCAAAATTATCAGCACTATTAAAGCAGGATAATTCAGATTTGACAATGTGGCCGTGCCCATTGAGTGAAGACCTGCCTGATTATGAGTCAGATGATTGAGGAAAATGAATATTCCAAAGGAACTTAAAATGGCTACAAAATACAGAATGTTTTTTGAGGTTTTTGGAAGACTGCTTTGCTCATTTTCTATAGGTTCCACAAAACCGAACATCGGAGAGACAAATACCGTACCCAATGTTGCGGTAATACCTATATTGGCCAATTCCTCAAGCTCCTCATTGAATATCTTCAATTTGTCTCCCACCCAAGTACAAAGCCCTGCAATAATGCCTGTCAAACCCGCTTCAGGTCCGATACTTGCACCGAATATCAGCGGCAATATGGAAGATACAATTGACGGGAAAATATTGGCATAGGAGTATCTGTGATTCTCCTTGACCGTTTTAATTACCTCATTTAAATCTTCCGGACTGTCACCATACCTGCTTTTCCACAAACCTATTATAATTCCGCCTGCCAGACATACAACAACAGTATAATATTTGAAATTAATCAATCCCGGCAGATAAACCCACAACAGATGAATTCCAAAGTTCATTGCCCGAATAAAACCCCATATAATCAATCCGGCCACAATTCCAACCATTATCGTATAGGCTGTTAAAAGCAGGTTATTTTTCAAATCCATCTGAAATTCCTCAAAAAATTGTTGACTGTTGAAATTATTTTTGTAGAATTAAATATTTAAATTTGGACAATTCCAGATTTTTAAAAATGAATTTAAGATTAAAAAGAAACTCTATTCAACAATATCATTTAAAGTATTCAACTTATCGCACTGAATCATTACAAGCTTATTGTCCTTAATATAGGTGAAATAATATCTTGGATGAGTGTTTTTAACAAAACCTGAATATGTGTCAACAGATTCCATCTTAAAAATGCCGTCAACACCATTGATTGACTTGGTTTGCCAGGACCCGTCATTCAGCTTATTCAAATCCTCATATGATACATCACTACCTTTAAAGTCATAGACTTTGATGTCAAGCAGTATGATGTCGTTTTGGTGAAACGTCCGCTCAGCTACAGTTGCATTATGATTTAAGAGGACATCGCCATATTTAATGCCATGTGAATTTTCATCCTCGAGAAATCCCCATGAGATTTCAAATGGAATGCCGTTAATGTCAATCTCCCTCGGTTCTGGAAGCCTATACTTATCTCCTCCAGGAACGGGGTCTCCAGAATGATATGAAAACAACACCACCAAACCTATTAAAAAGAAAGAAATTGCAAATATAGTATTCTTGCGCATCCCACATCCTCCGTTTAAAATTGCTGTACTTGGTAAAATATAGTTAACATCATATTTAACTGTTCTCATCAATGTTTGAATTGCCGTCAATGAAAACATTTAAAAAATTAGGATTAGATAATTAATAACAATTAGAAATAAAAGGTGAAAATTATGCCGGAAACAGATTATTTAAAAATACCTCAAAATAGAGTGGGGGCATTAATCGGAAGCAATGGCGGAGTAAAAAAATCCATTGAGAAAGTGACAGGAACCTTTTTGGATATTGATAGTGAAGATGGAACAGTTTATATCACACCTAGAGATGACATGGAAGACCCGTTAGGTGTTTGGAATGCAAATCATATTGTAAAGGCAATTGCACGGGGATTCAACCCTGAAGTTGCACTCAAATTAATCAGCGATGACATTTACCTTGAAGTGTTGAGTTTACCGTTATACATTGGAAAATCTAAAAAAGCCCTTGCAAGATACAAAGGAAGAATTATCGGAAAAGACGGGAAAACACGTGAAATAATAATGGAAATGGCTGAAGTTGACATGGCGATTTATGGTAAAACCGTTTCCCTGATTGGAGAGATGGACAACATCATGATTGCAAAAGAAGCCATTGAAATGATATTGAACGGATCCAGACACAAATCCGTTTATGGCTTTTTGGAGCATAAAAAAGAAACACTGAAAATGAAGGAATTCAAGGATTTAGTCGGAATCGAAGATGATAAAATCGAATTCAAGGATGGAATCGACTTCGATGAAAAAGACTATTAGGAGCCAAAGCTCCTAACATACTATTTTTTTAATCAGTAAATGCATACCAATTTGTCATTCTTTCAGGATGAACTATAACTCCCATTTTTGAAAAAAGCTCATCCAACACATCTATACGGGTTTTAACATTTGAATTATTCTTTTTTTCTTTAGCTTTCTTTCGTTTTTCAGGAGAAATGGAGTCAATTTTACTGTAACCGGCATCACGTGAAACATGAACTGGAATTCCCCTATAATCAAAATCAGTCATTTAAATCCACCTTGGTTAATTTAATATTTTCAAATTCACTATTTAAATAGTTTAACAGAAAAATCCCATAATCCCTTTCTACATTATCAATGACCTGATAACCATTATCCAACACGAAATTAGCATCATGCAAATAAGATTGAAATGATTCATTAGCCTTTTTACGAATATCCTGAATTATTTCATCATCAAAAACCATTTCTTTTGATTCTAAAATCCATAATTTGTTTTTAGCAGAAATTATTTCATATTCTTCAAAGTCTAGACCCAACATCTCAAAATTTTTGCCTGAAGGAGGTGAATAATATTGATGAGGATGATTATGTATAGATGCAATATGCATTCCTTCAATACAATCCGGAAAAATTACTGCATTAACCTCATCATGCCTATTGTCCGAAAAAGCACATGAAACTATATTGCCAGAATGAATGTTGAAATAGATTAAGCATTCGTAATCCAAATCAAAAGTTTTTCTTCGAAACATGTCAACAGTCTTGACCGCCCTTTGGGAAAACTCATCAGGCAAATCCTCCTTGGTTATCGGACCAATCGACCAGTTGATGGGAAGGTGGCGATAGCGCTCATAATCTCTGTCAGTCAATTTGAACTCAAATGGAATTAAAAATCCTCCCCGATTATCCTTCAGCAAATCCTTGTAAGATTTAGTCACATCTTCGAGATGAACTTTTTTAATGAATTTGATTACATCTTTTTTTGAAATCATGAGTAAGCTATTTGTTTTTTAATTTATTTAAAGGAGCCAGTATCAAATAAGAGCAATTTTACGAACCCAAAACAATTTTACAGACCTGTACAACTTTTTATTTAATTTGAAAAATAAGCCCGATAAAGTTTAAAAAATCAAAACGAAAACCAATTCTACAACCAAATCAATTTTAATAAAAGATTGCTATAAGAATTATTAAAAATATAGTAAAAACTTATATACTGTAACCAACATATATAGATAGTGTAGTGTAAATACTATATTTTTTACATGTTTTTTAATTATTATTTTACCATATATTTAATCGAACTAGCTAGGGCACCGAATTAATATTACTTTTCAAATGCTCTCTCATTTGATTTAAATATAATATCATATAATACATTAAAACATATAATTTAAGGAGGAAAAATTTTGGCCCCGGAACAACAAATGGGACTTGATTGGGAAGAAGACTTTCAAAGGTTAACCCCATCACAGTTCTTTAGAAAAAACAAGCAGATGCTTGGATTTACAGGTAAAATTCGTTCATTAACTATTGTATTTCACGAACTGATTACAAACAGTTTTGACGCAGCCGAAGAAGCTGGAATATTGCCTGATATCGATATTGAATTGAAACGTATTGATAAGGAACATTATATTTTAAGACATAAGGATAACGGACCCGGAATTCCTGAAGATTATGTAATGCAGGTATATTGTATGATGTTTGCAGGATCCAAATTCAGAAACATCCAATCCAGAGGACAGCAGGGTTTAGGTTGTAGTGGTTGTGTACTTCTCTCACAGATGACCACCGGTAAACCTGCCCGTGTAATTTCATGCTACAAGGAAGGCGATGAAATCAAGGGAGTTAAGATGAAGTTCCAGATGGATGTTGAAAATAACCGTGGAATCCTGATGGAAAGAGAGGATTATCCAGCAGAAAGTACTGGTGTATGCATTGAACTGCAATTCAAAGACGTGTCCTACTCATTGGCAGAACAGGGTGCTTTTGAATACATCAGAAGAACCATGATCGGAAACCCTCATGCAAAGATTACATTCAGGGACCCATCCGGACACAAATACATCTTTAAAAGAGCGGCTGACGTCGTTCCAGTACAGCCAAAAGAAGTATTGCCTCACCCAAAAGGTGTAAGTGCAGATGACTTAATGACAATGGCTAAAAATACCGACAAAAGAAGATACAAAAGTATGATGACTTCTTCAATGTCCAGAATGTCAAACAAAAGAGTTGATGAAATTGCTGAGGTAACTGGAATTGACATGAACAAACGTCCGAAAGCAATGACATTCCCTGAAGCTGAAGCTATTGTCCACTGCTTCAAGAAAATGAAATTCATGGCTCCGCCAACCGACGGACTTATACCAATCGGATCCGAACAAATCGAAAAGGGTATGAAACAAATCCTTAAACCTGAATTTGTAGCGACAATTACAAGAAAACCTGTTACATACGCAGGTGGTGTTTCATTCATTATTGAAGCGGGTCTTGCCTACGGTGGAGATGCAGGAAGAGTTGTCAGCGAGAAAAGAAAATCAGAAATCATGAGGTTCGCTAACAGAGTTCCATTGACATTTGATGCAGGAAGCTGTGCAATTACAGAAGCCCTTAAAAGTATCGACTGGAAACGTTACGGTTTAAGAGATATGGACAACACTCCATTGACATTATTTGTAAATATTATCTCAACACAGGTACCTTACCTTTCAACAGGAAAACAAAGTGTTTCACCTGAACCTGAAATCGTTCACGAAATCAGACAGGCCACAATGAAACTGGCACGTAAACTTCAAAAGCATATCAGAGCCAAAAGAGCAGCCAAGGAAAAGGAAAAACGTTCAAAAGTATTCGAAGAATACGTTCCTGTAATTATCGAAGAAGCTGCAAAACTTGGTGAAACAGGAGTTCCTGAATACCATGAGGTTCTGGCAAAAGTAACCAAAAGGGCTCTTGCCGAATTGCTTGGAGAGAAAGTGGAAGAAGAAGAGGAAGAGGAAGAACTTGATGCAATCATCATGGAAGAGGTTGATGAATTCGGACGCACTGTCGAATCAGGCAGTTCCACATTAGACAATTTCATAGACAATGATGATAATGAAGAGGAATTTGAGGAGTAGTGATTTAAATGAGTAAAAAGCCAGAAGGCGGTAAATCACATAAGGAAGAAAGAAAAGAGTACACTCTTAATAAACTTACAGGGTTAGGACAGGAAATCATCGAAGATATTGAGAAAAACAAAGTTCCTTCCATTAAAGTCCCATCCAGAGGTACCGGAAATATCATTTATGACACTGCAGAAAGATACTACGTATTGGGAGACAGATTCGGAAGAAGATCTCTCGGTAACGTAAAGCAAATCAGAAAATTGGGCCAGATGGTTTATGTAGGTAATTTCTGTAAAGATCTTGTAGCTCGTGAAAAGACCGCTACCATCAGGGAGATGTATTACGTTTCTGAAGGTTGGGGAATCAGTTTCAAAACACAGCAGGAATCAAACATTGTTGGAGAAGATTTGGAAGTTACTTTAGGAACCACTCGTGAAGAGTTAGGGTTAATGCCGGAAGAAGACGGAGCATCAGTTTATGGTGACCTCACCCTATTGGATGAAGGTACTGAAGTCAATGCTGCCAAAATGGGAAAATCAGGTTATACAATCTCACCAACAATTGACCAGGTGGACTTTTTAGACCACAATGTCGATAAGGTATTGGCAGTGGAAACCATGGGAATGTTCCACAGGCTCGTGCAGGAAAATGCTCACAAAAGATTCAACTGTTTGATTGTCGGGCTTAAGGGACAGGCTGCCCGTGCTACAAGAAGATTCATTAAAAGGGTTAACCACGACCTTGATTTGCCAGTCTATATCTGTAACGACGGAGACCCTTGGGGATTCCACATTGCACAGGTTATCATTTCTGGAAGTGCAAAATTAGCTCACGTTAACAGTCAGTTAGCTACTCCTGATGCGAAATTCATTGGAGTAACAGCATCAGACATTATCAACTATGACCTTCCAACAGACAAACTCAAAGATGTTGACGTCATGAGACTGAAAGAGCTTTCAAAAGACCCAAGGTATAAAACTGATTTCTGGCAAACTGAAATTAAAAAGATGCTTAAAATCGGTAAGAAAGCAGAACAGCAATCTTTCTCAAAATATGGGTTAGAATACGTTGTAGACGAATATTTCCCAGCTAAATTTGAGGAAATGGAAAATCAAGCATAGTCTTGATGTTTTCCTCCTTTTCTTTTTTTATTTTTTTCGCCATCCAAACATTTATATACTAAAAGATTCATATACCCTAGCAGGTATAGGTTGTGTTAATTTGAAAGAATGTATGGACAGTGAAAATTTACATAGAAGACTTAAAAAAATCATCGGACAGATCAATGCAATTGACCGCATGATTGATGAAGACATTCCATGTGAACAGATATTAATGCAAATAAACGCATCAAAATCCGCATTACATAAAGTTGGCCATATTATAGTTGAAGGACACCTTGAACATTGTGTCAGAGATGCAATTGAACAGGGTGATGCAGATGACGCATTGAGTGACATTTCAACAATAATGGAATACTACTCACGACTATAATTTTTTTTCAAATTATACTATACCCTATGGGGTATACCTATACTATTGGGGCTGTTTAATATGAAAATCAAATTAGACAAAAGTCAAAAGATTGACTTACTACTAATAATTGTGTCCACAGCAAGTCTTATTGCAAGCTTTACTCAATCACTCGATTATCTATCTTGGGTCGCAGTAATACTCTGTGGATTACCGATATTAAAAGAATGTATTGAAGGATTAGTAAGTGAATTCGACATAAAGGCGGATTTGCTTGTATCCATAGCAATAATAGCTTCAATTATTATTGGAGAAGTTTTTGCAGCAGGTGAAATTGCAACAATAATGGCAATCGGTGGATTTTTAGAAGAATATACTGTATCCAGAACTCAAGGAAGAATAAAGGAACTTGTTAAACTAACACCTCAAGTTGCAACAAGAATTAGAAACAAAATCGAAGAAAAAATTTCTGTCGAACAAGTACAAGTCGGAGACATCCTAAAAGTTCTTCCAGGCGAAAACATACCAACTGACGGAATAATTGTTGAAGGCGAAACATCAATCGACCAGTCCATGCTGACAGGCGAATCAATGCCCGTTGACAAGATAAAGGATGACGAGGTTTACAGCGGAACAATAAATCTCTACGGATCATTTAAAATGAAAACAACAAAAATCAGCCAGGACAGTTCCCTACAAAAATTAATCAGATTGGTTGAAACATCAAAACCCGAAAATGCAGAAATCGTAAAGACCGCAGACAAATGGGCAGCATTGATTGTTGCAATAGCATTTTCTGCAGCAATATTAATATATCTGATAACCTTTGAAATAACAAGGTCAGTTACCGTTCTGGTGGTATTCTGTCCTTGTGCATTGGTGCTTGCCACACCTACAGCGATTATGGCAAGTATCGGAAATCTCACAAAATATGGAATTCTGGTAAAGGACGGATCATCAATAGAGGAGCTAGCTTACATTGACGAATTGATATTCGACAAAACCGGAACATTGACATATGGAAAACCAAAAGTAACCAAAATAGAATCAGTCAACGAAGAAGAGATGATGTATCTACTCGCATCTCTCGAGTCAAAATCAGAACATCCTTTGGCAAAATCAATTGTAAGACACTATAACGGCAATGATTTGGCCGAAGTGTCTGATTTTGAACTTAATCTTGGAAAGGGAGTGAAAGGAAAAATCGATGGCGATACAATAATTGCAGGAAACAGAAAGTTTCTTGAAGACAAAAACATTGCCGTTGATGATAACAATCAATTGAAAAACGGCGAAACAGCAATATATGTGTGCAAAAACAAAGAAATGCTTGGTAAAGTCATTTTAACAGATGTCGTTAGAGAAAACTCAAAAGGCACAATTGAAAAATTGAAAACATTGGGAATAAAGACCACACTGCTTACAGGTGACAACGAAAAAACCGGCTCATACATTGCAGGAAAAGTCAACGTCGACAACGCCAGATTCAATTGCCTTCCAGAAGATAAAAGCGAATACATTAAACAAAAACAGATGAATGACGAAAAGATTGCGATGATTGGCGACGGGATAAATGATGCTCCTGCCCTAAGAAAGGCCAATGTCGGAATAGCGATGGGAAGCATTGGAAGCGACATATCAATTGATGCCGCCAATATTGCTCTTATCAACGACAACATTGAAGATATGCCTCATTTAATATCTATTGCCAGAAAAACAATAAAGACAATTAACCTCAACATAGCATTTTCCCTCGGATTGAATTTCCTGGCAATGGCATTGGCTCTTCTGGGCAGTCTAAACCCGATTGAAGGGGCATTGGTTCACAATATCGGGTCCGTTATTGTCATCATTTATTCCTCTACATTAGTCAACTACAAAACATCAAAAAGTTAGGCATACTAAAAATTTAAATAATCCGATGACCTACTATTACATATCAATTAAAGGTGAATAAAAATGGCTGAAAAAGAAATTAAAGTAGTGGGCATGCACTGCCCATCATGCGTAAACGCTGTTGAACTTTGCTTAAAAGACGTAGATGGAATCGATGACGCCAAAGCAGATTTGGACTCCGGAATCACCACCATCACAATGTCCGGCGAAGTAAGTGATGCAGACATTAACGAAGCTGTCGAAGAAGCTGGATTCAAAGTAGAATAATTCTACTTCTTTTTTTATTTTTTTCTAATTTTCAAATATCAAATTATAAATAACTTAAACAATAAATTTTAATCCATATAATAATATTTTTAAAATTATTATAAATAAAAAAGGGATTAAAATGAAAACTGTTGCAATTAATGGTTATGGAACCATCGGTAAAAGAGTGGCTGATGCAGTAGCTGCTCAGGATGATATGAAAGTAATTGGTGTAAGTAAAACTAGACCAAACTACGAAGCAAGAACTGCAGTTGAAGAAAAAGGCTATCCGTTATACATTGGAATTCCGGAAAGAGAACAATTATTTAAAGACGCCGGAATTGAAATAGCCGGTACCGTTGAAGACATGATTCGGGAAGCAGATGTTGTTGTCGACTGTACACCTGGAAGCATCGGACCTCAAAATCTTGAAATGTATAAAAAAGCAGGCGTTAAAGCTATTTATCAAGGTGGAGAAGACCACGAATTGACCGGTCTTTCATTTAATGCTATTTCAAATTATGATGATTCATACGGTGCAGATTACACAAGAGTAGTTTCATGTAACACTACCGGACTCACCCGTACATTATCAACAATTGACCCTATTGCAGACATTAAAAAAGTAAGGGCAGTAATGGTTAGAAGAGGATCAGACCCATCAGAAATCAAAAAGGGTCCAATCAACGCAATTGTTCCTAACCCTCCAAAAGTGCCTTCCCACCACGGTCCTGACGTAAAGACCGTAATGAACGGCATTGATGTAACCACAATGGCATTGCTCGTTCCTACTACCCTGATGCACCAACACAACATCATGGTTGAAATCAACAACGATGTTGAAACCGAAGAAATCGTTGAAGCATTGGAAAAACGTTCAAGAGTCATTGTAGTGTCAGCTGAAGAAGGTTTAGGTTCAACCGCTGAGCTTATGGAATATGCTAAAGAGCTTGGAAGAAACAGAAACGACTTATATGAAATTCCAGTATGGAAAGAATCCATCAATGTCGTTGGAAATGAACTGTTCTACATGCAAGCTGTACACCAGGAATCTGACGTAATTCCTGAAAACATCGATGCGATTCGTGCACTCCTTGAAATGGAAAGTGACAACGAAAAGTCAATTGCAAAAACCAACAAAGCTATGGGAATATTCTAAATTCCCCTTTTTTTACTATTTTTTTAACTGATTTAAATGAAACATGATGTACTTTTTGGTCCTGCAGGAAGCCCTGTCAATTATAAGGGAGCGGCATATAAGGCTCCGAAATATATCCATGAGGAAGGACTTGATTCATACGAATATCAATCCCCCTATGGAGTAAGGATTGGTGAAAGTTCTGCAACCACATTGAAAAAGGAATCCGAAAAGAATGACGTTCTGATTTCAATGCATGGTCCATATTATATTAATTTATGTGCAAAGGAAGAAGACAAGCTTGAAAAGAGTCTCGGCCATCTCGTTTCAATGGCACGTGCAGGAGAATGGATGGGCGCCTACAGACTGGTATTCCACCCAGGAGCATATCTGAACAGAAAGCCTGAAAAGGCGATGGAAATATCAAAAGATACAGTTAGAAGATTGTTTGAAGAACTTGAAGCTGAAGGAATCGAGGAGTTCACATTCGCACCTGAAACCACAGGCAAAAGAACACAACAGGGAAACATCGAAGAAATCGTTGACTTGTGTGCAACATTTGATCATTTCGAACCTACAATAGATTTTGCCCATATCCATGCCCGTGGAAGAGGATTTCTAACAAAAAAAGACGATTACAACTGCATATTCTCAACAATCGAAAACAAGCTTGACATTGACCGCCTGCACTGTCACTTTACAACCATAGAATATTCAAATCATGGTGAAGTGAAACACCACACGCTTGATGAAAGTGATGAATACGGTCCGAACATTAAGGATTTGCTGGCAAATCTTATTGACAATGGCTGGAAGGCAAATATCATCTGCGAAACACCTTTAAGAGATGTTGACGCACTTAAAATGAAAGAAATATATGAAAGCATGATTTAATAATCCTTAACGGAATCTATTAAATCATCCATATCCTTAAAAAGATTATTTATATCATCATTATCCTGTTTATTTGAACTTAAATGAATAATCAGTTCATTTGTCAAATCATCCATCTTGTCGATGAAAGTCTGCAGAGTAACCAGTTTGGATTCCATTTCCTTTTCAACAAAAGGATTTTCATCAACGTCTATTTCAGCCATCTTTTTTGCAATTCCCAATTGAATATCAAAAAGATTGTTGGATTTATTTATTGAAGCTGAAAATCTCTCATAAGCCAGGTGATTTGGATCGAAAAGCTTTTCAACCAGTTCACTAGCTCTTGCCTGTTTGACATCATACTCCTGAGCCAGTTCCTCAATTTTAGCATTATATTTTGAAGGATGGATTCGAACTTCAGGCTCATCCTTGTAAACCGGTTTTCCACATACCGCACAGAAATTCTGCTTGGAATCTATTTTCGCTCCGCAGTAAATACAAAAGTGATTGTGATTATTTTCTATTGCCATGATAAATACCTAAGTTAATATTAGATGAAAGTCATTTAAAAACTTATATTCAATTTCTCTTTTTCAATTTCAAAACGACAATCTCGGAATCGGTTCCCCATCTCATTGGAGTATCCATTGAACCGACACCTGTTGTCACATGAATATATTTGCCCAAATCATTCTTGAAAAGACCCATATTGTATTCGAACAATCTTTCTGCAAAGGTTTTTGCAGGATAGAACTGTCCCCCATGAGTATGGCCTGAAAGCTGGATGTCAAAACCAATTTTGGAAAACTCATCAAAATAATAGGGGACATGATAATTTATGATGTTTACAAAACCGTCACGAATAAGTGTTTCATCAATTTTTGGAACTGCCCTATCCTCAAAACTGAATGTCAAGCCGAAAATATTAAGACATTCAAATTCAAAGCTTTGATTATCCAAAATAATGATTCCTGCCTTTTTGCATGCTCTGAAGACATTTTCAAGACCAGGATAGAAATCATGATTTCCCGGAGTGAATATTATAGGCATATTGACCTTTTTAAGTTCACAAAAATCATCCTCTTCAACAACAGATGACCCGTCGGCCAAATCACCAGATATGATGGCTATTTCACAGGTATCTTCAAGTTCCTTCAACTTATCTGCGACCTTTTTAATGACTTCCCTGTGCCTTACAGAACCGAAATGAACATCAGACAAATGAGCAATGTTTATTTCACGGGACAAATTATCCAACACGATTGTCTTTTCATTTACAACCAGTTTATGAGCCTTATAATAATTGTAAATGCCTAAAATCGGAACAATAGCCAACAATGCAATTTTAATCATCAAAGGCAACTCAACAAACATGCCAAGAGCATAAATGATTATTATATCAATTAGAAACATCAATGATGCCCACATCCAAACGCCGTCAACCGTCTGGCACATCCTGCCCATAGGTGTTGACTTTTTTGCCTCAAAAAACATCGGCACAACATGCAGCAGACCAATAACCACAGTCAGTAAAATCAAATAGATGTCACTGACATCACCCAAAAGCGCCAATGTGTATTTAAGCAGGAAAAATTCAAACAGCATATAAAATGGCGTCATGAATACGACTCTTCTTGTTCTAAAACTCATAAACTATACTCCCATTCAATAGATATATTACTTTCAACAACTATTTAAATAATTAAAACAAATAAGAAAAATGTTAAAATTGAGCCATAGGAGGTGATGATTTGAAAAGTGACAACAAAAAACAAGAGATGAAATCAGCCAATTCCAAACCGGTCATTAAAGATAATGAAAACAAAGACTATGCTGAGCTTGTTGTAGTTAAACCTGTTGGTTATCCATTTGAATTCAATTTGATGGACGAAGATATAGAAATTACCAACACCAAGCTATTTGAAGAATATGCCCGTGAACAGTGGCTGGGATTGGAGGTATGCGAAAAATCACACTTGTTTGATCAAAAAATCATCCCGGATTACGGTTTTGAGATAGTAACCGCAAAACCAAACAACTCCATAATTTCTGAAAAGACAAAAATCAAGATTATAACAGACGAATTGAACAAATTAAACGATAAATCAAAAATCAAATCAAAATTACTGCTTTCAGACATTGTTGGACAGAAAAATGCCAAAAACAAGGTCAAGGTGATAACAAAATATCTGGAAAACCCCGAAACATTCGGACCATGGGCACCGAAAAACATTCTCTTTTACGGACTTCCCGGTACCGGTAAAACCATGCTTGTCAAGGCCCTTGCCAACGAGCTTGATGTTCCATTGTATTTAATCAAGGCAACTTCACTGATAGGCGACCATGTTGGAGACGGTGCATCTAAAATCCACGATTTGTTTAAAAAAGCAAGCGAAAATTCACCATCCATAATATTCATAGATGAAATTGATGCAATTGCACTTCACAGGTCATTTCAGTCTCTAAGAGGAGACGTTTCAGAAATAGTAAATTCACTTTTAACCGAAATGGACGGAATAAGTGAAAATGAATCAGTAATAACAATTGGAGCTACAAACAATCCGACATCACTTGACTATGCTGTGAGAAGCAGATTTGAAGAGGAAATCGAATTCAGTCTGCCTGATGATGAAGAAAGATTAGCCATCATTGAAAAAAATCTGAAGACAATGCCTTTGAAATACGATTTGGATTTGAATAAAATCGCCAAACTTACCAAAGGACTGTCCGGAAGGGACATTAAAGAAAAGATTCTGAAGACCGCCCTTCACAATGCAATAGCCAATGATTCCAACATGATTGTCATGTCCAATATTGACTATGCAATAAAATCAACAAAAATAAAAAATCAGGATATCAAAGGGATGTTTGAATAAAACATCCTTATTTTGAATCGAAAATGTATTCTGCAGCTTCAATAATATCCTTGTTTTCATCCTTTGCGGCTGCCTTAACATTTTTGGAAATGTCAAAGAATATCTTATTGACAATGGAATTTGTTAAATTATCAAGAATTTTTGCACTGCCATCTATATCAGCCAACTTAACACTAGCTTTTTGAGTTTCACGTTGTCTTATATCTTCCATAGATGCTCTTAAATTACCAAGAATTTCTTCAACTTCCATTATTTTGAAGCTTTCTTTAAGTAAAAGGAACTCTTCTTCGATGATGTTTTCAGCTTCACCGAACTCCTTGATTCTGAGGCGAGTATTTTCATCAGCAATTTCCCTTAAATCATCAATATTGAAAGATTTAACACCCAATTCACAGACATCTTCAGATATATCACGAGGATTTGCAATATCAACTATCATCAAGCTTTCATAATCCCTTTCAATACCTAACAGACGTTTTTTATCAATTATTGCATGTGGAGCACTGGTTGCGCTTATTACCAAATCCGCAGTGGCCAAATATTCTTCCAAATCATTGAATAAAATAGCTTCTCCACCCAAATCCTTTGCAAGGTCAACTGCAACATAATAAGTTCTGTTTGCAACAAAAATAGCATTCAAATCCTTTTCTGCAAGCGCCTTGGCAACCAATCTGCCCATCTTTCCGGCACCGATAACAAGAACTGACTTGTCATCCAAACTGCCGATATGCTTTTCTGCAAGATCAATGGCTGCAGAACCGATTGAAACAGACCCCTTGTTAATGTTGGTCTTGTTTCTTACAACCTGGCCAACGTGAATGGCCTTTGTAAAAATTGCATCGAGGGATTTTCCGCAGTGATGATTTTTTACTGCCTTATTCTTTGCATCCTTTACCTGACCCAAAATCTGGTCTTCACCGACAATCATGGATTCCAGACCTGAAGTCATACGCAGCAAATGCATAACCGCTGATTGACCATATTCAATTAGAATGCTCTGATTTTCATGGGAGAGCAGTTCATCATCTTCCGGAATGTTGTCATTGTTAATGTAGTATTCCTTCCTGTTGCATGTTGAAATCTCCACATATTCTCCAACGGAATATTTTTCCTGGAGTTTCCAGAACAGCTCATCCATTTCCTTTGAAATATTTTCCATTGACTGAATATCAGCCATCTTATGGTCAACCCTTAAATTAAGTATCACTCTAATCCCCTTATTAAATTGTCAATATAAGCCTTGGCCTCATCAAGTTTTCTCTCTTCAATCAAATCATTAATATGCTCATCTTCAAAAATTTCATAAAGGTATTTTCTCCTCTCTTTCTGGTTTTCAAGATTTTCCTTTAACATTGAGCGCGCATAATCCTGAAGCTCTATTTTCAGAATATCCTCTTCAGTGATTATTGACTGAATCTTTTTTCTTAACTGACGAGCCATCAACGGGCTTTTGCCGTTTGTAAAAATAGATATTTCAATTTCTCCAATATTGAAACTTGTCGGAACAATAACATCCCCTTTCTGTGGAAAATCGGCCCTATTGACCAATTTGTCGTGAGCTATTCCGCAGACATAATCACACATCTCTTCATCACCGCTGGCGACAACAACAATATCAGACCACTCAACCAAATCGTCGACATCATCAGTTGAACACAAGACAGCCCCCTTATGTTCCAGTTCATCTGACAGACTGTTTCCCGCCAACCTTACATTGGCACCATGGTCTAGAAATTTATTGGCACGCCTGGTTGCAACTTCACCAGTTCCCAAAATAAAAACATTTAAATTTGAAGTTTTCAAATAAAGAGAAGTCCAATCCATTTTAATCAGAATTTTCAAGAGATCTTGCATGCAAAACTTTTACAGCTGCTCTTAAATCATTATTGCATTCGGTTAAAACATTCATGGCTTCCAATTTACTTACATGGAATGTTTCAGCCAATGCTTCTGCTCGTTCATCAGGATCAGGTTTTTTAACGCCAACCAACTTTTCGGACAGCTCCTTTTTCAAGTCCAAATATTCATCATGACTCATTCCCATATTCCTTAAAGTCATGTCCCTTAACGGACAAGGTTTTGATGGTTTGCAACACCAAATAAGTGAACCGAAACAAGTTCCGGCACCTTCCCCTAACCGGGTTTCTTTTCCGAATTGAATTTTAATATCTATATACTCTTGAGGAGTTAAGTTAACTTCCTGTAATGCATTTAAAACTGGACATGGTTTGACTGGAGGGCAACAAAAAGCCAATCCTCTAACATCCCCGCCTCTGCAAATATGAGATGGCGCATCTTCCCAAGTCATAATAAACCTCCGAACAATAATAGTAAAAATTACAAAATAATAATATAATTTATTGAAATACTAAATATATAATCTTTTGTGAGAAAAATATATAATATTCAAAAATAGTACTTATAAATATACCATACCATACTATCTGCAACACCAAAATCAGGTTAATAAATCAGGTTTTTAAAATGACAAAAGAAACAACAATTATTGAAGGAATAGCCATCACATTACACAGAAAAAACATTAAAAACATGTATATGCGCATTTTGCCCCCAGACGGTGAAGTCAAAATCTCTGCGCCACTGTTTTTATCCGACAGAGATATCGCAGATTTTGTAAAATCCAGAAAAGAATGGATTTTAAAAAAACAATCATACATAAAAGACAATAACATCAAAGCACCTCTGAAATATGACAACGGCGAAAAACACTACCTTTGGGGAAAGGAATACACAATGCAGCTAATCTCAAATGAAAACATAAAGCATGTTCTGGTGGATAAAGAAAAATCCATCCTGTATTTGCCGATTCCAAAAAGAAGCACAATTGAAAAAAGAGGAAAGATACTGGCAGAATTTTATAGAAGCGAGATGAAAAAGGCCATACCCCCTGTTTTGGACAAGTGCACAAAAATCGTCGGAAAAACACCATCTGAAGTGAAAATCAGAAACATGAAAAATTGGGGAAACTGCAGATATCAGGACAAAAGAATAACACTGAATTTGAATCTGGCAAAAAAAGATCCCATATGTCTTGAATATGTGATGATACATGAACTGTGCCATCTGATTGAATTCAATCACGGCAAAAAATTTAAAAAATTAATGGACGAATTCTGTCCGGAATGGAAAAAAATAAAAAAAATATTGAATGAATAAGAAGAACTAATGTTCTTTAAGCATGTCTTCTTTTTCATCTACAGTTAATTTGTCAACTATTTCTTCAGGAGTGCCTATATCAAGGAGTTTTCCTCCTCTCATTAAGGCTGCCCTGTCACAAACATCTAAAACAAAGTCCATATCGTGAGAAATGATAATGAATGTTTGTTCCAATTCTGCACGGGCTTTCAAAATGGAATCGGTTACGACAACACGTGTAACAGGATCCATTGTACCTGTAGGTTCATCCAAGACGATGAGATTAGGTTCTTTTATTAAAACCTGTGCAAGTGCAACCCTATGCTTTTCTCCTACACTCAACTGGTCAGGATATTTATCCAAAATTAACTGAGCGTTTGCATCTGTAAAACCAACAGTGGTCAATGCATGAATAGCTTTAATTTTACCGAACTCCGCAGGCAAGTTTAAACTGATAGCATCAGTCAAGTTACCCAAAATGGTTCTGTGAGGATATAAAGAATATTCCTGGTGCAATAATCCGATATAAGGCATGATACGTCCACGGTTAAGAGGACCAACTTTGGTCATGTCAATCCATTCATCACCAAGTTTGATTTGAATATCTCCACTACTTGGTTCGGTCAATCCCATTAACATACGGGTAGTGGTTGTTTTACCGGATCCGCTTAAACCTACAATACCGAAGATTTCTTCCTTGTTAATTGTTAAGTTTATACCGTCAACAGCCTTTACAACACCACGTTCAATTGAATAATAATGTTTTTTAACATTTTCAAGAACAACTTCAGGTTCACCGAACTCAGGGATTTCCGGTTTTTTAGGAATAGGAACTGTTTCCATGAAACTGTCTACAACTTCCTGAGGGTTTCCTTCCTGTTTAATCTGACCGTCCTCGAGCCAGATTACTTCATCTGCAAGTTCAACCATTACTTCAGGCCAGTGAGATGTGATTAACATGGTAATTCCTTCATCCTTCACACCTTCTTTTAAAGTATTGTGAAGTTTTACCGCAGTTTGCGGGTCTAAAGTACCGGTCGGTTCATCTGCTAAAAACATCATAGGGTTTTTAGCCAATTGTCTTGCAAGTACAACTCTCTGTTTTTCTCCACCACTCAAATCACGTGCAATGTGAGTAATCCTATGGTTCATCTGAACCATTTCCAATAATTCCAAAGCGAAGTAAATCTTTTCTTCATACTGTTTGTCATCACCCATTGCCCTCATGACATTCTCGATAACTGTTTCTTCATCATATAATGCGAAGTTACGTTGCAACATGATGGAAATTCTTCTTTTAATGCTTGCAAACAATTTCCTTTCACAATTGAAGAAATCAACTTCCTGAGTTTCAAATGTTGCTCCGCAGCTGCATTTCTTGCCGCCATGAGATGGGGACTCGACAATACCACAATCAGGACAAACTGCAACATTGATTAAAATTTGTCCACCGTCAGGCTTGTAATCGAGTGTTCCTCTGAGCATATTGATTAAAACAGATTTTCCACTTCCACTTCTTCCCAAAATACCTAAAGTCTCTCCTTCACTAATCTTTAAATTAATATCTTTAAGAACATCAACACCATCAAAAGTTTTGGTAATATTCTTAAGAGTTATAAAATCCATGTAATCACCTATTGAAATAATTTTTATTTTAAACCATTAATAATGTTTTCTAATAACAATTGTTTTAAAAATATTAAAAATTAGAAATATTAAAATCTAAATTACCGGAAATAACCCCACGAGCTATTGAAAAACCGTTTACACCAGTTTCAATCATCTTTTTAATATTGGCTTCGCTGTTAACAGAATTATTTCCAATAACTTGAATATGAACATTATTACAGATTTCCTTTAAAAGACTGTAATCTGCATCGAAAACTCCCTTTTTCATAGCATCAACATGCAAATAATCAGCACCAGCATCTTCAATTAAACAAGCTACAGCCAATGTATCTACTCCATCTACATTAGCCCTGATTTTAACTGAAACTTCACAATCAACATTGTCAACAACTTGAGAAATAAATTTTTTCAAATCAGCCCTTTTTAACATTTCTTGTCCACAACCAATACTTAAAATCTCGTCTTGGCGGCAATGACAATTAATTTCAACTATATCCAAATCAGGAATATTCCCAACATCAATTATTGGTTGAGGAGTTGTTGACCTAACATTTGCTGATACCTTTACATTGCTGTGAACCCTTTTGATTGAAGCAACCTCTCTTTCAATGTGTGAAAAGATATCGTTTAAAGGAAAGTCAAATTCCTTTCTTCCACGAGCGATAATCTTTTTGCTTGCTTCAATTGTTGGAGCATCTAAACTGTATCCCCCCAAAGTAGCCACATCAAAACCTAATGGAATAACCCTATTTAAAAAATCAGCATCAGTTATTCCAGCCATAGGCGCAACTACTTTAATCATAAATACTCCCTAGTATTCCTTTTCAATTACCCAAGTCCACATTTCATTATTATGAGCACGAATTTCTTCAAGACCTATATCAGCCATATAAGCTGCATCTTCAGCGTTTTTACCTCTTCCGATACCTGCTTTGAGTTTGATACCAATCTCTTCATCAATTTCGACCATGATGTCTTCAATTTCCTGTTCGGACAAACCGTTACATGGAGACATGAAGTTATCCCCACCTATGAAGAACAGCAATGCTCCTTTTTTGATTAATTTAGTCATCAAGTAATGTTGAGCCTTATTAACCATAAAACTTGTATCAAATGCAGATTCTATATCAGTTAAGGTTTCTGTAACACTATTGATGTCAATGTGTGCTGCCTGAACAAAACTGTCTTCCTCACTAACCAAACTGTCGATAGCTAAAATTTCCTTTCTCTCACCGGATTGAGCACTACCTGCCTTTTGAAGAGCAATGGTAGCTAATTTTTGAGCTTCGTGAGGAGTTTCTGCAGCGCCAACACCCATACTAATAGTGATAGGGTATCTGTTTCTGATAGATCTTTGAATTCTTAAATGGTCCTCTTCATCAAGACCGTTTGAAATCGCAAGCAAGTTGTCGAATCTTGTAAAGAAAACTAAACCTTTTTTATTTCCAAAATGATTATTTAAATCAGCAAATAAACTTGCCTGTAGCATTTGTAAATCAGATTCAGTTCTCGGCCTTGGAGTTACTGTCCAAGGACCATAATTGTCAATTTGTATTAAAGTCATTTGTATCATTGAATAACCGCCTATAAAATATTAAGGAATATTTTCAATAATAATTTTAGCCAAATTTTTTTTAGCATCTAAATTATTCATTATAGTATTTGTTACTATTACCTTATTAATTATTTGATTTACCTTAATTTTTTTGTCATCATCTTTTGCATCGATTACCATCATATCCAAAAAATCACTATACATTGATGCAACACCTGCTGCTGAGACTTCAACACCAAGTGCATTCATGAATTTGTTTGCAGGACCTGAAACGGCACCCGAACCAATAATCGGAGATATGGCAACGACAAAAGTATTTTTTAAAGCTTCCCTTACACCTTCCAAAGACAATATCGGTGAAATGGAAGTAACCGGATTTGATGGACCGATAATAACCGCATCGGAATTATTGATTGCATCTATAATCCCCTCGGCCGGAGAAACCTTTGAGAATTTAACGTCCAAAACTTCAGGCTCTGAACGGTGTTTTATTAAGAAGTCATGAAACTCCAGCTCACCCATATCGGTGACTATTTTGATGTCTGAGTTTTCATTACTCATCGGGATGACTCTGCACTCAAGACCCATGTTTTTCGCCTGAATTTCACAGGCCCTTGTCAAATCGTACTTTTCCATCAGCAATGTTTTCTGGATTTTGGTGGCCCTGTCCTTATCACCAATCCTTAAAAGTTCAGGACATCCAATTTCCTCAAGCCTTTCATGAGTGATGAATGTGTCATCCTTAATTCCGTACCACAGCTCATCGTTGATTAAATCTGACATGGTATACAGTACAGTATCAATATCTGCCGATACGTAAACTCCCGCAAAGTAATCGTTTTCCAATGTATTGACAATGATTGTCAATTCGCTTGGATCGATAATCTCTTTTAAGCCTTGCAATAATTTTGGGGTTCCTGTGCCCCCTGATAAAACAGTAATCATAAAACCACTTATTTTCTAAATACGTCGAACTCCTTCGGCATGATTAACGGAGATATGTCTGAGTCAACATTTCTCAAATCATCGAAATTGGCAAATCCACGAATAAGAACAACCGGCAATCCTTCATCTGCCTGCCCCATGATAAGAGATGCGGCAGCTGCAAGTTCATCTGCGGTTGCAATTTCAGTGGTTTCAAGTTCACGGCCGTACAAATCCTTTTCTCCAACCCTTTTCCAAAGTGGTGAAATACCTGAACATCCGATTGCAGTTCCGATTGCTCCGAACCTGAATGCTCTTCCCTGAGTATCGGTTATGATTACGGCAATTTCCTCGCCAAATTCCTTTTCCAAATATTCACGAATTTTAAAAGCGGACTTGTCGGCATCAACAGGCATTGGAGTGGCCAGACCTTCACCGACGTTGGACTCATCAATTCCTGCATTTGCACAGACAAAACCCTGTTTGGTTTCAGTAATGATGAAACTGGGACCCACTTCAACAACCTCATTGGATTGCTGGATAATTGCTTCAACAAGTTTGGGGTCCTTATTGGCTTTTTTAGCCAAATCCAAAGCCTCATCGGATGGGGCCAGTTCGTCCAATTTGATGAAATTTCCTTCAGATTTTGAAATTAAAGTTTCTGCGATTAAAATAATATCCCCATGCATGATTGAGCAGCCTTGCTTATCGATTGCATCCTTGATGATTTTTGAAACATCATCACTGTCATCAACAATGGGAATATTCTCTAAGCCTATCAGTTCAATTGTCATAATATCATCTAAAAATTAAAAAAAATAAAAGAATTATGGATTATAGACATCAATAGTCCATTCTCCATCAAAAACAGCAGCACATGAAGTTACTGGCTTTTTATAATTTGCAAAAGTACCTTCATCGAAAATAAATTTAGCAGATTCGGTAGCGGTTTTTGCTTCAAACTCAACCAAATCATGTACCTGGCTTCCATATGTTGAAATGAATACTGCATCCCCATATGGGATTTGTTCAACCAACAATTTCTTATCGTTAGCTATTCCAACATAACAGCCATATTCGTCCTTTTTGTTAGTGGATGTAACAACAGCGGCAATTCTTGGAGTATGATAATCATCCTTTTCATAGTCCATAGTGAGCAATGAATATGCAATAGCATCTTTGATATTCATTCCTAAAGCAATTTTATCTGCTATAACATCAGTATGAGAACCGTTTGACACAATAGCCATATCCCTTACAATACGAATACAATTGTATGTGATGTATGTGTTCTCATAAATATCCTTTTCAAAACCTTCCTTCGGAACAATCGCTGCACGATTTTCAAATTTCAAACATTGCCTGTTTGGAAATGACCTGCTTGAAACACGATATGCCACAAAAGGTTTACCATCATTATTCATTCCTGTTGATAATATTCTACCTGTATACACAATAATTCCCCCAATTAAACTTCAGGACGTTTTACAGCCTCATCCGGAGAGATTCCAGCAGGAGTTGTAATGTCTATTTCACCCGGTTTAATGGAAATTTCTCCTTGATCAATTACTTTGCCCAGAACACCAACGGCGCTACCCGATATCGTATCAGACTTATCAACACCGTTGACTGTAACCTTATGCAAGTTAGCTACAGGCATAACATAGTATTGAGCATCACCCGAAACATCGGTGACATTTGGCTTTCCGGATGCATCTTCTGTAACATCAGCATCATCAGTTTGAACATCAGTAGCTGAAAAGTTACTAGTAACCACTAAAAAAATCATGATTGTGAACAGAATATCAATAAAAGGAACTAAATTAATACTTGGTTTTTGATCCAAAACTTTCTTCTTATAGTTTCTTACATCAATAGCCATCCAATCACCTATTGTTTTAGCTTACTTTCAGTTATTTCAGCATTAACATTACATTTTTCTAAAATAATATTTGCAATACTCTTATCTAACATACTCGGCTTGAATGAAACCTTAATATTGGCATAAGGGTCAGATATCAATCTTGTGTTAACAACACCTTCGGCTTCCTGAAGGGCCTCAAGTGCACATTCCACATTAGAATCAACTCTAACCTTAACAACTGCGAATCCCCAGTTGGTCATTTTAGTGGCAAGTTCAATCTTATCCATTTCCGCTTCAATAAGCCCCTGGATATAGGTATAAACCGGCAACAATATAATGGCCACCAAAAGACCCATGATTGTGGTTGTCAATGCAACATAAATACCTTCAGCCATTGCTGCGGAATCCGGATGAACCCCCAATGATTTGAATGTCATCCAAATACCGATAACAGTACCAATCAAACCTAAAAAAGGAGCGAGTTCCGTAATGGTTTTAATAGTACTCAATCCTTTAGTCATCTTTGCCACTTCAACGATGAAAATCTGCTCCATACTTTCCTCAACTTCAGTCTTATTCTTATAACCGATTTTTAAAGTTTCAGAAATAATCTTAGAAATAGGATTCTTAAAACCGTTTATTTGCTTTAAGGCTTCAACAGCACCGCCTCTTTCCATAGATGCGGTAACCACCCCAAATATTTCAGTGGTATCAACCTTACTGATTTTTCTAAGGTAAGCGATTTTTCTTATTGAAATAACAAGACCATAAATTCCAACAAAAAGAATTATGTAAGTAATAATTCCACCCTGAGAGAAAATGTCAACAATCCCATCAAGAAGTGGAGTAACGTATTCAATAATCATTTTTATCCTCTATGTTTATTATTATCGAAAATTTTATAAGAATATTATATTTTTTCATATACTTAAATATTATTTAAAAAAAATCTTAAAATTACTTCATTTTGGCTACAGTAGCCCATGACCTTCTTACAAAATCCGGCATTTCATCATAAGTATAATTAGTTAAAAATTCCTTTGTTTTTGGATCTGAAGGATAACCTGAACCAATGCCTCCAGATTTAATAAATTCCTTGTTGATTTGCGCTATATGATCATCTCTTTCTGCTTTAGCAATGATTGAAGCTGCACTGACTTCAATATATTTGTCATCTGCCTTATGTTCTGCTATGACATTAACACCAGTATCACTGCAGAGATTATCCTGAAAACGTTGTGCCTTTACATCAACGGCATCGACAATAGCCTTTTCGGGTTTTATTTTAAGCAGAATAGATTCCATTGCATTTTTTTCTATTTCATTGAGATTGATTCCATCTGCTCTCATCTCATCAATTTCACGAGCTGAAATCACAACAATCTCATATTCAAACATCTTTTTAAGCTTTCGAGATAAAATAGTTCGTCTGTGGGGAGCTAATCTTTTGGAATCCTTAACGCCCATACGCTCCAACACTTTTTCCATCTTTTCAGGTACAACCACACCTGCAATAACCAAAGGCCCTAAAACAGATCCTCTGCCTGCTTCATCAATGCCTAAAATATCCATAAAAATCAAATAAAAAAAAGAGAAATAAATAAAAATTTATTTATTTCATTGCCCTAAGACGGACTTCAGGTTCTAATGCAAGAGGTTCAGCAGCTACAATAGCAGTACCTTTTGCAACAACAGTCATCGGATCATCGGAAATTTCTATAGGAATTCCAATTTCATCGAAAATCCTTTCCTTAAGACCTCTGAGTCTTGAACTTCCACCGACTGCAACGGAATTGTTGTAAACACCCATCATCAATTCTGGAGATAACCTTTCCAATATTACGTTTAAACCACCGATGATTTGTTGAATATAAGGCTCTACAGCTTCAGCAACCAACATTGAGTCAATTACAACTTTTTTAGGCCTGTTTGTTTCTAAGGATTTACCAATGACTTCCACACTTAGGTTTTCAATTTGTTCTGAACAGTGAACCATACCCACTTCAATTTTTGCAGATTCGGCATCATGAATACCGATAGCTACATCATATTTTTCTGCAACGAGTTCAACTATTCTGTTGTCAATGTCGTCACCGCCACATCTTACGGTTTCGATATCGTTAATACCACCAAGAGAAATTACAACAACATCTGTTGAACCTGCACCGATATCAATAACCATTGTACCGTTCGGTTCAGCAATAGGCAAACCTGCACCGATAGCTGCAGCCAAACCTTCACTGATAACTAAGATATTTTGTGCACCAGCTTTTCTACCAATTTCTTCAGCAGCATTCTTTTCCACTTCAGATGCGTCACCAGGAATACCGATAACGATTCTTCCAACGCTTTCTCCCTCATTAATACCGATTTGCATTGCTTTAATGAGTAATGCCTGTGCCTGTACAACATTCTCGATTACTCCTTTTTTCAAAGGCCTTACCGCAAGAATGTCTTCTGGAGTTCTTCCAAGCATCCTTTTAGCTTCTTCACCAACAGCTAAAACTTCTGATGGGTCATCCTTTTTAACTGCAACAACGGATGGAATTTGATATAAGTCAAATTTATCTCCGGAAGGTTTTGCAATCACGGTATTTAAAGTTCCTAAATCTATTCCTAAACTATTGCTAATGACTCTGGTATCATCAACTTGTGGTTCTTCCTCGTCTTTTCCAAAAATATTCATGGTTAATCCTCCGTTACAATGTCTTTAAAGTCTATAACGAATATCTTATTAGATGTAGCTATACTTTGAACCTTTCCGACATCTGCATCGTTTTCAACAGATACAACAAGAGTTGTTAAGACAACCTCATTTGCATTGTAAAAAGGTTTCAAAGCAGATTTGATGAAATTTGGTAATTTAACATCCTTATTTATATCAACATCAATGAAACTAGTAGTCTGAGATTCCTTAAGGATTTTGAAATGAATCCTTGACCTCTCGATTGTCGATACGGCACGCCTTATCACATCATCAGGTCCGACAAACACCATCACATTGGATTCCTCGGAAAGATACCTGCGCGGCACCTTGACATACGCCCCGCCATAGTCTTTTGTAGCGTTTTCGAAATTGTCGATGACAATGGAATTGCCGTAAAGCATGAGAAAATCAAATTTTTTATCCAATTTTCCATCCTTCAACATCACATGTTCCCTGAACAAAATCTTTATTGTTGAATTGGACAGTATGGCTTTGTAGGCCATTTCATCAACCAAATCAACATTGCCTGCAATGACACACCAATTTTTCTCGATTTTATAATCCTTATCGGTTGTGACCCTTGCAGCCTGTCTGAGAACACGGATATTATCTTCTATCATTTGACTACTCGCAATTTAAATTAATATAAACTCACATATTAAAAATAAATAACCATTAAAATGCATTGAAAAATGAATTTTAAAGCTACTTACCTAACGTCTAACACTTAATATTTATTAAAAATATTATTATATATATGTTATCTTTTAGTGTTGATTTTTCAAAACTAATTAATAAATTACAATTTTTTAACCAAAGTAAATAATTACCTTGACTAAATTAAAAAAAAATAAACAGTAGCAAGTAAATTTTAAAAATATAAAAAAAATAATTAAACCATTAAAAAATAACACTTATAAATAATTAAAAACAAATATTAATAAAAATAAGGCGAAAACAAAGATAAAATTAATAACCTATGAAATTAAAAGTATTACTGGAGTTTAACATGAAAATCGAAGATACAAACATTAAAAAATTTATTGCAATATCTGATGTGATATCATTACTAAACATGTGCTGCGGATTTTTATCCATAATCTGTTCCATAAATCATGATTTCAGAATGGCCGCTCTGTTAATGATATTTGCAATCATGTTCGACTCAGTAGATGGTTGGGTAGCAAGAAAAACCAACAGGCAGGACTCATTTGGATTTGGAAAAAATATAGATTCACTATCCGATGCAGTTTCCTTTGGTGTGGCACCAGCAATTTTTGTGTATTCAACTATTAACACCACATCAGCCATTATTCAATCCATAGGTTTACTAATAAGTTTATTAATTGTTATCTGCGGAATTCTAAGATTAACAAGATATAATGTGATTGCGGATAAGATTGAAACTAGGGATTTCATTGGATTTCCAATACCTGGAATTGCATTCATAATAGCCACATTATACCTAAGCGGAATATACAACATTTACCTTGCATTCCTCTTAAGCGTTGCAGTTTCACTGATTATGATAAGTACAATAATTTATCCCAAATTTGACAATGTTCCTATCCTTGCAATATCATGTATATTAATTGTGTTGTTAATTTTGCCTATAAACCTTGTTTTATACGGCATAAATATCCCTGCACTATTACTGTTAGTATTTTGCCTATACTACCTAATAATTAATTTAATCAAAAACTATCTATAACACCATTAAATTAATCCATCTACTTTTAATTGACTGATTAGGAGTAGAACCATGACTACCAAAAGACCGCGAGATCCATTGTTTCCGAAAGGTTTTGAAGAAACTAAAGACATTAAACAGCAGTTTAGAGAAGAAAATCTTCCAAAACCCAATAAAAAAGATGAATTAAGTCCTCTGAAAAGATTAAATCATAAAATTGGAATTTATCTAAACCCAAAAACAACAAAAATAACAGAAGATGAACAGAAAAGAAAAATTGGAATCATAATCACGACACTGATTCTGATTACACTGATTATAACTTCCTATTATTTCCTGATTTACCAACCGCAGCAGGAAGAACTGTCACTTGTAAAAACCACAAAACTAAATGAGCTGCATGATTTATATTCAGGACCTCTGGTAACCTCATCAAACGCATTGATGCTTGAAAACAAAATCAATGATGCAAGAAGCACAGGCGAACTTGAAAGCATAAACATTCTATCGCCCGCTACAAAGGACTGGAGATCATATCACAAAAAATCGATTACCGCCAATCAGGATGATTACAACAGGACAATGGTCGTTTATGAAAATGAAAGCAAAGACGTTTTGATGAACAGCAGAGATGCAATGAATATTGTAAGCAGCAATGATGCCACAATATTATCCAAGTTAAAATTTGAAAAACCAAATACCGTTTCGGTACCTCTGCTTGTATCAAGACTTCAGGCCGGGGCAGGACTTATCAATGTGGGCAGCATAGTTGACGTTTACTTGAGCAACAATTATACTGAAGAAGGCATTGACAATAACACTACCAGTCCAGAAATAAGCGGCTGTACGGTTTTATCCATCATGAGATATGAAGAAAACGGCGAAATCGATTCCGAATATTCCAAATCAAAAATGAACGTGAAAGGAAATACCACCTACCCTACAGAAAATACTAAAAGCTTTTCATCCAACGTATTGGAACTGCTTAAAGGGTCTATAATTGAAGGCTATGATGAAAAGCAGACAATCGACATGCTTAAGGACTATGGTATCAAATTATCCAATTACGAACGCCAAATCAATCTTGGAGATTTGGATGCTCAGTACATGATTCTGATTGAAACACCACGAGATAAAGTCAATTTCATGATCAACAACATGGACAATATTGTGCTGACAATCCCAACGGCAAATGCGCCAAATTGGATGGTCAATGAAATCAACACCACATATTCAAACTGAAAAAATTATTATATTAGGTCATTACAAAAGTGATAATATGAAAAAGCCAACTATTTCAACTATAATCGTTATAATTTGCATACTTATAATTGGATTATATGCTATGGGGGAAGTCAATTATTTCTCTTCAAAAATTGCTGTGGAAAGAAATGTTGAAGCTCCGACAATTGTAATTCCATCCATAGGTGTCAATGAAAAGATTAACAATGAATCATTATCACAGGGGGTTCTGCACGAACCTAGTTCATATGTTCCATTAACCGGAGATGTGCTCCTGTTTGGACACAGGACTTTGCAGGGCTCACCATTTTTAAGACTTAATGAATTGTCCAATGGAGACGAATTGGTTTTGGAGTGGCCTGGAATTGGAGAAATGAAATATAAAGTGGTGGATTCAACCATTGTTCCGGCAACATATTCACTTAATGCCGAAGAGGGTGGAAACTATTTATACTTAATTACATGCGATCCTATAGGATCTACAGAAAACCGTTTAATCATAAAGGGTGAATTAAGCGAGACCAACCCTATAAATACACAAATCCTTCAGGACAATCCGCAGGAATCAAATGCACTGATTATAACTGCAATATTTTTAGTGGCAGGATTGATTTTCAGTTTCATATATCCTAAAGACCAAAGGATTTACATATTGGCAATAATCCTAATCATATTCGCAATTTTATTATATTGCTGTATAAATCCAATCCCATCGGAACTGATATATGACAAGATTATCTTTTTGAATGGAGGAATATAATGGACGTAGACAAGGAATACTTTTCAAATATAACTACACGTGAAAGAGCCATATTTGAAGGAGCCATCAGTATGGGAGCGCTTTTCCACCAGTTTGTGGGAACTCCCGTAAACCAAACCACCAAAAAAAGCCTGGAAACAAGTATGGAAGAATCACTGAAGTTACAGCCTGCAATTGAAGATGTAAAGGTAAACATCCGATTTGACAAACTCGAAGAGTCAATGACAGAATTCGAATACACATCACTTACAGGAGACATGCTGGACGTTAAAATCTACACAAAAGTTGAAAATGTCACCGCAACAATAAGGATTGAGTTTATAGAAGAACTTAATTATCCTTTAATGTATGTGGAAGACATTAAAGAAGATTGAAAGTTAATATATTTCTTTTAAATCTTCTAACAATTCTTTTATATGATTCATTTTAATATGATTCATTAAAACTACACGAATGGATTTCGGGCACTTTGCAACGGAAACCTTCCAATCTAATTTTTCCAATTTTTGGGCAAGCTCGTTGGTTTCCATATCCGGATGATTGAATGCAACAATATTAAGTTCAGGTTCACAAACCACATCATAGCCTATCTCAACCAAACCGTCATAAAAAAATCGGGTTGTTTTCATCAAATCTTCAGCCAAATCACAATATCCTTTTCTGCCAAAGTATTTCATTACAGCATAGGTTGCCGCTGAAGAAGCTCCCAGACGAGTTCCAACAATTGTGGACTGTGTCTTTACGGTCAGATATGGGGAGTCAACCGCCATGACTTCGAGATATTCCTCTTTTCTAAAAATTATTCCCCCGGCAGGAATTGGAGCCAGACCCATTTTATGAGGGTCAACAGTTATTGAACAGACCCCTAGAAGGGAAAAATCAAAATCAGGTAAATCATATCCCCTCTGCTTTAAAAATGGAATGGAAAATCCTCCAAATGCCGCATCCACATGGAAATATATATTTTTTTCAAAGGCAATTTGTGAAATCTCTTCTATAGGGTCAATCAAACCCAATTCAGTTGTTCCAGCAATAGCTACAATAGCCACAGTCCTGTCTGAAATTACTTCCTTCAATGATTCCACATCAATCTTGTAATTTTCATCCAACTGGGCTTCGACAATCTTTAGATTCAGCATGTCGGCCGCTTTTTTAAAGGAAAAATGCGCAGATTTAGGAATGATTATCTCACCATCTACAATTCCCTTATATTTTCTTGCATGGTTTCGGGCAGCCCGAATTGCCATGAGGTTAGCTTCAGTACCTCCTGTCACGATATTTCCATAAGCAGAATCAAGAGACAGCAACTCACCAATAGATTCAATTACTTTATTTTCAATGGATTTTGTTCCTTTAAAAAGACCTGGATCTCCCAGATTTGTGTCAAGGAATTTGCAGTAAACTTCCTTTGCAAAAGGATGTGCTTCAGTACACATGGATCCTAAGATTCGGCCGTCACCGTAATTGCAATCCAGTTCATGAAGCTTGGAGAGTTCCTCTAAAATAACATTCTTGTCTATTGGTTCATCTTGCATAAAACAACCTAACTAAAAATAATTAAAATAAAAATAAAATAAAAAAAAGAATAAAAAGATTATTCTAAACGTTTACGGGCAGCGTCAAGAATAATTTTTTGTTCAGCTCTAGCGACAGTTTTTCTCACATCAGCTATAGCATCAGTATTTGATGATACACTTGTAATTCCAAATTCAACAAGTTTTTCAACAATGTGAGGTACACTACCTGCCTGACCGCAGATACTGCATTTAACACCTGCTTCAGCACATTTTCTGATTGTTCTTTCAATCAGTTTCATTACTGCAGGGTGTTCTTCGGAGTAGTGTTTTGCTACAAACTCGTTGTTTCTGTCAACTGCAAGAGTGTATTGGGTTAAATCGTTGGTTCCTAAACTTACGAAGTCGATACCAACTTTAATGTATTCATCAATCATTATTGCAGCTGCTGGAATTTCAACCATCATTCCGAAATCAACATCTTTGTGAGGTTCAAAGCCAATTTCAGAACAGAGTGCTTTTGCCTGTTTAAGTTCTTCAGGGCTTTGTGACAACGGAATCATAATACCAATGTTTGTGTATCCTTTTTCATGCAATTTTTTGATAGCTTTAAATTCACATTTAAGGATTTCAGGCTGATCGAGTTCTCTTCTGATTCCTCTCCAAC
>NZ_CAMVTE010000006.1 GCF_947170395.1 uncultured Methanobrevibacter sp. | reverse complement strand
TTTGGAGGGAAGTTATTGTTTAATAAGTTGAGAATTTCATCTCCTTCAAGATCAACTTTTTTAATAGATTTTTCCAACTCATCATCCATATCATCTTTTAGAGAATTTACAAGTTCTTCAATATTCACTTCCCTTTTATCAATGATATTCAATTCATTGATAATAGGTATGATTTCTCCGAGAACGCTGTCCTTATTTCTGATTTTTTGTATTTCATGAACTCTTGAAAATAAATCCTTGTTTTGTATGAAAAAGTTGATTATCTTTTCGGGAACGATTTCATAATCATTTTCTTCAATGTTAATCATTACAAGATTTGGCATTCCTTCAAAATCAAGGATTCCCTGTGAGTAAACATAAAATACCAAATCGTAATTCATCATTTCTTCCTGAAGCAATGGTGAATCGCTGGCAGTAATTATGGGATAATACTGATTAAGACCCAAATCGGTAAGATATGCATTGTCTTCTTCTCTTTCGACAAGTATTGCTTTACTTGGGTCATATTCAGGTTTAGCTTCTTCAACTTCCTTTAAATTTTTCATCAATCCTCTCAATTTAATTATTGGAAGTTGTGAGACATGTTCTTTGGCATTCATTACAAAATCAAGTTGTGAATTGATTTTAGAAATGTCTTTTGAAGGGGATAAAAGTAAAATTCTGTTTTTGGAATATGTTGTGTTTGAATAGGATAGAATCTTGTTTATGATGTCTTCATAAATCTCCATGGCTCTGTCGCTTTTAATGAATTCATATTCCGGATTGTTCAATAATTGGTTCATTATTTCGATAGCTTTTCTTTGGCTTATTCCCTCAATGTTTGCTATTTTTTCCACATCAACATTATCAACTATCTTTTGGAGTTCTTCTTCTCCTCCAACACTGTTTATTATTTTTTCAGAGATTTTATCTCCGATGCCTTTTATATTTTGCAATGTTATTTTTTCCCCTTGCATTTTTACCAAACCCTTTTTGTAAATATAGTATGTTACTTAATATATATTGCATATTGCCGAGAGCATTTGAAGAGTAATATCAATAATTGGCAATCGTATTTTTAAAGCTAATTTTTTTAAGCTCTTTTTGGTTAATTTTTCCTTCAAGCGCATTTCTGTAAATATCAATCATTTTATGATAGCTATCATCTTTATATCGCCCGTCAATTGAAAAATTACAGTATCCAAGTTCTTTTAGATGATTAATTTCACCCAATAGGGAAAGTTCGCTGTCGCTAAATATTATCAGTTCTTCCTCGGACAGGCTTCTGTGAATCTCAAATCTGTTGTTTTTCCAGTCAATCAGACAATTTTTATAATTCTTCTTTAGCTCATTTCCATAAAGTAACGGATATCTTGTTTTCATCACCTCGACATGTCCCTGAACAAGAAGTTCAATTTTATCGGGACTTTCACAGTGATTTATAATTTCCTCATAGTCTTTTTTTCTAAGTTCCGGAGATATGGTGAGAATTTTGTAGTTTTCAAGACTGTTTATTGACTCCGTATTTGTTATGTTCATGGAATACGGTCCGTATTCGTCATTAAAGTTATTGCTCATTATTGAGACTGGATAATTCATTTTGCCTAAAATTGCACGCACTCTCTTCAGCACTTTTATAAAATCGTCATGAGCAATGTCCGGCCATTTCCAGATTAATTCATAACCTTTGCCGTATGAAATCTCATAAGCTCTCTTGATGAAATTGATCATGTAATTCAGGTTGTAGTCCGGCTTTCTGGAAATGTCCAGCGAATCCTTTTCCGGGGGGATCTCAAGGTAAACTCTTTTAACCCCTTTTATGTTTTCCAGATGCTTCAGATTATTAGTATAAAATGAGATATTGATTTCATTGTCTTTTATTTTGTTTTCACTATGTTTCAATGTGATTTTTCTAGCTTTATGTTTGTATGAGTTTGCAACCTCTTTTTCCAGCTTTTCAAACAGGTTTCTTCTGAGTTCGTTTATTTTGCTTATTGGAATAAATAATGTCCCGTCATAGTTGATGTTGATTTGTGTTATCTGGAAAGGATAGTTGTCAACTTTGGAAAGTTGTTTTTTTATGGTTTCCCGGTCAACATTCCTTTTTATAGGTTTTTCAAAGGGGGTGCTGCCTTTAACCTCACACTCTATTATTCTGCGGTTTGCAAGGGTCAGTTTTGCCCTGAGATTTGGAAACTTATTTTTCACAGAAAAGGTCAAAATCAGTTTGGATTTGATGTAGCTTGCGGATTTGGTTTCAATCTCTTTGACTTTTTTGTGCAGCGAATTTCTTTTGGTCAAATACACATCAGAGTCATTCAATTCAAAATCAGCCTTTTTATTTTGCCATACCTTTTTAACAATCAGCACCCTGTTTTTTCGATTCAAATCTTTAATGGGTTTGTTTTTACCTTTCTCGAAGTGATTGAGTGTTGTTATTGTAGGATTTTGAGATATTTCAAATCCGTAATCCTCATCGTTTTTTAAAATCAGCAGTCCGTCACCTTTTTCGGGTATGGTTTTAATCCGATCGTTTAGCCTTATTGCAATCTGATTTTTTCTGCTGTCTATGACTTTACCTATCTTTAAACCCACATGGCCTGCACGGATGCTTCTTTTTGAATCGTTATTGAACTGTCCTTGGCTAAATCCTCTGTTGAAAACAAGGTCGATTTCCTCTGAGCTAATCTTTTTCCCGCTTTTTAGTTTGTTCAGGGCTTTGCGATAGTTGCTTACAACAATTGCCAGATATTCCTTGCTTCGCATCCTCCCTTCAATTTTGATGCAGCTTATGTCGAGCTCGGAAATTTCTTTTAAGTAATCAAATAAGCTTAAATCACAGGGGGAGAGGTAATAATCCTTCTTTTTGATGTCTTTGATTTGGTATTTCTGACGGCATGGCTGTGCGCATGCTCCTCGGTTTCCGCTTCTTCCGCCTTTGAAACTGCTCATCAGGCACTGTCCGGAATATGAATAGCATAAGGCTCCATGAGCAAATATTTCAAGCTCCATATTGGTTTTGAGATTTTTGATTTCTTCACGTCTCATCTCACGTGGGAGAACGACCCTTTTGATTCCTTTGCTTTCCAGGTAGTTTAATTTAAGCTGGTTTTCACAGGTCATCTGTGTTGATGCATGAATTTTCAAATCAGGCAGATGTTTGCGGATAAGCTCCACCAAACCAAGATCCTGAATCAGAACTGCATCCACTCCCATTGCATATAGCTTTGAAAGGTAGTTTATTACGTTTTCAAGTTCGCTCTGTCTGATTAATGTGTTGACGGTTACATAAACCTTGACATTGTGCATGTGTGCGGTGTTTACTGCCTGTGCAATTTCATCTAACGTGAAGTTTTCTGCAAACTTTCTTGCACCATAGTTTTTTCCGGACAAATAGACTGAACTGGCGCCTGCATTGATTGCCACTTTCAAATGGTCCGCAGATCCTACCGGTGCAAGTAATTCGGGAATCCTCATTATTTTGCCTCGTGCAGTCTGCCTTCAATATAGTTTCCTTTGTTGATGTATGACTGTGAGAAATCCATAATCTGGTATTTGTATTTGGTCAGCTCTTCTGAATCCTTGTTTTTAAGACTTTCATTGTAGATTGACAGTATCTGTGTTGTGTATTTTTCATTTGAATATCTGCAGTCAAGAATTATCGAATCAAGACCAAATTCCTTGATTTCATTCATCTCTTCAATCAGACATAGGCAGTCCTTGTTGATGATGTGACTTTGCTTATTATAGTCAAAAAAGATTTTATACTTGAATTTCTTTCTTTTTTTGTCTTCAAGAGTTGCATAATCCGCATCATTTGATATTATAAAGTCTTTACCGTCATTTAAGTTTGTAAAGTCATCTTTACTGACAATGACTTCCAGGTTTCCATTGACAATCATCTCCAGGTCAATGTTGCGGTCATGATTTTTGCTAATAAGTTCTTTAATCTCTTCTCCTGAAAGCTCAGATGACAATATAAGTGACTTAAATCCAGCTTCATTCAAATCACGAACAGCAAAACTGTTCCATACATTTAAATTGTGGTTTCCATAAATAGGACAGTCAAAAATTTCACCCATTCCCGGAAAATCGCCCATAACTGAAATGATTATTCCTTCATCTTCAAGTTCCTTGACGATTTCGTTGCATTTGATGGCATCTTCCTGTGAGATGAAGGATGATAAAACCCAGACAAGCTCAGTTGGGGATGCCATTAGGCTGGCCTCTTTTAAGGTTTCCTTTATGTCCTTGAAATAATCTTCAGGATTATTATAATGGCAGTTTCTGTCAAAATAAATTCTTTTCAAATCAAATCCTGAAATCGCATTGATTTGGGAAGGACTGTCAATAAACACTGATAATTTTGGTGTTTTCTTTTTGATTTTATTTGGTGTGTTTTCATAATCCTGGAAGAATTTGGTTAAATTCTTGCGCACCTCTTTTACAGATTTTTTGGTCGGAGTGTAATGGTTTTCCAAAAGTTCTGTTGCAGTATCGAGGATTTCACGCCTGATTTGGTTGATTTCACGAATCGGAATAAAAATATCCTTTGGCATGTTGTTGAAGCGGATGCTTTCAATATAAAATGGTGTTCCTCCAGTTTTCTTGAGCTGTTTTTCAAGGGTTTGTTCGGAAATCGGTTTGTTTTTGGCTTTCTCGAATTTATCCAATGTCTTATGTCTGAAGTTGATTAGCTCATCATCAAGGTAATATTCAACTTTGGTAAAGAGGTTCAGATTTTCATCCCATGTCAGTGACAGATTGATTCCAACATTATTTTTAACGGTTTCCTTTTCGAATTGCTTCAGATAATCGTGTGTTGATTTGGAATAGCTTATGAACACTTCAGTTCCCACTTTAACAAGACGGGTGGTGTCTATTATAATCTCATTTTCATCCTGCTTTATTATGTTTTCCAGATATATTCCCTTGATTTTGCCGTTGTATTTAAATGCAATTCCATCTCCAGGTTCTAAAATAATCGGAATCTCCTTGTTTTTTATTTCAATTGTAACTTTTGTATCTTCAATGTTGGTAATGTCTCCAATGTAGAGTCCTTCATGACCTGAACTTCCTCTTCCCATAACTTCTCCGGGATTGTCGCCCATCATATATCCGTTTGTAAATTGGCGGTTGAAAACAAGGTGCAGATCTTTTTTATAGTCTCCCGGATTGCCGTCAATGATGTTTCTGTAGCTGTTGACGATTGTTCCGATGTAGTCTCCGGACTTCATTCTGCCTTCAAGTTTCAGGGATTTGACTCCTGCATCGGAAATGGCCTGTATGTTGTTGTAGGTTGCAAGATCATGTGTTGATAGGAGATATCCGTTTCCTATATTGTATCCTCGGTATTTAAGACGGTACTCACGTCTGCATGGCTGCGCACAGGCCCCTCTGTTTCCGCTTCTTCCGCTGTTGTATGAGGACATGTAGCATTTTCCACTTACGCAGTAACATAGTGCCCCATGCCCGAATACCTCAATATCCATATTTATATTGTCCTTTTTAAGTTTGTCATGTGTCTGTCTGATTTCTTCGATGCTGACTTCACGGGGCAGGACAACCCTTTTTATATTGTTTTTTGAGGCCCATTGGAATGATGCGTAATTGTTAAGGCCCATTTGTGTTGATGCATGAACTTCCAAATCCGGAATGAATGTTTTCAAAAGCCATATTAATCCGAAATCCTGTACAATAACTGCATCGACTCCAATTTGATATAATTTAAACAGATATTTCAAAACGTCGACTATTTCAAAGTTGTTTATCAGTGTGTTTACGGTAACATGTATCTTGACCCCATTCAAATGAGCATATTTCACAGCCTTTTCGATTTCTTCGATTGTGAAATTTTTAGCATAGGCTCTGGCTCCATATTGCTGACCAGCTATATAAACCGCATCCGCTCCAGCATTGACAGCTATTACTAAAACGTCATAGGATCCTGCGGGAGCCAATAATTCTTCTAAAACCATTTTTTCAATACACCTTGATTTGATTTATTCATTATTATTTTGTAATTAATTATATATTAAGGTAAAACATATTCTATTCTATGTATATTGTTTTTGAAGGAATTGATGGTGCCGGGAAATCTACCCAAATTAGAATGTTGAAAGAATGGCTTGAAGCCAATGGATTTCGGGTGGAAACACTAGTCGAACCGACAGATTCTGAAGTCGGCAAGCTAATCAGAAAATTATTGCAGCATCCAGATGCCAAATCAGACAATTTTCAAAAGATTTTTGGGCTTCTTTTTGCCGCCGATAGAATGATGATAATGGATAAGCTGGAAGATGAATCCAAAATAATCATTTCAGACAGGTCATTTATCTCTTCCCTTGCCTATCAAAGTCCCATGGATTGGATTGATGTTTTAAATAAGTATGCAAAAAGGCCGGATTTATTGATTTTATTGGATTTGGATGTTAAAACATCAGTTGCAAGAACCTCAGGCAAAGACACTTTTGAAGATGAGGAATTCCTGGCCGGTGTAAAAGAAAACTATTTGAAATTGGCAGATAATTTCACATGTGAGATAATAGATGCTAATAACGGTATAAATAAGGTATCCTCAGATATTAAAAAAGCGGTTGCACCATATCTGGGAATCTGTCCTGATTGTATCCAATAAAAAATAAGTTTTGGAGAATAATTATTCTCCTTCTAATTCTTGCAGTCTTTCTCTAATGGCATTTTCCAGAAAATCTCTAACTTTTACAAGCTCATCATATTCTCCGATTAGTTTGGGTCCAAATTCAGTTTGTTCCAATTTAAAATCGAATTTTTCAAATGCATGAGCAAGCATAGCTTCTCCAACACCGTTAGGTATTCCCATTTCAAATTCTTGTTTTTCGTCTTCCATTTAATTTTCCTCCATGAATTTTCTTACAGGAGCAAAGAATTCGATTAGGAAATCTTTAATTCCATTTTTCAAATCCATTGGGTGCAAGTTTCCTTCACCAAATTCCTTGAGCAGTTCATCATGAGTCAATTCAATGTCTCCACCGAATTTCTCAGGTCTTTTAATAAGTAAAGTATCCTGATTGGCAAATACAAATGTTTCAGCTATTTCAATCATAGGATTTCCTTCAAGTTCGCCTTGAGGGCAGTAACTCTTGTTGATTTTTTTGGTGATTACTTCAACGGAATCGTCTACTGCAATGTAGTTTCCTTTACTTGAAGACATTTTGGCATCACCGTCAAGACCGTGCAATAATGGAGTGTGAATGCAGACAGGCACGTTTTCATCAATTCTTTCAAGGTTTTCACGAGCCAACATTTGGATTTTTCTCTGTTCCATTCCTCCAAGTGCAACATCCACTTCCAAAGCAGCCATGTCCACGGTTTGCATGATTGGATAAATTACGCTGGCCACTTTTGGGTTGTCATCTGCACGACTTACCTGATCCATACTTCTTCTTGCCCTTTTTAATGTAGTCATTGTAGCCAGTTGATAAACTTTATCGGTGTAATCAGGTTCTAACTGGAAAGATGAACCTAAAACATATTCAGTTGTTTCATCTAAGCCTAATGCCTGGAAACATTTTTTATTGTATTCTGCAGTTTCAGCTATTTCTTCAATAGTTCCTTTTCCATTTAAAAATGCATGATAATCTGCAAGCAGGATTTTAATTTTAAAACCTAACTTTTGCAATTGCTTTAACTTTTGCACAGTTACGGCATGGCCTAAATGGATTTTTCCTGAAGGTTCATAACCTGTATAAGCTATAGGCTGTTCTTTTTCAAGAACTGCTTTCAAGTCTTCGGTATCTATAACTTCAAGGGTTCCTTCTTCGATTAACTGAATTTTCTCTTCAATATTCATTCTATCACTTAGTTCAATAAATAAATGTAATTGTCAATTTTAATGAGCTTTATTTCATCACCAATATTATAGTCTGCAAATTCGTCTTTCATTTCCAAATCAACTGCAGAATAATCGCTAGGATCTAAAATCTGTATGATGCTTGGTGATTTTGATATGATTGTTGTGGTTTCAACTTCGTTGGCCTTTTTAACAAGTTCAATGTCATCCATGTTTTTCATAGGGATGTTGTGCTTTTTGTTTGTTGAGATATCTGCTCCGACGAAGCTATTTTTACTGATGCTATGTACCTGAATGATTTTATCTTCGTATTTGATGAAATCGTTTATTTCAAATTCAGGAATCCTTACGGAAATCCAAATTCTGTAAAGTCCCTTTCCGGTGGATTTGTCTTCGCTAATCAGCCTTGGGGATTCCTTGATAATTCCTCCAAACTCTTCCTTAAGGCTTTCAGCCACTTTCTTCCCGGATTTAAAAGAACCTATGTAATAATCGTATCCCTCTTTAAGTTTAGCTATTTGAGGACAATATGCAAGCTTATCTGATGAGGATTGTTTTATCAATGTTCGCTCTACCACTTCATCGGCTTTGGCATATTCTTCAGGTTTTATTTCCCTTTTGTCTGCTCTGAATTGAACTACGGTTTCATAGTAGCCTGATTGCATTTTGCTGCAACTTGGACAAACAGTCTTTTGGATTTTAACTTCACAGTCATGTGTCTCTTCAATTTGAGTTCCATGAACTTCTCCGGTAACCTCGACAAAGCAATATGCCAATGTTCCTTTTATCTGATCAATTTCGAGATTGATGATTTCATTTGAAACTTCATCGGCTATTTTAATATTTCTTTCAAGTGCTCTGTAGATTATCTCCTCTTCGGGAATGTTTTCTTCAGACCATTTTCCCTCTTCAAGTTTGCTATTGCAGTGGCTACATATCTGAACTTCAATGCGTTTAGGCAGTTCAATCATTTGAAATTCTTTCAAAAAACAGTCAATGCAAATGTCACCGACCATTTCCTTATCGGTACTTCCGCACTCCGGACAAAACATAATATCTGTAAAAATAAAATAAAAAAGTAGAATTATAATGATTTTAAAGGTGCTGTTGCACCGCATGCAGCACATTTAAGTAAGAATATTCTACCTTCTCTGATAATTCTGGTATCTGGTCTGTTACATTCGTGGCAAATTACATATTTGTCCACATAATCTTCGATTCTTTCATTGATTAGGTAATGTGTAAATTTACCTTGTAAAATTGCTCTTTGACCTTCAATGTTTCCTGCAGTACCCAGTTCTCTCATTAAGAATTTTAATAAATGTTGAGGGTCTCTGTTTAAACCTTCTGCAACATCTTTAAAGTTTTTAATGAATGTTCTATTACCTTGGATATCTGAATAAGCTTTAGGAATTTTGAATCTTTTGTGTTCAAATACTTCAGGAGGTAATTGGTCAATTGCTCTTTCTAATAAATCTTCATATTTATCCATGATATATCTCCTAAAAAATTAATATAAGTATAATATATTAAATTTTATTTTAATCATTTATTAATGTATGCTTATTTTCCAGCACTTTTTTAATTTAAAAAATTAATTTAAAAAAAGAATGATGGTCGGATAAGAAAAATTATCCAACATGATTGAATGTTACATTAAATTATTATGCCCGTTTAAGATATCCTGTTACAGGAACATAAATCAATCCTTTTTGATTTAAGTTTCTAACAAATTCTTCAACCTTTTCTTCACTCATATCGTATTTTTCAGCCATATTTGTTTTTAAGACATTGAGTGGGGCCTGGTCTCCAAATTCCTCTTCAAGAAGGCCTATTTCTTCCATTACTCTTTGCATTTTTTCTCTCTCGGAAGTAGGTGTTCTTCCTTCCATGACCTCGATATCTATTTCTCCGGTTTCAGGGTCAACTCCCACCTCTTTAAGACAGGCCATTTGGAGTCTTACTGCTTTTTCAGCATCTTCCCTGTCGACAGTATCCTTAAGTTTGATTTTTGCACTTGCTTCTGAAAGACGGATGATAGCTTCGAGCTGTCTTGCTGTAATTGGGACAGGGGCCTGTTCTTCCTTATTGCTGTTTCTTGTACTTACATAAAATTCTCTTAACACTTCATTTGCTTCATCAGTTAAAACCGGATTCACGTTCTTACGGGCGTAAGCAATATATTTTCTAAGCAATTCAGGTTCAATTTCATAATCAACGGTATTGGATTGGTGTATTTTCAAAATGTGTTCCGCTAACTTTGAATCTCCTTCTACACTAGGTTTGTCTTCTACAACAAAAATCAAATCGAAACGGGAAAGAATAGGTGAAGGCAAGTCAATCTGCTCTGCAAGTACTTTGAAACGGTCAAATCTTCCAAATTTAGGGTTTGCCGCTGCAAGAACGGAACATCTTGAGTTTAATGTTGCCATTATTCCTGCTTTTGCAATACTTACAGTCTGCTGTTCCAATGCCTCGTGAAGTGCGGATCTGTCTTCTGATCTCATTTTGTCGAGCTCGTCAACACAAACGTTACCCTGGTCCCCAAGTACCAATGCACCTGCTTCAAGGGACCATCCTCCAAGTTCATCCCTTACGGCAGCTGCAGTCAATCCTGCACCGGTTGTACCTTTACCACTTGTGTAAATACTTCTTGGAGCTAATTTTGAAACGTATTTAAGCATTTGGGATTTACCGATACCAGGGTCCCCTACGATGAGAATATGGATATCTCCCCTAAGTCTTGTTTCATCTTCAAGCTGTTTGGCAGCTCCTCCAAAGAGTTGCAGTGCAATAGCTTCTTTTACATCCCTGTAACCTCTGATGGATGGTGCTGTTGATTTAATAATTTTTTCGTAAATGTGAGGGTCCTGTGACAGTTCGATGATTTTTTCTTCATCCTCTTCGGAAAGCTGAAGCTCTTCGAATTCCTGTTCAAGCGGTTCGATGTGGTTTACATAAATGTAGTTTTTGAATTTGCCGCTTCTCTCTTCTCTGAAGGTTTTAAGCGTTCCGGTTATTCTTACCTTGTCTCCGGGATTTAATTTGTCCACCAAATCATCTTCCAAAACCATCAGCATCTGTTTTGGTTCGGTTCCTCCGGATAGATTTTCCAAAGGCTCCTGCATTCTTGCTGTTTGGGTATCAATGTATTTTGATTCCTCCTGAAGCAATCTAAATGATCTTCCACCACATTCACTACATAAGGAAGGTTCTATAATTCTGTTTCCGGAACTTTGCTCCACTTCATGTAATCTCATACATCCCCTACATTCAAAAACACCTGTTTCAATACGTGGCCTGATTTCGTCTGTTTTTCTGACGATACCGTCTGCTGCAACAAATGTTCCGATATACTTACTCAAAAGTGTCTTTAACGGAATTATGTTGGACAGATTTTCAAAACGGATATTGATGTCTGCATCCTTTACAAGTGGGTCAATATTTTTTATTGCAGTTTGCGCAGCTTCAATCACTTCTTCCGGTTTATCTATTAACAAGTCCGCCAAATCAGGATCAAATATTTCCAGGGTGTTGTAATCTACAGTAAGTGATCGTTCATCGGGATATGTTTCTAGGATTTCAAATACATCGTCTTTGTAGGATGTTGCGAAAAATTCTTCGAATTTTCTAATAGATGTTTGAGATTTAGTAGTGGAATTCATTATCTATATTATTAATATTTCATACTTTAAAAAATATTGCATTGCAAATTTCATAGGCAAAGAATATATACTAAAATTAATAAATTTAATAGTTACTAAAAAAATTATTTTATTAAATTTGGGATAATTATGAGGAAATCAAGATTAAGCTTATTCAAATCTACTTCTATGTTAATTTCCGTTGTTGGAATTATCATGATAATATCAACAATCGTAGTTGTAGCTTATGTAGGATATAGTATGGTTTCATCAAGCATTACAAACGAAATATCCTCTGGAACTCAATATGATGAGCTTGCAGAGTTGAAAGCATCATATAACAATTTATCCGCTAAATTTGACAGCATTAAAGCCACATATTATGCTGGCAGTTCAGATGATATCCAGACATATAATAATGCTAAAATAGAGTTGTCACGGGCGGATTCTGCTATTCAAAATGTGCAGAGTGCTCTTGATGCGGGCAAGCCATCCAATGAGGTGGACAGCAGGATTGAGTTTGCAAAAGAAAAACTTAAAACAGCTGAAGATGCATACAATAGCCTTTAATTTTTCTTTTCTTTTCTATTTTTTTTAGGTTTGTATCCAAGTCCCACAACATACATTTCAGAACTTTTTTTACGTGATGATGCTGGTTTTGTAGTTTTGACCTGTCTGAATTTTCCTTTAAGGGAATCCAGCATTTGTTTATATTCGGGTCCCTGAAATACCTTCATGACGAGATTTCCCTTTTCCTCGAGGATGTTTTCAGCTATTTCAATAACCACATTTATCAAATCGATTGACCTCAGCTGGTCTATGTTTTTTATTCCGCACAGTGATGGAGACGCATCAGACATTACGACCTTTGCCTTTCCTCCAATGATTTCCATAATCTTTTCCTGTACTTCAGGTGTTGTGAAATCTCCTCTTATTCCATAATAATTCTCTTCGGGAAATCTTTTGAATCTGTTGAGGTCGACTCCAACCACAATTCCCTCTTCTCCGACTTTTTCAAGGGCGACTTGTGACCATCCTCCCGGTGCGGCTCCAAGGTCAACTACGGTATTTCCTTCCTTTATTATCTTGAATTTCTTATCTAGCTGTTTAAGTTTATATGATGCTCGTGAGCGATAATCCTCTTTTTTTGCCTGTTTATAGTATGGATCTTTATGTTTTTCCACTTGCCATCTGCTTCCCATTTTCAATCCCTCTTGTATAATTCGAAATTAAGTGCACTGCATACCGGCGCTCCGATTTTAACGATTTCCACATCAACTTCCCTGTCGTTTATTTCAAGAAGCATCACAGTTCTGTCTGCAAGCCTTGGAACTATCGGGCTTCCAGGATTAATCAACAATACTCCATCTTCCTTTTCTATTTTAGGTTGATGTGAATGTCCGCTAACTAAAATGTCAACATTAAGTTCTTTTGCCAAATACACCAACTGTTGTGTATCGGCTCTTGGATATACTTCTCCATGTATAATTCCAATTTTCAATCCTTCAGCTTCAACAATTTTTGCCTTGGGCAGATCAATTCCATTTGCTCTGTCCATATTTCCCTGAACTGCCATTACGGGAGCAATCTGCTCCAGCTCATCAATAACTTCAAGTGAAGTTAAATCTCCTGCATGCAATATCAAATCAACATCACTAAATGCATCCAATACATTTTGGGGTAGTTGTTTTGCCCTATCGGGAATATGTGTGTCTGAAATCAATCCGATTAACATTTTTATCTTTTCCTTAATTATTCAATATTACTAATATTTATTCTCATATTAAATAAAAACTCTTATAAATTCAGAAAAATATATATAATATTATCATTCTTTTAGGAGAAGATATAATGGGAGAAGTTAAAAAGGAAGATATTTTGGATATTTTGGCTAAATATGACAAAAACGAAATAACAATAGCAACTCTTGGAAGTCACACTTCCTTACACATCTTGCAAGGTGCTAAGGAAGAAGGGTTTAGAACAGCTATTGTTTGTGAAAAAGGTCGTGAAGTTCCATATCAACGTTTTGGTGTAGCTGACGAATACATTATCGTTGATGAATTTAAAGACATTGTTAATGAAGATGTTCAACAAAAACTTAGGGATATGAATGCAATTGTGGTTCCTCATGGATCTTTTGTCGCATATGCAGGACTTGACAACGTTGAAGACAAGTTCAATGTTCCTATGTTTGGAAACAGGGATGTACTTAGATGGGAAGCTGAAAGAGATAAGGAAAGAGCACTTCTTGTTGAAGGTGATGTAAGGATACCGTTCAAATACAACGACCCTTCAGAAATTGACAGGCCTGTAATGGTAAAGTTCCCTGGTGCAAGAGGTGGAAGAGGTTACTTTGTAGCATCCTCTACTGAAGAATTTGATGCAAAAATTGAAGCTATGAAAGCACGTGGATGGTTAGAAGACAGTGATGTTGAAGCAGCACACATAGAAGAATATGTTTCCGGTTGTAACTACTGTATACACTATTTCTACTCAGCACTTGACGATACAGTTGAATTAATGGGTATGGATACAAGATATGAATCCAGTATTGATGGATTTGTAAGAATGCCTGCTAAAGATCAATTAGACATTGATTTAAGCCCATCTTATGTTGTTACCGGTAATCACCCTGCCGTAATCCGTGAATCCTTACTCCCTCAGGTATTTGACATTGCTGATAAATTAACAGAAAGTGCTAAAAAATTAGTTGCTCCTGGATTAAACGGTCCATTCTGTATGCAAACTTTAGTAAATGATAATCTGGAAGTAATCTGTTTTGAAATCAGTGCAAGAACTGATGGTGGTACCAACACATTTATGGATGGTTCTCCTTACTCCTACCTGACTTACGGCAAACCGATGAGTATGGGTAGAAGAATTGCACTTGAAATTAAAAATGGTATAGAAAGAGATGAATTAGAAAAAATAATAACATAATTTTGTTATTATTTTTTAAATATTTTATCTACATAAGATGTTTTTTCATTTGCTTTTTTAACATTAGCTTTTTTATTTTTTTTATTTTTATTTTTGTTTTTACCAATGTTCTGTTTTTTCTCGAATTCTGCTTTTGCTTTTTCACGGCTTTTTCTGGTCCATGCACCAACAAAACCAATGAGAGCTCCAACAATAAGAATTAAAGCTGTCAATACTAATATTCCATTTTCAGTTATGAAATAACCGCTAGGCTGACCCATGTATCCTTCTAAAAATAGTATCACGATTGGTGTGGATGCCAGGGCTCCAAGTATTGTTCCTAGTGTAAGGTTTTTCTGTCCATATCCTGCGTATAAAAGTCCTATTGCTGAGAATGGGTAAAACCAATCCCAATATTGCCAGCCAAATAGTGTAAATCCTGCAGCTATTGCTGCTCCAAATACTACAGCTTTAAAATTTATATCCGGTAAACCGTTCATATTAATATCTCCAAAAAATTAATCTCTGTCTTTGGAGGCTATTGCCCCTCCGATAGCTCCAGTAATTCCCATTACAATAGCATAATAAATCAATTCATTCACAACAGCAAATAAACTGGTAATTCCTGATAATGTAAATCCTGTAAGACCTCCGAAAATTCCATATAAGCTACCGCCAAATGTTACAGTTATGATGAATAATACTGCTCCAATAATTGTGCCCAGCGCCCCTGCAACCGCAGCATTCCATAGGCCTCCCAATGTGCCTGAATGGGCAATGTAACCAGTTATGAATCCTACAATTAAAAGGCCTACAAATTCATACTTTGCAAAAAATGCCTGCACGATTACGGCGAGTATAAATCCTATTGTAACTGCACTCCATTTGGTCATGAATAATCACCTTGAATAATTATTGTTTAATTATCTTAATAAATATAGTTAATTGATTTTCAGTAGATGTCTTTTAGCTTATCTTTAATCTGGTCAAGAATTGCCATATGCATTCTTTTTGTAAACTCTCCCTTATCGTTTTGATTTAACACGTCAAGATATCCCTGTGAAACTAAATTGAATGCAAATGGGCTTGGAATAACGGTATTTATGGTTTTTATTTCCATTTCTTCTCTGTCAATCATTTCAATTACTTTCAGAGCATTTTTAATGTCCATATAATCTTCAAGAGCCTCCCTTCGGGCTTCTTTTAGGATTGAAAAATTGTCATCCATGTCCTGTACAAATTTAAGCAGGATTTTTCCACGTACCTGCTGGCGGCCGACGGATTTGGATTCTCCTTTGTAATGTCTGAGGGTCATGAGTGATCTTCCGGCACAATGTCTGAATCTGGAAGCCAATGTTTCGGTTTTATTCAGTGATCTTGTCAGAATGTTTTCAAAGTTTTCGGGAGTTAATTCTCTGAATGCTTCAAGGCCTCCGATTTTGCCGTCTGAGCTTAAGTAAAATCCGTTGTCCGAAATGGAAATTGTGACGTTGATGTTGTATCTTTGAGCTACAACATATGCAACGGCACGTGATAGTGCATCATTGACTTTTCTTCCAAATAATGAGTGGAATATCACAAAACGCCTGCCTCCAAATCCTTTGTAGTATTCAATCAATAACTTTTGATTGCTTGGGATTTGGGCATATTTGAACTGTTCAACAAAATATTCATAAATGGAATTTGCCGCAAAGTCATCTACGTATAAATATTCGTGAATGAATTCCATAATCTCTTCCTTGCTTCTGCGGTATCTGAATTTAACGTCCATGTGTGCCCGGAATCTTTGGATGTCCATTGCAAGGTCAAAGGCCAGTGGTAGCTGTTGTGAAAACCATGAGGGGATTGTTGGGGGTCCGCTTGCGGGAGTAACATTGATTGTCATTCCCTTTCCATAGTTGAATCTGTAGGTTCGCCCTCCCAGAACGAACGTATCTCCCTTTTTAAGCCGTTCCATGAATACTTCTTCAATTTTACCTACTGTTTCACCATCACATTTCACCAATACTCCTGATGAATCGGGGATTGTTCCGATATTTGTTGAATAAAGCATTCTTGCCAGTTTTCCACGTTTTCCAAAGGTATTTTCCTTATAATCTATCCATATTTTTGCATAAACGTATCTCTCTTCCAGTTCAGGATATTCTCCGGCCATGTAGCTTAAGACATCTTCGTAATCGTCACGTGTCAGGTCTTTATAGCAATAGCTTTTTCTTATCACGTCAAAGGCGTAGTCTATATCCCATGGATTTTCAATACTCATTCCGTAGATGTGCTGAGCCAGAACGTCCAGACAGTTTGTACGGATTGAAATCTTGTCGATTTTTCCTTCTTTGGCGTTTTTAAGCAAAACTGAACACTCGACCAAATCATCCCTGTCTGTAACTATAATTTTTCCCCGTGACTTTTCATGGAGCTTGTGTCCGCTTCTTCCAATTCGCTGAAGGGCTCTTGCAACTGATTTGGGTGAATTAATCAGGACAACCAAATCAATGTATCCGATATCAATTCCCAACTCTAAGGATGTGGATGATACAACGGCTTTTAGTTTTCCTTCCTTCAGTTTGTTTTCGGTTTCCAGTCTGACCTCTTTTGAAAGGGAAGAGTGGTGTGCCATTATATTCTTGTCACTGTAATGCATCGGATACATTTTCTTTAAGTTATAAACAAAACGTTCCGTTCCGCTACGTGTGTTTGTAAAAATCAAGGTCGTTTTGTTATCCCAAATCAAATCATCCAGCAGATCGTACATTCCGAGTTTCGTGTCCTCTTCATCGGCAAGAACAATATCGCTTACAGGACACATCACTTCCATGTCCAGTTCCTTTAAATAATTTATATTAACGATTTTGCAGTTTCTCTCGACACCGTATTCATAACCTGCCAGAAATCTGGCAACTTCCTCAATCGGGCTGACCGTTGCTGAAAGCCCGATTCTGGTGTATTGTCCAATTAGATGTTGCAGACGTTCAAGCGACAGGCTTAGATGGACTCCTCTTTTGTTTTCAGCCAGGGAGTGGATTTCATCAACAATAACGTATTTCACGCCACTTAGCTTTTCTCTAAACTTTGGAGCGACCAGTAAAATTGATAGTGTTTCGGGGGTGGTGATTAAAATGTGGGGTGGTTTTTTAAGCATCTTTTGCCTTTGGTATTGTGAGGTGTCTCCGGTTCTCACTGCCTTTCGGATTCCCAAATCACGGCCTGCGATTTCCTGAATTCCTTTTAAGGGTTCGTCCAAATTCTTTTCAATATCATTGTCAAGTGCTTTTAGTGGTGATATGTAAATGCAGTAAACCTTGTCTTCTAACTTGTCTTCACTTGCAAGTGTTGTTAGTTCGCTTATGATGGATAAAAAAGCTGTCAGTGTCTTTCCCGAACCTGTCGGTGATGAAATTAAAATGTTGTTCTTTTTGTGGATGTCAATGATTGATTTTTTCTGAGCAGGGGTGAAATCCTCAAACTGTGAATCAAACCATTTCCTGACCCAAGGGTGCAGGATTTTAAAAATTTGTTTTTTGGAATATGATTTGGTCTGTTCTTCAATCATTTTTACCACTCATTTTTACTAATTTGTTAATCTATTTTTTAATTTTTTCATTTTTATGCTTTATTATTGTGAAAGTATAACTTTTGCAGTATTTTTTTGATATTTTGGAAAATTTTTATCAAATATTCTATTCACTTTGTTCCCGATTTTTTATTATATCCTAGATATTTATAACTTATTTTGAACAATAATTGGAAAATCATATAATAATAGTTAAATAGTTTGGTATTTTATATATTTATACATAGGCTTATTGCCTTAGGTGGTAAAAAACATGAAAAACTATTTTGACATAAAAGACAAAGTTGCAGTTATTACTGGTGCTTCTTCTGGTCTTGGTTGGCAAATTGCTCAAGCATACGCAAGCCAAGGTGCAAAATTAGCATTATTTGCAAGAAGAGAAGAAAGATTACAAGAAAACGTTGCTGAAATCGAAAAAGAATTTGGAACCGAAGTAATGTATGCAGTATGTGACGTTGGTGACTACGACAGTATCACTGCAGCAGTTGCAAAAACTATGGATGCATATGGAAGAATCGACATTTTAGTTAACGCAGCAGGTATGGGAAACAACAAAATGGTTACCGATCAGTCCAATGAAGAATGGGAAAGACACATTCACATTGACTTAAGCGGTGTATACTACATGTGTAAAGCTGTTGGAGAAATCATGATTGAACAAGAATATGGTAAAATCATTAACATAGGTTCAATCCACTCAAGAGTAATCTTCCCTGGTGGAGGAATTAGTGCATACTCCTCAGCTAAAGGTGGAGTAATGAACTTAACCAAAAACTTGGCTGTTGAATGGGCAAAATACAACATTACCGTAAACGCTATTGGTCCTGCAGTATTTGAAACAGAATTAACCGTTGATTCAATTGAAATGGAAGGATTCATGGACCTTATTGCAGCTTACTGTCCTGCTGGCCGTTTAGGTCAACCTGGTGAATTAGATGGTATTGCAATTTATCTGGCATCTGACGCATCCAGTTTCTGTACAGGTCAACTAATCTGTATTGACGGTGGTTGGACAGCAATTTAAATAAGAGAATCTTTCTCTTATTTTTTACTTTTTTTAGTTTTTCTTACATTTAATTAATCGTTGTTTTCATTAACATTCGCTTTTTTGATTTCTGAACTTGTTTTGAAGTGGGGATATATATCCAGTAATTCCGTTAACCTTAAATTGCAGATTTCAATCGTTAATGTTTGAATATTTATATAACTTGAAGACTAACCTATTACTATGTCAAATTTAAATTTTGAAGATGCTATTAACAATTTATCAAGTGATGATGTTAAAGTTAGAAAAGAAGCTATCGAATCATTGGTGGGCATTAGTGATGAATCTGCTATTGAACCATTAATTAAAGCCACTACTGATGAAAATGCGCAGGTCAGATTTAAAGCGGCCGAAATTTTAGGAAGCATGGGTGATGTAGCGGTCGATAAATTAATTGATGAATTTAAAAATGCTGACGGAAAGGATAAAAGATTTTTAGCATTTGCACTTAAAGAAACTGAAGATAAAAAAGTCATTCCTTATTTTGTCGAAGCACTTGATGATGACGACTTTGGAGTTAGGAAAGTTGCTGTACGTGCTTTAGGCGAGCTTCAGGCTGAAGGCGAATTGGAAAACATTGCAAAATGTCTTGAAGATGAAGATTGGGGTGTAAAATTAGCTGCAATTCAGGCTTTAGGAGATCTTGCAAGTGATGAAGCTATTGATTTAATCAAAAAGGCAAGAAAGGGTGAAGATGATAAGGACTTTAAGAAATCCTGTAACAAAGCAATTAAAAAAGCTCAAAAACGCCAAAAGGCAAAGGCTTCAGGGGAATCGGTTGTAAAGGTTATTCCAATGAGTACCATTAAGGAAATGGAAAAGACCAATCCTCAAAAAGCAATTAAAGAATACGAAAGATATGTTGAGGCAAAACAGGCCAAAGATGCACCATATAAAAGATTATGTGTTCTTTACAGAAAAGCCAATGACTATGAAAATGAGGTCAGAGTCATAGAAACTGCAATTGAAGTATTTGATGGCACTAAAAAAGTCGATTACTTCAAAAAAAGATTAGCTAAGCTAAAATAGTTATTTTTCAATGACTTCGTAGAGATCTTTCCTTTTGTTTTTCAGAAGTGGAAGTTCCTCTCTTACTTTTTTTATTTCATCCAATTCAATTTCTGAAATTATCAGTTCTTCTTTTTTGCCGGCTTTATCAATAATTTCTCCCCAAGGGTTTGTAATAATTGAATGGCCGTAACTGTGATAGCTAGCGTTTTCATTCAATGCAGGTGCAACACCAACACAGAATACCTGATTGTCCAGTGCTCTTGAGCGGAAAAGCAACTCCCAGTGTGCCGGTCCGGTTGTCATGTTGAATGCTCCTGGATAGAATAATATTAACGCTCCCTTTTCCACTATGATTCTTGCAAGTTCCGGAAAGCGAATGTCATAACAGATTCCAATACCTATTTTTCCAAATTCAGTATCTGCAACAGTAAAGTCGTCTCCTGCTGTTAAAACATCAGATTCCTTAAAGGTAATCCTGTCTTTAATGTCAATGTCAAAAAGATGCATTTTTCTATGCTTGGCTATTATTTCACCTTTTCTGTTAAAAAGATAGGATGTATTGTGCAGATTGTCATTGTCCTTTTCGGGAATTGAGCCTGCAAGGATGTATGTATTATTTTCACAGGCCAGTTTTGAAATTAAATTCAATGTTTCGCTGGTGTTTTCTTCTTCCTGATATTCAATGAATTTATCATTGGAATAGGGGCAGTTAAACATTTCGGGCAAAACAATAAAATCGGCATTTTCAGCTGCACTCTCACCAATCATGGCGCTGGCTTTTTTTAAATTTTCTTTTTTGTCATCGACAACATTCATTTGACAAAGAGCAAGTTTGATTTTAGTCATTTTAACACTTAAAAAATAGAAAAAAGTATGATGATTAAATCATACTTATTTGATGTCTGCGGAATTTATCACACCGTTTATAGAATCGGATGTGATTGAGTTAATTGAATCTCCACTAATTTTGAAAACATACAATTTACCGTCAGTAAACATTGAAACATATCTGGTGTAGTTTCCATCAGCATTTTCCAAAATAATGTTTGATGCATTTCTACCGTCTAATGTAATGGTTTCTAAAAGTTCAAGAGCATCTCCATTATCTAAAGCATGACTAATTCTATCTTGGTTGATGTCTTTAAGGGAATTAGCACTGCTTGTGATATTATAATGCTCAATAATTGTATTATTTTCATTTTCGAAAAATATAGCGGTTTCATGGTCTGAATCAGTCATATTAATAGGTTGCCAACTTTCAGGGTATTTAAATGAAAAATCCCCTGCATTATATTCAACCGCATTGCTGGATTGAATTGTCGGGCCATTGTTACTATTTGATCCAGTAAGGACAATTCCACAAATTACAATTAAAGTTATAAGCAATATTGTTCCAATAATAAGTTTTTTTTCTTTAATAATTTCGAGTGTACTTGGTTCATTGGAAGTTTTTTTAACTTTTGGTTTTTCTTCTCGCCTTACTTCAGGGTTCTGTTCGAAGATACTTTCTTTCTTGCGAACAGTAACTTTTGGTTTTGGGAATTTATATCCGCAATTTCCACAAACAGGAGCACCGTCATAACTTGGATTTCCACATTCAGGACATTTTTTCACAGCTTAACCTCCATTGAAATTTACATTTTTATAAACTAATGTATATTTATAATAATGTTTTTATTTATATAAAAATATATTTATATGCGTGTGATACAATGGACGACAAAGAAATTATTAATGTTGATGATATAAATTATGCTATTTACAAAATCGGAAATTGGAAAAACAACTATGAAATCAATCAGATTGGATTGTCCAGTGAAATTCCAGTAACAAAAAATACTTTAACTCATGTTAAACTGTCTATGGAAGAAATAAGACATTCTGAATTTTCAATTTCAGATAAAAAAGTTAATGGTTTTGTAGCAATTGCGATGCAGTTAAATCCTAAAGTTCAGGAAATGGAATTGGATGACATTATTGCTTTGGAGGAAAAGGAATTTGAAAATATCTCCAAAGAATTGGATGAGCTTGATTTGATGGCTGATGGCGAGACAATCCCTCTTGAAAATGAAGATTATCTTATCTATAAGTTGGAGAAGAATCATCACGTAACATCTTCAATTCCCGCTAATGAATTTACAAAGGAATTCTATAAAAACGAATTGAAAAAAATTGAAGATGCATTAGACTAAAATGCATCCAACGTAACTTTTTTATCTCTTTTTAACTCGCGGGGAGGTTCAATTGACACGAATTCAATGCCTTCTTCCTCAATCATCTCCTGAGCATCGTCCATAAGGGATGGTGCAACAAGCAAGCCCCTTATTTTTTTCTTTTCGGCTTTGCATTCTTTTAAATAATCATTGTCTGTGTTTTCAAAGTCCTGAAGATATCTTTTAAGTTGTTTTACTGCAGTAACACCTGCTTTTCGAGCTTTAAGTTCCAATATCATCAGGTTATTGTCGCTGTCCTTTCCCAAAATGTCAATAAATCCGTGCTCGACACTGTACTCTCTTGCAGTAGGTGTAAAACCCTCTTCAATCATATGGGGCTTTTCCATTATCATGTCGCCCATGTCCTTTTCATATCCTGCCTGTTCGAGCTCTTCAAAGTCTTCAATATTAGCGTAATTGATGAATTGAATGTGTCTTATTTCAACTGTCAGCAACTCTTTTGGAGTTCTTCTGTGGCTTTCTAAAAACAGGTTGTCATTTTTGATGTATGTTCTTGTTTTTGATTTAGGAGGTTGCCAGTTGACAGGTTCCACTTTCTTTTCCTGATGGATTAAAAATGCTCCATCTGGTTTTATCATTATTATACGTTCTCCCCAGTTAAGTTCGCTTAATGCACGACCTTCATAGTTAACCTTACAGCAGGCAAAAATAACAATTGTTGCCCTTTTTCTTAACGCTTCATGAACCAAATCGTATGCATCTTCACAATCGGGTTTTTCTAAAATTTTATATTTCATCACAATAACATTGTTTAGTTTAATTTAAATATTTTGTTTTTTAGATAGTTAATATAGTTTTTAAGGAGGGATTTATATTTTTGATGAAGAATTTTTTGATGAAAACAGGCAGGAATTCATAATGGATTCATTCGAATTTCAAAATGGGGAAGTTTTGAGCGACGTCAAGGTTGAATACATGACTTACGGGACTCCAAAATATGATGAAGATGGATTTATTAAAAATGCAATAATCTACTGTGCAGGTTCTTTAGGCTCATTTGCCGGAATCAATAAAATTCTGCCATTAAGCTTTAAGGATTGTCCCTTTGACAGTGATAAGTATTTTTTTGTTTCATTGACTGCTTTGGGCTCATCAGGTTCATGTTCCCCATCATTAACTGGCTTAAAAAATAAATTCCCAAAATATACAATGCTTGATGTTGTCAATTTTCAAAAGCAATTTCTGGCAGAAAAGTTTAATATCAATCACATTTTAGGTTTGATAGGCAATTCCATGGGAGGATTTGTAGGTCTTACTCAGGCTATTGAATATCCTGACTTTCAGGATTTTATCATTTGTGGTGTAAGCAGTTATAAGGTTGCAGGCCATGACTATATTCTGTCCAGATTCGTTGATGAGATTATAACATCTGATCCTGACTATGCAAAAGGAGAGCTGACTTATTCATTAATCAGAACATTAAGAATAGCTTGTCTTGCGGAATTTAACTTCGGACTTTCCAAAGAGGCTCTTAGGGAAAAATCCAATGAAGAGTTGAGTTTGGAATTTGAAGAGTTTGGAAATGAGATGATAGAATCTGACATTTATGATTTGAAGTATTGCAATGAGGCAAGCATGAATTTCAATGTTGAAGATGATTTGGATAAAATAAAATCAAAGGTTTTGATAATTGCATGCAAACAGGACCCTCATTTTCCGCCGGAACTTGATGGCATTCCAATGTCTGAAATGATTGATGACTCTCAGTTGATTGTAATGGATTCAGAACTTGGTCATTTATGCTTTAATGAACTTGAAAATATTTCATATGAATTAAAAGACTTTTTAAGTGATTTTGATGATTGTTAAAATAGTTGATTATGGCAAGGTTGGAGACAAAAATTTCATCGAATATCATGCATTGGGACTGTCATTGAATCAAATGAATTTCTTGAATGACAATTTGGATGATGAGACTGAAATTTCTGGTGATGTCTTGAAGTTGAAGATGTATTTTGAGGATAATCTGTATCCTTTCCAAAGTGATGTTGCCCAGTTTAGGTTAGATGATTTCATTGCTCGTGAAGAAATTGAAATGAATGTGTTTCTGTCAAGTTTTTTAGAGGACCTGTAAACATCAATATTGAATATTGTTTATTTTTTTTTAAAAATTAGTGATTTTGTACATATTTTTTTTATTTTTTTGTTTATTGTAGATAGTTTTATATATGCTCAAAATCAGACATTATTATAATAATAATTATTTGGTAGGGTGTATTAATGTTTCGGAATAATGACTCAATTTTAGGATATGGCAAACATATTTTAGAGGAATTTGAGTTTGAGAATGGACAGGTTCTTAAAGATGTTGAAGTCGAGTATTCCATTTACGGCACTCCGAAATATGATGAAGATGGCAGGATAATAAATGCAATAATCTATTGTCATAAATATAATGGGAATTATTCCTCTTTTCTAGATGAATATCATCTTACAGGTAAAGGAGAACCGTTTGATGAAAAGGAATACTGTTTTATTTCCATAACTACCTTAGGTTTTCCGGAGTCCTGTTCACCATCATCCACCGGTTTAAAACATAATTTTCCAAGTTACACCCTTAAGGATAGGGTCAATTTCAAAAGGCAATTCTTAAAAGAAAAATTTGACATGGATAAGGTTCACGGAATTGCAGGGCGAGGATCAGGAGGATATGAGATTTATACCTGGGCCTGCGAATATCCTGATGAAATGGACTTTTTAATAATCGGAAACAGCTCCTATAAAACCAACGGTTACAGATATGTTATTTCAAAAGCTATAGAAAGCATTATAGAATCAAATGATGATTTCTATAATGAGATGTACAGCGAAAACATATCTAGAATAATGGTTTCAATTTATAGGTTATTGTATTCAAACTATTTCACAAAACAGATTTTTCAAAAAATGTCAAATGATGAAATCGATGTGTTGATGGATGACTTTGTGGATGAAGGTTTATTTACTGATATTTATGACTTTAAATATAGGAATGACTGTGTCTTAAATTATAATGTTGAAGATAAATTGGAAAACATCAAGGCAAAAGCAATAATCATCAGTTCAACCGATGATTTGTATTATTCTCCGGAATATGATTCAGTTCTGCCGGGGAAATTAATCAAAAATTCTAAAGTGATTTTAGTTGAATCACAAAAAGATCCTAGTGGTTATGAGGATTATTCTCCTTTTATTGATGACTTCCATGAATTTTTAAAGGAGTTCAAGCAATAATTTTCATTGGATTATATGCGTTAAGGTGGGGATATTATTACTTTTTCATTCAATCTGGATTTCGGCAATCATGTAATGGATTCATTTGAATTTGAATCAGGTCAGGTTCTTGAAAATGTAGCTGTGGAATATGCAGTTAGCGGCATTCCAAAATACGATGATGGTGGAAATATAACTAATGCTGTTGTTTATTGTCCACATATTTATAGCAGAAATTCAATTTTGGCGCAATATCACAATCTAATTAAAAATCAGGATTTTAATAAGGATGATTATTTTTTTATAAGAATTTTTCCGCTTGGGGTTCCGGAGTCATGCTCTCCATCCTCAACCGGTTTGAGGCATAATTTTCCTAAATATACCTTTAGGGACCGTGTTAATTTTAAAAGGCAGTTTTTAGCTGAAAAATTCAACATCAATCATCTTTTTGGTTTGGTTGGTGAAGGTTTGGGCGGATTTGAAATATACACCTGGGCCTGTGAATATCCGGATGAAATGGATTTTATCATTGTTTTAAATTCATCCTTTAAAACATATGCTCAACGTTATATTTTAGCTAAATGTATGGAAAACATTATTGAATCCTGTGAAGATTTCTATTTGGAGGGATATAGCTCTTCCTTTTCGAATGTATCTGTTTCAATTTTCAGGCTATTATTTTTAGGTTATTTGCCGGATAAGGTTGTAAAAAAGTTATCCAATGATGAGATTGATGCATTGATGGAAGATTATGTTGAAGATGGATTATTCATGGATATTCATGATTTCAAATCTAGAAACGATTGCATTTTGGAATATAATGTTGAAGATAAATTGCCAAATATCAAAGCCAAGTCATTAATTTTAGGAATTGGAGGGCATGTGTTTTTCGACCCTAAAGATGATATGATTCCATTGGAGAGCCTAATTGAGAATTCCAAAGTATTTGTTTATGACTCTTCAAAGGAAAATTATTATGATGATGAAATTTTGCCTGAAATGGGTATGGAAATACTCTCATTTTTAAGTGATTTTTAAGATAAAAAAAGTTAAAAGCTAGTTGAACTAGCTATTTTGATGCTTCAAGCATGTGTTCAACGGCTTTCCTTGATTTGTCTGCAACTTCTTTTGGTAAAACCACTTGTGGTTCTTCATTTATGAGGGAGTCTCTTACTTTTTCTAGAGTGTGCAATTTCATGGTTTCACAAATTGCCCCTTCAAGTAAAGGATATAATTTTTTGCCAGGAACCTCAGAGTTGATTCTTGTAATCATGTCAATTTCAGTTCCGATAACAAATTCTTCCTTATCGCTTTCTGCAATGTGTTTTAACATTCCTCCGGTGGACATTACCACATCGCATGCTTGTTGAACTTTTATATCGCATTCGGGATGGCAGATTATTTCTGCATTAGGATATTGCTCTCTTTTAAGTTCAACATCTTCGACATGGAATAATCTGTGGACATAACAGTGACCATCCTTAGGGACAGGAATGATTTCCTTGTCAAGCCTTTCTGCAACATGTGTTCCCAAGTTTTTATCAGGTCCAAATAAAATTTTGTCCTGCGGTAAGCTTTCAGTTACTTTAACAGCATTAGCTGATGTGCATAAGGTGTCTGCATGCTGTTTTGCTTCGGCAATACTGTTAACATAAAGGATAACTCCAGCATCTGGGTGTTCTGCTTTTGCTTTTAGCAATTCCTCTTCAGGCAGCATGTGTGCCATAGGGCATTCCGCTTCAAGTGTTGGAATAACAATTTTTTTATCAGGATTTAAGATAAATGCAGTTTCTGCCATGAAATCAACTCCACAAAAGATTACTAAATCTTTATCGTCGATTTCAGAAGCTTTTATACATAATTCAAGGGAATCTCCTAAAAAATCAGCTATTTCCTGAATTTCCTTTGGTTGGTAATTGTGTGCAAGTATTATTGCATTTTTTTCATTTTTTAGCTTTAAAATTTCTTCTTGAATTGAACTACTCATTATTTTCACCCATGTTTTTTATGCATTTTCTAATGTCGTTTGTGATTTTTAATTTATATTTGTCTTTATCATTTAAATTTTTTACCCAAAATGATACTTTTAGTCTGGTTTCTTCAAATTTTATTTCGTTTGAAAAGACTTGTGGTTGTGGATTTTTAGCCAAATCATCATATTCATTTATTTTTTGGATAATGTTTTTGCTAAATTCTTCAACATCCACATCTAAAGGCATTCCCACAATAATGTCTACCCTATATTTTTCGGGAGGTTTGAATTGCAGATAATATTCGTTTGTCAATGTTGAGTTTGGAACGTGGCTTTTAACGCCTAAGTCATCAACTATAACTGTTGATCTAAGAGAAATTCTCTCAACATATCCCTTTTTGTTATTCACCTCAATTGTATCTCCAACTTTGATACTTTTTCCAATGATTAAAAGTATTCCTGAAAACAGGTTTGAAATAATGTCTTTTGCCGCAAAACTCACAGCGATACCTACAATACCTAAACTTAAAAGAGTTCCTGCCAGATTGATTCCAAAGAATTGTAAAATCACCATCAATGCAATGAAATAGATTATGTAGTTTATCATATCTCTTATAAGATAAACTATTGTCATGTTTTCGCTAAAACGCTTCATCTTATTCATTATAAATGCAATCAGCCTTGTTATTAATGTGGTCACTACAACCACTATTAAAAAATAAACAAGGGTCGTTGCAGGGTCATTGTATATTGTTGGAATGATCATAGTATCATCTTATTTTAATCACGTCAAAGTCTTTGGCCAATCTTGAATTTTCAAATACTTCCTTTGCTTCTTTTAAGATTGTCTTGGAGTATTCTTCGCCATATCTTGTACTTATGTGGGTTAATATCAATTCTTTTGAGTTGGATTGTTTGGCAATATATGCCGCATCAACTGATGTTGAATGGGCATGCTCTTCGGCATTTGAATTGTCCTCTTTGGAAAATGTTGATTCATGAATGAGGCAAGTGCTGTCCTTTGCAAATTCAATCATTTCTTCACAGGGTCTTGAATCACCAGAATATGTGATTTTTATGCCTTTTCTGGGTTCGCCAAGAACCTGTTCTGGTTTGATGATTTTTCCATCAATTTCAACTTCCTCTCCATTGTGCAGTTTTCCAAATGCGGGACCAACAGGAACGCCAAGTTCTATGGCTTTTTCCCTTAAAAATCTTGGTTTTTTCTTCTCTTCAATTGAATATGCAAGATTTGGAACATTATGCCTTACTAATTGTGATTTTATGATATATTCTTCGGTTTCCTCTACAATTCCTGACTCAATCTCAATAAACTCTACTGGAAAATCAATTTTACAATATCCTAGACTATATATGGCATTTTTAACTTTTTCCAAACCTTTCGGGCCATAAATGGTTAATTTTTCTTCCCTTCCAAGTAATCCCAATGATTGCAGCAATCCCGGAAGGCCTAAAATATGGTCTCCATGGAAATGGGATATGAATATTTTTGATATCTTCATCGGACTTACTTGTGTAGATAACATTTGTCTTTGAGCACCTTCACCGCAATCAAACAGGAATACCTCTCCAAATCCTTTAAAAGCAATTGAAGCCTGATTTCTTGTTATTGAATGAACTGCAGATGATGTTCCTAAAAATATAATTTCCATATAATCACTTAATTTATATTATAAGATAACTATATATCTTTAATAATTATTAACTTTTAGGTGATTTTTTGGACAGGATTATTGAATATATGTTGGCTGAAGATGAGGGATTCGGTGATGTTACTTCAAATGCCGTTGTTGAAGAGGGTATGGAAGTTGGCGCACATATAGTTTCAAAAGATAATGGTATTTTAGCCGGTATTAATATTATTCGAGATTTATTTGAGGAACATGGGGTTAAAGTTAGCTTTTGGCTGGCTGAAGGAAGTAAAATATCCGAGGGGGATTTGTTAATATCTCTTAGAGGTGATGCTAGAATCATTCTGCTTCTTGAGCGAACTGCCCTGAATTTGCTGATGAGGATGAGCGGTGTGGCCAGTGCGGCCAACAAGTATGTAAAAATGGTTGAAGATTTTGATGTTAGGGTTGCCGGAACTCGTAAAACCTCTCCGGCTATCGCCAAATTTGACAAATACGCTTTGGGTGTTGGCGGTGCGGATACCCACAGGTTAGGTCTCGATGACATGGTTTTAATTAAAGACAATCATATTGCAACTTGCAAAACACCTCTGGAAGCTCTTCTAAAAGCAAAAGCCAATGTAAGCTTTTCTAAAAAAATCGAAATTGAAGTGGAAACTTTGGAGGATGCTGTGGACTGTGTAAAAAACGGTGCAGACATTGTAATGCTTGATAATATGTCTCCGGATGAAGTAAAAAATGTACTTGACAAACTTGATGAGTTAAACATTCGTAAAAATTCATTGATTGAAGTGTCAGGTGGCATTAGCGAAGATACTATCCTGGATTATGCTGAATTGGGTGTGGATATCATTTCTATGGGCGCACTAACACATTCAACAAGAAGTCTTGACTTTAGTTTGAAATTGGATGGATGATTGTAATTACAATCTCAATTTCAATACTTCTTTCAGTTCATCATCGCTCATTTCGGTAATGAATGTTTCATCGTTGCTGATGGCTTTTCCGGCCAAATCTATTTTTCTTTTGCTTATAGCATCGATTTCTTCTTCAAGTGTTCCTTTTGTAATGAATCTATAAACCATAACGTCCTTTTCCTGACCAATTCGGTGAACTCTGTCAGTAGCCTGATTTTCAACAGCAGGATTCCACCACAAATCATAATGGATTACATTGCTTGCGGCGGTTAAGTTCAGACCTGTTCCTCCGGTCTTGAGGGTTGCCACGAAAATCTTATAGTCGGGATTTTCCTGGAAAGTATCGATTATTTCTGTTTTTTCCTTAAGCGTTTGTGAGCCGTGCAAAAACAGCACTTCTGTTTTGAATTTCTTGGAAATGAGTTTTTGAATTAGTTTGCCCATTTCAACGTACTGTGTGAAAATTATGACCTTTTCATCCATATCAAGGATATTTTCCAGAATATTTACCAGAAGCTCCATCTTTCCGGATTCCTTGATTGTTGGCTTTTTGATGTCTAGAAACTGTGCAGGATGGTTGCAGGTTTGCTTTAAGGCAGTCAATATCTTTAGGATGATTCCTTTTCTCTGAATTCCTTTGGAGTTTTCAATATCAAAGAACAGTTCTTCCAAAATGGCATTGTATAATTTGATTTGTTTTTTGGACAGGCTGCAGTAAATGTCATTGATTAACTTATCCGGCAGCTCCTTTTTAATGTCGTCATCCGTTTTCAAACGTCTCATAACAAATGGTCTGGCTATTGTTTTAAGATTTTTTAGAGCATCTTCATCTTCCAGTTTTTCTATCGGCATAACATATCTTCGTTTGAAATCGTCTTTTGTTGACAGATAACCGGGATTTACGAAATCAAATATTGACCAGTAATCCATTAGTCTATTTTCAATCGGCGTTCCGGTCAGGGCTATTTTTGTGGATGCGTTAATCTCTTTGATGGCTTTGGTTTGTTCTGTGTTCGGATTTTTGATGTTTTGAGCTTCATCAATGACGCATATTCTCCATTCGATATCTAAAAACATATCCAAATCCAGTCTAACAACGCCGTATGAAGTTAAAATGATGTCATATTCTTCAAGTGGAAATGTTCTGTTGGATCCGTGGTAAATGTAATATGTCAGTTCGGGGGTGAATTTTTTAATCTCGTTTTCCCAATTGGAAATCAGTGTTGGAGGAACGATTATCAGTGACGGTTCGCTATCGAATTTGTTTTTCTCTTTGAAATAAAGGATTGAAGATAAAACCTGTATTGTTTTTCCAAGTCCCATATCATCAGCCAATATTGACCCGAAATTGTATTTTATATTTTGTATCAGCCAGGAATAGCCTATCTTTTGATAGGGTCTCAGCTCTCCGGTCAATGATTTTGGAGCATTGTAGATTTTTGTTTCGTTAACCAACTTTTTAAACTTTTTATAATCTGCGGGAACTTTATCGATAGCCATATTTTTCATCCTTGTTGACTTGGTTTATATTTTGGTTTTTTCAATACATAATCATTTTGCAAAATCCAATTTGTTGTATAATATTCATTTATTCATTAATTTTTTTTCTATAATCTGAAAAATTTCACAAAAAACAAACTTTAATAATATAGTAAAATAATATATATTAGAGATAGAGAGTTATAATTTTTTTAATATGGTGATGTAATGGTAAAAATAGCAAAATTAGCTTTGGAAGATGGAACAGTCTTAAAAGGTGAAGCTTTCGGCTACGAAACCACCAAATTGGGAGAACTTGTTTTTTCCACAGGTATGGGTGGTTACACTGAATCTTTAACAGATCCATCTTTTAAAGGAGAAATCTTGATGTCTACTTATCCTTTGGAAGGAAATCATGGGGTAAGTGAGAAGTGGTATCAATCTGATAAAATCCAGGTTGAAGGATTTGTTTGCCGTGAAGTTTGTCGTGAAGTTTCCAACTTCGGACCTCAAAAAACTTTGGACGAATTTTTAAGCGAGTTTAAGACTCCTGGAATTAGTGGAATTGATACTCGTGATTTAACACTCAAAATCCGTGAAAGAGGTTCACTTAAGGCTGCAATTACAACTGAAGATATTGACGATGATAAACTGCTTGAAATGGCACGTTCCCAACCAAGTATTGAAGATGTGGATGTTGTGCCTCTAGTATCAACTAAGGAAATTAAAATCTTCAATGAGGATGCTGATAAAAAGGTTGCTTTAATTGATTGTGGTGTTAAAAAGAATATCATTAACTCATTTTTGGAAAGGGATATTGGCGTGGTTTTATTCCCTTATGATACTGATTATAAAACTGTTCTTGATTATGAACCAAGTGGTCTGATGATTACTTCCGGTCCAGGAAATCCAGATAGAGTATCCGAGACAATCGCAACCATGAAAAAATTGTCAAACAGGTTGCCGATTTTTGGTATTTGTATGGGTCAGCAATTGATTGCCAAATCATTTGGTGCAAAATCATATAAAATGAAATTCGGACACCGTGGTGAAAACCAGCCGGTTAAGGATTTGGCTACTGGAAAAGTATTTATAACTTCACAAAACCACGGATTTACAATTGATAAGGAATCCCTAAAGGAAACAGACTTAGTATTAACTCAAATTAACTTAAATGATGGAACTCCTGAAGGTATTTCCCACAAGGAATTGCCTTTGCATTGTATACAATACCACCCTGAAGCAGGACCTGGTCCAAACGATACAAGAAATATTTTTGATGAGTTCAATCAAATGATGGAGGATTACTGATGCCAGTTGATAATGATATTAAAAAAGTATTAATTATTGGTTCAGGACCTATTCAAATCGGACAGGCTGCAGAGTTCGATTATTCAGGTTCTCAGGCCTGTAAATCATTAAGAGAGGAAGGTATTGAAACAGTTCTTGTTAACAGTAATCCGGCTACTATCCAAACAGACTTGGGAATGGCAGATACTGTATATACCGAACCGTTAACTCCGGAAGTTGTTGCAAAAATTATAAAAGAAGAAGAAATTGATGCTATTTTACCAACCATGGGTGGACAAACCGGATTAAACATTGCAACAGGACTTGGAGACTTAGGTTTACTCGAAGGAATTAAGGTTTTAGGTTCCGATGTTCAAACTATTAAGGATGTGGAAGACAGGGATTTATTTGCTAACTTAATGGAAGAAATCAATGAGGAAATCCCAAAATGTCAGGCTGTTGAAAGTGTCGATGCAGCACTTGAAGCCGTAAAGGAAATAGGCTATCCTGTAATTGTAAGGCCGGCATTCACATTAGGCGGAACCGGTGGGGGAATTGCCCACAATGAAGAGGAATTGATTGAAATTGCAAACCATGGTCTTGACATGAGTTTCATCAATCAGGTACTCATTGACGAATCAGTTCTCGGATGGAAGGAAATCGAATTTGAGGTAATGAGGGATAAGGAAGATACCTGTATCATTGTATGTACCATGGAAAACATTGATCCTATGGGTATCCACACAGGAGACAGTGTTGTAGTGGCTCCTATTCAAAACCTATGTGATGAAACCATCCAGAAGATGCGTGACGCATCAATTAAAATCATCAGAGCATTAGGAATTAGAGGTGGCTGTAACATTCAATTTGCACTAAACCCTGAAACTGATGAATATAAAGTTATTGAAGTTAATCCACGTGTATCAAGAAGTAGTGCGCTTGCTTCAAAAGCAACAGGTTATCCTATTGCTAAAATCTCATCAAAAGTGGCTTTAGGCCTAACCTTGGATGAAATTAAAAACGACATTACCAAAGAGACTCCTGCATCTTTTGAACCTGCCATCGATTATGTGGTTATTAAAATCCCAAGATGGCCGTTTGACAAGTTTAAAGGAATTGGCCGTGAAGTGGGAGTTCAAATGAAAGCAACAGGGGAAGTAATGGCTATTGGAAGAACATTTGAAGAAGCATTCCAAAAAGCATTGAGATCTCTTGATATGGGCTTTGACGGATTTGAATATGTTGAATACACAGAAGAAGACCTTGCAAATCCAACTGATTTGATTTACTTCCAGATTTATTCTGCAATTAAGGATGGAATGGATATCGATAAAATCAGAGAACTCACAAACATCGATAATTTCTTCCTTTACAAAATCAGAAACATCGTCAACTTTGAAAACGATGTTACTGCCGATAAACTTGATGATGAAGCATATTTAAGAAAAGCTAAACAGTTAGGATGTTCCAACAAGAGACTTGCCGATTTGTCAGGGCAAACTGAGGAATATATCAGAAACCTGCTTTCAAGATACAACATCAAACAATCCTATAAGATGGTAGATACCTGTGCAGCCGAGTTTGAAGCTAAAACTCCATACTACTACAGCAGTTACGATACCGGAAATGAACTCTTATCCACTACCAAGAAAAAGGTTGTAATTTTAGGGGCAGGTCCAATCAGAATCGGTCAGGGAATTGAATTCGATTACTGTTGTGTACACTCTTCCCTTGCACTGAAAGAGGAAGGAATCGAAACAATCTTAATCAACAACAACCCTGAAACCGTAAGTACAGATTATGACATTTCCGACAAACTGTTTTTCGAACCATTGACATTTGAAGATGTGATGGGTGTTATTGAACAGGAAAAACCGGATGGTGTAATCGTACAGTTCGGTGGTCAAACTTCCATTAACTTGGCAGTGCCTCTTGCAAATGCAGGTGTTAAAATTTTAGGTACTCCATATGAAAGTATTGACAGAGTAGAAGACAGGGAATTATTCGCTGAACTTTTAGAAAAATTACACATTCATCAGGCACCATACGGAACAGCTAATTCATTCGATGAAGCTCGTGAAATCGCAGAAAGAATCACGTTCCCAGTGCTTGTACGTCCGTCATATGTTATCGGTGGAAGAGCAATGGAAATCGTTTACGATAACAATGAGCTTGAAGAGTATATGAAGGAAGCCGTAAAAGTATCTCCAGAACATCCTATTCTGGTGGACAAGTTCCTGGAAGATGCAATTGAGCTTGACGTTGATATATTATGTGACGGTGAAGATGTATTCATTGCCGGAATCATGGAACACATTGAAGAAGCAGGTGTTCACTCAGGAGACTCAGCATGTGTAATACCTCCTCAAACTATTCCTGAACATATTTTGGATACCATTCGTGAAAACTCAACTAAATTGGCACTTGAATTGGACGTTAAAGGTTTGATGAACATTCAATATGCAGTTAAACTTGATGAGGAAATGGTCTACATTATTGAAGCAAATCCAAGAGCAAGTAGGACAGTTCCATTTGTAAGCAAGGCTATTGGCGTTCCTCTTGCAAAAGTTGCAACCTGGATTATGCATGGAGCCAAATTAAAAGACTTTGGCTTAACCAAAGAAATCAAAATAGACCATGTTGCTGTAAAAGAGTCTGTATTCCCATTCTTGAAATTACCTGAATCCGATACCGTACTCGGACCTGAAATGAAATCCACAGGTGAAAGTATCGGTATTGATGAAAACTTCGGAATGGCATTTTACAAATCACAACTTTCAGCTGGTATGGAACTTCCTAAAGAAGGTAAAATATTTATCAGTGTAAAGGAAACCGATAAGAAAAAAATCAGACCAATTGCAGAAAAGGCAGCCAATTTAGGATTTAAAATAATGGCTACTGATGGTACTGGAGATGCAACCGGACTTGATGATGTTGAAAAAGTATTGAAAGTGTCACAGGGATCTCCAAACATTAGGGATGCAATTTTAAATAAGGAAGTTGATTTAATCATTAACACTTCTGAAGGAAAACAGTCTGCTAAAGACGGTTACATCATCAGAAGATTGGCTATTGAACTGGGCATACCTTATGTTACCACTTTAGCAGGTGCAAGAGCAGCATTAAATGCAATTGCAGCTGTACAAAATAGCGAAATGAATGTAAAATCATTAAATGAATATACTGATGGAGAATAATCATTCTCTATCCTTTTTTTAATTATTATATAGATAATCTTTAATATTGATACCGCAGGAAGGACAATCCTCGGCTCCGATTTTTAACCTGCTTTTACATTTAGGACAGAAGTTAAGCTGAACTTTATATTCCTTGTTCTGGTCAATGACGATATTGACTTCAATTTTCTCTGAAACATTTCTCTTAAGAACACTTTTGTCCCAATCGTTGTCCATTAAAAGCTTTTTGTAGTAAAACGCTTCGGTCATTGTATCGTAATAACCAATTATTTCACCCATTCTTTTAATGTAGAACCCTCTTTTTTTATGGTCAAAGAGAATTTCCCCTTCTCTTTCTTTTTTGTTGATCTTGTTTCCTTTTATACGTCCTTTTGGTCGCTTTTCGGGAAATGGTGGCAGTTCCATATTTTCATACTTGTTTTCCAAATCGCATTCTACAAGCAAATCATAGTCAAAATTACAAAAAAATAGAGCATCTCTTTCATATAATGCGTCGGATAATTTAGAAAACTCTCCATAATCTTTATTATTATGTTTAACTCTGTATACGTCACCAGTTTTTACAATGTTTCTGTAGAAGTATCTTAGTTCCTGAGAGTTAATGGAAATCACCTTTTCGGATGGTTAAATTGATTAATAGAGTTTTGTGTGAAAATGTTTGTATGATTGAATTATACTATGATTTTTCCATTAAATATATGTTAAGTATATTCAAAAATTTTATTAATAAAAAAAATTAGAACTTCCATTAATGTTTACTATATCAAATGGAGTTATTTTAAAAGGTCAAAATCTAGTTCCATCAAAAGAAAATATCGTTGTTGAAGATGGTAAAATCATCGAGATGGCTAAAGATGCAAAGGAAGGCAAAATCATTGATGTTGATGGTGCCGTAGTTTGTCCTTCATTTATTAATGGGCATATGCATATTGGTGACTCCATAATTAAGGATGAGGGTTACGGCCTTTCATTAAGTGAAATGGTTAAGCCGCCTGATGGGGTTAAGCATAAGGCTCTGGCCAATGCATCTGATGAGGAATTAATTGAAGCCATGAAATCATCAATGTGGGATATGGTCTTGTCAGGCACTACTCACTTCATTGACTATCGTGAAGGGGGTCTTCATGGAATCAAACTATTGAAAGAGGCAAGTGAAGACATTCCAATCAACCCGATTATTTTAGGCCGTGACGATAGCTTTTATGGTGATGATCCGGATTTAAATCAGGTAAAAAAAGCCATTAGAAAAATCCTTAAAATTGCCGATGGAATTGCTCCAAGCGGTTTTGGTGAAATAACCGAAGATGTGGCCAAACTGATAAGCGATGAATGCAGTAAACAGGGCAAGATTTCTTCAATTCATGTTGCAGAATCCGAATCCAATCAGATTGAATCTCTGGAAAAGTTCGCCAAAACTGAAATCGAAAAGGCAATCAGCAATGATTTTGACCAGTTGGTTCATGTTACCAACCCTAAAAACAATGATTTGGATTTATTAAAAAACTCAAAATCAAACGTTGTTGTTTGTCCAAGAGCCAATGCAACATTGAATGTTGGCGTTTCAAAACTCAATGAAATGTTAAACATGGGCATTAAACCGATGTTGGGCACTGATAATGTGATGTTAAACTCTCCGAACATGCTGAGGGAACTTGAATTCAGCTTAAAGTTAATGTCAGTTTATTATAAATCATATCTCGACCCGAAGGAGCTGTTAAAAATGGCGACTACAAATGTCTGTGCTCATAAAATCAATGACATTATTCAGAAATCCTGTATAATGGAAGACAATTTTGCGGAATTTATAGTTTACAAATCTTTTTCTAAAAATCCTTATCTTAATATATGTAATCGCTGTGAAACGAAAAATATATTATATATCATTAACAAAAAATGTATTGTATAATATCATGATATAAATCTATTTATTATGGGAGATGTTAATGATGTATAAAAAAATATTGGTCCCTACTGATGGGTCAGAATTTGCAAAAAAAGCTCAAAAACATGCTTTATTTTTAGCAAATGTTTCAGGAGCTGAAATAATCGCTGTGAGTGTCACAGAAAATAATTTTGTTAACGGACTTCCATTGGATGATGAAGTATACCAGTTAAATCAAGTCTTAAAAGAAAGATCTGAGGAAAACCTTAAGGAATTTGATAAATTAAATGAAGATGATTTGAAAATCACTCATGTAATTAGAGAAGGTTCTCCTGCAAGAAGCATTTTGGAAGTGGCAAATGAAGAAGATGTTGATTTGATAGTTATGGGTAGTTCCGGCAAATCCGGCTTCGATAGATTTATAATGGGTAGTGTGGCAGATAAGGTTGTAAATTCAGCTAAATGCGCAGTGCTCGTAGTTCATTAAGATATTGTCATTTTTATTATATTATTAATATAGGTGTTTTTATGTTAGTTAAAAGAACAATGTCTAAAAATGTAGTTAGTGTTTCCGTACCAGGTAACAGAGAAAAAGTTTTAGACTTAATGAGAAAAGAGAAAAAAGCAGTACTTCCTGTTGTTAAAGAAGATACTGATATTTTAGTAGGACTAGTAACTCGTTCTGATTTAATTAATAATCCTGATGAAGAACAAATCGCAATGTTAATGAGCAGAGATTTAATCACAGTTGCTCCTGGTGACGATGTAACTGATGCTGCTCGTAAAATGATTGAAAATGATGTAAGAAGAGTTCCTGTTGTAAATGATGATGGTGAACTTGTAGGAATTATCACTTCATTTGATTTGGTATCTAAAGCATTAACCAAAATTACCGTTGACGATGCTGTTGAAAATTATATGATTACAACCGTTCCGACCACCTGGGAAAAAGCTCCTTTAAATGTTGCTTTTGAAACCATGAACCAATTTGGTTTAAAATCCGTTTTGGCTTTGGATGATGATGCTAAATTGTCAGGTATTTTAACTGAAACCGATTTTATTTCTGAAATTGAAATTATCTCTGAGAGAAGTGAACACAGTTCCACTGTAGGTACCGAAGGGGATAAATGGTCCTGGGACAGTACTTCAGTATTATACATCGAGAAAAACAGTTTAAAATTCACAGATAAAGTAGTAAGTGACGTTGCTGTTGGCAATGTTGAAGTAGCTAACTCCAAAACAAAAGTTTCCGACTGCGCTAAAAAAATGAAATCCTTAAACATCGAACAAATTCCTGTAATTGGTGTTGAAGGAGATTTGGTCGGCCTTGTAAGAGCTAGTGATTTGATTAAAGCATTAGTCGAATAACTGTGATATAATGGCTGTTAGTCCAGTATTGGTGATTAAAGTAGTTGATGATAGTGCTGTTGGTGTTCGGGCAAGGTTATATGATGATTTTGTCGAACACGAAATAGTTCTCAACTCCGTTCTTGCCTATTGGTGGGCTAATAATATGCCTCCGGTTGTAAAATTCCTGGAGTTATTTGAATCTGTTATCAAAAGAACCATCAATGAGCTGATGCCTCACAAGGATTTAAAGATCAAATATGAGGTTAGGGCTGATGATGTGTTGGAGAAGGCTTCTGAAATTGAAATCAATCTGATAGAAATCGAAGCTGATGATGTTGGATTTAAAATTGACGGCAAGCAGTTATCTCTTAAAGGTTTAACAAAAACACCTGAGAATCACGAAGCCAGTGATTTTGTTAAAACTTTCCAAAAAACTATTGAAACTCCCGACATTGTGTTAAAAAAATATCTGGAAATGAATAAGTGAGTTTTAATAGGTTTTTTACTCTTTTTTTTAAATATTTCTTCTAAGCTTGGGCAATATTTCCATAAAATTATCAAGGGCATTTTCATAATCTTTGAAACCGGTTCCTTTTATGAGTCCGTTTTTGCTTATGGTGATGCTTCCGATTTGGATTTCACATTCGTTTATTGTTTCTGCATTTTTGATAATTTCTTTAGTGTTTTCAAGGTTTAGTGTAAACGGAAGTTGGTGTGAAAAATTACCGTTTTTATAGTCAATAGAAATGAATTCATTATCATCAATTGGTGATAAATTTAATGCAACTTTTTCATATCCAAATGATTTTAATGCATCGTTTATTTGATTATATTTATTTTCACATAGAATTTCATCAATGTCGTCCACTTCACATATACTTGTCCGTCCAAAATCTCTAACTTTGACTATTCTGCAGTTTGTATTTGCCGAGATGTAATCCTCGCACTTGCTGATTTTTTCGATTTTCTCTTTGGTGGTCGGTGTGTTGGTTGGTATTCTTGTTGCAAGACATGTTGTTGATTTTGAATAGGGAATATTGTTTTCCTCGAGGTATTCATGAATCTCTTTTGAGGTTAGCCTTGCCTCTATAAGTGGTGTGTTGAATTTTTTGGCATATGTTATTAAAATTCCAGGACGGTCTGAAATCAGATCGCTTATGTTGTTCCCGTCACAGATATACTCAAAACCATTTTCCTTTGATTTTTCAATGATTTGGGAATACATCATCTGGCGGCAGTTGTAGCATCTTTGAGGATTGTTTTTGAGAAATTCCTCATCATCATAAAAATCGATGTCGACTATCTCATGTGTGATGTTGAACAGTCTGCATATTTTTTGTGTATGTTCAACAAAACCCGTTGGCATCAGATGGTTGTCAATGGTGATTGCCAATGTGTCTTTGGCAACCTTTGAAGAAATGTAGGTTATCAATGTCGAATCGGCACCGCCTGAAAATCCTATGGCTACCTTTTTATCTTTCAGGCAATCTTCAACAATCTGAATTTTGTCTTTTAAATTCATTTTATCTCACATTTGATGTGGTTGATAAGCTCTTTTGCATCCTCTTTTTTAATGTCGGGTGATGTTCGAATAAAATTGATTAATGCATCTTTTTTATCGCTGTTTAAACTTGATTCGGCCAATGTATTGGCGTAATTTCTTTTCGGATAAAACGTCCTTTTGGCTATTTTAATCAGTTCGTCTCTTTCATCTTCACTTATAATTTTTTCACAAACGGCATTGTCAAAAACATATCTCATGCTAATCAGTGGTATTGAAAGGGGTTCGAGGGTTTCGCTGTCAAGCATTACTGCAACTTCATCGTCTGAATCCACAGTTCCGTTTGCATATTGCTCATAGCAATAACCTATTCCAACCATTCCCAATGTGTCAAGTTCCGATGCCCTTAAAGCACCCATACTTGAAGCGCCATATACCTTAACGCCATTATTTATGACATTGAGGATTTCCTTATGACCTACTGCGGAGTTTTGATGAAACACTCCATCGATTATTGCAATGATATCCGGATGTTCATTTAATGCCAAAGCCAATTCTCCCCTTTGAATGGGTCTTTTATAAATCACTTCAATGTCGTCTTCACAATCCAGAATCTCTCTGGCTTCATCAAAAGAAAGGGACAATCCGGTATAAATGATAACCTTAACCATAATATCATGCTTTTAAAAATCTGTATCCCGCACGTGACTGGTCGATTGCATACAATTCCATTTCAGGAATGATAATCCGCACGACACTGACGTCAAGTTCCGGACGTGTCAGGTCAACATACAATATTTTTTCAATGTCGTTGGCCATCAGTTCATCTTTAACAATTTCAATGTCCTTTGAAATTGAAGATGTGGATTTATTTTCAATATCTGAGAGTGAAATTTTATTTTCTTCCTCTTTAAAGTAATATTTGTTGATTCTTTTCATTCGTTCGTATCCGGCTTCACGTGCAAAATCCGCTCTTACGGTATCTTCACGGGCTCCGTTTATTTGTGTTGCTCTGCTTTGGGCTACTTCAGTTAATGCTCTGAGTATTGCAACTTCAGGGTCAAGATGGGTTCCTATTCCCAAAGTCAAAAGCCCGGCATCTTTTGTTATAGTGTCGTCTGCAGAAGCGGCTATTGTTGGGATTTTAACGTCTGCTGTAAAATCAATAAGTTTGATTTTGATTCCTTCGGATTCGAATTTATCTATAATTTCATTAATCAGTTCGCTTTCAATGCTATCCAAATCAATTTGGGCATAATTTTTATGTGTCAGCTCAAAAATGCTCCATGCATCTCTTTCAATGACTTCAAGCATCCCATGCAAAATGGCTTCCTCCAAAATGTTGCCTGATGCAAGGCCGTTGGTATTTGATTTGAACAATTTTGAAACGTCGTCTTTACAGTTATATGGGTGAAAAATTGCATTTGTTGGAACATAATAATCCTTGTCCGTGATTATATCGTGGGCCAGGCTCCACTCCAAGTTCAAATCACCAATATCCTTTTTTTCAAACTCTTTTGGAAGGTTAAGTGATTTCGGGTCAATATATTCTCCATTTTTTGAAATTTCAGATAAATCGGCAATTATGGTTTCATCACTGCTTTGCCTTTCGGCTGAATATCTCTCAAAGCCTTCCATCATTGCAGATGCTTTTGCATGGTCTTTGGATATTCCCTTTCCACCATATATGCTGACTCCGCCCTCTTGCGCGGTCGGTCTGATTGCAGTATAAATTGGAAGGCCAATCCTGTCCAAGTCAGTGATATCTGCGATACGGGTTATTCCAGCAGTTTTTAACTTGTCCTGGTTAATTTCAATAGTTTTGCTTGGAGCTATAACTCGGTGTGTTCCTTTAAAGTATGTAATTTCTTCACTCATTTTAAAATCCTATAATTAATCTCACAATGTTTTCAACGCCCATTTGCATTGACAATACGGTCATTGTACCTGCTATGGCTATTGCAATAATCCAGATTCCAATGTTCCATCTAAGCACTTTGGATCCGTCAAGGTTTCCGACAGGCAACAGATTGAATGCTGCCAAAAAGCTGTTGATTGAAAAACCCATTGAACATACGATAAATATGATTACTGAAGTTTCGGAAGTAAATGCAGATGGATAAACCCATGTTGCAACGGCCAGGAATGCTAATGCAAGAACAATATTGACAATTGGGCCTGCAAGGGATATTTTACCATTAATTTCATCGGTCATGTAATTTGCATATGTGTAAACTGCACCTGGGGCTGCAAATACAAACCCGAAAAATGAGGTAACAAGTGCAAATAACAATCCTTGTGGCCATAACTTAAATTCCGCCCAGTAACCATACTTCATTGATACGAATTTATGGCCTAACTCGTGCAGGATGAAACCCAGTCCTACGCCAACCATAATGAATGGAAGCAAGTGGAGTAAGGCGTTCATGTCCCTGCCGGTGTTTGCAATTCCAAAACACAATGAAATAACGATAAATGCTATAATCAAGTCTCTTATTTCACTAGCTGTAAACTTAAACATAATGTTAAACTATCTTTTTTTACTTTAATAAAACTATCTTTTTTGATATTGAAAACTTTATAAATTTATTTGTTTAATCTTATTATGTGTTAAATTTAGTAAACGGATGTTTAACTTATTATAATATTTTTTTATGTTTATCTGATTGTTTTTAATAGGTAATTTAATTTAGGTAAGTTGGAATTTTTCCATACTTATTTTTTTATAATACTTTTTTTAAATATTAAATCATGGATTTACATATTTCAAACATTTTAAATGACTTAAAAAATGATGATATTCAGGCTTATTTACTTACAAAATTTACAAATATTGAGTATATTTCAGGTTACAAACCCACAAGTTTTGCTTTTTGCATAATTAATGAAAATCCAATTATTTATGCATCGAAAATGGATATGGAAATAGCCAATAAAACTTCAACCATTGATGTTAGGGAATTTGAATCATTTGAGGTGATGATTAAAGAGCTGAAGGAGGAGGGGATTAAAAGTCTTGCAATCGAACCGGAACTCGTTTTCAGCACTTATGAAAAATTAAAGGATGATTTTGATATAACTTCAAAAACATACATCAACACTCAAAGAATGATAAAAACTCCTTTTGAGATTGAAAAAATAGAAAAGGCAACTGAAATTGCTCAAAAGTCTTTCATGCAGTTGGATGTTTTGAACAATAAAAATCCGGAAAATGTTGTTGCTTTTGATTTGGTAAGGTTGATGATTGAAAATGGCGCATCCAAAGAGTCATTCGACACTATTGTCACCAGCGGTGCCAACTCAAGCCTTCCCCATGCGACTCCTCAGGATAAACTTTTGGAAAAACCAATTCTTATTGATTGGGGAGCTGTTTTTAAGGGGTATTGCTCTGACAATACTCGTACAATGGTTTACACAGAGTCTCAACAGGAAATTTGGGACATTGTCGCTGAAGCTCATGATAAAGCTATTAGGGCCATTAAGCCAGGTCTTAAATGTTGTGAAATTGACGGGGTTGCCCGTGACATAATAACTGAATATGGATATGGTGATAATTTTATTCACTCAACAGGCCATAGTCTGGGTTTGGACATTCATGAAACTCCTGGATTTTCCATTAAGGACGAAACCATAATTCGAGATGGTATGGTAATTACAGTGGAACCTGGAATCTATCTTGAAGGGGAATTTGGAGTCCGGCTGGAGGATACTGTAGCCATCTATAAAAAAGGATTGGTTATAGGTAATTTGCCTCTTCAGATTGATTAAATCGGTTAATGGTGTAATTATTTTATCTTCTGGCAGGTTATATGGTCATTGCCAGTAAAAATGCTTGGCTGTTGAGAAAACTATATTAAATTGAAAATTTATAAAAAAAGTAAAAAAAATGAATGAATAAAACTCATTCATTAATGTCTATTTATTTAAGCGTCAGAGTATAATAAACCGGTAGCTCTGTTAGCGAAGAATGTTAAGTATATTGCGAGAATACCGATTAATATTCCGCCAATAATGTTATTCCAGTTAGCAATTGCAGCAGCGATGAAAATTACAACAAATACAATAACAAAAATTATAATAACTGTTGCAAGGAGTTTTACAATACCTACTCTTGAGATATCTCCAATTGCTTCACCAAATGCCAATGCTTCACCTAAACTGTCAGTTTTAGCTAATCTGCATTTAGCCATAAATTGTGCCAAAGCAAAAACGACTGTGATAATAAACACAAGGAGTGTAGTTAAAACACCATTTCCTAAAAGGAAACGTAAAATTGCTGCGATAATAACAGGAACTAAATAGTAAACAAAAGATACGATGATTACTTTAATAGCATTAACCACTTGTCTTACGATATCAATGCCTGGAGCACCAGGATCTCTATTAATTCCATATTTAACAATGTCCAATTCATAACCTGCAATTAATAAAATGATTAGGACTGAAATAATCACTCCGATAATTGATGTTCCACCAGTCAATAATGCATTATGGGTTGCTGAACCGGTAGCTATACCTAATACGGTACCACCAATAGCAATACCTGCAATAATACCTAAAATCATATATATTACAACTGCTTTAATATTGTTTAAAGGATATACTAAAGCATCACTAATAATTTCACTTATATTCATTATTATACACCTTTAATTTTTTTTGATTCACTCTAATTGAACCATTTATATTTTTATTTAATCTAATATATAAATTGTAAACATTTATGAGCCTAATAATTATTTAATTGGTCTAAAAATTAATAAGAATGAGGGGGTCCGATTTGGTAGTGAGATGGTAATGCTCTTTTTAACATGAATGATATTATGAAGAGTTTTAATTTTCAGTTAACTAACGCCCGTTAGTTTTATATACTATTTTCTTAATAACTGTAACTAACACTTGTTAGTTTTTGATATTATGGTTTCAAATAAAGAAAAAATTTTTGATATTTCAATTGATCTGTTCTCACAGTTTGGTTTTGATGGTGTTTCCGTTCGCCAAATTGCATCAAAGGTTGGAATTAAGGAGAGTTCTATCTATAATCATTATAATAGTAAGGAATCAATATTGGATGCTATTCTTGATTATTATATTGATGAAATGACCTCAAAAGAGATTCCTTTGTCTCAGGCGAGCCAAAACCTGGATGTAAGTTTTGATTATTTTTACAAAGTAGGGTTGGACCTGTACATCTCAAAACTAAGTGAGCCTAAAATGATGAAGATAACTCGGATTATTCTAATCGAATCCTATCACAATGAAAAGATTAAAAATTTTGTAAAGATGGCAATCATTGACCATGCAATCGCTGGTTGGGTCGAACTGTTTGATTTGATGAAGCAGAAGAAATTAATTAAAGATGATGCGGATTCAAAACAGCTGGCGGAGTCATTTTTCTATTACGGTCTTTTTCTGTTGTACGAGCATTTCATAATTAATTATCCTGAAGATGACAGTGAATTTTTAATGAAATTGGGTCCTAGAAGTGAAAATCACATGAAACTGGTTTTTAATTCAGTAAGGGTGGTCGAATGAAAATAAGATTGGAAAATAAAAACGATTATCGGGAAGTGGAAAATCTTGTAAGAAATTCCTTTTGGAATGTATACCGTCCGGGAGCTTACGAACACTATATTGTTCACAATTTAAGGTATGATGAAAGCTTCATAAAGGATTTGGCATATGTAATTGAAGAGGACGGTAAAATTATTGGCCATATCAATTATTCAAAAGGCAAACTCCACTTTGGCGACGAAAAATATTGTGATGCAGTTGTACTGGGTCCGGTTTCAATTGACAATGACTATCAGGGGAGAGGTTATGGATCTAAATTAATAGAATACACCTTAAACCTGATTGATGAGTTTCCATTTGTATTTGTTGTAGGTGATGAAAATTATTATTCCAGATTCGGTTTTGAAAGCGCATCAAAATACAATATTTTCCTTGAAGGCACTGACATTGATGATGAATGTCAGTTTTTCATGATAAAAATATTTGATGGAGGCAAAATTGGTGATGCTCAAGCTATATTTTCAAATCCGGATGTATTCGATGTAGATGAAAGTGATGTTGATGAATTTGACAAACAGTTTGAATTTAAAGAAAAATTGGTTCTTGAAGGTCAATTGGTGATATGATGAAATATGTAATTATTAACGGATCTCCAAGAAAGAAAAACACTTGGAATATTATAAATCAGGCAAGAAAAAATTTAAATGGTGAATTTGAAGAGATTCATCTGGCAAGTAGGAAAATCCCTATGTGCAGGGGATGTTATAACTGCATACTTGAGGGTGAAGATAAATGCCCTCATTTTGAATACATCAATCCTATTGTTGAAAAGATAAAGGAAGCTGACGGGTTTATTATTTCCTCTCCGGTTTATGCATTGAATGTAACTGCCATTCTTAAAAACTTCATTGACCACACTGCCTATATCTACCACAGACCTGAATTTTTCGATAAAAAGGCACTTGTAGTCGTATCGACTGCGGGTGCCGGTCAAAAAAAGGTTGCCAAATATCTTAACGAAACATTAAGGCATTGGGGATTCAATAAGGTTTACAATATTGCCATTGCATGCGGTGGAAAAGACCATCTTGAAACCGAAGGTATTGATAAGATTTCTAAAAAGTTTGGCAGTGATGTAGAATCAGGAAAGCTTCATTCCCCTAAATTTGGTGATGTCTTATTTTATAATGTCTGGAGGGCTATGGCTGTTACGGATGACCCGATACCTGCTGATGCAAGATTTTGGCAGGAAACCGGTTTGGTCAATCATGACTTTTCACCTGCTGTGAAACTAAACCCTTTAAAAAAGATTTTTGCAAAATTAATGTATTTCGTATTTAAAAAGGTTCTCTAATGTTAGGGTAAGTCTTTTTTTCTAATTAAAGATATGGTGTGATATTTCAAGTGGAAACCCCATGAAACATCACATCATCATATAATTTTTTAAAATTAATCATTAGTGCGTTCTGGTAGATATGGGATAATTGCATCTGCCAATTTGCTGACTGGCATGGTTTGTATCCAGACTTTACCTGGACCAGTCAATTTGGTAAAGAATACTCCTTCCCCGCCAAATAACATGTTTTTAACACCTTTAACCCTTTCAATATCAAAATCAACGCTTTCTTCCATTGCTGCAATGTGGCCTTGATTAACAAGCAAATGTTCTCCCGGTTGGAGGTCATGTTCAATTACTTCACCATCAATTTCTAGAAATACCATTCCGGTTCCAGTGAATTTTTGAAGAATAAATCCTTCTCCACCGAATAATCCTACACCAAGTTTCTTTTTGAAGTAAATGTCAATATCCACACTTTCTTCCGCTGCTAAAAATGCATTTTTCTCACCAATGATGGTGTTTGACCCGGTTAACCTTATAGGGATAATTTTTCCAGGATAACATGCGGAAAATGCGATTTTTTGATTGTCTGATTGTGCTGTAAAGAAATTTAAAAATATTGTATCTCCAGACAAAGCTCTTCCAAGACCTTTTAGAAGGCCCCCTCCAGTATTGGTATCCATTTTAATGTCTGATGTCATAAATGCCATTGCACCGGATTCATCTTTCATGGTTTCTCCTTTCTGTAATGTGCAAACTACAGTAGGAAAAGAACCTCCACTTATTTCATATTCCATTTAAAATCACCTTTAAATTTATATTTATTTGATTTCAATATAAATAAACATATCTTAAATCAATTGGGACAATTGATATTAATTATGCAAGAATGCCCCATCTTCTTTTAGGAAGGAGAGGTTCAATATTGAAATTAGCATTGGGGTTAAAAAAAGAAAAAAGGTGTGAGAATTAATTCTCACTAGTTAACTGTTATTTTTACAGATTTGGATGCTGATTTGTATGTGTTGTCTCCGGCATAATCAATATCTGCAGTATATGTGCCTTTCTTATTTAAACTGAGTTTAAAGGTTGCTTGGCCTTTATCATTAGTTTTTGCAGTATATATTACTCCCTTGACTTTCATTGTGACTTTTTTACCTGCAGCAAAGTATGTTTTACCGTCTGCTGATGCGCCAGGTATGGTGCTTAAACTTACTGTGAATGATTTGGTTTTTGCACTTGCCTTGTATGTTTTTGCATTGGCGGTCATTGTCACTGGTTTTTTGTTAATAGTTATTAGGTATACTGACATTGTTGCATTGTAGTTTTCATCACCTAAGAATGCTACAGCAAATGTTAATCTGTTAGCCGCAACTAGGTTGATTTGTACATTGGCAAAACCGTTTTCATCAGTAGTCCTTTCGAGGCATTTGCCATTATAACCAATTAAAACTGTTTTGTTTGCAAGCACTTTTCCACTGGCATCCTTGAGTTGTACTGTGAAGTTTCCACCTCTTTCACCTGAATAATACTCAATTGCATATTGAGTGAAGTTATTTCCTTCAACAACTGTTGCTGACCTGATAGGTATGATGTTATTTATGGTAATTGACATATTAACTGGTGCAGTTAAATCATCACCTAAATAACTGATATCCACTAAACCATTGGAATCAAGTAAAATACAGAACACTCCATCATCATTTGTTGTGGTATTGAACTCAACGCCATTGATTTTATAAATTACTGATGTATTAGCAATAGCGTAGCCATCAATATCGGTTAAAACAGCACTAATATTGCTATAATCCACAGTAATGTTGGTAAATTTACTGTCAATTTGTTTAATGTTGGTATTATTTTCAACTGTATAGGCTTTTAAACAGGCAATGTATCCAAGATTATAAGCATCTTCCCAAGGTTGACCATCAAAACTAACAAATGAAAGATTTTCAGTATAATGCACTCTGGTTTCATTTAAGTTAATGAATGGCACACAATTTGAGGTTATTACTGCTTTGAAGATATCTCCTTTTTTAATTGGTATGTAATCATTTAGTTTGATTGTATGATAACCAAGATATGGTGATACTCCTTCTTGAGTTAATTTTAACACATCGTTTACAAAGATTTCAACTGTGTAATTGACCCCACTTTGGTTGAAGTATGTTCCAACAGCTGCAATAAAATCGTCATCAAGAGACTCGAATATATTCATGTAACTTGCGGTTCCGTTACTTGGTTTGAATTCGCCTTCCCAAAATATGTCATATTGATAGTTCTTATTGTAGGGTACGGTATTTTCAAGTATTATTGAAGTAGCATGAGTAGATATGTCCATGGATTTTAATAATGTTTTATCATAATATGAAACATATAAGAATCCTTTTTCTCCATAATCAGTGCCCCAACTGTTTTTGACAATCCATGCGCCGTCATCGGGAGGTGTAATTCCAAATTTTTCTTTTGGGAATTTATCATCCCATCCGACAATTGAAACGCCATGGTTTGGGTTGAGAGTCTCATTAACATATTGTGCATAATTTTCAGGATAGTAATATGGAGTTACTTCATTATAGGTGGATTGTCCCATATATGAAATATCAATTGAACCGTATTTCATTATGGCCAGTTTGAGCTGTGTGCTGTTAGGGATTTCATTGTTAGGTGTGAACATCACATCCTGAACATGAATGTCCTGATAGGTTGTGATTATCGGTGAAATCTTTCCAAGCTCATCATATGTATCAGCATCCTGTATGAATGCTCCAAACCAGCTCAAAAGATAACCTATGGAAAGAATATTGCCTCCTCCCTCAGCTGCGGTGATAGCACCGTAAATTGAATATCGTATCATGGTATTTTGCATGTTGTTTTCTGAAAGGTTAGCTTTTAACCCGGTAGCTTTTAATAATGCGGATTCTAGTGCACCAGTCATTCCGAATGTCCAGCAGGCTCCCATCCGTCCTTGGTCTTGGACTGGTGAAACCCATCCCCAATCGCGCAGGTCAAATCTGGATGGAATATGTGTGACGTCAATGGTATTGTTAACTAATTTTAAAGGTAGGCCTTCTCCGACTTGGAATGTTGCATAATATGTATTGTTGGTTGAGACGTCATCGTCATTGATGTAGGTATTGTTTTTCAACTCGGAGAAATTATCAAAGAATGTGTATATAGGATTTGTATTGTTTTCAAACCATGAATTGATGATGGAATAGTTTGCATCATAAGCATATATTGCATTACCTGCACTTGCAGTATTATTGATAAATCGGGAATGGGTTATATTTGCTGTACTCATATCAATAACTATAGCTCCGCCGTAGGTAGGATATCCTTCAATAAGGTCAACCCCGTTTGAAGTGAAATTACAGTTATCGATTTTGGCATTATCAACAAATGAAATATAAATTGATCCGCCATTATAGGTAGCGTGATTGTTTATAAAATTAGTATTGTTTATTAAGAGTTTTCCACCGAATTGAATATAAGCTCCTCCAAATTCGGAAGATGTGTCTTTGAATACTGTGTCAAGTATGGTTACATTGCCAGGTATTTTCATAGAACCTCCTGCAATATCTGCAAGAATTGCTCCTGCATTTTTAGCAGAAGTGGTGTTTATGAATTCGCAATTCTTGATGTATACAACACCACCCTCTTTAACTCCTATTGCTCCTGATGAGATGTTTGCAGTTAAATTAATGAATTTGGAATTAATTGCAGTAATTGCTTTTGCTGTTTCAAGATATATTGCTGGTGCATAACTGGAAACAATATTTGCAAATGTGGTGTTTTCCACATAACCTTCAGCATTTTTAATTAGGATTTGCCCACGTTTAAAATATACATTTGAGGTAAACTCTGTATTGTAAATGTTCAAGGTACCATTTATAAGGTATATTGCTGAACCGGAATCCGCATAATTGTTTATGAATCTGGAATTGTTGATGTTAAGGGTGGCATTACCGTAAATCTCTAAAGCTCCGCCGTATTTCGTTGCGTAGTTGTCAATGAATGTGATGTTGTTTAATGTTAAATTGCCCGAAGAAGATATTGCTCCACCTTTTTCAGCATTACCGTTCTTTAAAATTATATTGCTTAATGTTACGTTGTTTGCAGTAATATTGAATATTTTCGCATGATTATTTCCGTCTATTGTACGGCCATTACCATTAACTATAAAGTTGTCTTTGCTAATAACAATTCCGTTTTTGTTGTCTGTTTCATTGTTGAATGCATAATCCTGATTCAAATCAAAAGATGTGTCTGCACTTTCTATTTCATAACTCAGATCGGTGAATGAAGATTTACCAACACTATAAATGTCATTCTGTGTAGTTCCCAGTATTTCTTGACTGTCATTACATATGATTTCGTCGGAGATGTTTTCTGCTGCACAAACAGCACCTACCGACATGATTAATGCAAGTGTAACAATCGTAATTTTTAAAACATTCATAATTATCACAATATAAATTTTGTTAAAAGTCAATATTTAAACATTTATATTGGTTTTAAAGAATTTTAATAAAATGTATGTATATTCAACAATGTAAAAATAAAGTTTTTAAGTAAAAGAAATTAATAAAATATTAATAATATTCAATACATAAGAACATTTGTAACTTATTTTTTTGTAATATGTCTGGAATTAAAAGTTGTATTGAAATGAAAATTATTGATGCTTTAAAAGTATATTTAAAATCATTCATTTGAATATTGAAAATTTTAATTTTATTCATTTATTTGGGGTAATGTCGAATAATTTCTATTAAAATTATTAAAATTAAATGTATTTACTTATATAATAGTTTTTTATAAATATTTAAATAGTGATGGCTATGAAACTTTTGAGAATTTTGATTGTCATGCTTATACTGATTCTGTCGATGGGGGCCGTTTGTGCAACGGACTCGATTTCAGATGATGTTTTAAGTGATGGCAATTCAGATACCTTACAAACTACACAAAATGAAATTTATACAATCGGCGAGTCAAAAACATTTACCGAATTGGATGAGGATATCCAATCTGCCGTAGGTGTTTTAGATATACAGGACAACTATAAATTCAATAATGGAACGGATAATTCTAGTGGAATTACTATTAATAAGGATAATTTTGTTATTAATGGTAATGGATACACTATTGATGGGAATAATCAATCTAGGATATTTATTATTAATGGAACTAATATAACTATAAATAACCTTACTTTTATAAATGCAAACTTTAGTAGTGGTAGTGTTTTCAAAATTCCTATAAATTGTTCACTCACAACAACTGATGTGATTTTAAAGGACAATGCTGCAGATTGGGGCATTATTTATGTTTTAGGCCAATACAGTAGTAATAACGATAAAATAACAGATTCAACTGTTTCTAGTTTTGGAGTTATAACATTATACTATGGTGCTAGTGCAACTTTTAATAATGCATTTATGATGAATTCCAAAAAATTGGCCGAAGGATTTATTTATGCTCTGAATGGTGCTTGTCTAAGCGTATCTAACTCAACATTTACGAATACTACTTCCAAATATACTACTGCAATTAGTGGAAACAACATAACAAAAATTAAAAATTCAAAATTCATTAATTTACATGCCAATGTTACTGCAGGGGCAATTGGACTAAAAGACATTAGTGAAGGAATGATTGATAATTGTACATTTATTAATGTCACTTCCCAGAAAAATGGTGGGGCAATATTTGCTGATGTTTTCACTCCAACCAATAATGTTCTTGTTTTAATTAATAATTCTAATTTTGTTGATTGTTATTCTGGATTTGGAGGGGCTATTCTCCAATTGGGTGGTATGATTATTGTTGATAATTGTAATTTCACAAGAAATTCAGCATTATTTGATGGTGGTGCAATATATACTTCTTATGCTGGAGTTGAGATTGTGAATTCAAAATTTGAAGATAATCAAGCATTATATGAATTTACTGATCGCAGTACTTCTGGTGGTGCAATCTTCTGTGATTTCAGTAATGTAATTTTAAACAAAAATATATTAACTAATAACTCTGCACAATCTGGTGGTGCAGTATATCTCTATGATTCTCTTTATACTATTGAAAACAACACTTTCAATGATAATCTTGCATTATATGGCAGTTATCAGGATATTTTTACAGTATTTGATCAGTTTTCATCGTTAAATGATAATAATTACAGTAGTAATGATAGTTTAAGTTTGGATAATGTAAATTATGCAACAATAGTTGATGGAAGTGGAATGAAAATAGTATTAATCAATAATCCTTTCGATGTAAGTACTATCCCATCTAGATTTGACTTGCGTGATTGGGGATGGGTCACACTTGTCAGAGATCAGGAGCATGGGGCAGCATGTTGGGCATTCGGATCTTCAGGGGCTATGGAATCTGCAATATTAAGGTATTTGGGACTTGAAATGGACATTTCTGAAAATAATATGCAGGATGTCTCACTGCAATACTACATGTATGGAGTAAACGGCCGTCTTGAAGGAGCCACTTTATGGCATGCTGCGGCTTATGCTTTAAGTTGGCTTGGAGTATTCTCATCTGAATATGATAGTTATGATCAACTTGGAAAAATTTCACCAATCATTGCCACAGAAGACAGTGTTCATTTCCAGGATGTAGTTTTCATACCTGTCCGTGAAAGCCCACTTGATAATAATCAGTTAAAAGAATCTATTTTAAAATATGGTGCTTTAGCTGTTGCATATTATGCAGCACAAACTGCTCCGTATTGTAATATTGAAACTGGTGCGCAATATTGTAATGTATCTATGTATTCCAACCACGCAGTTACTTTAATTGGTTGGGATGATACTTATTCCGCAGAAAACTTTTTAATTACTCCTCCGGGAAATGGTGCATGGATTATTAAAAATAGCTGGGGAGAAAATGTTGGAGATGAGGGATATTTCTATATTTCATACTATGACCCAGGTTTCGCATCCCAATATGAGTCAGTAGCATTTTTACTCAATAACACTGTTGAATACAATATGAACTACCAGTATGATATTAATGGTGATTTGAGTTATTGTCCTGCAAATGAATATGTGAATTTTTATGTATCCCTTGGGAATGATTTAATCGCCGCTGTTGGAACTTACTTTAATGAGACTGGTGTGGAGTATAATGTTGAGGTTTATGTTAACGAGGTTTTAATGGCTTCACAAAATGGTGTTTCTCCATTCGCCGGTTTCCATACAATTCAATTAGATTCATTCATACCAATTAAAAAAGGCGATGAATTCGCAGTTAAAATTACATCAAATGCGATTCCAATATTTCTTGACTCCAGACAACATTATATACAAGGGTCCTCACAATATCTTTTTAATGGTTCTTGGGTGAATGCTTCAGATATGCGACAAACCTGTTCTATAAAAGTTTATACTGTTAGGGATAAAACCACTTTTGCTGATTTGAATGAAACTATTTCAAGCGGAAGTGAAATAACTCTTGAAAAAGATTATACATTTGACAACGAAACAGATTTCAATTTCATTAGTGGAATTGAAATATCTAACAGGACTTTAATAATTGATGGTGCTAACCACACAATTGATGCCGCCGGTCAAGCAAGAATCTTTAAAATTAATTCAGCCAATGTTGTAATTAAAAACCTTATTGTCAAAAATGCCATTAACGGAGCAATATCTGCTGAAAATTCGAATATAACTACAATTAATGTGCAATTTTTAAATAATACTGGTACAGCTGGTGGAGCATTAGCAATTAGGAATTCAAATCATGACGGTGTAGGTGATGTATTTATTAATAACACTGCTACTTTAGGTGGGGCAATACTTATTCTCAGCTCTAATTCCACAACATCTGGTGATGTATTTATTAATAACACTGCTGGTTTCGGTGGAGCTATTGTTTTTGTAAGGTCTAATTATGAAAGTAATGATGATTTGTTTATTAACAACTATGCAGATAAGGGTGCTGCAATCTATTCAGAATCAGGTATTATGCTTAAATTAAACAACGGATCTTTTGTAAATGGTAAAGATTTGAAATGGAGTTTAATTTATTTATCTGGAACTGCAATGCTTATTGAAAACACAACTTTCGCAAATATAACTTCCAATTATTCTACTGCAATACATTCTAATAAAGCTTCCGGTATAATTAAAAATTGTGATTTTATTAATTTGACTGCCAAAGTTACTGCCGGAGCAATTGGAGTTAAAACAATCGTTGATGAAATCATCATTGAAAATTGTAACTTCTTTAATACTTCCTCTGACAAAAATGGTGGAGCAGTATACATGGATACTAGTGATGATGATAATAGTTTTGGAGTGGGAAATGTCACTTTTATCAATTCCCAGTTCATTGACTGTGTTTCCGGATTTGGTGGAGCATATGTTCAATTAGGTGGAGGGTTAGCTATTGATAACACAAATTTCACTTCAAATATCGCAGTATTTGATGGTGGGGCTATCTATGCCTCTAATTTAAGACATGTTAATATTTCTAATTCAAGATTCATTTCAAATCATGGTGTATGGCCAGGATATGCAAATGGTGGTGCCGCTTATTTCGACAATGAATCTGTAACCTTGGATTCCTGTATTTTTGAAAATAATACTGCAAGTGAAGGTTCATCTATTTATGCATATCAATGTGAATTGATTCTTGTCAATAATTACTTCAACAATCCTACAACTAATAGTTCAAGCATCTACACACTTTTTGATAAGGGATATGTGGATGATGGAAATAATTTCACAAATGACGTTAAATCATTAAATAATACTGATTATGATTATGATACCGAAGGATCTCAAGAGGCATTTGCAATCTTAAACAACACATTGCATTTCGATGTATTGCCGGATAAATTTGATTTAAGAGATTATGGTTGGGTTTCTCCTGTAAGGGACCAAGGAAATATGGGTGCTTGTTGGACATTTGGTGCTATGGGCGCATTGGAATCTGCATTAATTAGGTACGCCAATATTACCTATGATTTCTCTGAAAATAACATGCAAGACACAATGATTATATTTTCAAAATATGGCTCTTCAGTTACTCCGGAAGCTGGAAATACATTTTTAGCAGTTAGTTATTTAATTAGTTGGCTTGGCATATCTCCTAGTGATTATGATAGTTATGATGAACTTGGAAAATTGTCTCCTGTAATCACCACTTCTCAGGATGTTCATATTACAGATGTGGTATTGTTGGATCCAAGAGTCAACTCAACTGATAATGAAAAAATTAAGGATGCTCTGGTTAAATTTGGTGTTGTAATGGTAGGTTATTGGGCTGATCCAAGCCCACAGTATTATAACAGCACCACTTATGCATATTATTATAATGCAAGCGTATCAATGAATCATATTGTTGCCATTGTTGGTTGGGATGATAATTATTCCGCAAGTAATTTTGCACTGACTCCTCCTGGGGATGGCGCATTCATTGTTAAAAATAGTTGGGGTGAATCATATGGGGATAACGGTTATTTCTATGTCTCATATTACGACACCTCATTTGGTGCAGTTGACTTCCTTGCCGCATTTGATATAAAGAACAATATCACTTATGATATGATTTATCAACAAGAACTCGGTGGACAGGGCATAACTCCTACTAATTATACTTATTATATGAATAAATATATCGCTGAGGATGACAGTTTAATTGCAGCTGTCGGAACAATATTCGTTAATGTCACTGATTATGAGTTTTCAGTACTTGTAAATGGTGTAAGTGTATACAATCAAAGTGGTGTAAGCGATTATGAGGGATATTCAACTATTAAACTAAGTAAGTGTATTCCAGTTAAAAAAGGAGATGAATTTGCAGTAATATTTAAAAATATAGCCGTCACTCCTGTTTTAAGTCGAGTTATTACGCCAACAAATGTTTCATTTGGAAGTAATGATGGGGTCAACTGGGAAGATTTGAGCATGGTTGGAAGTGCAGCTATATTAAAAGTCTACACAATTCTTGATTCCACTAAAGACTTAGAAAAATATTATTCCGATGATGCTCCAATTGAAATTAATGTTAATCCCGGTGAAAAAGTTACCTTTGAAATAAATGGTATTTCTGCAACTGTTGTGGCTGATGAAAATGGAACTGCAAAACTGGGTGTCAATCTAGATCCTGGAACTTATTATTTAACTGTTAAAACTAGTGAGTACAGTGTAACATATCCGGTTGAAATAAAAAGCACTATTGATTCTCAGGATGTGGTGGTCGGATATAATAGTGACTATAACTATAAAATCCAATTATTGGATGCTAAAGGTAAAGCTTTAAGCAACACTTCCATCAGCGTAACCATCAATGGGAAAACCAATGAGTTTACAACTGATGATAATGGTTCTGCAACAATTAATTTCACTAAATTAACCGAAAATCAAGTAATCAGTGTAATAAATCCGGTCACTGGTGAGGTAAGTTTAAATGAAATTGAAGTTATTCAACCGATTGCAAGTAAATTTGCAAACATTACTCTATGTTATGGTAATCTTAGTGCAATTTTATTGGATATTAATGATTGTCCTATTGCAAATGCAACAATATTCTATAAAATAAACGGTATTGAATCAAATACTACTGCTAATGGTGACGGTGCTTTTGTTGTATTGCTTGATTCTAATGCATTAGTGGATATTATTTATCTGGGCGATAATTTAACTGCTCCAGCTAATGTGTCAATTACTGTAAACAACATTGTACCTATTAGATCTGCCACTGTTATTGAAGGAAATAACTTCACCCAATATGCAATTGAGTATTATTCAGGTGAAAGAGGTGGAAACTTCACAGTACAACTCAAGGATGCCAGTGGAAAAGTGCTTGCAAACAAAACAGTTTTAATTGGTTATAATGGCAAATGCCTCGAAAGGACTACTGATGAAAACGGTTTTGCCAATGTACAAATCAACCTAGTTGCAGCTAACAGATTAACATTTGCTGTAGCATTCTTAGGTGATGAAAACTACGATGCAACCATGTCAGTTTACTTGATTACCATTGTTAAAAAGCCTGTAAACATGACTGCTTCTTCAAAAACATACAAGGCATCTGCAAAAACCAAGTCATACACAGTTAGTTTAAGCACTATTCCTGGTGTTGACGGCAAAACATACTTCGCTGCAGGCAAAAAAGTCACAATGAGAATTAACGGTGTAACCTACACTGCAAAAACTAATGACAAAGGCCAAGCAACCTTTAAAATTAACATAACTAAAAAAGGAATTTATGCAGCCACTGTTGCCTATGCTGGAGATAATACCTACGAATCAGTAAGTAAAAATGTAAAAATAACAATTAATTAGTGGGAATCATTTTCTCACTACTCTTTTTCTTTTTTTTAACAGTAATCCTATTTTTAACTTTTCAATGATTTTTGCAAATCTATAAATATTTTTCAAAACCAATAGAATACATATGCTTGTTATTCAGAGGATAACTTTTCTAGAGAATTAATTTTGGTGTTGAAATGAAAATTATTGATGCTTTAAAAATCTATTTGACAGATTGGAAAAATCTCCTCACTCATGGGATTGTAGGGGTTATTCTTCTTTATTGCTTGCTTTTTGCTCCTATTGCATGGTATTGGAGAGTTATTGTACTGATACTTGTAGTTGTATTCAATATTGTTCGGATGAAATACTCTAAAAATAAGAAGAAGTAATAAACATGTAAAATTAATGTGGAAAAACTGTTGTAATCTGCATTGCCATCACTCTTGATTTTAGTTTGTAAAATTGCTTTTAAAGACAACCAACACTTTATATTATTTAAAGTCTAATTTTATTTTATGAAATTTAAAATAATCAATGATTTGGCATTAATTTTAGACAATATTATTCCTGAAAAGTATTTATCCAAGTTCCAGGAATTTTTGCTAAGTGGAGCTATTTTTACAGAAGCAAGTAAAGTTTTAGCTATTCTGATAATTTTCATCGTGGCAAGTGAAATTGCGCTTGCAGCAGCATTGGCAATTCTGAATCTGCCGTTGTCAATGTTGATTTTGCCGCTGTTCATATTTCCTGGCCTTTTCACATATGTTGTTGTTGTACAGGAACGTCGAGCACAGGAAATTGAAAAATCAGCGCCTGACTTTTTAAGGCAACTTTCAAGCATGCTGCAGGTTGGGCTAAGTTTCGAAAACGCAATGGAGGACATGTCGCAGTATGGAGAAGGGCCGCTATATGACGAGTTGTCTTAACGGAGGGTCTCCATTATGATGGTATGATGAACTGTGGTTTTGATTCATCTAAAATTGGTAGTTTTTTTAAGTGTTGGAAAACATATTATTGATTACAATACACACTAAATGTATTGTGATATGTAATATATGGTTTAGATATTATCATTTGTAATACATTAGCTAATATATTACAGTTGATAATATATGTTTTGCTATTGTATAATGGTTGATCAAACTTGAAAATGAAGGATATTAGATATCCGAACCAATTTTAGCACAAGGGTTACAATTGGAATTTAAAAATAAGTGAATTTCCCATATAAGTTTTAGGTGACGTTTATGGACAAATATTTAACTGAAACACCAAGTATTGATTATATGAATCCTCATATTCAGGAAAAGGTTTGTGAATTAAAAAATCAGTCAACTGATGAGGCCGATTATATCAAAAGATGCTATTTCTTTGTTAAGGATGAAATTCCTCACTCATGGGATATTGGAGTAAATACCGTTTCAAGAACTGCTAGCGAAGCATTGATAAATAAAACTGGAATATGCTGGGCAAAATCATGTCTTCTTGCAGCACTTCTAAGGGCAAACGGAATTCCGTCAGGAATCAGCTATCAGCTTCTGACAATTGCCGAGGACGACAGTCAGGGCCACATTGTTCATGCTTTAAATACTGTTTTCAATGGGGATAAATGGATTAGAATTGATGCTCGGGGAAATACGGGTGACGACGATTTAGAATTTAGTTTGGATAAAGACCAGTTGGCTTTTCAGGTTCGAGAGGAATTTGGTGAAATCGATTTCAAGGACAATAATGCCGATTTGGATGAAAGATTGGTAAATACACTGGCACAAACCGAGAATTTGTTTGAGATTAACATTGATTTCGACTTTTAATATTGCTGCGAGGAATATTCGAAATACAAGAAAAATAGTTTAAGGTTTTAAATATTGTCTTTACCTTGTAAAATTGATTTAGAAAATAACAAACACTTTATATGCTTTTAAGTCTAATTTTATTTTATGAAATTCAAAATAATTGATGATTTAGCAATATTTTTGGACAATTTTATACCTGAAAACTATCTATCCAAATTGCAGGAATTTTTGCTGAGTGGAGCTATTTTTACTGATGCAAGTAAAGTTTTAGCCATACTCATAATTTTCATTTTGGTGGCAGAAATTGTATTGGCATTAATATTAACACTTTTAAACCTGCCGGTGTCTGTATTAATCTTGCCACTTTTTGTCATTCCTGGCCTTTTCACGTATGTTATTGTCCAGCAGGAAAAACGGGCACAGGAAATCGAAAAGACTGCTCCTGACTTTTTAAGGCAATTGTCAAGCATGCTGCAGGTCGGACTGAGTTTTGAAAACGCAATGGAGGACATGTCACAGTACGGAGAAGGACCCATGTATGACGAAATGAGAAGGACAATCATTGAAATTCGTATGGGTCGAAATTTCGATGATGCATGGCGGGCAATGAGCATGCGGCTGAAATCGAAGGAATTGGAGAGAATTTTTGGAATAATTTTGGATGGTCGTAAAAGCGGATCAAGCATTTCAAATGTTTTGGAAGATGTCTCGGATGATTTAAGGGATCTTCTTGCATTGAAGCGGGAGAGAAAATCGGCTGTAATGATGTCGGTAATGTTTCTTTTAATTTCGGCCATTATTGCAACGCCATTTGCAATAGGTATGGTGGGAGTTTATTCGAATTTCATGCAAAACTATGGTTTTGAATCAGAAATAATCTTGACTGCACCTATTGCCGGTGAGATATATCTGATAATCCATTCTGTCCTGGTGGGTTTTATCATCAGCATTATCATGTATGGGGATGTTAAAAAAGGAATCAAGTTCTCCCTTCCTCTGGCGACCGCATCTTTTGGGATATTCTATTTCATTTCCACATTCGGTGGAAACTTACTTATGGGGGGATTTTAATGGATAATAAAGGTCAGACATCAGCGGAATTCATATTGCTTTTTGGTGGAATAATCGTTGTGGTTTTGCTGGTCATTTATATGTATAACAATTATATCGCCGATTTAAGTGATGAAGTTTCCTCAAAGGAGGTTAAGGAATTCAATAATGAATTGAAAAATTTGTACGGATACTTTAAATAGTTTTAAATTTTATTTTTTTATTCATTTTTCTTATTTTTCATTATTCTGATTGATAATATATAAAATAACTTTGTTTCTGGTGTTTTCTTGAATGTAATTTTTTTCTAATAATTGAATAATTTTGTCTAAAATTTTCTGGGGGTGTCTGATTTTCATAATTTTAATAATCTGATTGGAATTTTCATATCAAATTTCGATTTCGGTAAATATTATTCAGATTTCACAAATCATTGAAAAATTTAATAACCTTTTATCATTTGTTATTATTTTTCTTCGGATGTTTGATTCACATGCAATTTTTGAAAATTTTTTTTAAGAAAAATCGATGATTTCTGATTTTTGAAATTTTTCAAGATTTTTTAAATAATTATTTTACAATCATATTTTCATTGGTTTGTCATTATTATGCATCAAATTTTGAAAATAAACATTAACAGTCATGATTTTCCGGTTTAGTTGATTATTTGACAATTATTGGAAGTGATTTTTCTGCGAGTAACTTGATATTTTTTCCATATTTTCATTTTTGAAAAATTTATTATCTTATTTTTGTAAGTATCTGATTATAATTTAAAATATTGGCAAATAACAGTTAGCCAAGTCGAAAACCGAATTTTTTTGTTTCATTTTAAAAAAGTGCCTGTTAGGGCATGTTACACTTGAAATACACCTCTCACCGGCCAGTAAAATTTTACATCATATTTATTAATTTTTTAAAACAAACTTTTAGTCAAGGTGATAAGATGGATATGTTAATTGGTGGAAAACACATTTCAAGTGAAGATGTAGAAGAAGTAAAAAACCCGTATAATGATGAAGTAATTGATACAATACCAATTGCACACCTGCAAACTGCAGATTTGGCAATCCAAGAGGCAAACAATGCTAAAAAATCCCTGCAGGATATGTCAGCTTTTAAAGTTTCCAATAAGTTGTTCAATGTTGTGGACAAATTAAAAGAAAAGCGCCACCAATTCGCTGAATTATTGACTCTGGAAGTTGGAAAACCAATCAACGAATCACTGGTTGAACTTGACAGGTCAATTGAAACATTAAGGCTTGCTGCCGAAGAGGCGAAAAGAATCTATGGTGAAAGCGTACCTCTGGATGCCGGACTCAACGGTAAAGGATTTTTTGCATTCACTCAAAAAGTTCCATTGGGTGTCGTTGCGGCCATTACTCCATTTAACTATCCTCTAAACTTAACAATCCACAAAATCGCACCTGCCATTGCATGTAAAAATACCGTAATCATCAAACCTCCAACCGAAGCGCCATTAACTGTCATGAAGTTTGCGGAATTGTTGGATAAGGAATTTCCGGATGGTGTTGTAAATACCGTAACAGGATACGGATCTGAAGTTGGGGACTATCTGGTGAGTTCTCCAGATGTTGACAAGATTTCATTTACCGGAAGCGTTACAACAGGTATGATGATATCTCAAAAGGCAGGAATGAAAAAGGTAACACTGGAGCTTGGTGGAAATGATCCTATGGTCGTTCTAAATGATGCCGACATTGACAAGGCCGTAAAGGGTGTCATCAACGGCGCATTCCTAAATGCAGGCCAGGTCTGCATGGGTGTTAAAAGAATCATTGTCGAAGAGGACATCTCAAAGGAATTTGCGCAAATGCTTGTCCGTGAAACCGAAAAGTTGGTCATGGGAAATCCAATGGATGAAAAAACAACTTTGGGAACACTGATTTCTCAAAAAGCAGCAATCCAAGTTGAACAAACTGTCAATAATGCAGTGCACTTAGGTGCAAGAATTCTAACAGGCGGAAAACGTGACGGCGCATTTTATGAAGCTACCGTAATCGATGACGTTACTCCTGATATGGATCTGGTGGTAAGAGAAACATTCGGTCCGGTAGCGCCGATAATTCATGTTACCAACATTGATGAGGCAATCGAAGTTGCAAACGACACTGAATACGGTCTTCAGGCAGGAGTATTTACAAATGATTATTCCAATGCAATGAGGTGTGCTCAGGAAATTGAAGCAGGAACGGTTTTCATAAACAAGCAATCTACATTCAGAACAGACAACATGCCTTTTGGAGGATTTAAAAATAGTGGTGTTGGTAAGGAAGGAATCAAATATGCAGTAGAGGAGATGACAAAGACCAAACTAATCGGACTTAATCTAAGGTAAAAAAGAAAAATAAGTTTTTTAACTTATTTTAAATAGTTTTCAACAAGGTTACGTGTTTCATTAAGGGATTCCATTGGAATTCCTTTCGGCATTTGACCAAGTTCTCCTTCGACATCTTTGAGGATACTTCCGTTCATTCCAAGAAACATGCCTTCACTTACAATGTCGCTGAATGATTGTGGCGGAAGCAGGGATACTCCTACTTTATTGTCATCTTTGACATTCAGGTCATTTGTGACTACTGTAATGGCACGTTTTCCCAGGTTTACATTACAAAGCATCAGGTTTTCATTTTTCGGGTGTTGTGTAACGCTCATTACTTCTCCAACTTTTATGTCAACGCCCATAATAGGGTCATTTATCGGACCCAATGCCAAACGGTCCTTGAGGCCAATGATTGTATCAAGGAAAAATCTCACTTTGGCGATATTTTCCTGGGTTTTTTCCCGGTCCTCTTTAGGAGCGTTGTTTAGGAATTTCTTGTTCCAGTCATCTCCGCCCAAATATTCAATGATTTTTAAAGCTTTTTCCTTTAGGGCAGCAACATCGGGAGAGTTTACCAATTCATCCCCTTCAAGGTATGAATAGGTTAATGATTGAAAATCACTGTTCATTTGTTTTCCCAAATCAACAGCCTGTTTTTTATTCCAGCTTCCTCTAAATGAAGCTGTCGGAATAAGATTCAGATAATTCTCTCTTGCTTTGCTTGCTACCAAAATTCTATAATCTTTAGTTGTATCCCACATTTGAAGTCCTCTTTAATGTCTAATTTATATTTTAATTTTATAATTTAATAAATTTTTTGAAAATAAAGGCGATTTATTGTTTTAAAAACATAAACTATTTATATTAACAATTAAATAAAATTATACATATTTAATTTATTATTATTTTATATTGTGGTGTAAAAATGGTAGAAGTTTCAAAATTACGCAGTTTAGATATTTATACCAACACAGGTCATTATGTTGGTCGTGTAGAAGATGTTATTCTTAACATTAGATTAGGAACTATTTCAAAATTACAAGTTAGAGCTATTGAACAAGAAAGAAAACCAGCAGGTTTTGTAAATCAATTTTTAGGCAGTATTCGTGGAGAAGCACCTGAAGAAAATGATATGAGGTCTTTCCAAAATGATTTATTAACTGTTGATTTTGATAAAGTTCAAGCTATCGGGGACATTATGTTAATCAATCCTAGAGACATAAAAAAAGTAGCTCCTGAACCACAAATCCCTGAAGCACCAGCTCCAAAACAACCTGAAACTCAACCACAAAATGAAACTCAAATTCAATTTGAGCCTGAAAGATTATAAATAATCTTTCCATATTCTTTTTTTATTTTTAATTCATATTCAATAACTGATTTTAAGTGTGATATTATGAAAGTAGGTATTATTGGCTGTGGAGCTATCGCTAATATCATTACTACAAGTATAGTTCCGGAAGATAATGGAATTGAGATTGCATACTTTTTTGATAAGGATATAGAAAGAGCTGAAAATCTGGCTAGTCTGGCAGGTGGTGTAGCAGCGCTTAACTTTGATGAAATGGTTGACAATGTGGATTTGGTTCTCGAATGTGCTTCCCCAGATTCCGTCAGACATTTCGCACCGAAAGTTCTGGCCAAAGGCAGAGACATGATTGTAATGAGTATCGGTGCATTTATGGATTTTGATTTTTATACTGAAATTGAGGAAATTGCCAAACAGAACGGTGCTAAAATTCATCTTCCTTCAGGTGCGATTGTAGGTTTGGATGGAATCAGGGCGGTTGCAAAATTCGGCCTTGAAGAGGTAAGTCTTGTCACCCGCAAATCACCTAAATCCCTTGGAAGGGATATAAATGAAATTGAAGTGCTGTTTGAAGGAAAAGCTTCACAGGCGGTTAAGGAATTTCCGCTGAACATTAATGTTGCCGCAACAATCAGCCTTGCCTGTCAAAGAGACATTGACGTAAAGATTATTGTTGATCCTAATGTGGATAGGAATGTCCATGAGATTACGGCCAGAGGTGACTTTGGCGAGTTTAAAACTACTACCATGAACTATCCCTGTGCAGCCAATCCGAAAACAAGTATGCTTGCGGCACTTTCAGCAATACGATTGCTTAAAAGTTTCAATGAAACCATTTGCGTGGGTATGTAGATGAAAGAGTATGAAGTTTATTCATCACTGAGAGTTCCGAAAAACTCAAAAATTATCATGCGCCTTGACGGAAGAAGTTTCCATAGCCTGGCTCGTGATTTGAAGCTGGTCAAACCGTATGATGAAAATTTCTATAAAGTCATCTCCAATGTTTGCAGGGATTTATTTGAAGAGTTTTCACCGCTGTTTGCCTATACCTTTTCTGATGAAATAAGCTTGCTTTTCGATAATGTTCCCTTTGACGGCAGAATTGAAAAATTGGATTCAGTAATTGCAGGTTTTGCTTCCAGTTCATTTGTTATTCACTATGATGTGGATTTTAAAAAGCCTCCTGCTTTTGACTCAAGAGTCATCCCTGTTAGTGACGGCGATATTTTGGAGTATTTCAAATGGAGGCAGGACGAGTCATGGGTAAACTGTGTAAACTCCCATGGCATTTCACACCTAAAATCCAAGTATCCGAATAATGTTGCAAACGATAAAATAAACGGCATGAACTTAAGCGATATCCATGAATTATTGTTCAAGGAAGGCATTAACTTAAACGATGTTGAAACTTACAAAAAACGTGGAATTGCAGTATATAGGAAAAATAAAAAAGTGGTCGGTTTCAATAAAAAAGAAAATAAGGAGCAGACTTCATATAGAAGTTATATACATATTGACTGGGAGATTCCGAAATTCTCTGAAGAATTCTTTAAAGATATTGGGGTTTTAAAATGAGTTTCATATCAAAATTGTTCCAGAATGATGATGAGGAGTTTCATGAGGTAAGAGTTGACCGGGAAGTTCTTGACTCAGTCATCTATTATTCAAAAAAAGCTTATCCAAATGAATTTTTAGCCTTTTTTGATGGTTTAATTAAGGATAAGGTACTCTACATTACAAGTCTGATTTTTGTTCCCGGCGAAACCTGTGAGACAGGAGCGGTTGTCCACACTGAACTGATTCCGATGAACACCAAATATTTAGGGTCAGTACACTCACATCCAGGTCCAAGTGCACAGCCTTCTGATGCTGATTTGAAGACATTTTCAAGAAACGGTTATTTCCATATGATTGTATGTCTGCCGTATTGTCTGGATACTTTTAGAGCCTATGACCGGTATGGCGAACCTCAAAATTATACTGTTGGAGACTATAGCTATCTGGCAGAACATGATGAGATTAGTGACTTTTTCGATGAGGATGACGTTTTAACCGATGATGATGAATTTAAACCAGGGTTTTTCGATGAGGAGGATGATGAGTTTTTCAAAACTTTGGATGAGGAACGCAAAGATCATTATGGGGAATTTGAAAGGCGACAAAATATCCAATCTCAACCAAGAAAAATAAGAATAGAACTCAATCCTGACGGCACAATTAAAAACATTTATCAGGAATTTAAAAAATAGCTGTTTTTGTAAAAAAATAAGTAAAAAATAAAAAACAATTATGGTGAAAAATTGTTTTTTATAATTCTAATCCGTTAGCTTCATAAACATTGTCTAAAGCTTGGATTTCTTTGATAACATCTTTTGGAATTTCTTTATCTAAAGTTAGAACCATGATTGCTCTTCCGCCTTTTTCATCTCTTCCAACTTGCATAATTCCGATGTTAACATTATGTTCTCCGAGTTTGGTACCGATTTTACCGATACTTCCAGGAACATCTTCGTATTTTGCAATGAACATATGTCCTTCAGGAATAACGTCCACCCAATAATCGTTTACTTTTAAAATTCTTGATTCGTGTAAGTGAGTTCCGACAGCTGAGAATACGTCATCAGCACTTTTTGCAATAACTTTAATGAGTGAATCATATCCTTTAGCTTTGTCTTTTCTGCCTTCAGTAATGCTGATTCCTCTGTCTTTTGCAACAAGGGCTGCGTTAACGGCATTGACAGGTGAGCTTAGGAACGGATTGACTGCACCCTGAATGACAGTTCTTGTTAGAATTTCAAGATTGTCAATTTCAGCTAATTCTCCGCTGTAAATAATTTCGATTTCTTTTATTTTACCGTTGACTCCCTGTGAGATGAAACTACCTAATTTTTCACACAGTTCCATGTATGGAGCTACTTCCTGGTAGGTATTGTTGTCGATACGTGGCATGTTTAAAACATTTCTTGGTGCTTTTCCATTTGCCAATTCAATAATTTCGTCAGCAACAATGATGGCAGCATCCCTTTGAGCTTCTTTGGTGGAAGCGGCAATGTGTGGGGTCAATACAATATTGTCAAGTTCAAATAATTTGGAATCTTCAGCCGGTGGTTCTTCTTCGTATACGTCTAATGCGGCACCACCAATTTTATTGTTGACTAAAGCATCATAGAGCGCTTCTTCATCAATGATTCCACCACGGGCACAGTTTACAATATATGCGCTATCTTTCATGATTTCAAACTGCTCGGTTGAAATGGAGTGTTTGGTTTCAGGAGTAAGTGGAACGTGGATTGTAATGAAATCAGAATTTTTAAGAACGGTTTCCAAATCGGTTAGTTCAACACCCATTTGTTTTGCAACCTCTTCAGGCAAGTACGGATCATATGCCATAGCATCCATGCCGAAAGCTTTACATCTGTTGACTACCTGTGAACCGATTCTTCCCATACCGATTACACCGAGAGTTTTATTTCTAAGTTCAACACCCATAAATTTTTTCTTTTCCCATTTGCCTTCTTTAACAGATTTATCTGCAATGGAAATTTTACGTGCCATGCTTAGGATTAATCCCATGGTGTGTTCCGCTACAGTCACTGAAGTGGATTCAGGGGAGTTTACAACCATGATTCCTTTTTCGGTTGCGGCATCAAGGTCGATATTGTCTACTCCAACACCGGCTCTTGCGATTATTTTCATGTTGTCTGCTTTTTTGATTATGTCAGCAGTAAGTTTTGTCCGACTTCTTACAACAATTCCGTCGTATTCGTGGATGGTATTTGCCAATTCTTCAGGAGTGATGCTGGTATCAACGACAACTTCGGCCACTTCCTTTAAATTTTCAATACCCTTTTCATTAATTGAATCAGCGATAAGTACTTTCATATTTTCACCATAATATTGTCATTTAAAAGAATATTTAATAATAAATATTAGTTAAATATCTATTTTTTATTATATTTAAATATATTAAAATCCCAACATTAGATATATTTTTATTAAATCAAATGAATAAAATAATACTGAAAAGAATTTCCAATTCTTTTTTTTAAATTAGGTGATAAATATGGTATCAGTAAACGAATTTCCAATATCAACAGCAAATGATATTCCAGGATTCAGAATAGTCGAAACTAAAGGATTCATTTATGGATTGACTGTCAGAAGCAGAGGTGCCGGTGGACAAATAGGTGCCGGTGTAAAATCATTATTTGGTGGAGAAATCAAACAATATGTAAAAATGATGGAAGAATCCCGTGATGAAGCATTGCTTAGGGCAATTGAGCATGCAAAAGAGTTAGGGGCAAATGGTATTGTTGCCATCAGATTTGATTCAAATGAAATTTCACAGGTAATGCAGGAAATCCTTGTTTATGGAACTGCTGTTGTAGTTGAAAAAGAATAGTGATAATATGTTTTTCGAGGACTTGGAGATTAAAGGCAACTCAATTCCGCAGACAATTTTAGGTTACGGACCATTCATCGCAGAACCTTATTTTGGGCATCGTTCCAGACTTTATCAGGTGGATTTGTATACAAGTCCTCAAAATATTGCTGAAGTTATAATGGAATCTTATAATCAGGGTGTTCGCGCAATCAACCTTGTAAACGATCCTGTTTTGCTTGAAGCATATGATATTGTCCGAGATAATGGATGTGAGATGAAAGTCATTGCAACTGTGGGAAAATCCGATGTGGATTATTTAAACCCAAATTATGAAGTTGCAAAAGAGGCAGACTGGGAGGATGACATTGAGTTATTCAGAGGTTATGACTGTCCGTTGATGCTGGTTGATGAATTCATAACCGACGCTTATGACTGGAAACTCACTTCAAAGATTTTGAGTGAAATAAATAATTCAGGATCCCTTTCAGGTTTGGTTACTTCATTTCCATCAAAGACAACAAATCTGATTTCCAAAAATTTAGATATGGATTTATTTGATTTTTATATGATTCCATTCAATTCTCTTTCTTACATGATGGATATTTCAGCATTCAATGCATCCCAAAGGGAAGATTTCAAGCAGAGATTGCTAAAATTAAATAAAAAGGTAATAGCTACCCGAGCTTTGGCGGCTGGTGTTTTAAAACCAAAAGAAACTTTCACTTTTTTTAAAAATATTGACTATATAGATGCCATTGCATTGGGTGTTGCCAAAGTTGAAGAGGCAAGTGAAGATTTTTCACTTTTAAAGGAATTTTAGAGTTTTACAACTTCATATTCTTCAAAAGGAACATATCCTTCAGCTTCAAGGGAATCATTCAAATCCTTAAGGCCATTAATCAAATCCTTTATATTTTTATTGGATGGTTTTTTGCCTGTAATCTGGAGGTATTGCCTTGGGGAGATTTCGCATAATTCGCATTCAAAATTACAGCAGCGGTCCTTTTCTTCACAGCCGTATCCTTCCTGGGCTTCATCGGTTCCAATTACAATGTCGTCCAATATTCTTGAAACTCGCTCATCTGATGCAAACATAGCTATTTTTTGTGTCTTGCCGCAGATTCCAATTGCATTTTGTCCTTTGTAGTTGCAAACCCATTTAATTGGATGATTTTCCATGCCTGTAATTTGTAAATTCTCCATGATAATCACTTCAGTTCTCTTTTCTCTCTTTAATCATTTTCAATAATTCCTTTGAGTTCTCAAATTCCTTTAACTCCCAGGATTTTATAACCGGAATTGTTCCGATTGAATCTTTTATTTTATCGTTGTTGATTATAAATACCGGTTCTGATGTTGTAACCATTGACAAATCCTTAAGTGGCACTGCCATTCTTTTCAATGTTTTTTCACTTCTGTTTTTTTCGACATTTGCCATTAATGGCGAATGCTTGTCTGAGGTTTTCATTTTTGCCACTGCATCAAAAGGACTTTTGTTTGTGGACAAAACACCATAGCCTAATTTGGACAGGTCTGTTGTATCGTCATTGTATTCAATGTCTTCTTTTTGAGGTTGTTTAAGCAGATCAATATCGAGGGTAACTTTTGTATTGAGAATTTCTTCCAGTATCATTGCCGTTTCGGTATTTGCGCGAACTATTCCATTTTCGTATTTATACATTGTGGCTCTTGAAACGTGAGCTAGATTTGCCAGATCCTTTAGTGACATTGAATATTCTTCACGGTATTGCTTTATGACATTTCCATCAATCTTTACGAAGTATCCGCCACGGTCGGCTAGAATTTCGGGATACTCATTGTATAAAATCATGTTTTTGAATGTGTCAAGGCCAATGGTTGGGATATCATATCTTTCATAGATTACTCCCTCTTCGAGAAACCCGTTTCTGGATTTTTCGCCGATGATGATAGGTGAAGCCAAAAATATGTTGGCCAACTGTTTCATTTCATGAGCATTATGTTCGTTAATGCTGTCGATATTTAAAAATGTTTTTAAAAGTAAAATCAATAGGTTTTTCCTGGCTACCAAATCAAAGGAACCCTGTTCATAAATGTCTGAGGTTTTATATCCTTGTGATTTCAATAAATTTTCAATCTGCTGTAGCAAGTTTCCTCGAGTTAACATAATTAAATTCCTCTAAACTATATATTGTTTTAACTCTAATATAATTTTATATTTAAGGTGATTATAATTAATTTTTTACACATTGGTATTGATGATACTGACTCTCCCGATGGAATGTGCACAACATATCTTGCAAGTCAAATTATCAATAAATTTGAAGAAAATGGAATCAAACTACAGGATTATCCCAGATTAATTCGCTTAAATCCTTTTGCCAGATTTAAGACTAGGGGTAATGGCGGAGTTAGCTTAAAAATTGAAAATGATGAAAATGCCGGTTTGGCAAAGGAAATTGTTTTGGGCGAAGTTGAAAAATTATCCATGTTTGACTGCGACAATACGAATCCGGGCGTAATTTTTTATGATGGTGAAATCACAAAGGAAATGGAGGATTATGCATTTCGGGCAATTTATGAGTTCATTACAATCGAAGAGGCTGAAGAATTCGGCAAATCCGTCGGTTGTGAGATTCATAAATTCAAAAAAGGCAGAGGCATTATTGGATCTATCGCAGCTATTAGCTTGCCTTTAAGCGATTATACTTTTGAATTACTTGCTTATAGGGATTCTAAAAATTACGGAACTGAAAGGCGCATAAATTATGATTCCGTTTATTTAATGGATAAAGAAACATTTCCGGACACATTTGAAAACATTGATTATTCTGAAAACTATATTGCTATCGAGCCTAAAACACCGTGTCCTGTGTTGTATGGAATTCGGTCAAACACTGTTGAGGCATTGAAAAAAGCAAAAGAAATTGTTGAAGTGGCCGAACCGATTGTAGATTGGTGTATCTTTAAAACAAATCAGCATACTGATATGCATATTCAAAAGGCAGATAATATTTCTTCCATGAAACAGTACGGATGTTATGAAGTTGTTGGGGAAGTAAAAAATAAGCCAACTGTCATTGATGGGGGGCATATGTTTTTCTACATTAAAGATGAATCTGGTGAAATAGAATGCGGTGCATATGAGCCAACAAAAAACTTTAGAAAAACCGTTTCCTATTTGAGGGAAGGTGACATCATTAGAGTCTTTGGCGGAATTGGTGAGCAAAATACATTTAATATTGAGAAGTTCCAGGTCATAAAATTAAATGATGTAGAATATCAAAATCCGATTTGTGAATGCGGAAAAAGGATGGCATCTGCCGGTAGGAATAAAGGATTCAAGTGTAAAAAATGTGGAAATAAAATTGCATCTGATGAAAAAGTTCCTATTAAAATCGACAGATTTTTAGAAAATTCTCAGTTTTATGAAACACCGGTTTCAGCTCGTCGACACTTGTCAAAACCTCTTTGTAGAATGTTATTATAGTATATGAATTTCTTTTAATTGTTATTTTTAAATTTGAACAATTTTTACTAATTTATTTTTATTCACTTTTTGTGAAATAATATTTAATTTTTCCCTATTTTTTTTCCCAATTTTAGAACTAATGTGAATTATGTCATATGTATTTATATACTACTTTTTTTATAGGTATGATTAATAAGTATGGCAAAGTCGAATTCATATGTTCGCTCCATATGCAAATAAAATGGAGAACATATTCTGCTGAAGTTATAATTAACAAATAATTCTTTCACATGTTGGAGGGGATTTTATTACTAATCAGACACATCCTTTTAGGGAAAAAACAGATCGGGCTGTTAAAAAGAGGCCTCCGTGGGTCGAATATAAGTTGCACATAGTTGTTTTGGTTTTGGTCATCATTTCTATGTTTGTCGGTGTTATTGAGATTAAAATAACCGATGATATTCAAATTGTGTTGTTGCCGTTATTATATGCTTTAGTTATGGGATTGGCCCTTTTTTTGGCAAAACCTATTAAATTTGTAGGGAGTAAGCAATCTAAAGTAGCTGAAGGAGTAATGGTTTTATTCATAGGAGTTTTAATCGCTAAATTAGCAATTTCAAGCGGTAATTCCATAAGTGATATTTTTAATGTGGGTCCTGCTTTGATTTTACAGCAATTGGGAGATTTGGGGACTCTTATTGCATTGCCTGTTGCTTTATTTTTAGGTTTCAGGCGAGAAGTTATTGGTATGACCAGTTCCATTTGTCGTGAACCTAACCTGGGAGTTATTATTGACAAATATGGTTTCAAATCTCCTGAAGCGCGTGGAGTTTTGGCGATTTTTGTTATTGGATCCATTATTGGAACTGCTTTTATAAGTCTTTTGTCAAGTATTTCAGTTTCAGTTTTACCAATTCATCCATATGCCTTTGCAATGGCTTCAGGTATCGGAAGTGCAAGTATGAATGCTGCATCTCTGGCTTCGATATCTCACATTTATCCGACAATGGCTACTGATTTGGAAGCTTTTGCAGGTTGCAGTAATCTTCTTTCATTCTGCTTTGGTATTTATATGTGTATTTTTGTTTCAATACCTCTTGCAGAGAAATTATATGGCTGGTTATCTCCGCATATTGGAAATAGTGATGATGAGTCTATTGATGATGAGTATGAGATTCAGGGGGTAAAACAGGATAAGTATATCTCTAAAGAGGAATTGTCATTTGGAAAACTTAAAAGATGGGGAGCATTGCTTTTAATTTTTTCACTAATTGTAACCGTTGGAAATGCTGTAGGTTATCACTCTTCCTTAATCGATTCATTCATCGGAATGATGATAATTTCCGTTATTACAATTGTTGGCATGTCTCTTGAAAGGATTGTCCCGTATGAAATTCAATCAATTATCTACATTAGTTTAATCGGTATTTTTATAGCTATTCCTGGTGTTCCAACATCTGGTTTTGTAATGCATTATGTTTCACAAATTAATTTGGCAACTATTTGTACTGCGTTTTTAGCTTATGTCGGGATTGCGATAGGTAATGATTGGGCTGAATTTAAAAAGATTGGCTGGAAAGGAGTAATTATTGCTATGATTGTCATTTCCGGAACTTATCTTGGTTCTGCAACTATTGCACATCTGACATTGCTTGTCACAGGTATGATTTAATTCTCATTTTCGGAATAAATTTATTGATTTCTATTCACTTTTTGAGAAATTTTTAAGATTTAATCTTATTAATTTATATAATATGTTTAAAGAAAATAGTATTATACAAATATTTTCAATGTTTGGGAGTGGATGAAAATTCCGAATAAGGATGGTCAGGTAGAGCATATTTACCGTGAAAAAACCGATAAGAGGATTTTAAAGAAAAATCCTTGGAGAGATTACAAATTGCATGGTACTGTACTTGTTTTAGTTATTATTGCAGAGATAATCGGTACAATTAAAATTCCACTCGCGAAAGATGTTGCCATTACAATAATGCCTTTGATTTATACAATCATTTTAGGCCTTGTTTTTTATTTAGCCAAACCTGTAACATGGATTCAGAGAAAACAAGCCCGTATTGCTGAAGGGGCCATGATGCTTTTCATTGGAGTTCTAATTGCAAAATTGGCTGTATCAAGCGGCCAATCTATAAGCTTGATATTCCAGATGGGTCCTGCTTTAATTCTACAGGAATTGGGCCACTTGGCAACAATTCTGGTTCTTCCGATTGCATTGCTTTTAGGATTTAAAAAGGAATCTATTGGTATGACAAATTCTATTGGTCGTGAACCGAATGTTGCGGTTGTTGTTGATAAATACGGTTTTAATTCTCCGGAATCAAGAGGAGTATTTGCAATATTTATTATAGGGACTGTTATAGGTACAATATTCATTAGTTTCCTGGTTACTTTTTCACTTTCATTTATTCCATTGCACCCTTATGCATTTGCTATGGCAAGTGGTGTGGGCAGTGCAAGTATGAATGCGGCAGCTATTGGACCTACCCTTGCGGCATTTCCAGGTCTGGAAACTCAAATTGAGGCATTTGCCGGATTCAGTAATTTGCTTTCATTCTGTGTCGGAATATATATTGTAATATTTGTTGCACTTCCATTAACTGAAAAAATGTATAACTGGCTGGAACCAAAAATTGGAAGGGATCCTATAGTGCCTGAAAAGGAGGATGAATAATGCCGGATTTGATTGACGGATCTGAAAATGTTACAGTTCACGGTATCTTTAACTGGATTTTGCTTTTGGTGATATTTTCAATAATTACAGTAATCGGCAATAATTTGGGTTATAAACATCCTATGACTGATTCATTAGTTGGTATGGGCATTTTATCTCTTATAACTTTGGCAGGCGTTTGGCTGGAAAGATATTTGCCTTTCAATGTCTCTTCAATTCTATATATAAGTATATTCGGTATAATTCTTGCATTTCCGGGAATGCCGACTTCCGATTTTGTCCTTTATTATGTTTCTAAAGTAGAGCTTTTATCAATCGTTACAGTCTTTTTGGCTTATGTGGGTATTGGTATGGGTAAAAGCTGGGATGAATTTAAAGCTTTAGGATGGAGAGCAGTTGTAATTACTATTTTGGTTATTGCAGCAACATATTATGGCGCAGCTATTGTGGCTCACATAGTATTGGTTTTAACTGGAGTTCCTGCAGTTTAAATCAATTTTTATTTCCTTTTGAAAAATTGTTTTTACATATAACTTAAATTTTTAATAGTACTTTTTACATATATTATTCTAGGTGTTTTATGTTTTTAAAAAATATTTCTAAATTTATTTCAAACTATCGTTATGAACAGGCAACTGTGGAATCCATCACCACTGTAAAAGCTGCTTTTCTGGATTTTTTTGGAGTAACTTACCGGGGATCTGAGGAAAACGCTTCAAAAATAGCTTTTAATACAGTTGAAGAAATATTTTCAGGAAACTTTATATTAAATTTAAAAGCTTCAGTCATTGGAAGAAATCTGAAGACAGATATTCTCAGTGCAGGATTCCTAAATGGTGTTTCAGCTCATGTATTGGAACTTGATGATGGTCACAGAGGTGCACAGATTCATTTGGGTTCAGTAATATTTCCAACTGCATTAGCCATCGCTGAAAGTTATGATTTAAGCGGAAAGGAATTTTTGGAAGGTGTTATTGTAGGTTATGAAGTCGGAATTTTACTTGGAAAAATTGTAAATCCTATGCACAGAAACAAAGGATTTCATACAACAGGAACAATAGGGGCTTTTGTAGCCGGAACTGTTGCTTCAAAATTGCTGAAGCTTGATGAAGAACAGATATTAAATGCACTGGGATTATGCGGAACCCAGGCTGCGGGACTGCTGGAATCCGACCATGGGGGGTCTATGGGCAAATCACTTCATGTGGGAAAAGCTGTGTATAATGGAATATTGTCTGCAATCCTTGCAAGAAACGGTTTTACTGGTAGCGGGACAATATTTGAAGGCAATGAAGGATTTTTAAAAACCATGGTTTATGACAACACCGATTATACTGCTGAAGACTTTTCCTTTGAAGAGGTGTTGAAGGACATAGGAAAAGTAAGGGTGAGAGACATTTACTTCAAGAAATATCCGTTCTGCAGACATATTCACTCTTCAATCGACACTGCGTTAAAGCTGAAGGCAAGTATAGGAGATGAATATGACCATATTGAAAACATTGCAGTTAAAACCTATTCTGTAGCCGCAGAACACAATAATTTCAATCCAAAAAATATGGATGAGCTAAAACAGTCACTTCCTTATGCTGTGGCAATATCATTGGTCGTTGGTGAGGTTACAGTGGATGATATAGATCAGTTAATGGAATATGGTCTTTTGGAAAATTATTCTACTGTTGATAAAGTAAACAGTATTAAAAACTTGGTAAACAGAATGATAATTCTTTCAGACGATAAGTTAAATGAGTTGTATCCCGAAAAAAGGCCATCAAATGTTATCATCAAATTGGATAAGAACTTCAGAAATGGGGTATTTCAAAATCTCACATTGCTTCCGAAGGGGGACTTTGAAAATCCATATCAATTAAGCGAATTGATAGACAAATTCAAATCCAACAATCCTCTTTATGATGTAAAAAACCTCACGGTTATTGATTCGCTTGAAGAGTATTCCATGAGGTATGTTGTTAGTAAATTAAACGGTAGATAATATGGATAAGACAAAAGATTTTCTTAAAAAATCAGGAATCGAGGAAACTTCTGCAGACTTCAAATCCTCTAAAAGGTTCAATGATGGGGGACAGTACCGTTTTGAAGTTCCTGGAATACAATCTCCAAAAACAATGGATGCACTTTTAAATGAATCATTAAAAAATGACATTTTTATCCATAGGGTTACCCAAACAAAGGGAATAATGCTTTTAACTGACAGTGAAATTAAGGAAATGGTAGATCTGGCTAAAGGATATGGATGTGAGCTATTTTTATCCGTTGGTCCAAGGGCAACCTATGATACTTCAGCTACCGTACACACCCAGGAAGGAAGCAGAATCGGGTACCGTTTAAGAGGTTATGATAATCTGGTTTATGCAATTGAGGATGTTAGAAGGGCATGCGATTTGGGCGTTAGGGGAATATTGCTTTATGATGAGGGATTGCTGTGGGTTTTAAATAAAATGCGCAGTGAAGGCGAAATTCCAAAAAATGTTCATTTTAAATTATCAGCACATGCAGGCCATTCAAATCCCGCTTCTGCAAAACTGCTTGAGGAAATGGGTCTTGACTCTTTAAATCCTGTTAGGGACTTGCAGATTCCTATGATTGCAGCCATCAGGAATGCTGTTGATATTTCTTTGGATTTGCATACTGAAAACCCAAAATCAACAGGCGGATTTATCAGACATTATGAAGTTCCTAAATTCATTGACGTGGCATCACCGGCATATCTGAAAACCGGAGGGTCTGTAGCTGCAAATCATAATTGGGACACTACACAAAAAGAAGCCATTGCCCGCATAAAACAGGTAATGTTGGTTAAACGTATGATTGACAGTTATTGTCCGGATGCCGTTGCATCACCTAACCAATCCAGTGATTTATCTGTTCCTGAGTGATTTTATGGATATTCTAGAAGATATTTCCAAAACCATTATTGATGCTTCAACCTCTTTAAGTGATGATAAGTTAAATGCCTTAAAGAGAGCCATTAAAAGTGAAAATAATGAAAACGCCCGTTGGGCATTAACCCAGATTTTAGAAAATTACAATGTTGCTTTTAGAGATAAATTCCCGTTGTGTGATGATACCGGAATTCCTCATGTCATAATAGAAATGGGTTCTGAAAGGGAAATTTCCGGAGAATTGTTAAACCAGATTCACGAAGGCATTGCTTTGGGTTTAAACAGTCTTCCGGCAAGGCCGATGGCTGTAAAAGGGGATTTCACAGAAAGAATAGAACAGTCCAGAGGATTGTATGAAATGCCTGGGATGCTCAAGCCGGCTTCAATTTTGATTGATTGTGGAAATGATGAATCGTCATATATGAGGGAAATTTCACAGGATACTTTGAATATTCATTTTATTCTTGAAGGAGGAGGTCCTGAAATTAGGGCTAAAACCTATAGGGTTTATCATAAGCGTTCATTTTCCAATGTAGTTGACACTGCCTGCGGATGGCTAAAGGATTCGCTGAAACTCCTAGGATGTACACCATCAATACCATCAATAGGTATTGGAAGAACACACTATGAAGCCAATGCGCTGCTTTTAAAATCGATTGCGTATGGGAATCTGGACAACTTAAGTGATGTTGAAAGGTATGTAACCGACCAACTGAATGAAACCGGCATTGGTCCTTTGGGTTTTGGTGGAAAAACTACAGTTTTAGGCGCTTATGTTAATATTGGAAATCAGAGAGCAAGCGGTGTTAGAATAGTTGCTGTTAGACCCTCATGTTTTGTCGAACCGAGAGTAGCAACATTAAAATTATAATGATAATAAAACTATTAATAACTAATTTGAAGGTAAATGAAAATGCAGGAAAATAATTTTAGGGTAAATTCACATTCTTTAAAAACAGCCATATCAAAGGTGGAAACCGATAAGATTGTCACAAGAGGTTATAATCAAAGGGATCTGATTGAAAAAATCAGATACAGTGATATGGTTTATTTAATGTTAAAAGGAAGATTGCCTTCAGTTCAGGAAGGCAGAATCTTTAATCAGGTTTTGGTTTCATTCTGTGACCATGGTGCCACCCCGCCAAGTACCCAAACAGCCCGTTTGGTTGCATCATCAGGTTCACCAATGAATTCTGCTGTGGCCGGCGCATTACTGTCCTTTGGACATAAGCATGCGGGGGCAATTGAAAAGACAATGGAATTATATCAGTCTAAAATAGATTCTTTGTATTTGACTGATGATTCCAACATTGACAATAAGCAGATTGCCAGTTTGGCCATTGACATATACAATGAATATGTCCTGGGGGATAAAAAAATACCCGGTTTTGGCCATAGGTATCATAATGTGGATCCGAGAGCCGATAAATTGATGGAACTTGTAATCAAGCAGGGTTTTATTGGACCTCATATTAAATTGGCGTTGGCTGTTGAGGATTTGGCATATCAAAAAAAGAATATCAGGCTTAATGTTGACGGGGCAAATGCTGCAATTCTATCCGATTTGGGATTTACTCCGGATTTGGGTCTTGGCGTTTTCATGATTGGCAGGCTTCCGGGAATTATTGCCCATATTCATGAAGAAAAAATGGATGAAGATGAATTTAGAAGATTCTGTGATTTGGATGATATAATTTACGAAGGAGGAAGATAAAATGGAATTTATTGATGTAATTACTGAAAGGTACAGCGTTAGAGGTTATTTGGATAAACCCGTTGAAGATGAAAAACTTGAATATGTACTAAAAGCAGCTACAATTGCACCAACAGGCATTAACGCACAGCCATTCAAGGTTTATGTAATAGATGCTAAAAAATATAAGGATGAATTGTCCAAAATTTATGGTGCAAAATGGTTTACCGAAGCCCCTTATGTGCTTTGTGTGGTTGCTGAGATTGACAAGGCATGGACCAGACCATGGGATGGAAGAAACATTGCAGACATTGATGCAACAATCGTAATGGATCATATGATTCTTGCTGCACAGGACGTTGGTCTTGGAACCTGTTATATTGGAGCATTTAAAAAATACGAAGCTCATAAATTTTTAAACTTAAAGGAAAATGAAGAACCAATATTGTTTACTCCATTGGGTTACGGCAATGCTGAGCCAAGAGAGACTCCAAGAAAAGAATTGGATGAATTTGTAGTTTACGTTGATTAAAATGGATTTATTGATATTAAGTGCAGACAGTTTTAAGGACATGGAAAAAATTTCCGAGCAACTGTCTGAAAAAAAGTTCACAATCATTGAAACCGATAATGATTTTATATTGATGCATAAGCGAAGATACGGCAATCCTTTGATACATGTGATATGTTTAATATTGGCTTTATCTGCTTTTTCATTATTGATATTCATTAATGTGGCTTATTTCATGTATTCATATATATGGGCTTCCCCTAATGTGTTAATAACCACTCAAAAAGTTTCCGATGATGGCGAACCTTTAAAATTCAATACAATGGATGAAGTATTAAACAAGGCTAATGCTATTTTATGATTTCATCCACACTGTATTCTTCTATTTTTCTTATTAACAAGGGCTTTTTGCTGTTTAAATATTCTGATTCCTCACCTATTTTTGCGTCAACGAAAACTTCGTCGGCAAGGGGTTCTGAAAATAGTGCTGTGATGTCTGATAGGAATTCATCATAATCCTTTTGAACAGTCTCATCGCTGAATCCTAATCTTGGCAGTTCTTCTGTCCAGATGTCGCCGCCAGGTGAGAATTTTTTATCCACAACTTTTTTGTCTTTGATTTCACTATCTAAAGTAAGTGAGAAATTTTCATTTAGTATAATCCAAACTGCTCTTTCCATATGTATTCATCTAAATATAATGATATAAATAATATGAAGTTATAATTAAATGTAAGTGTTATTATGGCAAATGTAAAAATGTTTAAATTATTGGGGGTAATGCTGGCGCTGGTGTTAATTATTTGGGGTGTATCTCCAATTCTAAGGCACGAACCGTTAACAAATGATGTCCTTGCAACTTCTGTAATACTTATTATGATTGGTGTGGCATATTTTGTTATAATGCTGAACCCTGGTTGGACCAAAGCAGTATTTTTCTTTGAAGGAATAATTATTGCTGTTGCAGGATATGTATTACTGGGTTTTCCGTACAATATTGAATTCATTGTAGTTGGTTTGATTGTTGTAATAATAGCAATTCTTGCTTATTTACAGAAATTGCCTCCTAGTATATTGAAATGGTTCTATAAATAACTTATTTTTCTTTTATTATTTTTTTTATATCATTTTTTCATGTAAATTTAATTATTTGAATACATTTTTTTAATCTATTTTAAATTTTAGCTATTTTTACAAATATTAAATAGTAAAAGATATATATATTGCACAATAAAAATAAGTACACCATGGTGATTTATTATGGCAGAGATATCAGACGCAATCGCAATGATAAAAAAAGCTGAAGCTGATGCTGAGCAGCTTATTATTGATTCAGAGTCTCAATCAAAAGATTTGATTGCTGAATCTAAAGTTAAAGCTGAAGAAATTATTTCCGAAGCTAAAGCTGCAGCAGAAGAAGAAGCTAAAAATACTGTTTTTGATGCAGAAGATAAAGCTAAAGAAGAAGCTAAAACTATTGCTGCTAGCTCTGATGATGACGTAAGTGCATTAAAAGAAAAGGCTATGGCAAATGTGGATGAAGCTGCTTCAATTATTGTCAAAAATATTTTGTAGTGTGAGATTATATGTTCAAGACAGCTAGAATGCGTAAAATTAGAATTGTTACACTTGATAAGTATGTAGCTCCTACAGTGGATGCTCTCCACGAATCAGGGCTTATACAAGTCAGTGATATTTCTGATAGCGTTCAGCAAGATCCTGAATTAGCGGAATTAGTCACTCCGGCAAAAGCTACTCCTTACACTGGTAAGTTATCTTCTCTTCTAATGAAAACAAATGGTATATCTGAACTATTAGGAAATTCTTTATCAGAAGGCCATGGGTTAAAAGATACATTAATGTCTTTTATTAGTCCAGACATGCCAGTTCAAAAAGAAGTAGAAGCTCTAGATACTGAAGCTTTCATTGAGAAAGCTGAAGACACACTAGCTCAAGTGGAGTCTAAAACACATGTAATTGAAGGAAAACTAGCCGCACTCGACGCTGAAACAAGTGAACTCAAGTCTAATAAAAGTTTGGCTAAGCACTTATCCAATTTTGACATGGATTTAGCTCTTTTAAAAGATTCAAAGTACACTTCTACTACTGTTGGTAGGATTAATGCTGAATCTACTTCAGAAATCAAAAATCAATTAAGTAACTTGACAGATGAATTAGATGTATTTTCTGTTCCTGCGGATGATAAGGAAGGAGAAATTATCGTCGTAGTAACATTAAAAGAATATAGTGATGAAGTTTATTCAACACTTCGTAAATTTGACTTTGAGAAAATTGAAATAGGTAATGTTGAAGGTTCTCCTCAACAGATTATTTCAAATGCTGATTCCAGATTATTGACAATTGACTCAGAACGTGCTGCTGTTAAAAAAGAATTAAGAGCAGTCGCTGAACAATGGGATGATGAGATATTAGCTCTCAAAGAACAATTAGAAAATGAAAAAGAAAAGAACGAAATTCTTTCATCATTTGTTCAAACCAAAGATGCTTACGTTCTTGAAGCATGGGTGCCTGTAAAGGACACCGAAAAGGTTGAACAAGTCGTTGAAAAAAGTTCTGATGGACATTGTGCCTTTGAAACAATAGAGGTTGAAGGTACTGATGATGAAAATGTTCCTATTTTACAACAGAATGGATGGTATGCAAAACCTTTCGAATATCTCGTTGATATGTACTCTCCGGTACGTTACAATGCAATGGATCCAACAATTTTTGTTGCAATCACATTCCCATTCTTCTTCGGTTTCTGTTTAACCGATGCAGTATATGGTTTAGTTGTATCTGCTATTGGGGTAGTATTGCTGAAAGGTCTTGGAAAAGTTAAAGAATCAATGCATTCATTTGGTTGGATTTTAATCTGGTCCGGTCTGTGGGCTGTGATACTGGGTTTAATAACCAACGGTTTCATTGGGGACTTCCCGGAAAGGATAGCTGGTTTCCGTTTACCAACCGTATTTGCTCCTGTTGAAGCATTCGTACACCCAGATACTATATTGATTATTGCTATCATAGTGGGTCTTATTTACACTAATATCGGATTTATATTAGGTGCTATCAACAACTTAAGATATGGTAATAAGAAAGAAGCTATTGGTTCTCAAATTTGTTGGTTTGTTTTCGAAGCTGGTATTATCTTACTTGCTTTAGGATACATGATGCCTGCTATTGGTATGATTGGTATGGCATTAGGAGGCGTATTAATACTCGCTACTATTGGAATGTTGGTATGGGCTAACGGTGCATATGGTGTAATGGATATTTTCGGTTACATGGGAGATGTATTATCCTACGCTCGTCTTTTAGCATTATGTTTAGCTACTGGTGGTATTGCTATGA